>WTCE01000162.1 GCA_013138735.1 Crocinitomix sp. | reverse complement strand
CTGAAAGGCTAATTGCAAAATACGTAAAGGAGCAAGGAATTGAACAAGAGTATAAAAAGCTAAAAGAAAATCATCAATTGAAGCTATTTTAATGCCTCGCGGGCTTGCCCCGAGGATTATTTACTGAACTGCGATTTAAGCACATATTTACCTATTGAATATGAAAAAATTCAATCATTAACATGTGTTGGTGAAGATTTTTGGGTTCTAACAAGAAATGGTAAAGCGGCGCTTTATGATTATGATTTAAAACCGCTCTGTGAACCTATATATGATGGCATTAATCTAGAATTTGTTAGGCAACTTTCTTACGGCGTCTATATGAGTCCAAATTCGAGTGAAGAACCTTTTATTCCGCAATATTTTGAGGTAGAAATTGACAATAAAAGTGGGATTATAGATAGAACTGGAGCAGTTATTCACCCAATTGGCTATGATAAAATTCAATTGCTAAAATCTATGGACAGAAGAGAATACAGAGAAGGTGCTCCACATGACTTTTTTTGGGTATTTCAAAAAGGAAGAGACTTTGAAATCAGATCTTTAAAGGATGACATTTTATATCAAGACACTGCCATTCAAACGAATTTCTCGCCCTATTTTTTAAACGCTAAAATTGATCCCATTCTAGAGATTCATCAACCCGTTTCTGGAAAATATAAACTCCTTAATACAAGAACTAAAACGCTCACCAAGGCTTATTTTGAAACGACAATTGACGAGCGAGTAATTACAGCACGACTCTTTGATAATTCAAAATTAGTAGATTATTATGATGAGCAATTAAATCTTATTTATTCTACAACCGAAGATGAAAAATTACGTTACCTCTTTACGAATGAAAAACTGTTTTCTGTTTTCAATTCTGAGGGAAAATTTAGTAAAATCATAAATCCGAAAGGCGAGACAATAATTACAGGAGATTATGAACGAATTCTGCTGAAATATTTGAATAGTGAGGCTTACATTTGGGCGATTGGACAACTTGTGTTAGATGAGTCTGAAGACTTTTTCAATTTTAAGTCTGATATTTATACCGAAGATGGAGTATTGTTGAATTCCTGTGAATTTAAGTTGCGCGCTAGAACCAATAAGTATGCTGACTTTCAGAACTTTTTTGAGTCCACAGCTCCATCCTACCATGCTATTGGAAATAGTGAACATTATCAGCTCTTATGCGGGATTAAAAACGATAAATGGGGCGCGTTCAATGGCAAAGGAGTGCTTGTCATCCCCTTCGAATATGAGGACATTGAAGGTGGTGTTTATCTAGATGAAACACTGAATAAAGCAACTTATAAATGTGTTAAAAATGGAAAATTTGGCCAAATAAATTCAGCGAATGAGATTATTCATTCGTTCGAATACGATCACATTGAGTTCAATTGGGGTAATTCAAATTTGAACTATTTTGAAAAGAAAAATGGAGGTTTTATTGCTTCAAGCGAGAATGAAACAATTATTGATAATATTGATACGGCCTTTATACTACAACGCTATAAATTTTATAAAGAACATAAATTCACCGATAAATATCAGTTTCCAGTTCAATACAACACAAATTACCTATTTGTTGTAAAATTTGACACTTTATATATAAAAGGTGAAGCTGGATTTGTGCGTTGCGACAGCTCCCTTATTCAATTCAAAAAACCAGACATAGCAATAGCAAATTATATGGTAAATGAATCAGGAGCCCTTATAAAAAGACCTTCCTCTCAAGATTTAGTGACCTTGCCTTATTACTATTTGAGTATTGACAGCACTTTTGCTGATGTCTATAACTTTGAAGGTGAAAAAATTGGATCAATAGCAGATTTTTATTTGGGCGGAATGCTAGAGCATCATTTAATAGTAAAAACGAGTAAAAACACGGTTGGAGCCCGCAGTAAAAATGGCAAAGAATGGCTACTCAAACCCCAATACCTTGAAATAATTATTGACACCAATCTCGAAAATCAATACTGGGTAAAGACCGAGAAAAATCCCAATGGAAAGGATATTGGACCATTATCTGGTCAATGGCAATTGATCAACCGACAAGGTGAAAACTTATTAAATGGCAAAACTTTCAACCTACCTCCTATAAATAAGCATTATCTGTTTAATTCAAAAATCGTGAAATCTGGAGATAAATTTGGATTAATAGACAATTCAAATTCACTGATATTACCGACGGATTATGATGTTATAATTCATAGCTCAAAACCTGGAATTTATATTCTTCAAAAAGATGCGTTTTGGGTCTTATTTTCAGAAACTGGATTATTCTCTGATTGGTATTCAGATCTAGCGGATCCAAAAGGCATTGGGGTTTTTAAAACTACTTCAATAACGAATTCAGATACGCTAGTTGAATTCATTCGGTTTAATCGAAATAGTAACGTTGAAAAGCTAATTGCTAAAGCGCATTTGGATAGTATTAATAAGCACATTGATTTGGCAACAATTTTTAAGAATGACTTCACGCAAACCAATGCTTATCTTGACAGACCACTTTCTATAGGTAAGTCTATATATCAACCTTCCGATTTGCTAAATGAAATGATTCCATTCAACAACCTTCTCATATTACAAGAGTTTAATTATTCCGTAAACAGAATGTACAGTTTTGGAACTTATTCGGCTTCCTTTAAATCTTTTCCAAAGAGCATTTACCCCAACCTCAGAATAATCCCGGAAAGCATTCTCAAGCAACACGTAAGCACCGTGTATCTTGAAAATCCAAATGGCATAGACAACTCAAAAAGAGTAGTGAAAATTGCAAGTTTCCTTTATGCAAACAATTCCTTTTATTCACAGCATATTTATAAAGGAAGATATGAAAAAAATGAAACTTACCTTGAAAATTATGTCTTAAAAATATCAAGTGAACCAACCACATTCTATAAGCTTTTCAAAAATCAAAGAAAAATTGACTCAGCACTTTATACATACATTCAAGACGCGGTGAATGAAGCACAGTTATTTGGACCTTCATGCTTGAATTTCCCGCAGGTATATGGTATTTATATTCAAAACTTTACATTTGTTGAAGGCGGTATCATGTTCTATCAAAACCCAACAAGCGTCCATGTCTATCCAGAAGATAATCAACCGGCTTTTGTGCCTTATGATTTTTTGAAGCAATTCTTAAAATCAGAAATTTTGGAATTGGGAGAATGGTGAATTTTTCAGGCTTGAGTTTTCGTGTGAGTTTTGAGGCGTTGGCCTCTTAGATATAGGATGTTTGATAAACTACAGCGCTTTTAATCCTAAATACTAACGACTCAAGACTAGCGACTATTGACTTTTTCCAACTCAATCAAAATCTCGATAAATATATTTCGTTTCATGAAACTTGCCATTTGACGTTAAAGAAAAATAGCGTTCTGTTTCAATATCTATTATCGTACTTTCCGAGCGGCCTGTTTTATCTTCATCAAATTCGCTTTGCTCTTCATCAAATGTTACATCAATAAAAGTTAATGTATCACCATACTCGTCCTTCGCGTCCATGGCGTAAAAATCAATGTAATATTCAATCATATAACCATTCTTCTCAATATTCTGTTGCCCAACAAAACGTTCAAACAATTTGGATGAAATCAATTCGCCATTATCAATATCATACACACCAATAACGGCCGATACTTTTGGGAAATAAAAATTATATACTATTTCAAACCCTAAGACAATTAAATCGTCATTTTTATATAAAAACTCAGCATAATCCGCTTCCAGATTCTCCTCCGCCATATAATCTTCTGGATAACCCTCCTCAAAAACTTTACCTAATAACAATTGACTCCAGCTATCATCAATCATATATAAATCTTCAGTACATTGCTGTAAAATGGCACTAATTGCGTCTGGATCATCAACTGGTCGTTCATCTTCGCCAATTATGTAAAACTCGTCTTCGTCATAATCAGAATCATAATAATAATCCTCCGCATACCGATCATCATTGCGAGGTTCGAATAAGCAACTTGATGCAAATAAAATTGGACTAAGAGCGATTAGAAGAGTGAGAATTAGTTTCATATTACGAAGATAATGTAATTATATAATTTAGGCAAGAGGGATTAGGCCAAAAGGCAAGAGGCAAGCGGGTTTAGGGAGCAGGAAGAATAGTCATTAGAATGGAAATATTGCCCATTGAAGATAAACACCTATCTCTTCAAAACAGGTAATCGTACCTAAGACTAAACCCTAAAAAGCATTTACATTCGTAAGACCAATCCTGCTTTCAATTTGTTCTCTTCTAAAAGATGGTTCATTGAAATATGCAATTAAACATATTTAAGTTCGCATGACCATATTTGAATTTCTTAAAAACCCTATTTTCAATTTGCCAAACGTCAGTCAGGCCAATAAATATGAGACGATTTTCATTGACGCCATGAATGAATATTTTGATCTTTTTGAAAAATTAGAAGACTTTGAGATTCACCAAGATAATGTACGTAAAGTGAGTGCCGTAGATTTAGGTAATAAAGCCTATGAGCTAAGTTCAGGGATTATAAACACCTTAAAAGAATATTATAATGGTAAGCCGTATGAAGCATTTTATGAATTTAAGGCGTTGATGGACGGTTCTAATTTTGTATTTAATACTGAGTTACTTCATGCTGGAAAAGATTTTTATAGAATGCGTGCCGCAGACATTGGATTGCAATTCACAGCAAAAGAAATATTTCATATTCCTTATCATCTTAAAAACAAAATCGCAACGCAACGCTACAGTATTCCAAGTTTTCCGTCGCTTTATCTTTCAGACAGTATTTACACCTGTTGGGCAGAACTGAAGCGTCCTCCAATGGATGAGTTACATATTTCACGCTTCAGTTTAAAAGAAGGTCCTTACCAGGTGCTACAAATTCCTCATCCAAAAGAAATTATTGCGAAAAATGGATCTGGTAAACAAATTACTGAAGGAATAATAGGCACTGGAATTGATTCATTACTCATGAACTTCCCTTTGTACTTAGCCTGTTCGGTTGGCATAAAAAACCCTCTGGATCCTTTTAAAGTTGAATATGTAATCCCACAATTACTCTTGCAATACGTCCGACAGCATAAGGACTTGCATGGAATCAAATATTTCTCAACGAACGTAGCCTACGAAAACCCCAATATTAAGGGCTCTTTTAATAATTACGTTTTCCCGGTTCAAAGTGTAGCTACAGAAGGATATTGTCCTGAATTAAGTTCCATGTTCCAATTAACCGAACCTGCCTCTGTAAAGTCAATTCTCACCACCAGTGATTTAAAGGTTAAACCATTTGCCGTGAATAGTCCAATTCACAGTATTGAGGGAGAAAAGGGAGAATCAGTAACTTATGGAAGTTCCAAATTTGGCCAAATAGAAATTGCTTTGGCTAGAATGAAAGCGAATCCGCTATCGTTTGATTAGATACATACATTTACATTGCATTTGCACCATATATGAACGGGAGATACGGTTTTTCATTAATAAATAATAAACGGTCAACAAAAAACTGCCATTTCATAGGCGCTTGATCACCTAGCATAATTACACCCATTAAAGCAAAGTAACTTTTATAGCGAAAATTATCCAAATTATTGATTATTTTTTCAGACTCCTTTACCTCGCCTGCCGATACGGCCTTAAGAAAATCAGTTGCTTCTCGCGGTTTAACTTGGTCTCCAAAAAATTGCGGTAGCTGTTGCGCTAAAATGGTATAATTCAGCTTATTTTTTGCTTTCAAGGCCAATGCCATCCATATTGTTTGTGAACTGATGCCTCTTTCATCAACCCAAGTTAGCACGTCATCAACAAGAACTGAAGAAGCGCCTTCAGAAGTAGCCAAATAATAATAGTAATAATCCTTTGAGTCACTATTTTTATTGGCAATGGTTTTAGCGCGTGTTAGTTCGCCAATTGAAAGGTAATAAAGACACTCATCCGGATTCAATGTTAAAGTTTCCTGATCTCCTTTTTCTAAAGCTCTAATATACACAACCTGATCGCAATCGGATAAATGATTTCCGTATAAAGTTTCAGTTAGGTCTGGGTCTATTACTCTTCTGAATCTTTCGAAATCTAGTCCCAAATAATCCAACAGCATAGATGAATTTTCAGTTGCATTGTAAGCAGCATCATAAGCCGATTGCCATTCTTCTTTATCAGCATAGCCATAGGCGGCGGCAAATGCCAACCATGCATTATCATGCCAGCGTAAATAACCTTCTTCAAAATGGTCCGATTTCAGCGACTCATCTTGTTCGCAACGGGTTTTCAAATAAAACTTATCTGGATTAGTGCTATCCGCTTGAAACGCTTCGTTAAACACAATGCTCATTTTAGCCTTTGTTAAAGAATCGCTTAGGTCATACAAAAAACGTTGCGCAGCTACTTCATCTTGATAGCCTTCTTTCCTTTTTTCCAGAAAGGCGTAGGTTGAATCTGTTGAAGCAGCTAATTGAAACCAAGACAGCAAATACTTACTATTTGGAGCGTCCCATATTGCATGATTTTGAATCATTTGATAGTCATTTTCATTGTCCAATGTGAACGGCCAATTATAAGGACTCAAATCACTGTAGTTGGTCAATGCATCTTTTGTTGCAGTTCGTCCACTTTTAATGTAAATTTCATTTGGTGGTTCGGTAAAAATATAATCAGCATTGGTTGTAAACCAACGTTCACCACCTATCAGAGTGTTTTCTGCCCCGCCATCATCACCAAAGCCCATACCAACTTCAAAGCCATAGGTTATTTCATATTCAACCATATAAGCAGCATTTGCAACATTATAAATATAATCTTGACCTCGCTCGGTAGTTGTTGCCTCAAAGGTTTCTATTAAAACTTTATCTCGATTATTTGTTACGATTTTATACGTTTCATCATATTCAATTTCTATTTGGGTATAAGTCATTGGGTTAACATACCTGGTTACTTCACCAACTGTGACTTCAACTTCTTGGTTAAATCCATTGTAGATATATAAATTAATTGGGTTGGAATAATTGGAAAGATAGATGACGCCTAAAATTAAAGCCGCAGAAACTATAAACTTAGCAATCATTGGTACAATTCCATAACCCGCCAAAAAACGATCCCAAAAACTCAATTTAAATTCGGGTTCATTTTCATCTCCACGTATTAAAGTCGCGTATTTTTCGGGTATAGTGATTTGGGTATTCAAACCCCCTAAATTTGTATTGTTGGCATGTGCATTTTGTAGTTCCTTTTCGTAAATCAGAAGGCGTTCTAACGCAGCATTGCGTAGTTTCCAGATGTTAATTCTTGCTATATCCAACCAACCTTGCAAATGCCCAATCCAATCATTAATATTTTGACGATCAGCATGTCCTAATTGATATTTCTCATACAATTCTGCATACGGTTTTTCTCCAAATGATTTGTTCAAAAGGCCTACTTCTACAACTTTTTCTGAATTTTCAAATATAGTTTCTAAAAAATCCCCCAATCTGTTTGCATGTTGCAAAACTTTACGAATTTGTTCGTCATTAGATGATCCTGCACCCGCAATGGCTAATGCATTAGAGAACGTATTCAATAAGTCTCCCAATTTATTATTGGTATGCTCAGTATAGTGTATAGCATTCATTAGTTTTTCATACAATACCTGCTGATTGGTACCTAAACTTTTTGCTACTTTATAATTGACTGAACGGCACTTTTTATCATGCTCGTGTAAGCGCTCTTCAATTGCTTTAATTTCCGTCTCTAACTGTTCTAAAAAGTTCTTTATCTCAGATTTTTTTATTTCATTACCTCTAAAAAATATTGCACGACGCTCTGCCGTGAGCACTTCGTTTTTCACTGTTTTTAATTGGTTCTTTTCTATCCACAATTGTTTAAGGGCTTCCAATTCTTGCTTGAGTGACGTTGGATATAACTGTTGGTAAATAGACGCAATATCCCCTGATAATTCAACCTTATATAGTTCTTCAGGCTTAGCAACATAAAGCATCATTGATCTTGAAAAAAACAATCCTTTATAATCCGGATGCAAAAAAGTCAAATCAAATGAATCTGCATCCATTTTGGCAAAAGCAATTTCTTCTGAAACAAGTTCGCATTCTGGTAGTTTTTCAATCGATTCATATAAACCTGTTGTGCTAATTTTTCTAGTTTCTTTTGCATTTACAAATAATTTCCAAGTGGATCTATTGTCAATTACCGAAGGAATATAGGTGCGTTTTGCATTTGCCTCACGGTCTTCATCATCTGGGTGTGTAGCCCACATTTCTGGTGGATTAATTCCGTTTTTTTCAAAAATTTTTGTTTGAACACCTGCCTTAAAATTTGTTGGAGCTGCACCAAATGAGGGATCTCCCAAAACAACTCGCATTTTCTTTAAATAATGGGTTTGTAAAGAAAATAAATCAGGAATTTTATGATTTTCTCTGAGATGTGCGTCTACAGCCTCCATTGTTGCATTAAATGCTTCATCAGCTGCTCTTAATTTATGTAATCCATTGATCAAATCATCACTTCCTGTTAGTGACACCGCAACTAAGTCGGCTTGAAATTCCATTTCGCGCGACAAAGCTCGTTCAGCAACAACCACAATACTAAACAACACTTCAACTAATGAGCGTACAGCCCAAACTAAAATGGATAGAATCCAACCAATCCATGCAATTCGAATATCAATGCTTGATAATCCTCTTAAAAAGGCATCCAAGGCATCTCTTTTGTTCACAATTCGTTCGGCAATTTGATGTGCAACATAAACGTATCGGCCTAACAACATTGATCGCTGAGCAAAATGCCCAAACTCATGTGCCAAAATAGCTTTGAACTCTCCAAGGTTAACTACATTCACTAATCCTAAACCAATTTCAAGGTTTTTCTTGGATGGAAAAAGTAAGTTAAAAATATTAAGATGATAGAATACACTTGCATTTACACGTTGACTAATGATAACCTTATGTGGTCTTTTGGCCCCTGCTTCATCTGCTAACTTATAAATAAAATCAAAAAGTACGGGTTCTTGTTCAGGTGAAATAAATTTCATATCGCCCCGTTTGGTTTTCGAAAAATTAAAGAGCGATTTTAACATAAAAATGGACAGAACACCTACTATTATAGCCACTACAACAGACAATATTTTACTATCACTATTCTGCAAAGAAGCAAACATCTGATAACAGGTATATCCAAACCAAATCATCAAACCAAAATAAGTGACAATAAATAATATTAGACCTATTATAGCCAGCGCGACTTTCTTTTTGAAATTTGAACTAGGTTTGGTTAAATCGTCTGGCACACCTGAGGGACCGGAACTATACAGACTTTTCATATATTTAGATTAATGCAAGCCAAATATAACAAAGTGTTCAATCATGAGCATCTGCAAAACATATTTTTTACAGATTGTTTTTACGGCGCAATAATTCTATAATTTCACAAATAGTTTTGTGATCAATATATCGTCTCTTCTAAAAACCCCAACATAATGCCCTTGCGTAAACTCCGAACAATTGACGAGCATTGACGTTCCTGTTACTTGAATTGTCCGCATCTCTGCTCCTATTAAATTATAAATAGTAAACGTACCGCCAAGAGCAGCCTCAGGAACTTGTATGGTTAACTCATTAGCTATTGGATTTGGATAAATTGCAATATCAAGAGCCGGATCTTTTGTTTCAATAGTAGCCGATTCATCTGATATTCTATAAATGTCACCGCCATATCCTATTGCGAAGCCAGTAGAATTGGTGATAAATTTCATTGAAGATGGCTGAAACGATTCTATTTCAGCATCCAATATCCAAGTACCCCCTTCATCTATTGTGGAATAAACACTGACAACTAAACTTATTTCGTGGCGCCTTTTTCTTTCAATAATTTTTTAACTTTTCGTCCGTTTGCTACTTTAAGTACCGATTTGCCTTTATTGTTTTCGGCATTTACATCTGCCCCTTTAGCGATAAACCATGCACATAAATCGACATCCTTACTCCCAGCGGCTAAGTGCAACATTGAATCTCCATCATTGGTTTTTGCAGTCATATCAACACCCGCTTGAAATAATAAATCGCATAAATAGAAATTACCGTTTTCTGCCGCAATGTGCATTAAATTTTCTCCATCAGCTGTTTTATGATCCATAGGAGCGCCATTATCCTTTAGCGTTACAAACATTCTGTCGCGATTACTTTTAACTGCCAAATAAACATACTCACTTTTTGACATGTCTGCTCCACCAGCCACTAATACTGAAAACACGGTGTTTTTACCTTCATTAATTGCCGTTTTCATACCGTTATCTGGATTTGCTCCATAAGCCAATAGTTCTTTTGTTAAAAATGCATTATCGTTTTTTACTGCTTCAACAATCAAAGCTGGCTTAGTTGCATCAGCTCCTTTTTCAAGCATAATAGCAGCAATGGCATCAAAATTCTTTTTAACTGCAGTTAGCATAGCGTGATTGGGATCTGCGCCGTTCTCTAATAAGGCACGACAAATAGTGATATTGTTTTGACCAACTGCCGAACTTATTAAATGTTTATCTGTTGCAGGTGCCCCTTTTTCTAACAAAGCCACAACAATCTTTTCGTTTCCTTTTTCCACGGCCGTTTTAATAATCCCAGATGACGTTACTTTTGCATCAGCATTAATTAGAATTAAAGCAATTTCTGTATTGTCAAAATCAACTGCTTTTTGCAACAAATTCCCACTTGCGTTGGCAGATGCTCCACCAGCCATTGCCTGATTCACATAACTCAAGTTTTGGTTTTCAACCGCATGTCTCAATAATATATTTGGATCACCGCCATGCGACAATAAGCTACTCACTAACATTGGATTATTGTATTTCACTGCAGATTCAAAATAAGGTGTTGATTGTGCCCCTTTATCCAATGCTAAATTCACAATATTCATATTAATTGTAGGCACAGTAGGTAAATTGCGTGGAACAGCTGCTTCAAGAACTTGGTCTGGTGTGATATTTTGAGTTGCCATAAAGTTGTCCATTTTTGCTACATCTCCAAGTGCTACCATATAGGTAATAGCAGGACCTGGCTGTGCACCTTTTTCCAAACACAACATGATCATATCCTCTTGCGAACTTTTTAAGGCATAGCCCAATCCTTTATTAGCATCTCCGCCATGATCCAAACAAAGTCTTGCAATTTCAAGATTCTTTAGATCAACAGCCTTATCGAAAGCTGTATTATCAGTCAAGTTAGTTCCCCATTCAACCACCACCTTTTCAAAAACGGCTGTATTGTTTTTCTCTGCGAGCACAGGCAATGCTGTAGCTAAGTTTACGTTTGCTTCATGCAGTTTTTTAAGCATATCCTCAGCAATTGGATTGGCAGCAGCTAGTGCGGCGTAGTCCTCTTTTGTGCCGTCTGCTTTCCGCAATAAAACACCAGCTCCGATAGACTCTGACATTTGCACAGCATAATAAAGCGGTGTATGTCCAGCCTTATCCTTTACATTCATATCTGCACCTTTATCTTGTAACAACAAAATGATATCAAAATCACTTTTTTTAGTTGCAAAATGTATAGGGTAATCACCGCGCGCATTGGCTTTGTTCACATCTGACCCGTTCTTAATTGCCTGGCGAGTAGCGTTTAAACGTGCTCCTGCGTCAGAAATATTATAAATTGCGGTTAATGGAGTATTACCACTTCCGTCTAGTTTGTTTGGATTAACAACAGTTAACACAACGTTTCCTGCACTTTTTTTACCGCGAATTTCTCCGTTGATAATTCCCCACATATCACCATTGCTATCGACACCAAAACTGGTTCCATTAAATCCTGTATTCGACCAAGAAGAATTGCTTGAAATGTATTTATAGACCGCCGAAGCACCACTTGCTTTGAAGTATAAATTATTGTCCTCGCCCATGCGGATTTCCGATCCCTTGGCATTCGTCATAATTGGTACCAACCTCAAATCATTCTTGTATATGGCATAAATCCAACCGTTTGAAGCTAATAGATATAAATTCCCAGCCTTATCCTCAGCCAAATCAATAAAAGTACTGGCTTTATCCCCTATCCAAATTGGAATCCAACTACTTGCTTTGGTTGAGATATTGGCCACCTTATAAACACCAGTTACACTAGTCCCGTCTGCCTGTTTAACAGTACCAATAGCATATTTCATATTTCTATCAGAATTACCAATTACAGCAGCTTTTACTTTGGTGATTCCTGCGTAGGGCAACAATATTTTATTGTTATTATTCCACTCTTTTAACTCACCATTAGTCAATGTGATTAAAATTTCGCCGTAATCGCTATCTGCTTTTTTAACACCTCCTGGAGAACCAAACTTAATATAAGTCCATCCGTTAAAGTTGTTATACAAACCTTGTCCTTTAGGCCCATCTCCAAAGGACCAAACATTACCCGCACCATTCACGGAGATTGTTACCGCACTGTAGGGTGCTGTTGTCGAAATTTCAGATTGACCGAAAACAAGGAAAGATAAAAGGGAGAAAATGAGAATAAAAGGTAATTTTAATTTCATAGTTATGGCTTAAAACTTGAAGCAATCAAAAATAGGAATTTATCTGAAACAATTCAGTTGATTGGATGTTCAAAAGGTTAAAAATCATCCTATTTATCATGCCATAATAATTTGACAGAATGACGTTTACAAGATTGATGCCATAAACGAAAATCGGCCGAGAACCTCAATAAGTTTGCTTATCTTTATCGTTTTAATTCATATTATGAAAAAAACAGCATTGCTGTTAGGCCTATTCTTGACATCCTTATTTGCTACTTCTCAAAGCACTAATTTGGAATGTAATGTTTATGGTAACCCATCAGATTGGGAAGAGCTTGCGTTTACACTATACAGAGTAAATGGGAGCTTGGAAAATGGGGAATATAATGGATGCACAACGGAACCTGCTATAATGGTTGCAGTCATTGACCCAAATGATGAATGTCTTGTTTGGAAGACTTATTTTGAAACAGATTCAATAATTCATAACCCTGATCATAATTTTGGGGATTTTAATACAAATGGAGGTTGCCGAGCGCGGACGGAAGGACATTTTGCCTTCAAGCAAAACGACCCTGTTCAATTGGATTCCTTAAATGAAATGTTAACCTCTAAAATTCCTAATGCAGCTCATGTATTAATTTATTCATGGATCAGTTTGGATAGCGCTGCGATTGCTGACGGCTTTCCAGAACTGGTCACAACATTTAATGATTTAGGATGGACTTCATTTGATTTATCACTAGGAAATGTTCCTTTTGCTCTTTATGCCGAGATTGGCAGTCCAGGATTTGCACAAGAAGTATACGGTGATGAGGCAGATGATTTTATTGTTTTAGATACTGATTTTGAGTGCGACTTAATTAGCTTTGAAGATACGGTCTACACCATGGCAGAAGACAGTTTAATAACGGAAATAGATTCTGTTGCCACAGGTACAAGTGGATTGAATAAGGAAATAAATGAATTCAAGTTTGCTAGATCTAAAAATGCAATCTTAATTTCTGGTACCGGTCTTGAAACATTCAGGGTTCAATATATCTGTGGATTAGATGGGAGACAGATTCAATTTGAAGAAGAACGCACTTCAGAACAAATTAAGCTCTTTCCAACCAATACCAATGCTACTTTTCTTATTGTGAATTTGATTGGTAAAGATGGTTCTCAAATCCGAAAACTGATTCCTTTTAGTATTCAATAAGTCTTTAGCTTAAGCTTTTGAAGTCGATTTAAATATGTTACCCTAAAGTTTTACTTAACTGGCAATGCCGTCGGTGCTTCTTTCACACGAGAAGCCATGTCAGTTAATGCACGAACAAAGGTATCTAACTCTTTAGTTGTCGTAAATACATTTGGTGTTATTCTGCAACCACGCACATTAGGTCTGTTAATGGCAACAGTCCAAATTTGATACTCATCCATTAAAGTTTTTGCCATTTGATTTGGGCTTATAGTTTTGATACTCACATTTGCAATAGCGCAAGAACGTTCAATTTGCCAAGGGCTGTTCACTACAATATTTGGAATATTCTTTACTTTATCAATCCAATAATTCTTTAAAAAACGTAATCGTTCTTCTTTTCTTTTTGATCCAATTGCGTTATGATAATCAATAGCATTTGCAATCCCCAAATCCACATGAACAGGTTTTGTTCCCGTATGTCCTAAACGATCAATATCATCCATTGGTTTGACATCTTCAGCCATTAAAGGCCACAACTTTTCTATCTTGTCTTTTTTCACATAAAGGAAACCAGCTCCTAGCGGTGCGCTCAACCATTTATGCAAACTGGTACCATAATAATCACAGTTTAAATCAGGAATTTTAAAATCTAATTGGGCGAAAGCATGCGCCCCATCAACCATTACCTCTATCCCTCTTTCATGCGCCATATCGCATATTTTTTTCACAGGTAATACATGTCCGTTAATATTGACAATATGACTGATTAGAATCAATTTGGTTTTCTCCGTAATTTTTTCAGCATACAAAGCCAAAATTTCTTCATCCGATTCAGGGTGATTTGGAAGCGATATTCTCTTTGAAACTACACCATAACGTTCTTTCACCAAACGAAACATATTTCGCATAGCGCCATAGTCTTGTCGGGCCATAATAGCTTCATCTCCTGCCTCCCATTTATAACCGCCAATTACAAGATCTAATGATTCGGTTGTATTTCTTGTTAAAATCAATTCATCAGCATCACAGCCTGCCATTAATGCAAGGCGTTTGCGAATTTCAGCTTGATTTTCTGCCATTACAGTGCGCATATAACGCGAAGCAAGGAAGTTCAAGTCTTTTACATGTTGCAGATAATGAAACATGGTTTCTTCTGGCATCATGCAATAATAACCGTTCTCTAAATTGATATAATCTGGATTAATGCGGTATCCTTTACGAATTGTTGCCCAAAAATCTTCGTCGGCAGCTAATTCACTGAGTGGAATATGTTCATATTGTTCAACAACGTTTGATAAGGCATTAACTCCAGGCAAAGTAGCCATTGAAAGGAGTGAGAAGTTTTTCAGAAAAGTACGTTTGTCCATGTTTTATTTTTGATCCTCCTAAAGATAGTTAAAAATGAGAAGTTCAAACCCAAATTGAATTAGACAACACTCAGAATAATATTTACCGTTAATACAGGTACACTAGCAATCTTACCCTTATAATTACTCCCCGGTTAGAATGCTTAGAATTTGATAAAAACGGTAAATCCTTCACAATAATCAGCGATCACTTCTTCAATACTTTTATTCTTACCATGAGCTTCATAGCCCAACTTTTTGGACTGGCTCAAGTCATGACAGGCAGACAAGGTATCCTTCTTCGCCATATGAATGAAAGCGCGATTATAAAAAGCCGCCCCGTTAAGAGAATCAATCTCTAAAGAATATTCAATATGTAGCATTGCAGAATCGATCCTATTTAATTCCAAAAAGGCGCGTGCCAAATTATTATGGACGTATGCAAGCGTAATATCGATCGAATCAGTTCGCCAAACAAGCGGTTTCAGATAATAAATTGCGGAATCATAGTCCTCTGTAATGAGGTGGAAATACCCCAAATTTTGCTGAATAAAACCATAGTGGATGCTAGCAGTGTCTTTTCTTTGAAGTTCAAATAAATATTCAATTCCTTTTTTTTGCATCTCCAATATCCAATTGTAAAAGGGTCATTTCTTGCAAATATGTGAGTTCCGACGGATTATATTTATAGGCTGTTTTATAATCATTACTTGCCAAATAGAACATTTTTAAACGCTCTTCCACTTTTGCTCGAAAGCTATAGAAAACAGCTTTATTATGATCCGATTTACTTTGTTTAATTGCATTTCCTATCACCATTAGTGCAGATTCATAATTCTCATATTCAATTAAAAGTTCAATTGCTTTTTCAGCTGCAGTAATTCGATTACAAAAAAGAAAGGAGCGCATAAAACAATCCATGGCAGAATCTAGCTCGCCAATTCCCCACATAAATTGACCTTTAACTGAGATCCAATAACCATCAGATGAGTCGCAATCAATTAAGTTGTTTATTAAACTCAAAACAAGATCTTCATCCAATGAATTGGCACTGTTTTCAAACTCTTGCTCCAACAAGGCACATTTA
This sequence comes from Crocinitomix sp., assembly GCA_013138735.1. Classification (GTDB taxonomy): domain Bacteria; phylum Bacteroidota; class Bacteroidia; order Flavobacteriales_D; family Crocinitomicaceae; genus Crocinitomix. The sequence goes on along the minus strand of WTCE01000162.1, from coordinate 7,455 downwards.
GTTGAATCATTTTGACCAAAACTCAAGTGCGTTGTAAAAAACAGAATATATAAGAACCATACCTTCATTCAATTCCAAAATTAATAAACAAACCAAAAGATTAAGAGTGAATTAGTATTTTGTGTCAAAAACTCTCTAGAAATGTGCTGTATAATCTAAGCCTGCACAAACGATATTCATTAATCCATCTAATTTCGTAAAGAGTCCGTATCGTTTGAAACTAAAGTTTTTGGGTAATCAAGACGTTATGAATAAGACAACCTTTACTGGTCAATAAGACGGAAGCAATGACATAATGAAATTACAATCAGTATCTCAATGTAAATGTTTCACTTGTTTTAGAAAAGAAGATCATAAAACAGCTTAAAATTAAAAAGCCCAGTGCGCCTAAGGCGGACTGGACTCTGCGCAAAGCGCTTAACTCATAAGTGCTACTGAAACATGTTCAGGCACAATCGCATAATGCGAAAGCTTCATACTAATATTCGCACGGCCACTTGTGATTGTTCTCAAATCACTGATATAACCAAATGTGGCAGCTAATGGAACTTCGGCTTGGATCACTTTGCGACTAGCGCGATCCTCAATACCAACGACTGTTCCTCTTCTGCGATTCAAGTCACTATTGACAGGCCCTGTATACTCCTCTTGCGTTTCAATTTCAACGCTCATTACAGGTTCTAATAATTGCGGTCCAGCTTGCAAGGCGGCTTTCTTGAAACCATCACGTGCTGCTTTCTCAAAATCAATGGCGTTCGAATCTTCTTGATGAATTTTACCATCTAATAATTCAACCCGACAACTTTCAACCGGAAATCCTAATAAGACACCGTGACGCATTGCTTGTAAGAATCCCTTTTTAATTGAAGGGAAATATTCCTTTGGAATGACGCCACCTTTTGTAGAATCAATCAATTCCAGTCCTTGTTCATTATCTAAACGAGGTCCTAGAACAAAGGTAATGTCAGCAAATTGACCACTTCCACCAGTTTGCTTCACCAATTTTTCACGGTGTTCAACTGTTTGTGTAATCGTTTCTTTATAAGCCACTTTTGGCGCACCTTTATTCACATTCAAATCATGCGATAAACGCAACTTCTCAATCACGACTTCCAAATGTAACTCACCCATTCCTTTCAAAATAGTTTGTCCTGTTTGATCGTCGACATCAACCTGTAACGAAGGATCTTCCTCTGTTGCAAAGGCCAAAGCTTGTCCGAAAATTTTCACATCTTCTCGCGTTTTTGGCTCAATTGACAAAGCAATAACCGGTTCAGGAATATCAATCGATTCCAAAACTAGCGGATGATCAATCGCACAAAGCGTATCTCCAGTTCTTACATCCTTCAATCCAACGAGGGCACATATATCTCCAGCTTGCGTTTCCAACATATTAACATAAGCATTGGCTTTCACTTCTTGAATCCTATTCACACGAACCATAGCTCCTGTTCTTGCATTCAATAAGTTTGTTCCAGCTTTTAACATTCCAGAATACACGCGCACCATTGTTAGTTTACCGACATGTTTGTCAATATTCACCTTAAAGGCTAAAGCAGCAAATGGCTCGTCAATCGTACGTTCACGTACTTGCTCTTCATCACTATTTAACGACGTCCCTACTATAGCAGGCATATCAATAGGCGCAGGCAAATAGCGAATAACCGCATCTAGTAAAGGTTGAACTCCTTTATTCTTATGCGCTGTACCACAAAGTACTGGGTGAAAATTCATCTCAATAGTCCCACGGCGTAAAGCTGCAATTATCTCTGCTTCGCTAATTCGATTCGCATCCTCAAAGTAGAGATCTAAAAATCGATTGTCATGTGCGGCAATTTGCTCCAACATACGTTCTCGCTGTTGCGTAGCCTCCTCCAACATATCCGTTGGAATATTAGACACTGTTGTATGTTCCCCTAATTTGTCAGACCAATGCAAAGCTTTCATTTGAATTAAATCAATGACACCTTCAAAGTCATCAGCACTGCCAATAGGAATTTGAACAGGAATGGCTACAACCTTCAAACGTTCTTCAATTGCAGCAACCACTTTTAAAAAGTCTGCCCCTTGTCGATCCATTTTATTGACAAAACAAATCCTTGGAACACCGTATTTACTGCCCATATGCCAAACATTTTCTGATTGTGGTTCGACACCTGAAGCGGCACAGAACAAAGCAATAGCTCCATCCAACACCCGCAAAGAACGTTCAACTTCGATAGCAAAATCAACGTGACCTGGCGTATCAATGATATTAATGCGATACTTCTCATTCGAATAATTCCAATAAGTTGAAATAGCTGCTGAAGAAATTGTTATTCCACGTTTGCCTTCCTGCTCGTCGGTGTCCATTACTGTGTTGCCACTATCAATGTCCCCCATTTTATGGATCATTCCTGTATAATAAAGCATGCGCTCGGTTGTAGTCGTCTTACCAGCGTCTACATGCGCCATAATTCCTATATTTCTTAAATTTTTGATCGTTTTCATTTTATTCGTATTTGGCAATAAAAAAAGCCTGACTTAATAGGGTCTGATCGGAAATAGACAAACTTTTAGAAATCAAATAAATTTTGAGAAATAGTTTTCGTATTTTCTTTAGGAGATGCCTAAGCATCAGACGACAAGAAAAAACGGAAATTAGACTCAAAAGAGTTGATTTTAATATTGCTGTATTTCCGACCAGACACTAAAGAGAGGCTAATATTAATTATCATTTTATTTTTAGACAATTAGATCCTCTCCTAGTGGTGATTAAATACCTCTGAAATTACTATTTTTAGTACTTTTTTTATTGAATTCATTTATTTCTTTCGGACGAATTGTTTTCATCCAGATTTTAATTGTTTTTCGTAAAATAGGTAGTACAAAAAAAGCCTCTCGAAATGAAAGGCCTGCAATTTATTTAAAATAAATGAAGATCGATCAAATCAAGCGAGAATGCAATGCACTACCTAACCACACTGCTCTTATAGCACCGTTGTAGGCAATTATTGTTGTATTTTTCACTTGTAATAACATGGTTGTATTTTTTATAGATACATGAACTAAACGCAAGTTGATTTGAATGGTTGCTTTGAAGGTTGTTTCTGGTACAATTTATTGGCTTCTTAAAGTGGCATTTTCAGGTCTTATGTTAGCGTTTCAGAATTTGTGCAAGCGCAGGATTGCAAATCACAGCAAGCGCAGGATTGCAAATCACAGCAAGCGCAGGACTGCAAATTCTGCAGGCACAAGATTACAAATCGCAGACGCAGGATGACAAATCCTTTAAAGGATCCATGAATTTATAGCGTTTTATAAAAACTAATTTTTTGCTTTCCTACCTTATCGAGATCAAACCTATTCCGTGCTAATTCCTGGGCATTTTTGGACAATAAATTTCTTAATTCAGCCGAAATATAGCATTGCTGGATAGCTTGCGCAAAACCTTTAGGAGAATCCGCTATCAGGATGTTTTCCTTATCCGTAAAGCCAATTCCCTGTGCCCCAATGGATGTAGAAATCACCGTTTTCCCGAGTGCCATAGCTTCAATAATTTTCACTCTGATTCCGCTACCGGATAATAAAGGCACAATTAATACTGATTTATCGTTCTGATATAAAAATGCATCCTTCACCTCCCCATCCACCACGATATTTTTATTGGCTTTTTTATAAATGGCTTGCGGCATTTTTTTTCCAGCTAAATGAATTTTAATATCAGGGTTTAGCGTGCTTAAAATAGGTAGAACTTCATCTATAAACCAATGAATCCCTTGTAAATTCGGTTTCCAATCCATAGATCCAAGATGATAAACTTTGATAGATTTTGGATCATCAACATGGATGGGCACATTATCAACAGCGCTAAAATCAAATCCAATTGGAACAATAGAAATTGGTGTTTGTACGCCGCTATTTTTATAAATATCAGCATCTACTTCTGTTAAGCAAATCAGTCCGTCGACTAACTGAGCACTATGCTCTTCAATTCGTTTCAACCGTTTTACCGCTATTTTTAAATAGCTATTTGTGACTGGATTTTTATTATTTTCTATAATCGTATCCCAAAGCTTATATTCTACATTTTGAGCGCGTAAAACAATTTTAGCTTTTGAATGTAAGCGAATGTCATTGATATAATGATAAAGATATAAATGTTCCAATTGAATAATGTCGAATGTATTGACTTTCAATATCTCAATCAACTTAGCTCTAAAAACCTCTGAATTAAATCGTTCAGAGAGGTAGGAATCTTTAGAAAACAGATTAGTGAACATTCTAAACGGTTTTATTCGCGTGTCAACTTCAACAAATTCTACACTTGCCTTTGCAATAAAATGATTGTCCTTATCATTGGGTAAGACCAAATCTCGTTTAGGATTCATTGCCAATACTTTAAGTGAAACATTTGGTTGCGCCATTAAACTCAACGCTGAATTTCGCAAAGAATATTCACCACCATCCATACCTCTAAGGGGCATTTTATAACAAAGTTGCAGGATTTTCATTTGCGGTATTTAATTTCTTCCACTTTTTGGACCTTTTATTAAAGAAAACAAAATTGATTGTTGCCAAAAAAAAGTACCAATTAATTTGAATAAAAACGACTAAAAAATTTCGTGTAAGATTGAAAATAAATAGTACGGCTAAAACTACAAAAAGAATACCGAAGTAAGCCCCAAAAAATCCTGACATATAGCTTAGCAAGGCTGTTAATAGAAATACGGCTAATAATAAAAAGGGCATTAATAATTTCAAATATTTATACATCAAAAATCGAAACAAAACAGTTGGAGGAAGAGAAAAAATGAGTTTTTTATGATTGAATAAGAACAGCAGTAATCCTCGTGTCAATCGTTGCACCCGTTCTGGTTTATAATAAGAATAAAAACTAACATCATATATCACAGCTTCTTTCTCTTGAACCAAGCGCATGCCTTGACTTATGGTAGAAACAACAACGAATAAATCATCAAATAACAAATCTGTTGGGATTTTTCGATAGACGGATTTTCGTTGCGCATATAGCGCCCCGTACACATTAAAGCAAGACCCGACCTTGCTTTGATTAAGTGCCATATTATGATACATTTTCCTGAAAAATGAAGGTGATTCATCATTCTTGGTATCCAATAATGAGGCAGCAACAGTTCCAATTGTAGGGTCTTGAAATTTGCTAACTAATCTTTGGATTGAACCAACCTTCATTTTTTGGCGGCAATCACTAAAAACCAGCAATTTATGCCGGCATATATTTACCGCGTAGTTTACTGCATCAATTTTCGATATACGCTCAGGAATCAGACATAAATGAACATTCGGGTTCGAATCAAATTCACGCAAAATTTGATCTGTTGTATCTGTAGAACCTGTCGAAACCACAATCAGCTCAGAACCTTCTATCCAATTAGCCTTTGACAAAATCTCAGTCAATTTTGAGCGGATAAAACTTTCCTCATTATAACAGGCAATAATTATACTTACAGGTGGTAATTCGTTTGTTGCGGAAGCGTTATTATGCTTACTGCTTTCAAAATGAGTATTTCCTTTTGTAAATGCCGCGAAAACATGTGACATAAGAGGATAAATTGCCAAAAAAAATATTGGCAACCCGCAAATAGCAAGGAGACCATACAAAAACAATATCATTCGTATATTTTTTTCATTTTGATAATAATGAATCGATTTTTAATCCAAACAACCGCGAAAAACGATTCTTTAGAAGCGATAAAAAACTCATTTTATAATACAATCTTGAACCTTTGGTCAACATTTTTTCAAATGCTTCAATTTTGGTTGTGTGTTTAAGATTCCAACGGTGCAAAACCATGGCTTTATGTCCTCTATTAATTTTAATTTGTGTTGAGAGTACTTTTTGAAAGTTGGCATTCTTTGCCATTTGTAGCGTTTTGCGATTGTATTGACCAAATGGCGCTGCAAATATTATAATCGGTTTTTCAAGTTTTTTTTCTAATGTTTTTTTCGACAATTCAAGCTCTAACTCGCCTGCTCCTGCTGCCATTTCAGACATGTTTTCATGAGACACTCCATGTGATCCAATTTCGAAATTTAAAGCTTCCATTTCCTTCAACTGTTCCCATGAGGTTCGATTCTCTTCTCCAATGAAGGAGATAACAGGAAAAAAAGAAGCAGCCAACCCTCTATCTTTTAAAATCGGTAATACGATCTCATAATCAGATCGGTTTCCGTCATCAAATGTCAAAATAACAGAAAACGTATCCTTAATTCTATTGTTCAACCAATCCGAAAAAGAAACCACTGGTATTTCTCTTCTCTGTATAAAATCTAATTGGTTGATGAATGCTGATCTTTTCACACAGAATTTTGTTTTGTCTGCGGTCTTATCCCAAAGATGATCTTCAATCACCCTATGATAGTTTAAAATTAAAACAGCACTCATAAGAAAGCCTTAAGCCTCTTTGGAAAGTAGCTCTGCGTTTGGGTTTTGGGGAAATGAAACATCATCTAACCTTATCACGCATTAAATGAAGAATGGGTTGGTTAATTTGCATTTAAATTTCATAACATCTTAAAGTTTAATGAAACAAACTACACAAAAGTCTTGCGCTTAGCAGATTAGAATTTGTGCAAGCGCAGGATTACAAATCACTGCGCAGCTCTTTAGACGTAAGATTACAAATCACTTCACAGCACATTTAGACTAATCCCTATTCTTTGCTCTTAATCACGCTCCATTGCGATTAAGAAGTCCTGACACGCTATTATAGAGACGTTATGAGAATCAAAACATTCTACTTTTTCATTTCCATTCGCCGTTTTGCTAACCACAATCCAGTTTTAATTGTTATAATGTGATCTTTATGGTTTTTATAAGGCGCATAAGAATTGTAATAGGCTGTGGCAATATTGAAAACCGACACTGAGCGCGAAACGTTGGTAGAATCATAAGCGCCTCCAACTAGTTCAAATCCCAATAAATTGAGATTGTTTACAAATTCTTCAACTTGACCATTCTCTGTAAAAACACCTTTAATGGAAATAAGACGTCCATCAACCCAGTCTTTTCTAAGCAAGATTTTTAGTGAGTCCTTGGAATTATATTTTCGTTTTACAAACTCCTCTTTTTTCCAGAACTCAGCTGGGGTTTTCGGATCATTGGACAATTGCCATCTTGGATCATGTGGTAAATGTGTTTCAGCAAATTCTTTTGGATCCATAAAAAGCCAATTTATCGTCCTTGAATTTTTGAAGACTTTCGTCTTGAGTTGATCTCTGCTCCAAGTAACATCTAACAACTTCCAATCGCCATCAACATGAACAACATTCCACGCATGTCTATTTTTGTCTTGACTTAAATAATGTGGATCAATGCAAAAAGTTGTTGTTAGCTATAAATGTTTTTAGTTTTGTAGACTATGAATACAGACTTACAATCTATTTTAAAATTAGTTTTACCAGAATTTTTAGTTGATAATTTTGAGATAACAA
>WTCE01000063.1 GCA_013138735.1 Crocinitomix sp. | reverse complement strand
AAAATTATTTGAATGAATTTTGCTACAAACTTAACCGCAGATACTTCGGGGAAAGGCTCTTTGATAGATTAACATTAGCCGTGGCTAAATCTTACTGGTAAGAAAGCGACGAATCAAAAAATATAATATGCGTTTTCACGAAACAAACAAGTTCGATATTTCAATACAATTACAACTGGAATTTTGGCTTGAAAAAGCTATGAATCAATATGATGAAGTTGGAGCAAGAGACCTGGCTAATTTTGTTAATGACGCCTTGTATGGTTCAAATAATTTGATCTATAATTATATGAGAAGCATTAATGTTGATTATATTTCATTAGGTGGAGGGAAACGAGCGTTTAGAACTTTACCGAATTTATTAAAGCGCGGTGTATATTATACTGATGAGTATAAAGAGTATGAAAATTTTTTGAAACTAGAATCTGAACGACTAAACTGTGGGGGAACTAATATGGAAATTAATGATGACCATATTGATTATGAAAATATAAAGTGGTAACAGTTTTTAACTGTAATTCACTTGATTGGTGGGATGAGTTTGAGTTTTTCTTAACCCTCCAAAACCTTCCTCTCAACCTCCCCCCAAATCAAATCCAACTCCTTAAACCCCTCCAACCTAGGGTTCGATATTCGTTCGCCTTTCTCCACAAAACCCACACTCAAACTCAAACAATGAGTCAAAATGAGTCTAGAACAACCCGCACAACCAACCCCCTAACAAATCACTAAAAGCTTATCTGCATTTACCTCACAAAAACCAACCTAAAAATGATAATTAATCCCAAACGCCAAATTCATGTTAAAATAACCAATTCGGTTCTCAAAACTTTCGGATTTTTCACCGAAAACCTGGTTCATTGATAATTCTGTAAAGAATTGAAGTTTTTCAGTAATTGAGAACTGTGTGCCTAAATTAAGCTCATATCCAAAATAAAAAGCTTCTGAGAAATTGTCAGGTGAATAGCTCCATTTAATGTCCGTAAGGCTTTCTATTTCATAATCTTTTATGCCTGTTTCGGTAACGGTGAACTCAAAACAAGGCCCAGCACTTGCATATAAAAAACTGCGTTCTACCTTGAGTAGCACATTTAAGCCAATATTATTCCTTTTGCTGATGTAATCTCCTGATTTAAATACCCCAGCGCTATGTTGAAATGTTAAATCATTGATCCGGTATCCCCGTTGGTTGTAATATACGCCACTTTGAATACCCCATGGTTTTGCTTCATTAAAACGATAACCATAATGCAAACCTGAGCGCATACTAAATGTTGAGCTGTATTCAATGCCACTATCATAGGTCGTCGTTTGAAGGCCTGGCGCCACTTTTACACCAAAATAATGTTGTCCGAATGAAAAATGGAAGCTTAATAGCGAAAGGAATAGTAGAATGGGTTTCATGGTTTTAATTTTAGTACTTAACGCAAAAGAGTTGGATTTATTTCTTTTTCGTTGTATCCGACTAAAGTAGAAACTTCTAATAAAACATGCAAGTGTGTTTTACGGAAAAACAAGTTTGATTCAAGGAACAACCGCCTTGATTCAATTAAGGAGTTTGTGCTCGGGCGTGTCCCCTTTTGGCTGGTTCGATCATTGTTAGCCAGTTACTTTAGACTGGAGCGCATAAAGAGCAAGACAGTTTTTTCAATTCGTATATTATAGCCAAATCGTGTCGTCCACAACATAAACACTTTGTCCACAACAATAATGTAAAGAGTGCTGCTCTATGTCATTATATTGAATCGAAAACATTTTCATTCTAACTCATAAAATCTAAAAAAATGTCAAAATTTAAACTCACAAAACATGATAATACCCTTGTGGAAGGATTATCGGATATTAAATTAAGTTGTAGTCCCGGATCCGTAGTTTTCAATGATTTAATTTATGTATTCTATCAAGGCGAAGGAGCCCATGGAAACTTATACTATAGTGTTTACAACCCGAAGACTGATAAATGGACTACAGTTCAAAAGAAGATTAAGGATCATGTGATGACCGAATCACCAAGTGCAGCTGTATATAACGGAAAAATCTATTTAACTTTTCAAGATTATGAAGCAAAGCAAATCGTTGACGGGTATACATTTGATCCTGTTACTAATATTTTAACTGAAGTTGACTCTCGTTATGCAAGTGTTTACAGCCAAACGAAACCTATTCTAGTAGAATTTAAAAATCACTTTTTCAATTTTGAACAACAAAAGGAATATGAGGGGAAACTTGGTAGTTTGAGAAGTTATATGCTCGAAGGTACAACAAAACCAGACTTTCATAAAAATGTCGTTTGGGAATTGAAATGCATGAGTTGTAGTCCTGCGGCAATAGCTAATGGGGACAATTTGGATGTTTTTGTTCAAAATTATAGCGAGAACGGTGAATTGAGGTGGCTTACATTCTCTGGCGCTGAGAATTCTAAAAATGAATTTAAATTAACAAAAACGAGTTCTCAATTAGTGCCAAGCGCTCAAATGACTGGTAGTCCGTCTGTAGCAATTCTTGATGCTTTTGAGTTTGTTTTTTATCAAGGAAGTAATAGTAATGGTGACGTAACTCGCTCATATCGAGCACTAGGGTCGGATAGTTGGAGTGAGGTTAATGTTGTTGATTGGTTCAACTCAATTACTGATTCGCCCACAACGGTAACTTACGATAAGACAATTTACCTTTTCTGCAGGGATTATGGAAATGGTAGCGGTCTACAGCTTTGTACACTCTCGCTTGGTTGAGAAGAGGGGATAGGGGATTTTACCTCTGTTGCCAACAATTTCTTTTAAAATTCATATACGTTTGAGAAGTAGAGGGTTGGACTGAAAACTATTGAAAGGTGTATGCTTTTACTGCAATAAGTTATTTTAAGCCATTGAATTGAGTTATCTTTGCACAAAAATTTATTAGAGTGGGGGAAGTTATTCAACAAGAGAAGGAAGTAAGGGGTAAGGTTGTTTTTAAAAAAGAAATTGGGTTTCTATTAGTGCATCTCGCGCCTTTATTAGTTTTTTGGACGGGAGTAACGTCGTTTGATTGGATTCTTTGTATTTCTCTTTATTTTATTCGAATGTTTTTTGTTACAGGAGGGTATCACAGGTACTTTTCTCACAGCACCTACAAAACTTCTCGCTTTGTACAATTTCTAATTGCGTTTTGGGCAGAGACATCTTTACAAAAAGGTGTTTTACATTGGGCTGCAAATCACAGAACACATCATAGATACAGCGATACGCCGAAAGATCCACATTCGAAAAAAATATACGGCTTTTGGTATTCTCATATTGGTTGGATAATTGGCCCTGATTATAAAGAAACCAAATTAAACTTAATTAAGGATTTTGCGAAATACCCTGAATTACTTTGGTTAAATAAATACCATTTGATTCCGCCATTAACGTTATTAATTGGTGTGTTTTTAGTTGGCGGATATGTGAACGCTTCTGCAGCAGGAGTCGAGATTAGTATAATGTCGATTATGTCGCATGGTTTATCAAGTCTTGTTATTGGATTTTTCTTAAGTACGGTTATTCTTTTTCATGGCACTTTTTCTATCAATTCATTAATGCACATGATTGGCCGAAAAAGGTATGAAAGCAATGATGAATCAAAGAACAATTTAGTACTAGCCTTAATAACATTGGGCGAGGGTTGGCATAATAATCACCATTATTATCAATCAACAGTTCGCCAAGGTTTTTATTGGTGGGAAATTGACATCACCTTTTATATCCTCAAATTCTTTTCATGGTTTGGTATTGTATGGGATTTAAAACCTGTGCCCAAACATATTAAGGATTCGCGTACTAAAGAAGAAGCCAAAAAGCTGAAATTAGAATATCTGAAGCTGGAGAAGAATTAGATGTCGTATATACGCCTAGTCGCCATGATTCTATGGACGATTTTATGCATTTCTGTCTCCTTAATAGTATTACTCGTCACTTTCAACAATAAATTAATGCTGGCAATGGCCAGAACAATTTGGGCGCCCGGAATTCTATTTCTTTTATCCTCAAAAGTTGTAGTTTCTGGGGTAGAGAATATTGTAAAAGGAAAACCTTATGTCTTGATGTCAAATCACCTCTCGTATCTTGATATTCCATCTTTGTTTAAAGTGCTTCCTAATAACTTACATTTTGTTGCTAAAAAATCACTTAAAAAAATACCGTTTTTGGGTTGGTATATGAGAGCTACCGGAATGATTTTTATTGATCGAGGTAACCATTCAGAAGCTCAGAAAAGCTTGACAGAAGCCGCAGACTTAATCAATAAAGGAAAAACAGTACTGATCTTTCCCGAAGGAACTGTAAGCCCTGACGGCGAAGTTAAACGCTTCAAAAAAGGAGGCTTCAATTTGGCTTTACAATCAGGAGTTGAAATTTTACCCATTTCAATTAAAGGAACGAATACTATTTGGCCAATTGATTCAAATACTAAATTCAAAAAAGGAATCATCACAGTTAATATCGGGGTTCCCTTGTCTTTAGAAGGATCTGACTATAATCAATTAAACGACATTATGGTTAAAGTCAAAAATAAAGTGAGCGAATTGCAAGGTGGAAATTAAGTGCTTGGATCAGTAAAATCGGTGCTTTTATTCTATTTATTTAATCGAACAAATCTAATAACCAGATCGAAACCCTCCATTACTCAAACTTTCACCAGTCTCACCAATAAGTTGATAATTGTATTCGAATAAGGTATAGCCTTCTAACCATTCATAAAAATTATTATCATCCCAAGCAACAGGTGTTTCTGACCAAGGACGATCAATTCAAACAGGATTAGGATAATAAGGCGTTAAAACGGTTTCATTTTCAATTAGGTCTTCATCAGCATAACAATCTAGTGTTTGTACAGATATATGCCCTTTTAATTTTGGCATTGGATAGCCATCTAATAAAAACGTTTCCTTCTCAAACACAACAAATACAATTGGTTCTCCGGCTCTTTCACCAATTACAATTGAATCCCCAATTTCATGATTAAAATCCATTAATAAAACAGGACTTTCATCTGTTAAGTTTGCATAATGATATGCTTTTCGATTCTCATAATCATAACGATAGAAACCTGGGGAATCCTCAAAATCGATTTCATATGCACCAATATCATAGTAGCATTTCACTTTTCTTTGAATTTTATAGAAGTATGCGCCGTCTGCTTCTGCTGCAGGTGTTAATTTATAGTTGAATACCTGGCTAATTGTATTCCGTGAGGTAAATCCTTGATTAACTATCGTCAATCTCGTTTTAGCTGAAACAGTTGAAAAACTTTCCATAAATCTTTCTGTGCAAGTATCACAAGATGTTTCGTCTGTTGCTGTTTCCTCAATTTCTATAGGTGCATCAATTTCTTTATCGCAACTGATTATACTAATAAAAAGAATGATTGATAGGAGGTAAGTAAGCTTCATGATTTTAGGTTAAGAATTTATTTGTGAACGCCGATTTTATTAAAAAATTGTTGCCGATCATTTTTAAAATTCCAGAATATAGTTCATCACCAAAGAAAAATTCAATTGGCTAGTAATACTTAAAAGCTAGTTTTCTATCACCAATTGAATAGTCATTTGGTTTTATTATTCTCCATAATTATATCACAATAAGCTTTACACTAATAAACCCTTTTTTTCTAAGTCTTCAATTATAATTTCAGTTAGTTTTTCTGTAGCTTGGTCGCTCAATATTCCTTTACCTTTTTTAATAATAAGACCAAATCCCCATGCCTTTGTGCGTTTCCACAATTTCCACCACTTTGTTTTGATAGCAGGTTTTTTCACCACTTTTCCCTCTACAATTGTAAGCATTTCATAGGCGCGTTTATGAATAAGGGGACTTAACTTTTCAATTGCCTCCTTAGTTACTTTCGGCATTTCCGGAATACTATATTTATTCGCCTCTTCGTAGGTTGGATATTTATCTTCTAAAATCAAATTCATATCTGGAATTATAGGAAGATATTCTTGTCCTTTTAGTTTTACCTTAAAGCGATTCACCATTTCAAGTGTCCAATTTTCATGAATCGGATGATTCCGCTTATCATTTTGACCATAATAAGGTTTGGTCAAAAAGGCACGTAAAAAATTCCGAGCATTATTTCTGCCCAAATAAAAGTCATGATGTCTAAATCTAATATCTAAAAACCCACCAAAAGCGCCTAATGATGCCGAAGCAATTGGAGTATCCAATAATGCGCCGTCAGGTCCTCTTTTAGAAGGGTAGATATAACCATGATAGATCCGATTATCCCCAAATTGTTCTACGAATTCTTTTCGTTTGACTTTTGATTGATCCCATAATGTTTGAATAATAGGTTGAATTGCACCAAAAAGGTCCTCAGGCACTTTATATTTATTCTTTTCATCCGTTGGATCTTTCGGGAAATCAGGAAAGGGATCAATCATCACAATACCGTATTTGTCAAACGTACTGTCTTTGTGTTGGTGACTCCCGTGCTGCTCATTCAATATACTTAATACTTGACCGTAAGGCTCGTTATTAATTGCTCCACCATCTACTGTTGCCGCTTTGAAATTTGTTATAACCTCATTTAACGCAGGTTCGCTCCAATCTATATCTTCACGGTGCGTTGGGTCTTCCTTTCCAACCTTCCCTTCGACTAATCTACTTAGAACGGTTTTCAAATATTCCGGTTTAAAATCAGACTCATTGAACGTTCTAAAATTTAAGCCAATTGGAAATGCGCCAGTAGCTACAGCCGCTTTTGCTAATCGCTGCTTTGCTTTAAATTCATAAGGGTTTAAGGGTAAGTATTTATCAGGATCGATTTCGCCTAAACCGTTTAATTTAAAATGAGAAAACAAAAAGTGCTCATAACTTACATGGCCAGGACTGTTATCGCTCGTTTTGGTACTATTTGGAAAAGAAACTTGGAGCGGAATACCACGCAACATAGTGTGCGCAATAATGAGTTGAAAATCAGGCGAAAAATAGGAGGGGAGTTTTGCTGAGGGATTTGTATCTGCTGCTCCGGGCAAACTAAATGCTGATTCTGCAATTTTATCAATAAAGGCAGAGTTCAGCAATGAAGTGATTTTCCCGTCCTTTAAATCTTTTGTATTTAAGACTTGATTTAGGGTAGTGTCCTTCTTGTTATCAGCCAAATTTATCCAACTATCATAAAATATATTGTCCTTTGGACCACCAATATTGCCTACCTCCGCATCCGTCACAGGTTTAATCTCGTTATGAATTGCATTTAAAGCACTCATTACAGTAGTCATTCCACCCGCAGAAGTTCCACCCATTGCACTAATTATAACATTGTGCTTTGGAACTAAATCAGGATCAACTCCTTCAAGCTCACCTTTTTTTGCGCTTTCCCATTTGTCTAATAATTCAAAGATATAATCCATCACTCCTCCAGTATATGCTCCAGCAGAGACCGCTCCGGCCATAGTAAGTCCTAAATAAAAGGTGTCTTTAGATTCAGTATTCATAGGTTTGTTTTAGGTTGTTCTTATTATAAATAAGAATGAAATTATTTCTTAACATTTGCAATATATCAAAATAAAGTCGTTGCGGGTAGAGGGAATATCCTGTTGTTTTAATAGGGAAACGTCTGAAATATTCTAAAATGAAATAATTCAGGTGAATTGGGGATGATTTTTTTATATAATTGAGTTGTTTAAATTCTAAGAATCTAACACGCAAAACATCTGTCAAAAATCTAAGGACTCAAGACTCACAACTAATGACGCTTTTCAGTAACTTATTCTATATTTAGCCTATAAGTATAAACCGAACCTGATTTTGAAGTTTTCTATAGGCATCTTTTTCCTCTTCTTTTCAATTCTAGCAATTGGACAATTGTCTGATTCTTTAAAAGATGAACGCTACAACAAATTTGATGATATCAATGAAACGTATACTAAAAATCGGTATAAGGTTAGTATCAATGGGAGTTATGGGATTTATGATTCTCTAGGGAATGAAGTTCTTGCACCAACGTTTGTTTGGATTGCTGATGAAAATCCTTCGCTCGATACGTATTCTTCAGGTTTTATTTTCGCCTATAAAAATGATTCTACCTATTTGCTGAATCACAATTACGAATTATTATTGCCTTATGCCTACGATTTCTATTGTGCAATTGGGACAGAGACAGACATAGGTCTTGTGATTGGTAAGAATGAACGCATTGGTATTTATTTAAAGGAGAAAGGCTTGGTGATTCCTGTTAAATATAAGGATGCAGTAGTTGTAAATGAGTTCTTTCTTTTGAAAAATCAATCTGATCAAATTGAATTGTTTGATTTTTCTGGTGATGGATCAAAAAAACCGCTCAACATTGTGGAAATGAACCGTGATTACTTGAATGTTAAAGTAAATAGGACAAGGAATGACGGTTTACTTCTTATTGCAGAGTCAAATGAGAAATTCGGTGTGCTCAATACCGATTTGGATACTATCGTTGATTTTGAGTATGCGAAAGCGCACCTTTTTATTAAGGGAGATTTTATTTATATCAAAGACAACGAAAAATGGAGCTGTATTTGGGCAAAAAATGAGTGGAAACGGGTTCCTGTTCAAAATATAGATCTGATTAAAAAAGGTGAATTTATATTCAAGAATGATATCGTTTCTAGCAAAGGAAGGCACGGAGTTATTGATCATTTGGGGAATAATATAATCCCACTCAAGTATGATGAAGTTCTTATAAGCAACTTTTATTCTTATTATTTAGTGCGAAAAGGAAAGGAGAAAGGACTGTTTAAGGCTGACGGTGAACAACTTACGAAGATGACTTTTGAAGCTTTTGAATTGTTCACTAACACTCAATTTCTGGTCAGCGCAAAGAATAAATATGGAATTCTAGGTAGTCGGGGAGAAGTTATAGTTCCAATGAAATATGATAATATTTATCACGCAAACACCAATTATTTTAAAGTGAGAAATGATAACAAAATTGGCCTGTTAGATAGCAATGGAAAGGTTTTGTTTACTCCACAATTTACCAAAGAAATAAAGAGAGAACAGGGTCATTTAAATCGGTTTTCCAACAATTTTCAGCAATTTGAAAAATCCAATGGAGAAATAACAACCGTTAATTTAAATGGATTGGAAATTATTCCGGCATTATACGATACGCTAGTCCATAGTTTAACGGAAGTGGACGCTACAACCTATCGCTCGCTTCATAATTATTTCCTCGTTAGAAATGAAGGGTTGTATGGAGTTGTTTCCGGTCAAAAGGAACTCATTTCTCCAGTTTTTGAATGGATTGATGAAAGAGAATTCTATTTAGACACCTTGATTCCATTTAAAAGAAATGGTGAAATGGGCTATTTAGCCTTGAGTGATTTAACCGAGCGCTATTATGGAGATTATGACGTCTGTCAACCTTTTGCAGGGAATTATGCCTTTGTCAGTAAAGTCAATAAAAAAGGTTTGATTGATCGCTTCGGAAACGTGTTGTTAAAGCCTAAATATGATAGTGTTGCGCTTAATTATCGCAGAGGAAGTTTAAATAGCAGATATATCAATATTCACACTTTTCAAACAATTGATGAAAAGGTTGAATCATTGATGCTTAAAGGACTTTATGATAGCAAGACTAAACGCTTTGTAATCCCCTTGCAGTACCAGGGAATTAAACATGTTCAAGGCGATAATAACCCCTATTATTCCGCACTTAAGCATAGCGGTGATACTACTTATGTCTACAGTTTAAAAGGTGAAGGAATTCCTGTTTTTGAGATTTATGGAAATCCTTATCGTATTAGTTTTAAGGCTGGTAAAGCGGGAACCGAATCATATTTTAAAACTATGCGAATTGATAAAAATGCTGAGATCAGAAATGTGATTAACTATTATGATATAAATGGTGATGCTGTATTATTGGATTCGCTTGTTATAATTGATGTTTCTGTCGAAGATGTTGAGATTTCCCTTGTTAAAAAAGAAAAAACCAAGCGAGATAGTTTAAATGAGCAGTATGCTGTTTTGAATCGAATAACAGGCGCTAATTATTACCCGAAACTTTTTGGACTGCCTGAAATCTATATTGCCAAAAAAGGAGAGTTATATGGCGTGATTGATGCGAATAAAAAAGTACTCGTTCCATTTTATTATGACCAGATTATTCAAACAACAGGAAGTTTGCTAAAGGTTAAGAAAGGAACTAAATTTGGCTGGGTTACGCGTACTGGTGATATCCTGCTACCACTTATTTATGACAATATAAGTCCAATTCATACAGCTAGAGACTACCAAATAAATAAACCACTTTTTTTACTGGAATCGAATGGAGAATTTGGAATCTGTGATAATCTGGGAGAACTTAAAATTCCTGCAGAATATGAAGAGCTGATAACTGAACAGCGAGGGATTTCATTTCAAATGTCGAATGCAGAACTAACAAGTGAAATGGGTTATGGTTTTAACGCAGACAATGCCTTTAACCCTTGTTCACGTCCTTATCAAGACAGTCAAGCTAAAGCAAAATTAATCCGCGAAAATGCCCTTGGTTATGAGCGGCAACTTCAATTATTACGAGAGAATTTTGCTTTTCCAGCCAAAAAGAAGGGACTTTGGGGGTTAGTTGACATTAATGATGATCTTATTCTTCCTTCAGAATATGATAGCATTGTTATGTTAACAGGGTTAGTCGCTCAATTATATAAAGAGGATCAAATCACTTTTTTTGATTTAGAGCATAGGCAAGACTTACCTATTACTTGTGATACAGTTTTTGCATGGCGAGAACCACCAAGATATTACCAGAATAGTTGGCATAGGGCAGAGGTTTTGATTTTTAGATCGAATGGGAAGTATGGTATGTTTAATCCCTTGACTAAAAAAATTCTTCCAGCCAAGTATAATGCCATTGAACAACATTTTCCCGAATCTGATTATCATACCTTTTTTAAAGAAGATGGCCTATATCTTCCTGAGCAAAAAGAAAAAGGAAATACAGACCTGCATAAATGCCAATTTTTGGCGAGATTTAAAATAGATGGAAAAACTGGCTTGATTAACCTCGAATTATTGGAAGAAATTAGTACCAAAACCTATCAGCATTTAAAAGTAGAAAGCCTAGGTAATTCTAGAGCCGTTGCTCTTACTTTAGACAATAAAATGACCTTTTTAAGGGCCGATTCTGGCCGAATTTTTAATGCTTTGTTTGATTCGGTGGCGCTATTGCCAGCGAGATATAATCAATATCGGTACACTCGGGGAATGAGAAATAGTCTAACATACTACTGTGTTGAGAAAGAGAGGCGAGTAGGTCTATATGACCAAAATGGAAACGTAATCATTCCTGAAATTTATGATGCCATTAAATCGTGGATTATGTTAGCTGAAAGCGAAAACGATCAATTTATTGTGCAAAAGAACGGAAGATTTGGTGTTATAAATCAGTCAGGAGAAATTCTTATCCCATTTAAATACGAAGCGCTCTCATTTGATAATAACCCTAGTTTTCAAAATCAATATGAATTAATTGAGAATGGCATAATTACTTATAGATCATTTTTGAATTTATAAATTCAAATTAGTTTGTTCCATTGAGGTAATTGACCATGCAATTCATAGTGAAATTGTAGTATTAAACCTTGCACATAAGTTGGCAAATCTTGATTTTTTTTATCAAATGTTGCGTACCAATAAATGTCGAATGCGTCTATTGCTTCATTTTTAATTTTTTGATTAAAAAAGGCCTCCCGTTTAACACCGTCATGATAGTCGTTGATGCTGTCTTTAAGCCCATCTGTCAAAAGTTGGCCTTTTTCTCCTTCAACTTCAGTTTTACCAATATAAACGAGTTCAATTCTTCCATTTGCTAATTTATAAACGAGATAGATGCCCGGTTCATTGGGAACCCCTTTTGAAACAGTTCTTAGTTTATCTCCTTTTTGAAAAAAGAAATGATCATTATTCTTATATTTATCTAGTACATCAAACATATTTTCAATAATTGAATTCTTCTACAAAAATAAAGAAATCAGCATCAACCAGCAACACCAGTCTAAAGACTCAAGACTAATGACTAACGACTAAGCCCCTTTATCGACAATAAGCATAGTTTAATCTT
This sequence comes from Crocinitomix sp., assembly GCA_013138735.1. Taxonomy (GTDB): domain Bacteria; phylum Bacteroidota; class Bacteroidia; order Flavobacteriales_D; family Crocinitomicaceae; genus Crocinitomix. Next base: position 126,503 of record WTCE01000063.1, on the reverse strand, counting down.
AATTAAAGGTTAAAATAATGACGTTCTGATCATTCTACATTAAATTTGTATCAATTATTGATGAAATTTATGCGCAACTCAATCTTTTTCAAACAATTCTTAATCCTAACAATCTTTTTGTTATCCGGATTTTCCAGTTATTCCCAACTAATTTTTGACGAATCCTTTGATGAAGCAGAGGAAGCGACGAGTGGTTCTGATGATTTGGGAGGTGTTTCTTGGGCCACTAGTTGTCCTGAATGTATTGATGACGGAGATTATTTTAAAGTAGTTGCGGGTACTTTAGAAGGACAAGATACAAATGGTCCGGCAACAGTTACTTCAGAAGCAATTGATATTACAGACTGTGATTTTATTGAGATTGAGTTTGACTTGTATGAGGAAGGCACAATGGAGGCTTGCGGAACAGGTTGCAATTCGGTTGATTATGTGCGTTTAGAGTATAATATTGATGGCACAGGTTGGGTTGACCCAGCAGATGCTACTTTTTGTGCAGGAGAATGTGCCGAAGTTTTGGTCATTCATTCAGACGATATTGATGGTGGTTTTATGCATTATACAACAGGATGTATTACGGGTGGAGATGAATTATTGATTCGAATTACAGTCCAAGCTTGGGCGGCAAGTGAACGTTGGATTATTGATGATTTGCAGGTTTCATGTAGCGAAGGTCCTGAATTGGATGCGGGCACTGATATTGTGGTCTGTGAAGGAACTGATATTTTTTTGGAAGCTGACAATCCTGATGGAGCAGTTTTGAGTTGGAGTGATGGCGTAGTTGACGGTGTGTGGTTTGAACAAGGTCCTGGAACGGTTGTGTATACTGTTACTGCAACCTTAGGTGAATGTACAGCGACTGATGAGATTTCTGTCACTGTTATTCCCGCTGAAACGGCTTCAGTTGACGCTGCTGGTCCTTATGTGGTTATGGATCCTTCAGTGATATTGACTGGAAGTCCTGAGGGTGGTACTTGGTCTGCAGATTGTGTGGGTTGTATTGATCTTATCACAGGCGAATTTTTCCCCACTTCCGTAGGTACATGGACAATTTGTTATACGGTTGGCGAAGATCCTTGTGAAAGTGAAGCATGCATTACAATTGTGGTAACAAGCGGCGAGTGTATCTTGGACGGTGATGTGATTGCGAATCCACCAACTTGTTTTGGTTTTTCTGATGGCTCAGTAACGATTAATACGACAGGCGCAACGGGTGACATCATTTTTGTAATTACCAATGAAACGGGTGATGTAGTTAATGTTGACAATAGTAATACAGCCAATTCTTTACCAGAAGGATGGTATTATTTTAACGTTACGGATGAATTTCCTTGCAATATTATTGATTCTGTTTTTATCAATGATCCTGATCAAATGACTTTTGATTTAGAGGTTTCAAATCCTTTATGTTATGATGATAATTCTGGATTTGCTTTTATAGATAATGTCGAAAATGCAACTGGTGACCCAGGAATAGTAAGCTATATTTGGGCACCTAATCCTACAGGTGAAAATGGTATTGGAGAGGATTCTTTGTTGAATATTGGTGCGGGTGAATATACCGTTACAATTAATGATGAAAACGGTTGTTCTGTTTCCGAAATTTTTGAATTAATCAATCCAGATTCTTTGTTTTTTACTGAATTTGGTGCTTTCCCAGCTTATTGCCGTTTGTTTGGCTATCAAAATGGCAATGGAGTTGTATTTGCTTCTGGAGCAGGTGGAGCTGGCGATTTTGATTATTTATGGGAGAATTTAGATACAGGTGAATCAACCGATAATACAACCTGGGGAGGATTGAATCCCGGCAATTATCGCATCACCATGACGGATGATAATGGTTGCCAATTGAGTCAAGAAATTCGAGTAGATTCTTTAAATCCAATTGCTAATTTCGATATGACTTCAGCAGGGTTTACGGCAGAATGGGAGGGGAGCACTCCTTTGGATGTTCATTTTGTAAATACATCTGAAAACTTTTCCAATCCTAACAATCCACTAGCTGACACGAACTTTATTTGGAATTTCGGGCTCGGAGGAAATGTATTGAGTGATGATCTTTTTGAAACTTTTGATCTAACCTATACGCCAGGCCAATATGAAGTTTGTTTAACTGTTATTAATAAAAATGGTTGCCGCGATTCTATTTGCAGATTAATTGAAGTGTATGAGCCCTTTGGCTTTGTTCCAGTTAATATTTTCTCACCAAATAATGATGATGTAAATGATGGATTTACTTTCCAGAATTATGCTTTTTCAGTTGAGTCGTTTGAATGTGTTATTTTGAATCGTTGGGGAATTGTTGTGGCCGAATTCAATACCATAACTGATGTTTGGAACGGTGAATTACCGAATGGAAATCCAGCTGCCGCGGGTGTTTACTTTTATAAATATTCGGGTGTGACGTTTTTGAGCGAAGCCTTTCAAGGGCAGGGCACTATTCAGTTGGTGCGTTAAACTCATGAGTTTAATTTTTGTATTTTTAGATCTGTGAACAATATGAACTTTTACGGACTTATATTTTGCCTTGCATTTATCACAGCTTGTTCAGCAACAATTGATGAAAGTCCAGATACAATTGACGGAACTTGGAAAATTGTGAAAACGGAGAATGAATTTGTAATGGCCTCCGATCTCTTATATGATGGAGTTCAACTTTCTGAAGTTCAGCCTTGGGATGCAGATCATTGGATTATTTTTAACGACACGATTTTAGAGTCTAAGTATCCGTATTACGCTAAATCATTTCGTCAATTCAAATTGGTTTCAGCGGAAGAGTTTGATTCAATAAGATATAATATCATGGAATCATACAACACTTATACCAAACGTTTTTCGGGAGATACGTTGATTATGAAACGGCGAACTCCTAAATACTATGAGTCTTATTATATGCTCAAGCAAGATGTCGATCCTAATCAAGTTGCACTGCTTAAAGTTGCGGAGGTAGATTGGTCGCATTATCGAAAAAATTGGATATATGATCATTTTACCGAGTCAAGCGGCATGAAATGTCCGCGTAATTTCCCGCAAATTATTGATTTGACTGAAAAGAATTCAGACAATTATGAATTTGAAAAGAATATCCTCAAATACATGGAAAATGATTCCCTGCATAGATTTGAATTTTCATCTGGCTATGACGGCGAGTTAAATTTGTTACATGCGTGCGATTCAGGGTGTCAAGGCATGTGGTTAGAATATCAGGATATGAGTCAATTATTCCGTTGTTATTAGAATATAATCTGAGCAGCGGAATTAGAACCATAACATCCCATTAACCTAAAATTCATTCAAAATGATATAACTTAGATTCATGAAAATATCCAAAAACTTATTGACCTTATTATTAATAGCCATCATTTCCATGGCGTGTAGTACCGTAGAAACTGACAATGAAATTCTAAACGAAGTCGCAAACGAAGATCCAATTACGGAAATTGACGCACCAAAAAAACTAACATTTGAACTGACAATGGGGCTTGATAAGTTAGAAGAAAATAGCTATAATTTATTGGCTAATATGCAGCTAGATGAAGGGGCTTATTATGGTTCTCCATATTCGAATAATGGCTTTAATGGACTCTTTAACATAGAAATAGCTGAAAATGATCAATTAATTGTTAGCGATACGTTAATTGAAACACCATTTCCAGTTGAAGTATATGATGGTTTTTCGGATGGAAAAGTGAGATGGGTAAAAGAAGAAACTAATTACAAACAATTACTTACCGTAAATTCTCAAGATGATTTTGAAGTCACAGGTGTCGTTTTATTTGTTGTTGAACCAGTTTGCAGCCGCTATGAGGTTGCTTTCGTAATTACTTCGAAAGCTGGCGAATTGTCAATTACGCAAGCAAAACCGATTGTTGCCAACCTTAGTAATTAATGTCCATCCATATAGTCGGGTGTTTGAGCTAGTTCGCCTGAGGTGGACGACTTCGAGGCTTGTGTAGTTCGGGGGTTGTGAGTTTACTACTTGTAAATGTGCCATTTAAGGACGAGCGTAACGCCGAAATCGGACTTTACAGACAAACACTAACTAGACCAGTATAAAAATCACTTATTATCGTTTCTAAAAAGGATAGACTAGCTAAAGTTTATGATATATTTATGTCAAATTCATTGACCACTCAACTTTAAATTAAATGACATGAGATATCTAATCGCCTTTTTAACACTTCTTTCAACGGCTACCTTTGCACAGGATTCAACAGGCTACTTAGAGGGGAATAATGTTCGCGCATTGCTTTCTAACCGTGGCGTATTTTTTAATGACAATTCATTGGGTCGTCCGGCTTATGAATTTCCAAAAAACAGCGAAAATCACCTCGTTTATGCCAATGCTTTTTGGTTTGGTGCCCAAACTGAATTGGGAGATTTGAAAATTGCAGCTGAAACATACGGAGTCGCTGGACGTGATATTTATCCTGGTGCAATTACAGCAGACGGATTGGCGGAAGCTCCTGAAACACCTTATGCAGATGATGTTTACATTATTTCTCGCGAAGAAATTTTATTTCATTCAACCAATTATACTGTATGGGATTATGTGGCGCCTGATGCGATTACCAACTGGCCAGCACATGGTGATGTTTCAATGGGTTTGGCGGAAAACTTAGCGCCATTTGCTGATTTAAACGGAAATGGCATTTATGAACCAGCCTTAGGAGAATATCCTGAAATTAGAGGAGATCATGCAGCTTATATTATTTTGAATGATAAAGGAGGTCTGCATACGCAAACAGGCGGCGATCCTTTGGGAATTGAAATGCATTTTATGTTTTATCAATATGAATCTGCCGATTATTTGAATAATACAACCTTTGTAAACTTGCGTGTAATTAATCGGAGTTCAACGAACTATCCAGAATTCGTCGTAGGAAATTATATGGATGCAGATATAGGTTTTGCAGGAGATGATCAAGCTGGTGTTTCAGAAGATCATAGCTTAGTATATGCCTATAATGGAGATTTGACTGATGAAGGAACGGGACCAAGTCCAGGATATGGTGAAAACCCACCTGCAATCGGAATTGTTGGTTTAAATCACGTGCCTGCTGTTTATTGCCTAACTGATATCGAAGGGATGGGTGATCCTGTGACTCCAGTAGATTATTGGGAGGCATTGACAGGGACAGGAACCTGCGAGGTTGGTGATGATCCTCCAGGAGATCGCCGTATGTTTATGGCTGCTCCTTCTGTTTCTTTAAATGCAGGTGAAGTAGTTTGCCGTGATTACGCAATTATTAATGCATGGGGCGGCACTCCTTTAGAAAATGCGGCTGCTTTAGAAGGTATTGCGGATGATGTGATTGATTTTTATGCAGCTGAACCTAATATTTACTGTGAATTTTTTGTGAGTTTACCCGAAAAAGAGGAGCCCATTACTTTTGAGCTATATCCAAATCCTAGCAACGGTTCATTTGCTGTTACCGCTGAAGGGAATTATGATTTATCGGTATTCGCTATTGACGGCCGACTAGTGTATACGAAAGAAAACAATACGGGTAAAACAGAAATTCAACTCAATGTTGCTGTTGGAACTTATGTGCTCGTTTTAGAAAATGATGCGCAACAAATGACGCAAAAGTTAGTGATACAATAAATATTTATTCGTCCACATAGTTACCGTGTACCCACTTTTCTTCAGTAGCACTAATTTTTAACCAGCGCCCTTCTTTCTTAAATACGCTAACCGTGTTTCCTTTTTCTAAGGTGCCAGCTTTGTCAAAATTAGTTCCAGGGCCTATTCGGATGTTGAGAACTCGTGCTGTTATTTCACCTGTCGCAATAACGCTTGTTTCATGGTCGGTTTCATCCACGTAATTTCCGTGTACCCATTGTTCTTCGGTTACACTAATTTTAAGCCAACGTCCGCTTTCTTGGTAAACATTGACGTGCTCACCCTTTTCAATAGATCCCGCCGTGCTAAAGTTAGTGCCTGGCCCAGTTCGTATATTTAGAACTGCCGCCGTTACTGCACCTGAGGCTATTATTTCTGGTGTGGCATTTGGAGTCGTAGTTGTGGTTTCATGACTTGCTTCTTTGCCTGGCGAAGTAGCTACTTTCGTCATTTCGTAAAATTGATCAACTCGTCCCAATGCTTTCGCGTAACCTCCTGTCCGATCTTTTTCAATTTCGGTTTTTGATTTGCCCCAACCTGTATTCGCATGAAATGCTGCGCCAACAGCATCCGTGGTGTTGGTGGCGTCATCAATTGTAGTCATATGATAAAGCGATAATTTGCCACCTGAACGGCCAAATGCCCGCTTAAAGAATCCTATAACAGCTTCTGTTGCTGTAGGCAAATCATTTAATGAATCTGGATCCGCAACAATATCTTTCGTTGTAAAAGGATTTATCTTTTCATAATTGGCCTTAAATGTCAGCTGATTTAAACCACGCCCTCTGTATTTGTATCCCTCATTAGCGGCATTGCCGTAACGACCGCCATAAATTCTATCGAAAAATTGCACGGGATTATTTTTTATGGTAGTCAATTGTGAATCAGATAATCCGCTCACTCTGTGGCCAAAAATCTTTCTAATTCTACTGTTAGAAGTGCCCGCATAGTCATGTTCCGATTTTGGTTTAAAGGAGCTCTCTTTAGAAATTACGGCTAAAATTCCAGCTTGTGTAAAAGGATTGCCTATGTCCAATTCTCCCATGCGTTTTATAATGTATTCAACGTTTTCTTTTTGTTGATCAGATAGCGTAAGATGATTGGACATATCAGGGAATGGATTTAAGGGTTCGTTTTTAACACAAGTAATATACAAATTAATGTGAATTGAGCTCAGGTTTAAATGTTCACGGAATAGCTAATATTGTGTTTGTCTATCATTTTTCCGCCTTCATCTTACCGAAAGTTAAATCGATTTAACTATTTTTGATTTTAGCCTACTTTCTATGAAATACACCCTTCTCATTTTTACTTTATTGATCCTAAACAACAGTTTTGGCCAAAAATCAGCAACAGAGGATTCCAAAATCGTTTATGAACGCATTCAAGAAGACGTTGCGATAAAAGTGATTGGGAATGAGGTGAAGGTTTCGCATTCAGTAATTGAAAAAAAGCATTTTCATGATCAGGTAAATTCCAGTTATGCATCTGATCGGGTTTATCATGGTTATTTTACAAGAATTAAAAACTTAAAGGCTTCTGTAGCCCATGTAAATGCAAAAGGAAAATACAAAACACATAAAATTGAAGATATTCCAGAAAAATCTGAATTTTCGGGGAGTACATTCTATAGCGATAATTCCTATTTCGATATTGCTTATCCAAATGTAGCGGTTGGTAGCAAAACAGAATTGACTTATGATATTGAAGTAAAAGATCCGCATTTTATGAAGCGTTTCTATTTTTCGGAATATTATCCAATTGAAAATGTCGAGTATACGGTAACTGCAGATGCAGGAGTTGAAATTGGGTGGAAGTTATACGGTGATCAAAAGGATAAAGTGGTCTTTACAAAAGCTGAAGTGGATGGAGAAATGGTTTACAAATGGACTTTAAAAGATTCTCCAGCTTTATTTTCAGAACCAAACGGACCAGGTTATTTGCATAAAGCTACGCACATTGTGGTCTACATTAAAAAGTATAAAGGTAGTAGTGGAGAAGTAAGTGTTTTAAATGATGTGGCTGACTTATTTAATTGGTATCAAACCTTCATAAGCGATATTCGCCCAACTGATAATGTTGACCTAAAAGAATTAACGGCAACTGTAATTGGAGATGCAACAACGGAATTGGATAAGGCAAAGCGCATATTTCATTGGGTGCAAGATAATATTCGCTATATCGCTTTTGAGGATGGTTGGAGAGGCTTTGTGCCGTTTCCTGCATCCGAAATTTGTGATAAACGTTATGGCGATTGTAAAGACATGAGTCACTTAATGTATGAAATGTTAGCCATAGCAGGCGTTAATGCACAACATGCTTGGGTGGGCACTCGTAAATTACCGTATCTATATGAGGATACGCCTTGTCCGAGTGTAGACAATCATTTAATTCTAAGTTTAGTGATAGATGATAGCGTTTATATAATGGATGCGACAGATGCAAATACGCCTTTTGCTGTGCCAACGTCATTCATCCTTTCCAAACAAACATTGTTTAAATCTGCTTTAGGCGATTATCAACTCTATACAATCCCTGCGTTTACGGCGGACTATTGTACCGTTGTTGACGAAATTGACCTTACTGTTGATGGAACCGCGGCTGTCGGTAAATCGAGCAAAACAATTGAAACCTTTGAATATTCACGTTTTCATAATTTATATGGGTCTGCCAATACCGAAAAGGATGATTTTTTAAGGCAGTATTTAGAATTAGGACAAAATAATTTTGAAATATCTAATGCAAGTATTGAGGCAGTTATACCTCGTGCTAAAACGGCCATTAGTTTTGATTATCGCATTCCTGATTATGCGAGTTCCTTTGGTGAATTGTCTTTTATCAATTTGAATCTAACCAAACCATTTGCCAGCGAAATCTTACAGAAAGATAGAAAATATAGTTATGAAATTAAGTATAAAAAGAAATGGCAAAGTACTGTCTCTTTTGTAATGCCAAGTGCTAGCACAATTACCAATATTCCTGAGGACGTCACTTTTAAATGCGAATATGGTTCCTGCGTTGCGAGCTATAAGATGGATGGAAATACCTTAGTCTATTCAAGAATAATAACAATAGATGTGCTAACTGTACCCACTTCGGGCTTAGAAACTTGGAATGATTTCATTAAACAATTAGTAGCGGTTTATAATACGACTATAGAATTTAAATAATTATGAAGAATACAATTTTATTAATTGGTTGTTTTTTACTTTCACTTTCGGCAAGCGCCGCTAATAAAGAAGCTGAGGACACCTCATTTTGGAGAAACAAGGCTGAGTTAATTGAGTTTAGCGAAGCAGACGTGTCTTATGGTGACGCAACAATTTTTGAAGATAACCGCTTCATTAATTATAAAATGCGCACGAGGGAAATTACACGACATAAAATTCTTTATATAAAAACACAAGAAGGATTGGATGATAATAACAAGGTTATTGTCTACGTGCCAAATGAAGGGACTATAACTAACATTAAAGCGCGTAGCATTTCTCAAACTGGGGAGGTTATTGAGCTAAACAGCAAGAACATTAAAGAAATTGAAGATTATTCTGAAAATGGGAATTTAAAGGTATTTGCTATTGAAGGAGCCGAAGTTGGTGGACAAATTGAATATACCTATACCTTAAGAACACCACTTTATGATTCTGGCAAGGAAATGCTTTCAATGGATTATAAAACGCAACATGCTTGCATAATTATCCGTTGTTTTAACATGTTTAAAATTGATTCAAAAGCCTTTAATTGGGATAACAGCAGAACATATGGTTTAACTGAGAATAAATATATTTTCAATAAGATTCAGCCCATTTCGGATGAAAAATATGCGACACCTTATGCCAATAGAGTAGCTGTGCAACATAAGTTAGTTGGGAGTAGCTATCACAAAACAACCTATTCAAGTTATAGAAACGTATTGAACAAAATGCGAGGCGATTTTTTCACTTTTTTACCGAAAGAAGAACGCAAAGCAAATTCAGTACTAAAATCCTTCACAGGTGAGTCGGGAGACAAGAGTGAAACGATTAGAAAATTGACGGTTTATTTAAAAGCTAATTTTTTTTACGAGGAAAAATATAATAATCCCGATTATGATGATGTAACAGCAATCATGAAAGCCAAGGTGGCAAATGACGTTGGAATGACAAAACTATATTGTCTCTTTTTAAAACAATTGGGAATTAAGTATGAGGTTTTGATGTCTTGCAATAAGTATGATGGTCGATTAGATCCAGATTACTGTTCAAGGCATACATTAGATGAATTTATCTTGCATTTCCCTGATTATAGCACTTATTTGTATCCAGCTTCTCAAGTTACACAATACGGTTTAGCTCCCTCTTGGTTAGCGGGGAATCAGGCTTTGGTCATTACTCAAAGTGGCTATTCACCACGATTTCAAGAAATTGAATCTGCCAAATATGATGAAAATGTTACCGGATTAACAATTCAGGTTGATTTAGATTTAGATAACAATTCATCTGAATTTAACATTGATGCTTATAGTTTGGGAGCCTTGTCCTTTAATCATAATTATGACATGTACTATGCAGATTCTGAGAAGGAAAAACAACAAGAATTGGAAGGGTACGTAAGCTGGCGCTATCCTGATGCAGAAATTGTGAATGTTGAAATGGTTGATCCCGCAGCCTGGGGAGATATTGGCGCTTGTAAAGATTATGCCTGCCGAAGAGAATTTAAAGCTACAGTTAAAAGCGCCTCGTTTTTTGACAAAGTGGGAAACAAACTTTTAATTAACGTAGGTACATTATTAGGACCACAAACCGAAATGTATTCAGAATTAGAGCGTGTACAACCTATAACTACGGCTTATAATAAATCATACGCGTTTAGAATTGACATTCCAATTCCAGATGGCTATAAGTACACAGGCGAACAAAATGGAATAATTGATAACTCATTTAAAAACGCATCTGGAGTAGATGCAGCAGGTTTTAAATCAACTATTGAGGTGGTGGATAATGTCATCCACATTGAAATTGATGAGTTTTACGCTTTTGTGAATGTAGAAAAGGAGTATTACGAAGATTACCGCCGCGTAATTAACTCAGCTGCTGATTTTAACAAGGCTATATTGTTGTTAGAGAAGAAGTAGGGAAGGAGGGCTAAAATCCCATTTCAAATTTATGTCGAATCGTGCGCCGTTGGTTTCAATTTCTATCGGGGGCTTCATCTGCGTTCTGCGCGTTCTACTGGTTCCGATCGCTATTGGAATGTAATCCTAAGCTTAATTTTCACAAAGCGAAACGTATGATTTGGCTGAAATACTTATTGCAAACCGTGGGAATTATTCTGTCGCAGGGTTACAAACCCAGCGAAGCTCATTTTAGGATAGGGTAAATGAATAAAAAAATCAGCGAATCGATTGCTGTCGGGACAGCTCATTCTGCGTTAGGCCTTCGCCAAAGGCTTCTACCGACGGGGAATCCGTGTCCCATTGACCAAGCTTTAATACACAGTTTGGTAAGTTCCGATCGCCATCTGATTACAAATCATGCACAGCACATAATTTTCGAAACCAATCAGAGTTGTCATAAGTTTTAGACGTCAGTTCGAGTGGTTCAAGAACACTGAGGCTCTCGAAGTGCTCTTGGATTGTATCGAGAACCGGCTAAACCTTAAAAGTCCTCCGATTAAAAATCACCGCCAAAGAATAACCAACCGTAATAATCAACCCATAAACCGCCATAATCAAATTCAAGTCCACCACGGCGATATAGGTGATAAAAACACCGTAACATAAAAAGAAAGCTTCAAAGGCCTTTAGACTAAACTCTTTCTTAAAATCATAGCCTTTTTTAATCTTGTCTTTTAATTCTCCTTTTTCACCAAATTTTGGCGTTCGAACAAAAGCAGAGCTTTTTCTGCGATAACCTTGAATTACTCCAATAATCATGTAAAGAGAAATGCCACTTGTCATGGCGAAAAACATAAACAGTGAGGGGATGAACAGAAGAATACGCTTTAGTTTATTTTTTTGTCCAATTAAATTTCCAGTAAAAAAGATGAGGATTAATAAACTGGTGGTAATTAAACCAATGGCTGACATTTCTTGGGACAGCTCGAGTTCAATTAAGTTGTTTTTAGTAACGTAGTATATAATTGGACTTAATAGGATTAAGGGAATAATCAATAAATAAACCGAGCTATTCAACAAGTGAAAAGCGCCAAGTATTTTTGCTTTCAACGGAATTTTAGCCCCCCACAATAGTTTCCAATTTTTGCGAACACATTCTGCTGCACCTTTCGACCATCTGTGCTGTTGGGTGCGATAGGCTTCAAAAGTTACTGGTAATTCAGCAGGTGAACCTACGTCGAATAAATAGGCGAATTTCCAGCCTTTTATTTGCGCTCGGTAGCTTAGGTCTAAATCTTCGGTCAACGTATCGGCATGCCAACCGCCAGCGTCTGAAATGCATACCTTACGCCATATCCCTGCTGTCCCGTTAAAGTTGATGAAACATTTGGCAGATGAACGGCCGAGTTGCTCAATGCTAAAGTGCGTATTCAGCATTATGGCTTGTGCGCGTGTCAATAAGGTGTATTTTTCATTGACGTGAAGCCATTTGGTTTGCACCACGCCAACATTTTCATCTGCAAATAGTGGAACAACTTTTTCTAAAAAACTAGGTTCTATGATAAAATCGGCGTCAAAAACGGCAATAAATTCGCCTTCAGCGGTATTTAGTCCATAATCTAATGCACCCGCTTTATATCCAGAACGGTCTTCTCTCCTAATATGTTTGAATACTGCGCCACGCTCATTATTGGCTATAAATTTTTGAATTAATTCAGTGGTTTCATCTGTTGAATCATCTAAAACTTGAATTTCTAATAAATGATCAGGATAATCTAAGGAAGCTGCCGATTTTAAGAGTCGTTCAATAACATATTTTTCGTTATAAACCGGCAATTGAACAGTAACTGAATATTGCTTTTTCTGATCATACTGAGGAGTCTTTTTTTTCTTTCGAAACAACGCAATTACCATCAAGTAAAGCTCGTGTACAACAAATACCAATAAGGCTAAGTTGAGTATAAACCACAATATGAATAATGCCTCTATCATTCTTTGTTTGATTGAATAAATAGTGGTAAAATAAAGAGATCGAGTAACAGTGCGGTTATGATCCCAATCAAAAAGATCCATGCAAAGGGGCTAAGCCAAGTCAGATTTGAAAATCCAAATGAAACAAAACCGGCAGCCAATACTGTACTTGTCACCAATACCGGATAGAATCCTATTTCTTGCTTTTTACCTTGCAACATAATGTAAATTGAATCGTCCACACAAAGCCCTGCCAAAATTGTGAGCAAAAATAACGATTGAGGATTAATTTCAAGCCCAAACAATGGCATTAATAATACGACTAGCAATAAAGGGATCAAATTAACCAATAATAAAATGAGACCTTTTAAAAAAGAACGCAATATAAATCCAATTAATAAAACAGATAATAAAACACCAATTAGCCAACCTATAATTAAGTTGCGGGTAAAGGTATAAGTGCCAAAATCTGATAAATAGGCAGGTCCAGTTAAATTGAATTTTATTGTTTCATTCGAAATGACTTGAAACAAACTGTCTAGATTTGCATAATGTTGCAGCGACTGGTGTAGCCCGGGATGCTGATATCCAATAATGATTCTGCCTACATTGCTCTTTTCAGCAATCACCTGATTGCCGCCCCATTGTTCATATCGTTCATTTAAATCAGCTCGTGTTTGTACTGAAATACGATTTGGAATAGTATAAGCATCTGGGTTCCCATTGACGGTAAAACGGTGGTTACGCTTTACAATTGTTGCAGGACTTATAGTGTATAATGGATTGAAAAGTTCAGCAAGCAAATTTTCTACTTTTTCAATCTTATTAAGACTGCTCGTCGTCCATAAACTATCTCTTTCAGCAAAAGCAATTGAAATTTCTAAGGTATTGGAACCGTAAAAGTTCTCCGCAATTATATCTCTACTCTTACGAAGAGTTGATTGGTTGGATAGTAAACCAGCGTGTGAAAGTTCAATTTTGAAATTATTAAATAAAAAGTAGAAGAGGAGCGCTAGTACCATTGAGAGTGAAAATAGGAGTCGCCTTTTTGTGGGTTGGAAACGATTGACAATGGACTTGCAAAATTCTTGTATGCGATTAATTCTTCCCTGGTCGATATAGGATTCCTTAGGACTCATTAAATGAATGGCAATATACCGCGAACTTAAAAAAGCAATTAAAACGGCAACAATAGCAACTAGCGCAAGGTCGGTTAAGTCATTGTTTTTGGATAAAATTAGAAAAATAACAAATCCAAAAACATTCGAGAGTGAAGTTAAAAATATGGGCTTGGCCAAGTTCTTTTTAAGGATCATTTTTAAACCCTTACTATTAGCGGTGTTTGCAGCCAGTTCAGTTTGTTGGTGCAGGATATGCATCAAATCTGTAAATGAAAAAATGATAATTAAACATGGTAGTGCAATCATTTGAACATTAAAAGAAATATCCACCATAAACATGAAAATAACGGTGCATGCAATGTTAAATAGAATGATTGACGCAATGAGAAAAAGGCCTTTAAGTGATTTGGTTAGAAAGAAGAAGGATAACAGGATTAGGCTTATACAGATGGTACCAAGCATTAATGATTCCCGTGTCAATTCTGATCGGATTATATTCTCTGTAACAGCCTGTTCCAAAGGGTGGATTTCGCAAATTGTTTGGCTAGCATTGAATGATTCAATTGTTCCAATTGCAGCCATGTTCAAGCCGAATTCTCCTTCTAAGTAAAGTAGCGCATATTTCTGATTTCCAGAGATGTATTTGTTAAATACATCAGAATAACCGCCCTTTGATTGATTCCATTTATTGAATTCTAATTCATTCCCTAATGAGACATAAGGCGTGTATGAAACTTTAAAAGCTCCCTTTTTAGGGATTTCAAGATTCGTTATACTTGATACTGAATGAATGTTTGGCAAAGCCGACATTAAGGTCGTGATTGAATCTAGTAGCAAATAATCAGTGTAACTTTCCCATCCTGTTTTATGCTCTAAAATTAGCATTGGATTTTCTTTTTGACTTGGGAAATTTCCAGATAAGGAATTGTACTCTTGCACAGCTGCATCATCCGCTAAGCGTAAACCTGATAAGTCCGTTTCAAAATGCAGACGTGGAACGAGATAGGCACCCAATCCAATTACTATAAGAATTAAAGCTAGCAACCATTTTCTACTCATTTAGCAGCAAATTAGTTAGAAAAGGAGCAATTTTATCGGCAATTAAATGATGACCAGCCGCATTCGGATGACTATCGTGTGGGATAAATGTTTTGGTACTGTCTTCAAAATCGAAATTTACGTCAAGCCAAGGCATTGTAGGCAAATTAGCATGCAAGGCTTCGGTTTCTGCCGTGGCATCTAAACAAACTATTCCAAACGAAATATTTGCTTCTTTGCACATTTTATGCATTTTTTCAAATAAACAGGTTGTTAAAGCGACTTCATCTAGCTTCGAATCTTTGTATTGTTCGCTCAACGTTTGGATCCAATTTATAGAAGCAAAGTATTCTCTGCCTGCCCAATTCTCATGCATCTCACTCCAATTGGCAAATTGAGGGGCACAATTGCATGAATTAATATAAGGGAAATTGGAGATAGACATAATGCTGTCAACCGGTTTTGATGAGTGGGCGTAACCCAATTTTAAATTCTTGCGATAAGTCTGCGATAGACTATTGCGCATAAAATGAAAAGATGAAAAATTGAGCAAAACGGCTTCTGTCTCACCTTGATCAATTATGGTTTGCAGTTGCAGTAAGGATTGAACGGTGCCGTAACCAATTACGCCCTGATTCTGCAAAAACCATTGCGGATTCTCTTGTTGCAACTCAGCTACAAAGGTTTCATTATCGTTAACGCCGTAACCATAAGTAAAAGAACAGCCTAAGAATGAAATGTTTTTTTGAATAGAATCTGAGGCCATGCGCGGCGTATAGCGCATTGATTCATTTGTATGTGTTGCATCAAAGTGTACAACATTATTCAATGTAATTGAAAAGTCGCCAGGTTTAAGCGCTATTCCTAATGAATCATCTGCTAAATAAGCGTATTCAGGCTGCATGTCTACTTGATAGTCTACTGTTTGGTAGCGTCTATAGCCAAGAATGAGCAAAGCTAGTTCAAAGCAGACGAAGGTCAGCAGCGGGTAATAAATTCCCCATTTAAATATTTTTTTGATTTTAGTTTTCAAAAAGCAAGCAGGATGTTAGGACCCCAAATTTATGCATTTGTTCGTATATTTCGCACTTTCTTTATCTGCTATCCATAAATTCGATAGTGGTTTATTATAAATGAAAGTAATTCTTGGCATATCGGCTTATTATCATGATTCTGCTGCAGTCTTAATCGTAGACGGGCAAATTGTTGCAGCCTTGCAAGAAGAACGCTTAAATCGTATTAAAAATACTTCAGTCTTTCCTTCGTTAGCGGTTAAATTTTGTTTAACTGAGTACGGCATTGACTTGGACGGGGTAGACGCGGTAGTGTTTTACGATAAGCCATTTTTAAAATTTGAGCGCTTATTAGAGAATTTCTATGCCAATGTTCCTAAAGGATTGAGCGCTTTTTTAAAGTTTATGCCAGAATGGAGTCAAAAAAAACTCTTTCTAAAAAAAGAACTTAAGCGCGAATTGGCTGAATTGTATCCAGATTCAAACCAAGCGGTGCAATTATTATTCTCTTCTCATCATTTATCGCATGCAGCAAGCGCTTTTTATCCGTCGCCTTATAATGAAGCTGCTATTTTAACGATTGATGCTGTGGGTGAGTGGGCAACGGCTTCAATTGGGTATGGTAAAGGTGCTGAAATCGACTTATTACAAGAAATGCATTTCCCAGATTCTGTGGGTTTACTCTATAGTTCGTTTACCTATTTTTTAGGTTTTAAAGTGAATAGCGGAGAATATAAATTAATGGGGCTTTCGCCCTATGGAATAAAGGATTCAGTACAAACTAAACAATTCGTTGAAACAATAAAAACTAAGCTAGTTAAGCTTTTTGAGGATGGTTCCATTCAATTAAATCAGACCTATTTTAAATACCGCCATGCACTCCGAATGATCAAGGAATCAAAATGGGAGAAACTTTTTGAATTGCCAATAAGAAAAGAAGGCGAGGAGCTCAATCAAAGTCATGCTAATTTAGCATTGGCTATTCAGATGGTAACAGAAGAGATTATTCTTAAAATGGCGAAAACAGCCAAAGAACTAACTGGTAGCGATAATTTATGTTTGGCTGGAGGTGTGGCGCTAAACTGTGTTGCAAATGGCAAATTAAAAGAAAGTAATTTATTTGCAAACGTGTGGGTTCAGCCAGCGGCGGGAGATGCTGGAGGGGCATTGGGTGCAGCCTTGGCTGTCTATCATGTACACAGTCCCAGTAAATGTTTAAAACCGCAAAACGGTGAAGACTTAATGCACGGCGGATTATTGGGGCCAGAAATTACGGACAAAGAAATTGAACAATATTGCAATCAACACGGTCTGAAACCGCTTGTTTTTCAAAACGATTCTGATTTATGTGTTTATGTAGCCGAGCAACTCTATGCCAATAAAATTGTTGCATGGGTAAATGGTAAAATCGAATTTGGCCCAAGGGCATTGGGAGCTCGAAGCATCTTGGCTTCGCCATATGCAATGGATATGCAGTCAAAATTGAACCTGGCAGTTAAATTTCGAGAGGACTTTAGGCCTTTTGCACCAATTATGTTGAAGGAAGAAGCAGCAACCTATTTTGGAGTGGAACATCCTGCTCAATATATGCAATTCGTCCATAAAATTAAGCCCGAATTCAGAAAGGAATTACCAGCAAATTATAATGATTTAATCTTTTCTGATCGCTTAAAAATACCACGTTCAAAATTTCAAGCCATAACTCACGTTGATTTTTCATCAAGAATTCAAGTGGTTGATAATGATAGCTCAAGGCTAGGTCAATTACTGAGTAAGTTTAAGTCCTTGTCAGGTGATGCTGTCTTGGTAAACACCAGTTTTAACCGCAATGGAGAACCAATTGTTTGCGGATTGAAAGAAGCTTTTGATTGCTTTGAAAATACAGATCTTTCTATCTTAGTAATTAATAATCATATCTTCGAAAAAAAGGAATAGCAATGTTAGAAGTTTTTAAAGATTTAATAGCCTATTTTAAAGAGCGCAAGAAAATGTGGTTATTGCCCATTGTCTTGATCTTGGTTTTCATTGGGTTAATCATGATTTTTGGACTAGTTACTGGTTTGACGCCCTTTATATATCCATTTTTTTAATGCAAGAAACAAAGAACCAATATCGCGATTTACTCCTAACTGTGCTGCTGTTAGGAATAATCTATTGGTTCAATCGTTGGGATGAATTACTTGTCATAGCTTTAGTATTTATTCTATTGGGATTGGCTATTACGCAATTTCGAATTTTGAATCATTGGTTTTGGAAATCAGTTACGCAGTTAATGCAGTTGATTGTTCAGCCAATTATTGGGGCAGTCATCTTTTTTGTCATTCTAACACCAATAGGTTTACTTTCTCAAGTCTTCAAGAAAAAGAAGGTAATTGAGGGTACTAGTTTCGTGAAAGTTGAACGTAAATTCACCCCCGACTTCTTTAAAAAGCAGTGGTAATGGCTAGAAGAAGGCATCATATCAGTAGAATTCCATTTTTTAAATATCTTTTATTTTTTACTGGAACGTGTATGGTTTTCGGCGTTTATTGGCGGGTTTATATCATGTCCGAAGGATTGGATGTTATGCATAAAGTTTGTGATTGTGATGATTTTAGGGCAGACACTAGTCGGATTTCAGGTCTTGTTGAAGGTGATGCTGAAGCTATTTTAGGAACTTGGAGATACGAAAGGTCAATTGAACAATATAAGAGTTGGTCTGGACGAGAATCGTATCGCTATGAAGGATATAGATTTCGAAGTGATGAAGGAGAAGCGGTACATTTTGGAAATGACACATTGTACAATTTAATTTATCCTTATTCCAAGAAAGAGCAACGTTGGTATTCGACAAAGGAAGATTCAATCTTATATGAACCAATTGATAAGTGGGAGAGGGAAGCGTATTCTATAAATGAAGCCATTCGTTTTAAAGAGGACACCTTAGTGCTTATTTCTGCTCGTAACGGCTTTTGTAAGCAAACTCTTTATCAATTTTATACGCGAGTAAATGATAGTGCTCAACATGTTCAACAAATCTTAATTAATAAGGTCAATTGGGATATTTTCACTGATGTTTGGGAAAATAAGCGATACTCTTCAGATGATGAATCTATAGCATTCGGACCTCGGTTTTTAGACCTGAGAGAAAGAAATAAGTCAAACTTTAGCACCAAAATGGATACACTTTTTTATTATGATCATGTAAATGAAAAAACTTACATCATGTGCTTCAATGAGGCTCCACATTATATGAAAGAGACTTTTCCAACATTGAGGTTTGGAGATCATTATTTAGATACAGACATTAGTTATGTTCTATTAAGAAGGACGCGATAGATAAATGTGAAAGGTTATTGATTAATCTCTGCCATAATTCATTGTAAGTTTTGTGACATTATTTCGACAATGAGAAAAACAAGAACTATGAGTTTATTAGATTCGGTATTAAATTACTTAAGAGGAAAAGAAAAAGGGGAAGAATTAGCAGCTCCTGAAGGCGTTTGTGCAATTTGTTGGGGACATTCAGAATATGATAACAAAGTCCGTGATATCGTTCGTGATCATCAAATAGACGTAAATGCAGGTCGTGAAAACTATGCTTTTATTCAAGATTTTGTCGTTAAGCATGTTGACGGGATTAAGTTAAAGAATACACCAACCGGCGGAGTTTGTCCAGTATGTAGCAAGAAATAACTGCAGCACACCACCATCATTAAACCATTAAAAAAGATATTAGATCGCTTCGCTGTTAGTCCTTCGTCAAGCTCAGGATAACAGCTTAGACCCCTACACTCTTAGATTTTCCAATAAATCATTCAACCATTCAATCATTGAACATTGAACAGCACGTATTAACACCACTTCCATCCAAAAAGGTATTTATACGAGTTGATTATTAGTCTTTTATGATTAGTATTGTTTCCCTTGATTTATTCTGATACCTAGCTTTTTTGAATTCATTTAGGAACACCTAACTTAACTATTAGCTTGCATATCCCACAGGAAAATAGAACCATTTTAATCGGTTGTGATGAATTGTCGCATCTTTCGGTTATGCTCAATGCTTTGAGTCAACCAATCTTTAAAAACTATTCTTTTCTTACATTTTCAAGACCTGATCAATTATTGCGTGCTGTGGTGCAAGATAAAACCGTACTCGTCATTTTGAGTTTCAAACAAAACCAATACGTAGTCAATGAGTTTTATTCAAAATCAGCAAATAGCAATGTTTCACTTTTTTGTTTTACGCATAACAACAGCTTAAATCCGTTAAGTTGGCCAAAGGGTAAAAATGTTTTTACCTATCCATTTTTATTAGCACAGAATGAAGTCTCAATAGCGAATCGATTGTCCTCCGTATTGTCATTATTGAATCCGCCTGTAAACCCTGATTCACGTTCATTTGTTCCATTTCAAAACGGCAGTGTTGGTGTTAGAGATTTAAGTCGTTACGCTTTAGAATTAGATCAAAAAAACGCTATTTTGGACAGGATTAAAATACAAGTCGAATCCATTGCGCCTAACGCCTCAAAGGACGTTCGGACTGATTTAAGGGCGATCTTGTCATTGATCAAACAAGCCAAATCCGATCAGAAATATTGGAATGAATTCAAGGAGTACTTTAACAGAATGAATCCAGATTTTCTTCAAATCCTATCACGAAAACACCCCTCACTCACAGCCAAAGATCTAAAATACTGTTGCTACCTACGTATGAACCTTTCAAATAATGAAATAACTCGTTTGATGGGGATAAATCAAGAAAGCGTTCGTACCCATAAGTACCGTCTAAAAAAGAAAATGGCCTTAAACAAAGAAGAAAACCTAGAGCATTATTTAATCCGCGTAAATTCGCGTCCAAATAGAATTACAGCTTAAGAATTGACAATGTACAATTATCAATTTTTCAATTCTTATTTTCTTGTTAAGTCTAATTAAATAGAAGTCATACCTTCAATATCCACAATTCATTGCCTTCGCGAAGCTTTCACCGGCGGTCGAAGCCTTTAGCGAAGGACTCGGCATAGCAAGGCGAGTTTTACACTCCGTGCACCTCAGTGTTCCATTTTAGATTTCGCATTCAACCATTCAACCATTCAACATTCAACTCAGGTCAAAACGCATTGCACATTGATAATTGTTCATTCAACCATTTATGCATTCAATCATTCAGCCATCAAACCATCAAAACCCTGTCAAATCGTATCAAACCATCAAAAACCCCAGTTACTTTGAGTGATTTTTACATTGTAAAAATAGTATCGAGAAGCCATTCAAAAAAAAACTGTCTACGAAATGTCTACGCTATTTTAAAAACTGTGCACAAATCGTATATGAGCATTTAATTGAAACAGCACATTTCATTTATAAGTTTGTAATCCAGCCCCAAGCTGTACATAACCCAATCAAGATGTTAGATAAAGCTTTACATTTTACAAGTACTGCATTAAATCAGTTTCTGAAAAACACCTTCAGTTTAAATGAAGACAAGGTGGTTATGAATAATTTGATTTCACCAAACGGAGATATTCCTGACGAAAACAAAAATAAAATAGTGCTTTCGCTCTTGAACATTGAGCAAGAAACGAATAAACAATTTTATGGACGCAATCAGCAATTAAACAATGGGTCTTACGTCAATGTTAATCCTTCTGAAAGATTTAATCTTGATTTACTTTTTTCATCCAATTTCCAAGATTATACGGAAACTTTAAAGTTTTTAAACGCAACTATTCAATTCTTTCAGGCAAATAGCACCATTGATAGAACAAAGTACTCAAACTTACCAGCGGATATTGACCGTTTAAACTTTGATATTGAGAAAATAACTTATCATGAAATGCATAGTTTATGGAGCGCAATGGGCGCCAAATATCAGCCCTCAGTTATCTATAAATTACGTCTAATTACAATTCAAGCTGAAGAAACAATTCAGACAATTCCATACGTTCAAGGAATTGATAATAAAGCAGCGGTGAAATGATGAAAATTTATTCGGAAATAGCGGGCTTGCAATTGAAGCATACTTATTATACGTCAGGTTTATGTCCTGCATTGTCTCTAAAGCCGACACTAGAAACAGTCGCTGTAATGGCAAAGTACAACTTTGTTTTGCGCGAAATAAACGGTTCTTATGTTTTGGTGGGCGAAGATCAAGATGATCTAAAGGCTTATTTTGATTATATAACAAAGGTTACGGGAATGGACAGCTTCATTTTTGAATTGCATGTAGAAGATTCGAATTTTTTCATCTTTTCAAATATTTCCACAAAAAGCATGGGAACTTATAATTATTCAACAGGAAGTCAAGAACAAGATGGCCTGCTTAAACCCGATTTGGAAACAGATAGCGGTGTTTTTGGAAAAGTGAATTTCCAGTTTGATGATCTCGCCAAAAAAACTGGTTCTATTTATAAAATCCAATTTCAAGCCAGTGAATCAATTTGGAATTATTATGTGATCAATAAAAGTGCGTTGGACATTGAAAATTGTTATATAAAAACAAGCAATGCTAGCGAATTCAATCCGCCTGTGGAAATCACCGCAGCAAATGGTGAAAGAGCAATTTGTTTTAGCTCTTCAGAACCTGTGTTAATGGCTGAAACGAGCAAAGTGAGTTATGCTTTAGCGCAAAAAAGTCAAAACGAAAAATTGCCCAACGGAAAAATAATTTTTAAAGGTTTGCCTTTGGCAGGACCAATCAACACAAGTATTAATAACCAAAACGGGGATGTTCAATTTGTATCCTCGCTTTACATATACATATAACAATTTAATATAAAATCTATGATTGAATCAAACATCAAATCTCCAGGTGTCTATATTAACGAGCAAAACGCATTTCCAAATTCAGTAGTACCAGTTGCTACAGCGGTACCAGCGTTTATCGGATATACACCTCAGGCTTCATACGAAGGGAAATCGTATACAAATGTGCCACAAAAAATCACATCTTTTGCCGAGTTTAGTGCCATTTATTGTTACCCAGATCCGCCTGCACCTGCCAGCGCTGCTAAACAATATGCACCGTCTTATTATTTAGTGAAAGAAAAAAGCCAACCAGAAAAAGGCGATTATATGCTTATTGGTGCTGACTTTTATTCAATTGTACCCGATCCGAACACGGTCTATTACCTATACAATAGTATAAAACTCTTTTTCGAAAATGGAGGAGGAGATGCTTATATTGTCTCAGTTGGTACTTATGGAGCTCCTTCTGGAAAAGCAATGCTTCCAGGGACTCAAATTATAAATCCAAATGTTTCTTTAGGAGACTTGCAGGGTGGTTTAGAATTGTTGAAAAATGAGATGGAACCAACAATGTATATTTGTCCTGAGGCGACATTATTGTCTGTAGATAATAATTCAACACTCATGCAAAGCATGATGCTTCAAAATGAGGATATGCAAACTGCTGTCAGCATCTTTGATATTATTGGAGGACGTAATCCAGATCCAATTTTGTTTATGGATGATATCACGACATTCAGAAATGGAGCAGGTACGAATGGGTTAAAATATGGTACCGCCTATTATCCGTTTATTGGTACTACGATCATGCAAAATGAGGATATTGACTATACCAACTTATTTGGTGGAGATACAACTCAATTAGAACCCCTTTTAAATCCACCAGCAAATCCTAACGCAAGTGTAAAAACCATCATGGATGGTATTGCCTCTGGTTCTGATTTAACTGTGACACAAAACAATAACGCTTTAATAAACGCAAGTCCTATCTATGGCTTAATCATTAAGCATATTTTAACAGATGCTAATATGTTGCCTCCAAGTGGCGGAATGGCAGGAGTAATCACTACAACTGACAATAATGAAGGCGTGTGGAAAGCTCCAGCAAATACAACAATTGTTAGTTCAGTAAGCTTGCCAATTCGTCTTTCAGAAGCACAACAGGGCGGTTTAAATATGGATGCTGTTTCAGGTAAATCTGTGAATGCAATTCGTTTCTTTAATGGATTAGGAATCCTAGTTTGGGGTGCACGAACATTGGATGGAAATAGTTTGGATTGGAAATATCTATCTGTTCGTCGAACCATGACATTTTTAGAGCAGTCATGTAAGTTGGCAGCGCAAGCCTATGTTTTTGAAGCAAATGATAAAAACACATGGGAAGCTGTGAAAGTTATGATCGGTAGTTTCTTAAATACAATTTGGAAAGAAGGAGGGTTACAAGGTGCGTCAGCAGCTGATGCCTTTTCCGTAGAATGTGGTTTAGGAAGCACAATGACCTCAGAAGATATATTGAATGGATTCATGAAGGTATCTGTTAAAGTAGCAGTTGTGCATCCGGCAGAATTTATCATCATAACATTCCAACAACAAATGGCGAAAAGCTAAAAACAATTAAAAATAGGTTTGATACTTAAATAAAAAGGAATCGAACGTTTAAAATAAATATAAAACTAAAAATATATATTATGGCTGATGACGGAAGCAAAGAGAACGCTATATGGCCCATGCCGAAGTTCCGCTTTGAAGTGGACTTAGGAACTGAATTGAAAAGTGTAGCTTTTCAAGAAGTTTCAGGGATGGACGTTGAAAATCAAATCATAGAATACCGAAAAAGTAATAGTAAACTATTTTCAACCGAAAAAATGCCCGGTATTGTTAAGTATGGCAATGTTACCATGAAGCGGGGCGTATTTGTCAACGACAATACATTTTGGGATTGGCATGCTCAGGTTGCAATGAATACAATTAAGAGACGAACCGTAATTATCAAATTATTAGATGAAAATGGGGATACAACAATGCAATGGACATTGAATAATGCGTGGCCAACAAAAATTACCAGTACAGATTTGAAATCTGACGGAAATGAAGTGGCTGTAGATACAATTGAAATTGCGCATGAACAACTGATTATTAAGAATGGCAAGTAATTATTCGGTAGGATTTTACTTTAAACTTTCCTTTAAAGGGGTGGATGCTGCGTTTAACGAAGCATCCGGCCTCTCTAAGGAACTAAGTGTTGAGGAGGTTACTAGTGGAGGAGAGAATCGGTTTAAATATCGATTACCTACTGTGGTAACGGGACAAAACTTGGTTTTGAAACGCGCCCTAATTCCCGACGGATCAGAATTGTTGGATTGGTGCGCTGCCTCAATGGATAATGGGCTAGTGGCGCCAATTGTGCCCAATGATGTTTCGTTGAGTTTGTTAGATGATGAAGGGAACGTAAGTAAAATGTGGACATTTTTTAATGCCTACCCAGTTAAATATAGTGTTTCAGATCTCAAAGCTCAGGAGAGCGAAATCGTGATGGAAACCTTGGAACTGGCTTATACTTATTTCGAAATTTCAGATGATACATCCGTCTCAAACCTTTTTGATTAAAAAATTATGCCAGTAGAAATAAGAGAAATTGTCATTAAAACAGTGATTCATACGAAAGATGCAACTGTCAATACCAATAGAAATGAGGTAGAGACAGAAGCGTTAAAACAAGAATTATTAGATGCGTGTAAACGAATGATTAATCAAAACGTTAAACGCACCGCATATAAAAGATAAACTACTAAGATGGGAGCAGGACTGCAATTATTGCGAATAATGGCTTATGAGGATGAAGATTTTCAAAATGCTTTCAAAGGCAAGCCTTATACCGTGATGATTAATCCAGAATCGTTGAAGTGGAACCGGAGTGTCGAATACAACATAAAACAATCGCCCGATTCTAGTTCGGCTTCGCAAAAATATCGCAGTACACCGAGTGAAAAGTTGGCCTTTGATATTGTAATTGATTGTACTGGGATTGTTGATTCAAAAAGGGTTGACTTAACCGCCGAGATTAATTTACTTGAAAAAACGGTCTATACCTACAATGGTAAAATTCACCGTCCCAATTTTGTGAAAGTGCAATGGGGGAAAAGCTTAGTGTTTAAAGGAGTTTTATCAACATTTGATACAACTTATAGCCTTTTTAAACCAGATGGAAGTCCACTTAGAGCAAAGGTATCACTTGCTTTTAGTGAGTATATATCTCCAGAAACGGTAAAGAAAGAGGAGAAGAAAGCATCACCAGACATGACACATTTAGTGAATGTCGTTGAGGGGGATACTCTGCCTGGTTTATGTCAAAAAATTTGGAATGATAATTCTTTTTTCGTGCAAGTGGCTGAATATAATGGCCTCAATAAATTTAGAAATTTAAAAGGAGTGGCAAATCTACTTTTCCCTCCAATAATTAAGGAGTAATGGGAGCATCAACAACAATAAAAAGTGGTGGAATCGTCACCTTTAGTGTTAAAGTGAATGGCAGTGTTATTCCTGATGAAACGCGCGTGTATTCAATTCACATTGAAAAAGGGATTAACAGAATTCCTTTAGCTAAAATCAGTGTTTTGGATGGTGATGCATCAACAGGTACTTTTGCTGCAAGCTCTTCAGGCACATTCTTGCCAGGAAATAAAGTTGTTATTGAGGCAGGATATGATAGTTCTAATAAGACCATTTTTGCAGGGATTATAACCAAACAAACTATTCGTATTGACGATACAATCGGCTCAATGCTTATTGTTGAGTGTAGAGATGTGGCCGTGAAAATGATTGTTGGACGTAAAAACCTAACATTTAGTAAAAAGAAAGATAGCGACATCATTTCAAGCATTATTGGAACCTATAGTGGGTTGTCTTCAGATGTTTCGGCGACTTCAACAGCTTGGCCAGAGCAGGTTCAATATTATGCTACCGATTGGGACTTTATATTGGCACGTGCAGAAGCGAATGGCTTTGTCGTGAATGTTATTGACGGAAAAGTTACTGTTGCTAAACCTGATGCTAATACCTCTTCTGTGCTCGAAATTGAATATGGTAATAATTTACACGAATTTAATGCTGAATTGAACTCCGTAAATCAATTAGCCGGAGCAAAAGCAAATTCGTGGGACTATAAAACGCAAAAAGTAATTGATGGCGAAGCAAGTAATAGCACACCTGGCCCAGGAAATTTATCTGCTAAAAAATTATCAGAGGTTGTTGGCTTAAAGGATTATGATTTAACAACAGGAGCCAATTTGGAAGCAGCAGACTTAACTAACTGGGCAAAGGCGCAATTAGTAAAAAGCAGTTTTGCCAAAATTAGGGGAGATGCAAAGTTTCAAGGAACTAGTTTGGTAGATACTGGTGATTATATTACGCTTGCTGGACTCGGAGATCGCTTTAATGGAGATCATTTGGTTTCGGGAGTGATACATGATATATCTGGAGGGAATTGGTTTACAGAGGCCACAATCGGCTTGTCAGATATGTGGTTTACAGAAGAGCCAGATGTGATGGCGCCGCCGGCCAGCGGACTTTTACCAGGTGCTTCAGGCTTATTTAATGGCACTGTAAAAAAGATGTATGAAGATCCCGACACGGCTTATAGAATTTTGGTGGAAATACCTTTGTTTGATGCCGCAGGAGAAGGGATTTGGGCCCGTTTATCTAATTTTTATTCCACTTCTGGTGCAGGTGCATTTTTTATGCCTGAGGTAGGAGATGAAGTGGTTGTTGGTTTTTTAAATGAAGACCCAAGATATCCTGTCATCCTAGGGAGCTTATATAGCGAAAAGAACAAACCTTTTGCAGGACTAGATCCTGCCGAGAAAAACCCTTTAAAAGCAATCGTTTCTAAATCTGGAATATACATTCAATTTGATGATGAAAATAAGGTGCTGACTTTAACTACACCTGGCGACAATAAAGTCATTTTTAGTGACAAGGATAAATCAATTATGATAACAGATCAAAATAGCAACAAGATTGAAATGACCTCAAGTGGGATTACTATGAGTAGTCCAAAAGATATCACTATTAAAGCAGACGGATCTTTGAATCTAAAAGGAACGCAAGGGGTGAATATCGAAGCCTCTGGCGGAGATGTGAAAACATCAGGTTTAAATATTAAAAGCACCGCCAGTATGGAGTTTTCTGCAGAAGGTAGTGCAACAGCAAGCGTACAAGGCGGCGCACAATTAACCTTAAAAGCCGCAATGGTTATGATTAATTAGGCAGTGTTTTGTTTTAAGTGTACAGTGTTAAGAAAACAAATGCTGAACACAAAGCACTAAGCAAACACCACCAACACACACACACACACACACAATAAACAAAACACTAAACGCAAAAACATAACACTAAACACTAAACTATGCCCCCAGCAGCAAGACTTACAGATTTTCATCAATGCCCAATGCAGACTCCTGCTCCTGTGCCAATTCCGCATGTAGGTGGGCCAATTATTGGGCCTGGTGTACCTACCGTATTAATTGCAGGTTTGCCAGCAGCTAAAGTTGGTGATGCTTGTGTTTGTGTAGGGCCGCCTGATAGTATTGTTAAAGGATCTGCAACAGTAATGGTTGGTGGAATGCCAGCTGCAAGAATGGGTGACACAACAGCACACGGAGGATCAATTGTCCTCGGCGCTTTTAACGTTATGATCGGTGGCTGATGCATTAGATAAATATCGCCAATCGCATTTCCTGGGTTCAGGATGGTCTTTCCCTGTCACATTTTCAAAGGGGAATAGCCAGTTGGATACAACTGAATACGAACATAATATTAATGAATCTATTCAGTTGGTTTTAGGTACTAAAAAAATGTCACGTCCATTGCAGCCACAATTTGGTTCAGGTTTACAAGAGTTTTTCTTTAATAAAATGGACGAAACCCTAAAAGGACAAATTGCAGAGGCCGTGCGTTTTTCTTTGTTAAATAATGAACCGCGGATCACTATATTTGATGTTCGTGTTGAATTTCCAAATGAAGCAGAGGGGCTTGTTGAAATTCATATTGATTATGCTTTTAATCAAACCAATACTCGTCATAATTATGTATTTCCTTTTCATGTAAATGAAGGAACAAATTTAGGATTGACACAATGATCGGTACAACCCTAAATAGCGCCCTCTTATCTTTGAATCAAAACTTGAATCATCCTGGTTTGTTGATTGATGCTAGAACTGAGCAACAGTATTTGAATTTTATTGCGGGTTTCAGTCGCTTGATTAATTTTTACAATAAAGAAAATAACAAAGATGGATCTTGGGAACCTTTCTTGTTGAAAGATCCTGTTTTTTTATTGGCTACAATTAGCCAAACTGACGTTACCTATAAATCAAACCTTTTTAAAAATTCTTGTACACATTGTCTTAGTAATCTTGATCCTAATGATACGAATAACGTAAGTTCTTTGAACCCACTCTTTAATCAAGTTTTTGGCATTTTTGATGACCTATTAAAATGGTCAGAATACATGTGCAAATGCGAACTAACATATCCATTGAAAAATGATATTATTGGTGAGATTGAAGTTATGTTTGCAACCTGTTTTTGGGCTTTTGTAGACTTGCTAAACGAATTGTCATTATCAAATACTTTTACTGGATTAATTAATACCGACCAAGGATTTACCTATAAATATGAAACCAATTTATGGGCAAGTGTAAATAATAGAAAACCATACCAAAAGGTGCTGGGTTTAACAGCGGAATTGGCCGATACTAGCTTGACGGATTTGGTAAATTGTTTTATAGATACTGGCACAAAGGTGTTCCAGTTTTATAAGCATATAGTCAAAAGATCAAATTCAGAATACCAAAATATTTCGACTCAAAAAACTGCCTATCCAGATACCTTATTATTGCGCACGTTTTTTGAGTTATTGAAAGTGAACCAGCAAGATTTAAATGGTTTAACTCAAAAGCATTTAACGTTTTATTATGATAGAGTTTTAAAACAGCTCAACCGAAAAGCTAAAGCAGATGCCGTTTACATTTGTGCGGATTTAGCAAAGACAGACACCGCTTTTCTATTGAGTAAAGGAACAGCCTTCAATGCCGGAGTTAGTGCTACGAAAGAGAATATAGTTTTTGAAGCGGATAAAAATTATTTCCTAAATCCTGCAAAAATTCTAAATGCGCATACATTGCTCATTCATGAATCAAGCCCGACAAAAAAGCAAACATATGACATTACAAAAGGCCCCTATGCTTTGGAGAAAATTTTGCCTACAGTATCCATTTTAATAAATCAAAATAAGGCTGTTGATACCTTGAAAAAGGATGAAAATGGCGCCTTGCTAACTTGGGACACGTTTGGTGCGCCAGGTCTAGCAACCAACACTACAGCCAATTTAGGAGTAGCCTTTGCAAGTCCTATGCTCTTGTTAAAAGAAGGGACACGAACAATTGATTTGGTTTTTACCTTCGAGCAACCAACGCAAGCTTCCATTTTAACCAAGGCAACTTTTTATTTGAGTACAAAAAGTGCATGGTTACCATTAAAAGGGAAGCAGATCATTGAACATCTTCCTCAAGGATTAATAGGAACATTGCATTTAACATTTAAACTCTCTGCGATAGACCCACCAATAGAAAAGTTTGAAAAGAACCCAGATGGCTATACAGAGAGTTGGCCTTTAATTAAAATTGTTTACCACGCTATAAACGATATTACAACACCACCAATGATTAAGTGCTTAGATATCACGACTTCTGTCGAGAATCTAAAATCTTTAGTAGCAAGTAATGACAACGGAGCCTTGGTCACTGCCAAACCATTCATGCCTTTTGGACCTATAGTACAGCGCGATAGTAGCTTGTATCTTGGAAATGCAGAAATTTTTAGTAAACCGCTTGAATTTTTAAGTTTTAATATTTCATGGGATAAGTTGCCGCCCAATTTTGCCGTTTACTATAAGCTATACAATGCTTATTTAATGAATGATTTGGCTGCTCCAAAACCGAAAGAAACAGAGGCGGAAAAGAAGAAGAGAACGGGTAAAAAAACACTTCGTTCCAGAATTGCAGGTTGGTTTTTCAAGTTATGGAACCTTGTGACAAAGAGTAATCCTATTGTTACAGGAATTACAACCGCAGCGAAATGGGTATTTAAATGGGTTAAAAAAATAATTGGAAAGGTAGAAGAAGAAAGGGAAGAGAAGAAGGAGGAAGAGGCGAAAAAGGATGAGCCCGAAACGAAAGTGGAATTAGGGGTTTTTAATAACGCGAGTTTTAAAGTAGCTTTTGAATTGCTTTCAAATCATAAATGGTCAGCAATTAGTATCGATCGCGAACTGGAGAGCACATTTACGGATGGAGTATTCGAATGTGTTCCTCCCAATTTTAAAGACGAAACCACTAGTGACGGAATTGTTTTATTTAATCAGAATAAGGATAAGGGAACCACGCTAAATAAGAAAATTTCATTCGTCTATAAAAAGCCTGAAGATTTATGTCCTCCAATTGGTCATGGGAACCTGAGACCAGAACCTACCCATGCAGCATCAGATGATGCTTCTGCAACAGAAACATCTATGCCATATAATCCGTCATTACAAAATGCGGAAATGCTGTATAGTGAAAAAACTGCAGGCGGATTTATGCGAATGAGTCTTTTGGCTCCTTTACAAGGTTTTGGGTTCGACATATATCCGCAAGTTATTTCTCAAGTTACCTTAGAAAATGCCGTTAATTTAATTAATGCTGCAAAAGAGCCTTCAGAAGCTGAAGTTAAGGCAGAAGCCGACGCAAAGGCTGCTGCTGCCAAAGTTGCTGCAGATGAGGCAAAGGCAAAGGAAGATGCTGCTGCTGCTGCTGCTGCCACCGCTGCTTCTGCCGCTGCTACCGCTGCTGCTATTGCTGCCGCTCTTGCTGCTACCGCCACTACAATTGAGAAAGCGACTGCTGGTTCTATTAAGTCAGCTGTAACTCCAAAGGAAGCAAACGCAGTCGATTCAAATGCTAATCCGAAGTCAAAGAGTGGTGAAAGTTCAACATCAGATGGCGATAAAACTCCATCAGGAACGTTACCTGTTGCTCCAATTAAGTCAAGTGGACCGTTACCTTTACCCAATCCACCTTTTGCCCCAATGATCAGTTCTATAACAGCAAGTTATCAGGCAAAAATTTCGCACACGTTTCATTATCAGCAAGAAACTGATCCAATTCAATGTTATCATTATTCAGTTTTCAATAATTATTTAGTCTACGATAGTACTAGGGACTGTTCAGCATATAAAAAAAATATTGGAGTTGAACTTTGTGGTCCAAATGTGTTACGACCTTATTTACCAATGTTTGCTAGTGTTGCTTATAATGCAGTACTTTATTTAGAAATGGAAAATGTCATAGTCGGCAAGGAGGTTTCGCTTTTTATTGAGTTGAATCAATCTGCCAATCCTAATGGTGACGATCAAGTGAGCATAGACTATTTCTATTTATCAGATTCAACATGGAAACCCTTGGAATTGATTTATGATGGTAGTAAAGGTCTAAAATGCTCGGGTATTTTAACATTCGAATTCCCAGCAGATATGGATACAACCAATTTGCAAATGAATAGCTCCAATTTTTGGATCGCATTAGGACTCAATGGTAATGCTGATTTAATTGGTAAAACATCCTTTTTAAAAACCAATGGATTAAAATTGGAACGTGCTGGAATGGATTATTTGAATGACACGATAAGTCCTGCGCTTGAAGCAGGTAAGATTACGGCAACACTTGCGCCTATTCCTGAAATTAAAGCGCTTATTCAGCCCTTCTCATCTTTTGGTGGCAAAGCAGCTGAAAATAAACCGCAAAAAAACAGTAGAGTAGCCAATCTATTAAAAACCAAGGGACGTCCTATT
The DNA here is from genome assembly GCA_013138735.1 of Crocinitomix sp. Lineage (GTDB taxonomy): Bacteria > Bacteroidota > Bacteroidia > Flavobacteriales_D > Crocinitomicaceae > Crocinitomix. The sequence goes on along the minus strand of WTCE01000063.1, from coordinate 94,024 downwards.
ACCATTAACGACTTCAATCGTTTTGTAATGCAAGACTTCACGTCCATCTTCTATTCTAAAGTTAATTATGATAAAGCATCCCGAACAGTTTCTATCCGCCTAGTAAAGAAAATAGACAATGAGTTTGCTTCAAATGCCTTTTTACCAATGGTTAGCGCTTGCGAAGAGCTTGAAGTGGAAACGGCAATTAAGGCTCAAGCAGAAATTGAAAATTTAAAAGTTAAGAATTTCGAGATTGAATATGTAACAGTGAATGCAACCGTCTACATTCAGCCAGAGTTCGACATTAAAGGTGCTTCTAATCGAATAACGCAAGCTTTAAAGGTATTCTTATCTCCTTGGATAGATACCAGCCAAAAACAGGTTACAATTGATCAAGGGGTAACAGATGCACAAGTAGCCTCATTTATTACAGGTTTTCAAGAAGTGAGCGGAATAGAGGATGTCTCTTTCCAATTGGCGCAATATGATAACGGAAAAAAGGGACACAAGTCAAAAGAGCAAAACAATGTAAAACCAACTGATTTAGGAACCCTCCTTGTGCCCAATGTGAAGCACGGAATTAAATGGGAAAAAGCAGGATGAGCGTAAAAGGCTACATATCGAAAGAAAAATTACCTCTTGGACAAAATTATCAGGAGTTAAGAGCTATTGGTATGCAATTCATCCAAGATCATAGTGGAACTACGTGGACTAACCTAAATCCATCAGACCCAGGTGTGACTTTTTTAGATGAATTGTGTTTTGCTTTAACTGAGCTGGGTTATTGTTCTAATTTTCCAATGGAAGATTTATTGACCGATTCGGACGAGAATTTGGTGTTGGATGAGCAGTTTTATTTGCCAGAGAATATCTTAACCACATCTGCCATTACCTTAAAAGATTACCGCAAGTATATTATTGATCGAATTAATGTGGTTGAAAATATTGATCTCAGGAAAACAATAACAAATGGTAAGGTAGTTTATACGGGGTATCTTAAAATCGCATCAAGTATTGAGAATGTGACGATAAAGTTGAGCGAGGACCCTATAACCGAAACTACTGAATTTAAGGTGATTTGCAGTGATGTGAAAAGTGCTTTGGAAAGATGCCGTAATTTAGGAGTGCATATCGCGCAGCCAACTATCCTTAAGCGCAAATTTTGGCATGCTACAGGTTCAATTAGCTTAAATCATAAAGATGATTTAGTTCCGTTTTTGAATGCTTTAATTAAAGCAAGTGAGGCGTATATATTCCCATCAGTTGCGCCTGTTCCCTATAGTGAAATTGTAGCTTGGGAGAAGAATGTAAACACCATTTTTAATGGGCCTTATTTGGAAAACGGCTGGATATCGGATGAGGCACTGGGTGTGAAGAAAGATGAATTGCATAGTTTTGAATTAGTAAATGTAATTCGCGCGCTCGCTCAAGTTAAAGGAGTGAATAAACTGGCCTTTTGTACTTCGAAAAACGATAGTTCAACGGACACCCCTTCAACAAAAGATTCGCAAACAAAAATAAGCGCAGCAGATACGGAGCTGATCGAAATTGATTGGCTGAAATCTATTTCTGATTCTGATTTGAAAATATATGCCAATGGGCAGCTCATTATAATTACGGATGAGCAGATGCACCTTGGTGTTGATTCAAATCCAGAACCAAAACCTATTTATTCTGAAGTTTTTAACAGTGCTGCAAGTATTCAAGGGAATTTTCGTGATGTAAACACCTATTATTCTATTCAAGAAACCTTGCCAGATGTTTATGCCGTAGGTCATAATGCCCTGCAAGAAAACGATTCTGACATAATAAAAGCACAATCAAAACAACTCAAGGGCTACTTAACTTTATTTGATCAAATAATGGCTAATCAGCTCTCACAATTGGCCAATTTAAGTACGCTGTTTTCTTTTAAAAATGTAACCGTAGGCGCTCCTTCCGATTTACAAAATTATATTTTTGGAAAAAGTAAGTTAGAATATTTGAATCCGGAATTTCCTGCGGGCTATCGTGTTTATGCGCCCACTTATTTTTATCAATCCTTATATAAAGTGCCAGATGTGCGCCCACTATTAAAAGGGTTTGATGCATTTGATTTTACCCAAAAATTTGAATCTAAGTTGAAACTAGAAAACGACAGTTGGAAAAAATTCAAACTTGATCCTTATAATCCTTATATGAAAGGTCTATTGGACTTAACGACCAACGAGGATGAAAATTTGGTGCGTAGAAATGCTTTGCTGGATCATTTGCTGGCAAGACATGGTGAGTCTCCTCAAATTATTGACCAATTAATAGATGGTTCAACCTATGCGGGAAGTCAATTAAAGGATCAGGTAGTTTTTAAAAGTCTGCTTTTGCAAAACTATGGAACATTGTCTTATAATCGCGTAAGATCATATGCTGTTCCTTTTGCGGATGAGTTAGCTGTGAGGTATGAATCTATCGTTATTCCTATTCGAACGTATCATAAGGAATCAGAAAATTTTGATTTTATATTAGACGCTGGTCGGATTAATGAAACTGAAAGAATAAGCATTGATGATTGCAGAAATTCCGCAACTATTGAACTGAAATTAAGCTTACTATTGGGTTTAAAGCCATTGTATAAGGAGTATTTATTAGATTGGTTTGGGAAAAATAAGACTTCTGAGGAAATAGTTGCGATATCTCAACCTAAACCGGGTACAACACAGGTTAGTAATACGAATGTTGAGACTTATATTGAAACGAATCCCTATAATTTGCCACAACCTATTACTCAAATAAACTGGTTGCTAATAGAAAAAAAAGGGCTCCTGTTTTTTGAATCATCTTATTTGGCTTTAGGCGAAAGTGTAATTCCTTTAGAGGATTTGGTTTTTATATTACCAGCATTCGCTACCACAGACATTCTTCCCAATTTTAATGCACGTATTGAACTTTGTTTGGCAGAATCACTCCCAGTTGATTTAACGTATCAAGTTAAATACGCCAACCAAGATGAATTGCAAGCAATACTCAAAGCATATATGCCATGGTTTAATATGCAGCTTTTCCAGAAATTAAGTTCGTTTGATCAGGATGACTTTGAAACAGTAAGTATGTCACTTTATAATGCGGTAAACGCTATAACAACCAAAGAAGTAGCTCCTAATGAATAAGCAAGACCGACATATCGTTTCCAAAATAAATTGGGACTTGGCTTATGATAACCGTCAGGATGTTCAAGACTTGCAATCCACTTTTGGTGCATGGACAAAGGCAGATATGCTGCAAGAAATGAATGCGCTTTTTAACCAATTGTGTCCATCTGATCAAACCTGGCAAATAAATACATTGGAATTGGATTTGGGCGAAATGTTAAAGGATGATATTGACGAGGAATTGCCCAAACGTTTTAGAGCTGCTTTGTATGAAAAATTAATCGAACTGACGTATGGATCCGGTCGTGGAAATCATGATCTGAAGGTCTTAAATGGCAATGATTCTTTGCTGCACTTGCTCGAGAAGTATTTAGAATCAGGCTATTTGCCTTGGAATGAAACAGGAATTGTTTCAATTAACGAATTGTTTTTAAATCAACTAAAAAACAATAACAAGGCGCTTTTAAAAATGATTTTGCACACAGGGCAATCTGAAAAAGTACGGAAGCGAATAGCCTGGCAATTTCAAGAACCTGCAATTAAGAAACTTATTAACTTGATTGAACCCAGCAATTCAAACCAAATTTTAACATTTACCGAGGAATTTGCAGCCATTCAAGAAAAAGAGACAATTGTAAGGTCAAACGTCAGTGATTTTAAAAAGAATTTATGGTATTGGGTTCTAAATCATTTGTTTGATGAACGCGGAACTTTGTTCAATCGTGTTGAATTTATGGAAAGCAGCATCCATCAAATGGCACAGCATCATAATATGGATTATCATGCCTTGTTTAGCGAGATTCAACGTGCTGTTCAGCAAATCACAGCCTTACAACATGTGGACTCTAGTTTTATTCTAACACTCAGCTTACTTTCTAAAAAGAATTCGAAAACAGATAAGGCTAAGGGTGCTGACAGTAAAGATGTAATGTTTGTTAGTCTAAATGAATACTTCAGCAAAAATTCGGATGATTCACAAACGTATTCAGTTGAAAATTGGAATGAATTAGTGATTCAGCTGGCCAATAATAACTCAAAAGATTTTAAGCGCTTGTTGCGTAATCAAAGCGATAATCAACAAAGATTAAACGAATTAGTGTCAAATTTGGATGAAACAGGACTTGCTGCATTCCTTAAAACATTGTTTGGAAATCAAACCGAAAAACTGATTGCGAGTATTCAGTTATTAAATGTTTGGAGTCAAAAATCGCACATCAGTTTAAAAAATTGGTATACAAAAGCGGCCCATGTTCTATTAAGCAATAAGCAGCAAGAAGTGGGTCTAGAAAGCTTTTTAATGCGATTAATTCAAGAATTTAAGCTAGACCCTAAGGTTTTGTTTGAAGAGACAGGTCAGGCATTAAAAAATAATCGCTCAAATACCAGCGTGCAGCCTGAGGTGTTCAAAACGACACTTGCTGTGGTGCGTAATAATTATTTCGCTCATATGGAAAGTACTTCTAAATGGACGATTGAACCTTATTTACACTTTTTCTTATCTGAAGAATGGAATTTCATAAGCATTGAAGGCCGCATAGATCAACTTAAGGGGCAGAATAAATTTACCGACTTTATCAATAAAAAGCCCGCCCTATTTTTACAGTTCTTACAAGATCAAAAATGGACGAATACAGTAAAGGAAAGGTTTGTGGCGCTTTTACAAAAGGATCAATTATTACAAATGCGTGATGTTATTCTCAAAACAAATTCAAAATCTAATATTGCTGAGCTCAATGAATTTGAAGTTTTCTTGAATAGTTTGACAGCAGAGATGGGGGATACCTTTGAACAGGAATTGTATACCCAAGCATTGTCTGACACGCTTAAAGCAAAACTGACAGGAGCAGAGCGTGTCAAATTTCTAATGACCCGGATTATCCAAATTATGCGACAAGATGGGAATTCCAGATTAAGAATTAAGTTGCAAGATTTTTCCAGTAAACTACAAACGAATAACTTATTAAAGGATCTGTTCAAGCAAGAGTTGCCAACTGCCTTAAGTATAGCGAATCCAAGTTTTAATACTTTGCTCGCAACTGTTGCCGCTGGTAACGGATACACTGCTCTTAAAACCGCTAAAAAACTCATTCAGATTCGTGAATCATCTGGTAAAGATTGGGTGACAAATTTTAATCAATCGGTACAAACATTGGTTTTGCATTTTTTACCAACGGAAAAAAAGTGGACTAAAAAATTGATTAGTGGGCGCTTGAATTTAGGGTTGATATTTGGTAATACTTTCCAATCAAACTTGTCAATTAAACGGCAAACTGTAATTTTCTGGAACGTTTTGCTCGATTACGAAGCTTACAATGGCAATTATAAGCGATTTAAGGCTGTTTTGCAAGACGCACTCACAATTCGAGACAAACAGCAGGGTATTACGCTTATTCCTAAGCAAGATTCAGCTGTAAATAACAAAGCAATAACTGATAAAAGCATAATTAACACGCAGAACAAGCTTTCAAGCGAGCATAAAGTTGAATTTAATACAACACCTATTGCCAAACAAGATTCAATTGCAAATAAGAAAGCAATAGCGCATAAAGCCTTAACTGAAAGATTGCATAAGCTTTCAAGCAAGAGCACAGTTGAATTTAATGCAGATGAATTGAATCAGCAAGTTCAAGTACTCCTTAAGAATGAACCTGCTGCATTTTTTACGATTTTTAAAACGGTAAATATTAATGATCCTTTGCTAGACTATTTTGAGCAACGTTTTTCATTGGATCAATTTGTTGTAGCATTGGCTAATTATTCTGCAATAAACGTCTCAGAATTTCAAGTAACATTGAGTTTCTTATCTGCCTTAGCCAATCAAAAAGGAGATCGCCAAACGCAGTTGGCTATGAAACGGATAGGGTGGAAGCTGCTCTTGTTTCAATCGAAAAAAGGTATTTCAATTGAAGCAATTATAACCGAGTTGATCCAAGGATTTATTACGGAGCTTATTTTAAAGAAAGGCTTGGAAACGAAAGATATTATTACGGTAATTCAGTCTCAAAACATTCAGTTAAGCCCAATTGTATTGAGGTTATTAGTGAAAATGAACCCTGTATTTGCCGAATTTAGTTTTGAAAAGCGGCAAACTATTCATGAAGAAGGTGAATCCAACAAGAAAGAACTACAAACGAGCAAAAGTGGAGCTTTGGCCTTGACAAAATTATTGAAATCTAATTTAGGAGTCAAATTGCTGCGGTCCTTATTATTGGAAAACAAAATCCCCAATTGGTTTGATATTCCAGATTACAGCCGAGTTGATACACTTATAGCCTTTATAATTCGCGAACAGCCACAGCTTTTAGTCAATGAAATAGTTCGAACGAATGAAATTGAACATTATGTACGAGCCTTAAACGAAAAAATAAGCATAGCTAATTGGCTGAAATTATTGGCTACAGTAAACGGTAGTCAACGCGAATTAATTGGCCAGGTTAAGAAATTATTTAATTGTTTTAATTCAGGGGAATTTTCTTTGATTCTAAAAAATCAATTAAATGAAATCCTCTTTAGAAAGACCGTGATTGCTTTAAAAACAAGCAATTGGAGAGTTCTATCATCTGAAAAAATCTGGAATGAAATAATGTGGGATGTCAAAGTTAAATATGGGCAGAAGGAAGAGGAGGTATTGCAGGCCTTTCAAAGAAATGAAGCCTATTTACCAGTTGGATTAAGAGTTTCATTTCAACGTTTTACTGAAAAATTACAAGGGCATTCAAAAACGAAACGCCCAAGCGAATTAATAAATGATTTACAAGACACTAAAAAGGAGCAGCCTATGGAAGAAAAGCAAGCACTATTAACAGAAGGTATTGCAATAAATAACGCAGGACTTGTTTTGGCAAGTAGCTATATAAATGTATTGTTCGACCGTCTAAACCTTATCAAAGATGGCAGTTTTGTGTCGTCCGAAACACGAATAAAAGCCGTTCATTATTTACAATTTGTGGTAAACGGCATTGCTCAAAATGAAGAACATCATTTGGTTTTGAATAAAATTTTGGCAGGACTTCATCCGACATCCCCTGTAACTTCAGGGATAGAAATTAGCACAGATGAAAAACAATTAATCGAAGGTCTAATTCAAGCAATTATAGGACACTGGCCATCAATTGGGGACACATCTATTGACGGATTTAGAGGGAATTGGTTAATTCGTGACGGCGTTTTGAGAGAAGAAGTGGACCGTTGGACTTTGGATGTAGAAAAACGTGCCTATGACATTTTATTAAATAAATCACCCTTTTCATTTGGGATCATAAAATTTCCGTGGATCGATAAACCTATCCATGTTAATTGGCCCTATTAAATCACATATAAATCAAACAATATTAACCTAATACTAAACTAAATGAAACACAAATCAATATTAATAATCTTAAACAATAAATCTAAAATATAAACTTATGAATACATACAATGAAAATTTGAGAACGAGTATTGTAAACTCACTCGACGAACAGGCGGCGTCCTTACAAAAAACGCATAGTGCATTAGGAGCGCAAGAAATTTCGCTCTATTATGCACAGGGAGCTTTAATTACGGCTAATGACAAATTTGATGCGACACTAAAAGTTTATGAGCATCAGCAAGATACACTTGGGTCTGTAAATGAGAATAATAATTCAGTAATCAACGTTGTAGATGCTGCGACACAAGAAAAATCATGTGTAGACCAAGCGGTGAAAAATACTGCTGTAGCAGCATCAAATGTTCAAATTGCGGCAAATGCAATTGTGAGCTTGGCTGGAGATATTGGAAACGTATTTAGCATTGTTAGTGCAGCTGATTATAATTCGCAAATCTATACGGAAACCCTTGCGGTTAAAAATAATATGGACACAACGGCTTATAATTCAAAGCTTGCGTCGCAATATGCTATGGAAGCCACTATGCGTGTTTCTTCAATTACCGCAGGTACTGTTTTAACAGAAGCGCAGGCTACTGGTGCCGCATTAGAAACTTTAAATGAAAGTTTTAAAGGACAGTTTGAAAAAACTTCAGCAACATTGGATGCGGAAAATTCAGCCGCAGGCGTTGCGAATAATCTAGAGAAAAAAGCGGAGGGCTTGACGGTAGATTTAAATGCCGCAAATTTTGGGTTGAGAACAGGCTATAAATTAAGTAATTTGGAATTAAATTCTGGTTTAACGTTGCTTGGAGGTAAGGATAAGCCAACGGCTACATCTTTTGCTTATGCATTCAGTCCTTACATGACGCCTCTTTATCCAACCAAAAATGCTCAGAACGAGGATCAAAGTGCTGTTGAAACGTACTATATAATTATTGTTGAAAGCTCATCAAAATCTACTTTTTCAGTCGCTTCGGCCGAAACAGCATTAAATGCGGGAGGTCCGAATAAAAAGCCAAGGTTTCTTTCGCATGATTCCAAACCTTTAAAGAGCGGAGTGTCTATTTGGGGAAATGTGACGATAGCAGATTATGCTGATTCTAACGGAAATGATATTGCCCTTGGGACTGAATATTGCCTCTTTTTATACGTCAAAATGACAGATGAATATAAGAAAATGATCAATAATTATGAAGACGTATTGTCTGCAGGTTCGCAAAGCTTTGAACTAACGAATCAATTGGCAGCGGCTAATTTTCCTAAGCTGAATGCTACTCCTGGTTCTCCTGATCCAAAGGTTCTTGTAGTGACAGATAATAAAATTGAATTTAAAGCTGAGCAAGCAGAGGATTATTTGATGCATTATCGCGTTATGCTCTTGCCAAACAGTTCAGACAAAGTTGGAAGCCTGCTATCTGATTGGAATTTACAGTCGCTAAAAGTGCGCAACGAATATGAAGATAAGCTTAAGGTACTCAACAAGGCATTGGCTAATGCAAATGCTGCAATTGAATTAATAAAAGGGGCTTATGTTCAAGATAAAGGTGAAAGCTATGTAATTCTTTTAGCATATGCTCAGGGTTCGAAAGACTTAACCGGGGTCAAATTAACTACTAATGGAAAGGCTACTTATGCTAAGCTTTTAGAGCAGTATAAAGTAATAACAAAGTGTGGAACGTCCATTATCAACTTAGCAAAAGCTAAAACAGGTGCAGATGCTTCTCGAGGTATATTCTTTAACTTAGCCTTGGCAGAGCAAGTTCCTGCAGGTTTGTTTAAAGTGGCTGCTGCGAACCCTGTAATGGACAAAATAAATTATAAAACAGCTAAGAGTTTTTCAGTAACGTTGGATGAAAAAACGACAGATAATTATGGAAACCAATTAATCCCTGGAGAAGAGTATACACCTGTTGTACTTTCTTATTCTTTGGCTGAAGCAACAAACGCAGCACAATTCACTAACGCATTGTCTGACTTTGCGAATACAAATAGTTTCACATTTAAATTAACCAAAACTAAAAAATCATGACACTTGTAACTTTAACTAAACCCACAACTCTTATGTACGGTATTACCGAAGCCAAAAAAGCTGAACTAGATGCTTTATCCCTAAGCGTGATAAATGCACAAGAAAAAGTAGTGCAATTACAATCAGTCGTTACTTCCTTGACTGATAAATCCAATACTTTTAAGGCCGATTTGTCTGCCTCTGCTGATAATTTAACTGTGGCAACACAGAACCAAAGCGACTTGGCAGATATTATTAACACGGCTAATAATCTCAAGAATAATTCGAAAATCGCGTTTAATGAAGTAGACCTTGCGGATGGACAAACTAAGACGTTGGCAATTCAAGTACGAAATTCAATGCTCGAACTAATTTATTCGGCAGAAGTAATTGATAAACTACAGAATTTAATTACCCGTAAAAAAGCACTCAATCCGCTTATTTCTGATGACTTGGTCAAGATGATAGCGAAAGCAGGCACAGACGCTAATAATGCTGTTGCTTTAATGCTGGTTGCGCTAAATTCAACCTTTACCGCTCAGGCGAGTGTTATTGAGGCTAGAGCAGCAACGGGATTGGAACTAGGAGAATCTGTTTCCTTATATCAATCGGTAAGCGAACCTGCTGATAAAACCGATCTTGCTAAGATTTGGAATTTGATAAATATAGCTTACGAAAATGCGAAAGCTAGAAATGCGAATGCAGCTGATGGAGTTAATGACTTAACAAAGCAACTGAACAATGCCAACGCACATCTAATGCAAGCGCAAATCAAATTGCAATCGCTTGAGGCAGGTTATGCTGCTGCTAACGCGGCCGCACTGGCTTCATAGTTTAAATAATTCATGCCATCTGGCAGAACAGTCAGATGGCATTTTAAAAACAGAAAAATGGATAATATATTTAAGAAATTTTATCGGGAAACCTATCATAAAACCGGAGGATATTTTTCGGTTATTCCCAATTCAGGCAATGTTTATCCAGGCGATTTTTTCCAAATTAGAAATGGGCAACTGATTTTTTTGGGTAATATTTTTAACCCAACGATTATTAATGCGAGTGAGGTTGATTTTGAAAACAATATTTCTTTGAACCCTTCAAACTGGAATTTTCAGCAAGGTTGCTCCAAGCCATATTCGGGCAGGGGAACTGGGCAAAATGCGGTGGAAGGTGAATTTGAATTCAGCAAACAAGTACTCGCATTTGACGATTCAGGCAGTTTTATTTTTAAAGGGAATGATCCCAAAGCTTTTCGAATTGCTAATTGGAGTCAAATACAGGATGAGTTAATTATCAAGCTCACCCAAACCTATTACTCTTTTCGTGAACTATATCTAGTTACCGAATGTGTGACCTTAAAAGATTGGACCTTGGCAATTGCCGGTAAGGAAGAGGCTGAATTAGAAATTGCAACTGAATCAGAAAATTTTGGTTTAGTAGATATTTTTGGCGAATCATCTAGCAAAACGATCCAATCGAAAGATATGGCCTATTACCATCAGGAAATGGCCCGGAAATCAGAGTTTTTTAAAGCAAAAAAACTGGTTGTGCAAGAGGGGAAAGTAGAAATTTTTATCAGTGATATGATAAAACGCCAAGAAAGTCATCAACAATGGGCAAATGACTTTTATGATCAACCGCTAGATTCACAAGTGAGTCATTTTTCAAATGCAGGAATGTATAATGCTAGAGCAAGTCTTTTGGATTTGTTACAAGGCAACCAATTAAACCCAAATACTGCCTTGGAGTATTTTAAATGGGTAAATGCAGATTTAGATGATTTAGAACGATTTTTTGAAGTTTATGGAGGGAAATAGTGTACATATTGATTCTTTAGAAAATGAATTCGTTTGGCTTGAAAAAGTCATTCAACACGCGGTTTCAAGCTATTTGATGCATGAAGGGTATGAAACAAGTTGGCTAGATATTGAATTACCTGAGCTAGAAGATACTGAGGGCGCTTATGCGCAGTTTGTGCAAGAACATAAATTAAACGCATTTGAAAGACTGGCCCTTATTTTGGCCCTGGCGCCACATATCAAACCAGAGAAATTGGATATTTTTTTCGGTAAAAATCAGCTCTATGACCGTCCCTTTACCGAATTTGGAGGTTATTTGGACAATGCTTTTAATGGGTTTTTACCGACCATTCAAACCTTGCTGTTTATTGCCGCTGCATCTGATCCCACTTTAAGAAATGAGGTGATTAAAAGTATTGAGCCTAAAGCATTTCTAATGCAAGAGCAAATTCTCACCAGAAAAACCACTGGAAATAACCTGCCTTCAAATGCTGAATTATTGTGTGTTACAGATCGGTGGTTACATTTTTTTCAAACCGCAGAGGAGTTACCTTTAGAGCAATCAGCCGAATTCCCTGCGCAACACATCACCACTCAAATGGATTGGGAGGATCTTGTTTTAGAGGACGCTATTTTAGAAGAACTCTTGGAAATTAACACCTGGCTCAACAAAGGGAAGGATATAATGGCAGAATGGGGCTTGGATAAGAAAATCAAACCAGGTTATCGCACCTTGTTTTATGGTCCGCCGGGTACAGGGAAAACGCTTACAGCTACAGTTTTAGGTAAAACAACTGGTAAGGACGTTTTTCGAATTGATTTATCTATGATTGTGTCAAAATATATTGGTGAAACAGAAAAAAACTTGGCCAAAATTTTTGATATCGCAGAACATAAAAATTGGATTCTGTTTTTTGATGAGGCTGACTCGCTTTTCGGAAAAAGAACAGTTGCACAAACCTCAAACGATCGACATGCCAACCAGCAAACTGGTTATTTATTACAGCGTATTGAAGAATATTCAGGTGTGGTTATTTTGGCATCCAATTTAAAAGACAATATTGATGGGGCTTTTACTCGTAGGTTTCAATCTATGATTCATTTTAGAATGCCAAGCATTGATCAACGCTATCAATTGTGGCAAAAAGCATTCGCTGGCCCTTGTAAGTTGGATGAATCCATTGATTTGTATGCCTTGGCAGAAAACTATGAATTAGCCGGCGGTGCAATTATAAATGTTTTGCGCCATTGTGCCTTAGCAGCCATCAAAAGAGATAGTGATACCGTTACAAAACAAGATTTATTGAATGGATTGAGACGAGAATTTGCTAAAGAGCACAAAACCATTCAAAATAAGGCTTTATGAGAATTATTCGAGAACATATATCGAATAAAAAAATAGTGCTGCAAATGAAAAGTTGGCGCAATCATTTTGCTGCTGATGAACTTAAAGAAATTATAGCCATAGCATTGAATCGAACAATTTGCGAAACCAATACACGCTTAAAAGGCTACTTTATAACAGACTGGCGAATTTATCTTGTTTTAAATGTCAGCCATAAGCATGAAAATGAGTTTGTGGATCATTTTTTAAATGAAATGCATCAAATTTTGATCAAATACGCGAACGACTTCAATGAATTAGAGTTATACTTTCATGAAAAGGATCTTTATAACAACATCAAAAACTTATTTCGCTATTATCATTTTTTTGATGTACGACTTTATCGTTTACTAATTGGAGAAAAGGATACGACAACCTTTGATGATCCAACTACGGCAGAAATGAGGGCTTATTTAGCAAACTATAAATACTCATCTTATTTGAATTATAAAGGAGATAAAGGCCCTGTTATTTTTCCGATAAGCAAACACCGAATTAGGCGTAGAAGGGAAAGATAGTTCAATAAACCCTCTATTATAAGGTGTCAATTAGTGCAAATTGAGGATGGAGATATTAAGTGAAGAATAACCTAACAAGAAATAAACATGAAACCAAAGATGAAAATTTATAGCATTGCCTTAACCTTAATTGCTTTTTCCTGCAGTGGTGGAGCAGATAAACCTGATACGAATGCGACAGACAGCACAAATGTTAGCCGATTAGACACTGTTGTGACAGAAACTACAACAGAAACTGTTCCTCAATACGTTTATGGGATTGATATTTCGTCTAACCAAAGAGGTGAGGTAGATATACTCGACAAACAGAAGGATAGTTTAACCTTTGTTATTTGTCGTGCTACTGACGGAATAACTTGGCAGGATCCAGACTTCAAATCTAATTGGAAGGTGCTTGAAGAGAAGGGGTTTGTGCGAGGAGCTTATCATTTTTTTGAGAGTGAAGATGATCCTGCAGATCAAGTAGGTAATTATTTGAAGACGGTAGGTGAAATTAGCGCTGCAGGTTTGCCTGCAATTGTCGATTTTGAAGGTCATGGAATAAGAACTGATATGACCGTTGAAGCCGTGCAAAATAATTTGCTTCAAGTATTAGAAATTTTAGCCGAAAAAACGGGTAGAACACCAATCTTATATACAAACATCAATGATGGGGACAAGTATCTAAGTATTGAGGCTTTTGCTAAGTATCCTTTATGGGTGGCAGATTATTCGCAAGGTAAAACACCAACATTACCAGGGATCTGGAAAGATACTAAGTGGCAGTTATGGCAAAAAAGTGATGATTACTATGAAAAAAGTATTAAAAACGATTTTGATATTTTTAACGGAGACCTTGAAGCTTTTAATGCCTTTTTAAAAACGAATTAATTACACATTAACCCAAAGAATATGTACGAAAACGAGAAACAGAATAAAAGTAAATCCAAAATTGTTCAAAAAAAGAATAATGGAACGTCAATAGTTGATAATCGGTTGAGTAAAGCGGCTAGCTCTAGTGTAGCGCAACGGGCAGTTATTCAATTTGGCGGAGGTAGTTATTATTGGAGAAAACAATCCGGTGGAAATTGGATTTATTGTGGTAAATATGGAAACCATAAAACGGCATCTAAAGCCATGAAAACCAATGGATGGACCAACGGGAATGGTTGGCAATTTAGCCAGGGAGGTAAAAATAATCCACCTGGGACCTAATTAAGTTGTTATGATGCAGGAGTATAAGGGTGATTTCAGTAATAAAGCAAATGGAGCGAAATCAGTTAAAACTGCGCAGCGTAAGGGAATTTCTTTGCAGGATAATCGACCAAATATTGTACAGCTAAAAGCGAACGATACTGGCTTGCCTGACCAACTGAAATCGGGAATTGAAAACCTGTCAGGCCATTCAATGGATGATGTAAAAGTGCATTATAATTCGAGCAAACCTGCCCAATTGAATGCACACGCTTATGCGCAAGGATCGCAAATTCATTTGGCGTCTGGTCAAGAGAAGCATTTACCGCACGAAGCTTGGCATGTTGTACAACAAAAACAGGGAAGAGTAAAACCTACCAAGCAACTAAAGGCTAAAGTCAATATCAATGATGATGCAGCCTTAGAAGAAGAAGCAGATGCAATGGGAGCGAAGGCCCTGCAAATGAAAGGAGATAATTCCTCGGGCATTTCAAAAGGTCATCTTAGCACGGGTACCATTCAAATGGTACATCCCGCTTTTAACTCGCATAACTATTGGAAAATGCCAATGGTTGATCCTGAGACTGGCGAACAAATCCCGCTTCCTGGAAGTCCTGAGGCTAAAAAAAAGCAGTTAACAGGGCTTTTGGGTAGTGAGGTAATGAAATTGATTTTGTACAGTCAGCTTGATTCTGAAGATGTAATGGAACGAGAAAATGAAACAATTGAATTTTATAAACACGGCGGTCATGCCTGGGATGCCTTCTTTTTACTAAGAAAGTATCTTAATAATAATGCCGCATTAAAAACGGCTTACAGGTTCTATATTACAGGGCGTACGGCTCTAGTTGATTACCCACCGCAAGAAGCAGCATCTGAAAAAGTTCAACATTTGGCCAAAGGATTTGCTGAATCATCCTCTGAGGATGAAATAATTACTCGAATTAAAACATATAAGGGTATGTTAAAGG
Source organism: Crocinitomix sp. (assembly GCA_013138735.1). Classification (GTDB taxonomy): domain Bacteria; phylum Bacteroidota; class Bacteroidia; order Flavobacteriales_D; family Crocinitomicaceae; genus Crocinitomix. Next base: position 78,713 of record WTCE01000063.1, on the reverse strand, counting down.
GAGATCCGGGTTTAATCGTTGCAATTAAATCAGAATTAATTGCCTTAGACGTAGCCTATAAAATGAAACTAAGCGAGGAAAAAGGGACTTTGGAACTCCTCATGTTTATGGCGGATAAAGGTGGGATGCAAATAAAAGCTTTTGGAAACCGAGAGCTGATTATTGGCAAAGCGAAGGCTAATCTTAAAACATTACTTGGTAGCTTAATTAAGTCTCCGTTTATTAACAGCCGAAGACCGCCTTTGATGATTCGAATCAATATTAATCCTGGAGTGAGTAAAGATATTGCAAATACAACGGGACATGGCAGCTTTATAAGAATAAATTTGGATGAATATCAACTGAATGAATTTTCGGGAGGACAATTGTTGGGATTAGTCGCTCACGAAGTAGGTGTGCATAGTTTAGATTCAACGACGCTCTCTAAAGATGAATCTGAGGCAGAGGAATTGGACAAAAACTCGAAAGTTCAAGGTGATCATTCTGGTACAGTATTTAAAGTTGGCAAACAAGTTGGCGCAGAAAAGCAACAAGATGATCATTTGACAATTGGCAGAGGCCTGCTGGGGCAAATTAGCGCGGCACCAAGACTTAATATGTACGAAAAAACAATTGTTTCAATGATAAATGCCGCAAAAAGTAAAGAAGACAGAAAAGAAGCTGCGGCAGCATATTGCATTGATATTTCTCGAATACTCGTTTTGAATGATAACCCAAAGCAATTGGAAGGCTTGGGCAAGTTGAAAACAATGGCTGTCGGTAAAAAAATTATAGATACAGCAGTGGGAGAATGGGTTCGGATGAAAAGCAAATATGGAAGAGATAATCCATTGATTAACGAGATTAATATTAATAGTTTTTTCATTGGAAAATGCTTGTTTAAACTAAAGTCGTTGATTGAAAAAGTCGAGAAAGAGGGAGTTTAAAATTTAATTCTTAAATTGTAAATTAAAACCTAACACTTAACACTTAACACCTATCACCTAACACCTAACACTAACACGCTATGAACAAAGTAATTTTTACTGCAGATGATTTTGGAGTTATCCCTTCAGTCAATGCAGGCATCACAGATTTAGTTAATCGTGGATTAATTAATTCAGTCGAGACTTTCACCAACTATCATAAGTCAGTTGAGAATGTACAGCAACTTTTGAATGATACGCACGGCGCTAATTTTGAATTGGGTGCCCACTTAACAATAACCTCTGGCAAGCCTATTTCAGGTGATTCTGGATTGGATTCGATTGTTGAAGAAGGTAGTTTTTTGCCATTTAATAAAACCAATAGCCGTGCAACGGATAATGGGATTTATAAGGAAATAAAAGCGCAAATTGAACGCATAATGGACGTGCCTGAATTTCGAGATAAAATTACGCATCTTACATGTCACCATGATGCTTTGTGGTTCTTTCCTGAGTATTCAAAACAATTAGCACGCATTTCTAAAGAGTTTAATTTCCCAATTCGTACTCCAATATCTTTTCCAAGTAAACGGGATAAACTCTATTATACGGTAGTATTGCCGTTACTAAAAACATTTACATTCACACGTGAAGATGTTAGTCTATTAAAAAATGCCTATAAACTGCGGAAAGATGGTTATTTCCCTAATCAAAATTTGAATTTCCGTGCTCCCGATTATATGGATTCGAGACATTACGGGCCAATTCCAGGAAGAGTAATAACTGGCTATAATAAGGCCGATTGGATTTTGAAAAAACAAAAGGCATTGGCTAAAATGTTGCGTAAGGCAGTTAATGCGGGTGGTAAAAGGGATACACAGCTTATTGAGCTCATGTTCCACTTCAGAAAAGGTCCACTTGATGGTGGTTTTGATACTTTTAAAGCGGAAATGGATGCCTGTGATTATACCGGAATCGATCATAAATATTTTGACAGCCGAACCGTTGAATTTGAATCACTACGCTTTTTTGAAGAAAAAGTAAAAGAATTGATCGGAGCTAAGTTTGAATTGGGTTCTTGGACACAATCTTCAGTTAAAACCTTAAAAAAACGAGATGTTGATTGGGCTGAAGACGTGGTGGATGGAAAAGCGGGTAGAGGCAGAGCCGCAAAAAAAGTAAGACGCCGAGAAGCTTAAAACCTTTTAAACTATATCAAACCAATGCTAAAAAAACTATTGGTGTTATTCCTGATCCTACTTGTTTCGGGCTATTCAATTAGTCAAGATTCAACTACAGTTGTAAATGATTCAATTTATGACATTGTTGATGTCGATCCGGAATTCCCAGGTGGGTCTAGCGAAATGGCAGCTTTTATCTATGAAAATTTACAATATCCCGAAACGCATTTTTACCAGAACACTATTTATATTCGATTTATTGTTGAAAAGGATGGAACACTGACTAACAACGAGATAATTAAAGGAGAAAGAACTGCCTATGATGATGAAGCTGCACGTTTGATTTCAATTATGCCAAAATGGAAACCAGGATTGGTGAACGGTGAGCCCGTGAGGGTTGCCTTCACTATTCCAATGCATGTCTGCCAGCGATAAAAAATTCTACCAATATTCCGAGTTTGAACCTACTTTTACAGCTTTAAAACGGTTTAAAACTTCTAGCAATCTTTTTTCGTTTTTAGAGAGAACCTTTTCTGCCGCCCAAAAATAAATGACATAGTGTTGATTTTTAAATGCTGTGGTAAATCTCCAAACTTCATAACCTTCATACTCGTCATAATCATCTTGGGGGCTTTCTGGCATCCATTTAGAAACTGTTTTCTCAAACGTTAAGGATTTGGCTTTGTATGTTGTACGCTCATCATTTTCTGCAAATTTCCAATCCCACGCTTCAGTTCGCATTCCGTTATAGAGTGCAGAGTCGCTTAGAGCTGGGTAAGCAACCATAAGAATTTCATTTTTACTAAAGCGATTGACAGAATTTATTGTTCCAGCGCAATGGCATACTGAACTTGTGCTAAATCCATCAATTTCCCAGTCTTTTGGTAATTCATATTTCATTCCATAGCCGCTTTGGTCAATTTTCTGCCATTTTTTTTGTCCATAACTAGTTATTGATAAAAGAATGCTTGCTGTAAAAATTAGTATAAGTCTCATATTGAACGGTTTTTACAAATATAATTGATATGAACATTTTAGTTACTAAGGTCTTCACCGTATATTTTCAATTGAAATTATTTTAGCATATTTGAACTACCAATGATTAAAATACTCTTTATACTCTTTTTTGGGCTGCTTTCATTGAAAGGTACTAGCCAAAAACCTTTTTTTGATCTTTTAGTTTCATCTCATGAACCAATCGACGGAAATGAAGTTGAAATGATCCCCTACAGAAGCGGCGATTTATACGGTTTTGTGAGACCTAATAAACCAAAGCAAGTTCTAATTAAGCCAATGTACAAGGTAGTCCAATCGGTTTATCTTCAAGGTGCAATTGTGGACAAAGGTCAGGGATTTGGTCTTGTGGATTCAAAAAATAAAATTTTAATCCCCTTAGAATATGGTGCATTGACAAAAGATGGAGACTTTTTTCACGCAATAAATTATGGTTCTAAAGAAGCTGAATATCCGTACCATCACTTTTTTTATAATTTAAAAGGTGAGTTGGTTTTTAGTCAGGAAGCAAAAAATGAAGTCGCTTTTGGTAATAATGCCTATGCTTGGTTTGATTATCAAGATGCTATAATTGTAAAAAACACGGATGGCTTTGCAGTTTCAAGATTCCCCAAAATTAAGCGCCAATTCTGTTTAGGGATTCATAACAATTACACCTGTTTTAGAACCAAATTAAATGATACAACGGTTTATTCGGCGTATACGCATCTTGGAGATTTGGCCGTGGAGATACCAATAGTCAGTATCCCTTGGCTTAAAGGTTTTATTGAATTAAACGAGGGTTTTTATTTATTTGAATCGTCACCAAATAATAGAACGTTCAGAAATGAAGCAGGGTGGATTGAGTCTTACAGGGCACGTTTGTCTAGTTTTGAGCTGAAAGAGTCTTCTATTGTGGAACGTGGAACGATAAGAATAGGTGATGGAAAACGAGAAGTAATGGGGGTGATTAATATGAAAGGAGATACGATTATCCCTTTCGAATACAGCCGAATTTACACCAAAGTAAACCGCCGTTATATTGCAGTAGAAAAAGAAAGTCAAAAAATGGTGGTTTTGGATGAAAGTGGGCTGAAATTGAGTGAATTTGATCATTCTAAAATGGATTTTAGACAGCAACTCCAAGTTTTGAATGAGCCAATTGCTTTTTTTGACGGATTAGCAATTGCCCGCATTCCAGTTTTAAAGGGGGACAGTCTTGCAAGTAGATATAACGCTAAAGATTCAACCGTTTATTATTTCACCTACTTCAATCAAAAAGACGAAACAATTATTCGCTTAGATCCTAAATATACATTTGTTGGCAATTTTAGTGATGGTTTAGCTGCTGTTGCTGATGTTGCGGGTAATCTTGGTTTTATCAATACAAAAGGAGAGTGGGCAATTGAACCTCAATTTAAATTAACAATTCCTAAATATGGATTTGATGCAAATGATATTCCCAAATTCAAAGGTGGTTTTGCTTATATTAAATCTGTCAAAGGATATATTGATAAACAAGGACGACATTATTATGACAATTAGCGGTTTATTTTTCGTTGATATTTTTAATACCCAACAACCCGAAATGGCTCAAAATACATGAATAAAATTTTAAATCTTTTCCTCATAAGTCTCCTGCTCATGCCAACGGTAGTAAGAGCCGGTGGCGGCTGGCCGCAGGCGAAAGGCGAAGGTTTTTTTTTGCTGTCACAGCGTTTTATTGCCGCAAACGGTTATTATAATAACCAGGGATTTATTACGTCGTCTCCAAATTTAAGCGCTTATACAACTCATTTTTATGGAGAATATGGCATAACGGATAAAATAACAGGAATTATGCATACGCCTTTTGTTACGGCATTAAGTCGTGATGCTGGAGTAGATGCTTTTGGTAATGTGTTTACTGCCGATCAGGCAATAGGTTTTGGTGATGTTGATTTAGGTTTAAAGTATAATTTCATTTCAAAACCTTTTTACTTATCTGCTGAACTCAATTTGGGCATTAACAGTGGTGATTATTATGGGGGAACAACAGAATCATTGCATTTGGGAGATGGTGACTTTAGTCAACTTTTAAAGGTTTACGCCAGTAAGGGATTTAAATACGGCATTTTTGCAACACTATTCGCAGGAATTAATAATCGTACAAATGGCTTTTCAGATGAATATCATTATGGCGGCGAATTAGGCATTCAACAATTTGGTTTTACAGCCATAGCAAAAATCTATAGTCGGCAATCCTTCTTTAATGAACCGCGTAAAGACAGCCAATTCCCCGGTATTTATTCCGATAATTTAGAGTATTTCTCTTATAGCTTTCAATTGCTTTATACCTATAAAGATAAGTTTGGTGTCATGGTGGAGCAAGGTTCCGCAACAAGTAGCAGAAATATCATTGCATCCAAATCATTCACATTTGGTTTTTTCTATAAGTTGAAGAAACCTTTGCCCAAACATGAACCTGCAATGCCATAAATTCTAATAAGCTAATTTGAACAATTATCTTAAAATCAGCTTTATCTGGTCAGGCCGTCCCCATAGGTTTCTGCCGACGGGGAATTAGTATTCTACTGACTAGCTTTTGATAAATAGCTATCCAACTATATCTTTTTTCTTATACTTCAAATAAGAGATGTAAAGCACCCCAGCGCCAATTGCCAAGAGAACAATTGCACTCAAATAGTTCACGCTATACTCTGACTCATTCACGATAAAACTCATATAATGAAAAGGTGAAATATAACTGATCCAATTCACAGCATCAGCAGCTTGACCAATCGCATTAATGAAATAAGATCCGAATGTGATTCCAACAACTATTCCCATAAAGTTCTTTTTTGGAGTAACAAACATGGAAATAATAACACCGAGACTAGTAAAAAACAGCATTAGAATCAATCCGTTTACATGCATTATTGCAAAAACATCCCAGTCAACAGGATCTCCTCTAAATATGGAGATAGAAACAAGTGCTACTGTTGTTTGAATAATGTACATGATCATGCTCAACGTGAATAGCGCAAGCATTTTCGTTTTAAAAATGTCTAACCTTGAAATAGGTTTACTCATTAAAAACTCGGACGTTTGATCCTTCTCCTCTTTAGAAATTATGGTTGCACCAGTTGAAGTTGTGAATATGCTGACTAAAACAATGATGTAAATACCATAATATGTACTATAAAAGCCTAAAATGCTACTCCACGTATTTGCATCCATTCCCAAAGCCTTACCAAGTTCAGGGGGCATTTTATCCATTAATGCCGTAATGTCATCACCCATTCCTTTCATATAGGGGAAAATGGAGGTAATCATTAGCGTAAACGCGATCACGATTGCCGACCAAATCATTAAATTCTTTCGGTTTCGTTTTAATTCTTTTTGATATAAATTCCAGTTCATAACTAAGGGTTTGTCTAACGTTCGTAATAATTCATGAAAATTGATTCCAAATCCGGCTCTTCTAAAACCGCGTCAATCAGGTCTAATTGATTTAAGAATTGGAGTAGGGGTTTCACCATTCCAACATATTCAAAGTTTAACTTATTGTCATGCCATTTTTCATGTTGCGAACCTGGCGGCAGTTTTAAATCTATTGGTTTTTCTTTAAAAACTAAACGTACCTTTTTCATTTGCTTTTCAAGTAAGTCTTGAATGTTTTCCACGGCAGTTATTTCGCCCTTTCTTATGATGGCTGCACGATCACAAAGGCGCTGTATTTCTGAAAGAATGTGTGAACTAAAAAATATTGTAGTTCCTTTCTTATTTTCGGCTTCTAATAACTCAAAGAAACGGTTTTGCATTAGTGGATCTAAACCAGCTGTAGGCTCATCTAAAATCAATAATTCCGGTTCATGAATCAAGCATTGTACTATGGCACATTTTTTCTTGTTTCCAAATGATAAATCGGTAATTTTTTTATCTAGATCCAATTCAAACATTTCTGCTAAACGTTCAATTTCTGCGGGATTCTCTGGCCCGTAGAAACGAGATGAGTACAATAAGAGCTCTCTAGACGACATTTCATCATAATAATGCACTTCAGAAGGTAAATAGCCAATCTTTTTACGGATTTCTTTTCCTTCTTTAGCAATGTCATGACCAAGTATTGTTGCCGATCCTGATGTGGGGATTAACAAACCCAATAAGGTACGGATTGCCGTAGATTTTCCAGAGCCATTGGGGCCAATAAAGCCAAACACTTCTCCTTTGTTTATGGTCAAACTGACATCTTTAATGCCCACAGATTTACCATAATATTTACTCAGTTTATTCGTTTTAATTGCTTCCATATATGCTAAGAATTTGAATTAAATGCTTGACTTAATAATGTGATATTGTTTTCCATTAGTTCTGTATAGTATTGGTCAAAACCATCCGTGAAAATTGGACGACCTTCAGTTAAATGTTGTTCGAACTCTACATGATTTTTAGTGCGTACGGCATCAAATAATCCATTGCTCGTGGTGAGTAAGGTATGCGCCATAAATTCAACTGAAACATCTTTTCGAAATGCTCCAGAATCCACTTCTGATTGAATCATAGCACCAAGTCCTGCTAGTCCATTCGTGCGCATTGTATGATACATTTCTTTTAAAGTAGGGGTGTTCATCATGTCGTGAAAAGTGATCATAAAATTGCTCATTTTAGGATGATCCTTGTCCAATTTGAAGCCTTCTTGATAAAGAGCACGCCAAAAGGACCAAAAATCTTCATAATCCTCTCGTTTAATGTGCTGAATGTATTCCATCTTTTTAAGACCGCAGATTTGAATGAGGTACTGATAGAGTGAAAGTTTATTATCAAAATATTGATAAAAACTTCCTTTTGCAATATTTAGTGTTTTTAAAACCTTGGAGATAGAGGCGTCATCATATTTGTTTACCGTAAATTCTTTTAGAAAGGCGCTAGATATTGCGGATCGCTTCGCTTCAGGTAAATTATTAAATGTATCCTTAACCATAATGTGACTACTTGGTCACAAATGTAAACAAATTTTTGAATTATGACTAGGTAGTCATGTAGGATAATTATCAGCATTGCATTCTGATTCTATGAAATTAGGCCATGTAGAGCCATTTCAAAAAATAAATAAAACCCTATGAGACTGATGCCATTTGGATATTTGGTCTAGTCTTGGTTATCGAATAAATACTTTTACAGTTTTCGATATGCCGTCTATAGTAGACACAGAAATCAGGTAATAACCGGTAGTCACATTTAACGGGAAAGTTATTTTTTTACAGAACTGATAATACTCAGATTTAATTAGTTCTCCCATTATTGTATGCGCATTTATTGTTACAGCAGCCTTTTGGGAATCAAAATTAATATAAACCAAGCCATTAATAGGATCACTTAAAATCACTAGCGCGTCTTTAGGTTGATTATTATTAATGCCTACAGAAACAATTGAATGACATTCTGAGGTATCCGTGCAACCATCTATGTCTACTACAACAGCATAATTTCCATTTTCTAGAGGAGTAAATTCTTGCTCAATTTCTCCTGGTATTTCTGCATAGTCGTTATCACAATCTAACCATTGATAATCAGCACCGTCTAAGTCCGCAACTAATGTAATAGACTCTGAAACGCTAACCATGACATTCGCTGTGATTTCTAGATGAAGCCAAATAATTGAGTCACATCCTTCTGCATTAATTAGTGTTGCACTATAATCTCCACTTTCAGTATAGTCTTCGCCATTGACTTCCCAAAAATAACTGTTGCACGCCTCTGCATATTGCTGCACCATATTTTGACACTGCTTTAATTTCAATAAAAAGCCATCTCTGCTGTCTAATACTTCTCGTTCTTCTACTCCTTCTCCAATATCAAAATCGGTAATACCTGAAACTGTTCCTGCAAGAATTATGCTTTGCTCATTATCTATGCAAAGTGAGCTAATGTTATTCCAGCCATCAATTGAAGAACCCCAAACGAAACCACCATCCTTATCCAATTTTTGAATAAAACTAGTGTTTCCTATCCCTCCAGTAACATATAATGTATCTATTGTAGGGTCAATGTCAAACAAGTCATCACCACTATTGAAATAACCGGCTGAATAAATGTTTTCAGAAGTGTCAATGGAAATTGTTTCTGCATAATCTGATCCGTTTGATCCATATCTCTCTGCCCATACAAACTCTCCATCCGCATCTAACTTTTGAATAAAGCAATCCGCTAGTCCAACACTTTCCAAATAGTAGTATTCTGGCCCTGGATCAAAATCGACTTCAACATTAAAAAAGCCTGTACTATAGATGTTTCCATCTAAATCCGAAGTAACTCCGAAAACACGGTCTTCATGAAAACCTCCAATTCTTTTAACCCAATGCATAATCCCTTCAGGACTAAATTTTTCGACAAATGCATCTGAATAGCCGACAGGTGTAAAACTTGAAACTTCAGGGCCGGGGTCAAGATCAATCTCTCCCAGAAAGAAACCTCCAATTATAGGGTTTCCATCAGTGTCGATAGTAAGACTGGTTCCAAAATCTGGTTCAACTCCACCCATTCCATGAGCCCATACAAAATTACCATCAACAGTAAGTTTCAGCAGAAAAACGTCGTACCAGCCATTAGAACTTATGAAATGTTCACCTGGACCTGGATTGAAGTCTACTTCAACACGAAAACCTCCTGTTATGTACAAATTGCCTGTGTTATCGAATCTTAAGTCTCCAACATAATCTTGCTCTATGCCACCAATTTGTTTGGCCCATATAAAATTACCATCTGAATCTAATTTTTGAATAAATATGTCAATTGATCCATGAGATTCCATATTAAAAACTCCCGGCCCTGGATCGAAATCGAATGTTTCTCTAAAATCACCAATAAAGTAAACGTTGCCCTCTTGATCAACCTCCACTCTTGGCAGGTCCTCAAGGTAAGGGCCGCCTATATTGTGAGCCCAAAGTAAATTACCGTCCGGATCCACCTTTTGAATAAAAAGATCAGCATTACCCGCGGATGTCAATATAAATCCCCCTATCTCCGGATCAAAATCTCCAACGCCAGAAAACTTACCAACCGAATAGATGTTGCCATCTCCATCTGTAGTAACATCACGAACACTAACTCCTGCAGGATGTTCTTCCGCAGAAGTGGTATTCACCCAATCAAATTCCGGTACCTGTGCAAAACAGGTCATACATAGGCAAGTTAAAGTCATTAAGTTTAAACGCAACATAAGTTTTAATTCTACCCAGTTTTTTGACAATTTGATTGTTGGACTATTTCTGTTAATATAATAATAAAGAGGATTTTATCAAAAGGTTTTTCAATCTGGTATAGCAATGTAGTATTCGCTCGAAATCCTTAAAATACCTCTAAGCTTTTATACTTATTAAAGGAAGGTGTGTTGTCCACACAAGAAGCTGATATTCTGTCTGTACGCAACCTTACGAAAGAATTAACGTATTAAAATAGACGAGCATGTCCTTTATCGGAAATTACCTGCGATTGGTAGGTTAGTGCGTTTAAATACTGAACTAAAACATATTTTAGCCAAAAATTAATAATGAAACGCCTCCTACTTTTGTTCTTCATGCTATTGAGCGTAAATCTTATTGCGCAAAAAGTGAAGGTGACTAAAATGAGTAAAGACTACTTTAGACATGCTAATGTTGAAGGGTTTTTCTACCTGCATGAAAAAGCTACTCCAGAAATGTATGAGTGGATTGGTGATATTCGAATTGAGCTAGATACCATTAAGCCGGGAACCATCAAAGCCATTTATAATAAAATAAATAAAAAGGGCAATAAACTAGGCGCTAACGCATTTCGCGTGATCGATTCTGATATTTATAGTTATCGCAACGAAAAATTTATCTCACTCGGAATTTATCATTTGAGGTGGGAGAATAGAGATGAAAATTTAAGCTTATTTCAAGGAGGAAAAGTCTACCTATTTGGTTTTTTAGGTCATCATAAAAGAATTGCGGGCTATAAGGTTGCAGTTGATGGTCGAAAAGTATTGTTAGAAGAATTGCGCTATAAATTCATTCAACCGAAAGTAGGCCAAGTCTTAAAAGTGAAATTAGGTGGAGGATTAAAAAAAGACGAAGTAAAAGTAAAAATAAAACCCAATATGTTGCCCCGATATTATAAATTTGAGGCATTCAAAGGCATGTTTAGAAGAGGGGTAATCAGTGAACATGAATGGAGTTTTGGTGAGCTCTTAATACGAATTCTAGATAAAGAAACGCTCAAACTCTAATATCTCGTTGATATTTTTTTCGAATTTCGTTCATTCTTAAGACACTTTCTCGTAAATTGGCTTCATGAGCAAGTTCCTACTTTTCTTTTTCTCATTTTTTATCTTCAGCACGGTATGTAGCGCCAAGGATAGTTATTCAAAACTATTTGGGCAATGGAAAGGTGTTAAAATGTTCCAAGATGAAAACTCCTATGATGGGAGTACTTTTTTTCTACCAAATGAGGGAGAGATGATTTTGAATGAAAAATCTATTCACATCTACTATTACCCTTATTTTAAAAGTGCCGAGTTTGCAGTAAAGTACACAGATGAATCCATCCTGTATACAATTAATGATAAAGAGATCAAATGCAATTATTCGTTTAAGGGAGACACTTTGACCTTTAGAATGGAGTATATCAATAAAATTTTTGTAAAGTTATTTACTAAAGTTGAATTGGATGAACGTGTAATATTCGATTTGGATCAATTCGGATTTCGAACACAAAAATTAGAACATGAATTTGAGTTGGACACCTTGCATCAAGAGCAAAGAAAAGGATTTAGCTCATACGATTCATTAGGTTTTACGCCTTTCCAGTTTATGGAGTTTAAGGATGATAATACGCTCATTATCGATCGTAAAGATCAGGTTAACTTTTCAAGAAGCTATAAAAAGATTAATTTCAGTTATAAAGGATTGAGAAATGAATTGGAAGTAGTGCATGTCAGTGGCACTCAAGATATCTACTTGAAACCTATTACGCAATGTACGTGCGACACGATTACAATTCCGTACATGTCTGTAAATTGGGCGAATCGTATTCGGCAAGCCATTATTGATGAAGAGAACTTCTAACGTTCAATAAATTGATCTGAATATTCTTTTTGCCAATTCATAAATACATCTATAATACCAGCTCTTAAACTTACCAAGCTACTTATTTGGCTTCTATTTGTTTTGGCCATTTTACGCAAATTCTTTCTTTGTTTACTATTTTGAATTGCTGTGCGATACAATAAAGCATACAATCCAGTCACATACATTAGAACGGGATAAGCCAAAGCCCACCATCCTAAAAAGAGCTTCCCAAGCATTATGGAAATTCCAATATACCAAAGTAAAAATGAGAATAATCCAATTGCTAGTGACATGGATCCTGCAAAGGTTACTTCCATTTTTATCTTGCTGGTCAAAATACCAACCAGTTTATAAGGAACAAAATTATGGATCAAACCAAATATAAAAAAGGGCAATCCTAAAATAAACGTTCCAACTCTTTTAAACCTATAACGGTTTCCAAATTCGCCAATATCCTTGTCAGATATGTTATGCGCGGCAAGTTGGGCAATATAATCATCTACTTTTTTCTCAGTTACCTCAAACAATTCAGCGTCATTTAACTTGAAATGTTTTATAGCTGCTATAAAGTCTTTTTGAATCTTAAATTCACCCTCTTGATCACTGTATTTTACACCCAATTGTTTTTTTACTTCACGGTAGAATATTGTTTCTAGTTTTTCTAACAATTCTTCATCTTCTTCCGAATCTAAGTGAAGTATTGTAGCTTGCATTTTTTCTTGAAGCAGTCCTGTTAAATCTCGCGTTTTGGCAATCTGGTAATCCTTGTCTAAGCGTTTTTCTTCATCTAACAATTCATTGACGTAGATAGGGCGACCAATTTTCACAAATAAATCACTTCTAAATGAATGCGGATCACTATAATTCAATCCAATTGGAATAATTGGAATTCCTAACTCAAAAGCATGTAATTCTTCTGCACCAATAGCAATTCTGATAGTGCCCGTTTTAAGTGGCTTTAGTTTTTTCTCTGTTAAACTTACGCCTTCTGGAAAAATAAGCAAAGCGCCCTTTTTAGCTAAATGATCGTAACACTTTACGAACATGTCTTTGTTCTTATGCGCGTCTTCAGGTCGTGTACTTGGTCTATAAACAGGAATCGAATGCAAGGCCTTTTTAAAAAGCCATCCTTTTAATCCCGTTCCTACATATTCGCCAGCGGCAATAAAATACACTGGTGGACGAATAGATGTCGCCACCACAATAGGATCCATAAATGCACTTGGATGGTTGGCCACAAATATATAAGGGCCTGTTTTTGGGATTCTTTCTCGCCCCACAATCTTTACTTTCCTGAAATAACCCCAAATAGTGAGCCGCGAAAGTATTTTAAGAATGGCATAGATCATCCTGTGAATATAAGAATAAGTTTAAATTGACGGTTCTAATTCTATAATCAGTTCCGCCAATTTTTGGGCTCATTTATCAAATTGATTCCCATTCTTTCGATCTAGTAATTAAATCTTTCAATTGATTTTGGATCGTTTCTAAACCCTGTGTAATTGTTTCACATTCTCGTTGATAATCGTAAATATGTGGTCTAATTATCGCTGTTCTCCCGTAAGCTTTTAGAGCGTTTTTCACGTTTGAAATTGTTTCTCTCATTTCTCTCAGATTGATTAATAAATCTCCGTCGGCTGACGAATTATTAAATTGTTTTTTCCGATTCTTAGTCATAATATTTCTTTTTTAATTATGAGACAGGACGGCGACTTATGAAAGCAGCAACAAGACATTCGGTAAAAATACTACCCTGACATTTTCCGTCAGGTGTGGAGATTTTTGGCGAATTACATTTTAGTCTTGTTGCCAGAGAGTAAGTTGTAATTTGGTCGTTTCATTAATAAATAATATTATGTCTAAGTATCAGACGTGATTAACTAATTATTCGTCAGTCGACGAAGATTTTATTCTTTTTCCGCTCTTAGTTTTTGCCAAGGAGCCTCGATAATCATTCGGTCTGCGCAATCTTAATAAAAGTGTTTGATTATCGAATGATCTAATTCATTACCTTGTGATCTTAAGCTTTAAATAGTCTAAATATGTGCGCAAAACTCTTAAAATCAAATCCTCAAAACACAACTAAATGGTCGGGCGGCGATACTACTGAATTGTTTATCTCACCGCAAGGCAGTTCTTATATAAAACGCGATTTCAATTTTCGTTTAAGCACCGCAACCGTTGAAGTAAATGAATCTGTTTTTACTCCGCTAGCTGGAGCTTCAAGAGTGTTAATGGTTTTAGAGGGACAAATGAATTTAGAACACAAAAACCATCATAAAAGCCAATTGTCAAAATTTGATATCGATCGTTTTGATGGTGGTTGGGAAACAGCTTCAGTGGGTACTTGTATTGATTTTAATCTAATGCTACGCAATGGCTGTAAAGGAGATGTTGAAGGGGTAGAATTGAAAGCGAATGCTGTTCAGAAGTATGAGTTTGACGAACGACCAGCATTGTTTTTTTATCTTTTTGAAGGTGCGTTAACGATTGGGTTGAATGCTGTTGATTATAAGCTGAATGCAGGAGATTTATTGTATTTAGATGAGAGTGAATGTTTTGATATTCAATTGTTGGCGGTCTCGGATTCGAGTTTGGTTGTTGTTAAAGTGATATAATCATGAAAAACAACTTAATTCCTCTGGACGAGATAAGCAGCAATAAATTATTCTGGAAAGGAACACGGTTTCGCTTATACAATGTTGGCTTAAATGTCGAAAACTCAGTGGATGATTATTACGAATATATGTTAGCCGAATATCCCGGAGATGGTGAGTTTATGTTGTTAACATGTGTTGAAGGATATAAGTCTGGAAGTACTTTAGCGTTAGTAAAAACAATTCAAGACAAAAGCAAATTAGCGGTTAATGGAAAGGCTTTAAAATTTTCAATGGGAACAGAGAATACATATCTTTTAAATATCCATGATTGGTGAATAAGGCGTATAAATATATCCTAATAATGCTTTTGGGAAGTTTTGCTATCGCTTGCAGTTCACCAGATGTTTCCCGGTACCCAAGCGAACCTTGCGAAAACATTGACCTTTCTAATCTGCCAATAATCATGCGTGGATTTGCTCCAGAGAATTATAATTCAGTAAGCATAGAGACTTACCGTAAAAATTCGAAATTTGACAGTTTAATTTCCGTTTTTTATTTGAATATTGATAAACCAAATAAAATGCGAAAAAATGAAAGAATGCTTCGTTTACCAGCAGAAATCACCACTGGTTACGACTGGAACATTGTTTTTAACGATAGTCTTAGTTATAAGCTAACAGAGATGACAACTGAATGGGAGCCGCGCTGGTGTGAAAGTTTTTGTGGGTATGCTTGCACGTTAAATTCGTATAAACTGGATGGAGAATTGGATGATCGAGCAAGTAATATTCATCTGGAAGCACCAGCTTATAAAAATTAAATAGGCTTTTAGGATATACATATCTAACGAAAAAAGAGTTATATTTCCTTAAAAAGGAAATATATCACCCAACAGCCTGTTATCGTTTTAAAACCAAACCTATGCCAAGAAAATTTAACCGCCGAAAATTTTTAAAACGCTCAATGATCGTTGGCGGTGCAGGTCTGTTAACTGGACTTTATGCATGGCAAATAGAACCGTTTTGGTTAGAGTTTGTGTATCATAAAATGCCAATCAAAAACTTGCCGAAAAACCTTAATGGACTGCGCTTAATGCAGATCAGTGATATGCATGTTGGCAATCGCTTTGATCGGCAATATTTGATTGATTCCTTGAAAGAAGCTCAGGCGCTTGAACCGGATATAGTTGTTTATACTGGTGATTTTGTGAGTTATGAATCCTCCGAACAATTTGAACAACTACAAGAGGTTCTGAATCATAAGGTTGAAGGAAAGTTAGGCACAGTAGGTATTTTAGGCAATCACGATTATGGCAATAATTGGGAAGAAGAAGACGTTGCGAGTCGCATTACAGAAATTTTGGAAGAAAATGGCCTGCAAATATTGCGGAATTCAACCACTGAAGTTGCTGGTTTAAACATAATTGGCATTGATGATTATTGGGCCACCAACTTTAAACCAGAATTGGCATTCGAATCCTATGATCCTTCAAAAGCAAATCTTGTATTATGTCACAATCCAGATGTGGCAGACTTGGATGTTTGGAACGGGTACCAAGGTTGGATTCTATGTGGGCATACTCATGGAGGGCAATGCAAAGCACCATTTTTAACGCCACCCATGTTACCTGTAAAGAATAAAGCATACTCGGCTGGTGAAGTTGATTTAAAGGATGGGCGTAAGCTCTATATTAACCGAGCCTTAGGCCATTTATGGCAAATTCGGTTTAATGTCCGGCCAGAAATTACGGTCTTTGAATTGTCTCAGGCATAATTTATACTTTTGATTATACTTATCTGGTTGACTTATCAAATTTTATGAAAACGTTAAAATTTTCGGTTCCTGTTATAATCAGTCTTTTTTGTTTTGCCTGCAATAGCACGTCAGAGCTGGCTGAAGAGCAGATTGAGGTAGATTCCTTAGGGTTGCAAACTGACCTAGCAAGCGAAAGGGATTCAGTGAATGTTGAAGATTATCTCTATCACATATATGATGAAGAGAATGATGCTTGTGCATATGTCGATTTTTATGGAGATACAGTTATACCGTTTGGGAAATATTGGACGTGTTTTACTGATACTTTAAAAACGTATGCGATTGTATATGATTCGGGGGTTGGACTGAAAGGAATTGATATGAATGAAAACTTTCTCTGGGCACCATTCGTCTATGATAATGGACCGGATTATGTGCATGAAGGGACTTTTAGAATTGTCATAGACGAGAAGATGGGTTTCATTAATGCCGAAACTGGAGAGATTATAATTGAGCCGAAATTCGATTTTGTAGATTTTTTCGAGCACGGATTGGCTGAATATACTATGGGTGGAAAGCGGGAGTACATGGGAGAGTATTGGACATGGGTAGACGGTTATGATGGTGGGTATGTCAATAAAAATGGTGAGTTATTTGAGGATGTCGATAGACTTGAAAATGGCACATATATTGCACAGTTTAAAGGGAGTAATGAGCGAGTGACCCTAGATAGTTGCGGTTTTATAACTTTGAAGTGAGAAAAAAAATATTTATCTTAAATAAAACAATGAAATGAAAAACATCATAATATCCTTGTTAGTATTTGCTTCTTTCTCCGTCCAAGCTTCTGATAGGAACGGACTCTGTAACTTTTTACTAGAGTTAGGAGAGGGGATTCAAATGGATTCTACGTACAAAATGACTGGTGTAGGATTCCAAAACATAAAGTTAAAACATCAGGAAAAATTAATGACAAAATTAGATTATCCTTCATTGATCAATACAATGGTTAATATGCCCTCATTACAAAAGGGCCTTGCGACTGTTTGTCGCTATAAAAAGTGGGAAATAAATAAAGTGCGAATAGAGAAAAAAGGCGAAGGAATTTTACTTGAATTGCATTACGAAATTATTCCTAAAAATGCAAAATCAAAAAGTCAAGCAGTATGGGCAAGAGCATAGTATATTTAAAGAGCGTTCTATTAGTGGCAGTAATAGCTGTTTCTCAATTCACATTTAGCCAAACGAAAGATGAGCAAATTCAAACGATAAGAGAGCAATTTAAGGCCATTAATGCGGATAGTGTTTATCAAGTAAGATTTCTTTCAGGAGAGGATATAGGAATCCCGTCGTGCAATGGTGCTGAGCTTAAAGGTTATTATCAAGACAATGAACTAAAGAGAGCAAACCTGTTCATTGGAAAATCGAACGGCGTTTATTTTAAAGAATATTATTATTGGAATAATGCTGTGTTTTTTGTCTACGAAGTTGAAAAATCATTTTTCTATGATGTTGAGTTAGGTGAGTTCAATTACGATTCAATTTCTAACTTATATGAAGGACGATACTATTTTGCAGAGGGTGATTTAATCGAATCGACACATCACGAAACAGCTTATAATATTGATGTTGTACTAGATTCAATTATTGGTCATACATTAATTCAAGAATCTATAGATTTTGCGGATCGTTTAGTATATGCAAAAGTAAAAAGCAAAGCGTATGACGTTATGTTAACAGACTTGCTAGATCATTCCGTTTCTGAAATTTTGGTAACTGAAATCGATCCTTACGACAGTTCAATCGTTTATTTAGATGCCCGTGAATATGATGAATACAAAGTCAGTCACATAAAAGGAGCCATTTGGGTGGGGTATGATGATTTTGACATGAGTCGGCTAGACACGATTACAAAATCAGAAAACATAGTCGTTTATTGCTCCGTTGGTTACCGTAGCGAAAAGGTTTCTGAAAAGCTGTTAAAAGCCAATTATGAAAACGTTTCAAATATGTATGGCAGTATTTTCGAATGGGTAAATCAAGGAAGACCGGTTTACGACATTGACGGAAATGAAACGCCTAACGTTCATGCTTTTGACAAAGAGTGGGGACGTTGGCTAAAAGAAGGAACAAAGGTTTACGAATAGTTTTATTCAGAACTTGCTGCCAAGTTCCACTTAATTTCTCGAATTGGGCGGATGAAATCACAAATTAATGGCCACTTTACTGGATACTTATCCAATAAGCGTCTAATTTTTGAATTGTGCTTTTTTATAGCGTCTGTTATTGCTGGAGCACTAATTTGCAATTCGGCTGCCAAGTTTCTCCCATTAATCCGCTCACTCTTCATGTCCAATTGTCGCGCCGCTTGTTCATAACGGTCTAATAAGGCAACAGTTTTATCCAGGGCAGCCAATTGAGATGACTTATTGGATGCTTCAGAATGACCTTCTTTGCGCCGAATGAGGTTAGGCGTGAGGTAGATCATTGATTTGTCCAAGGATAAATCATAGGCCGTATTAACTGCTGTGTCTACAATTGTTTTAATTGAATCAATTCCAAAACCCGAATCCTTAATGCGGTCTAAGAAACCATTTTTTAATATGATTTTGCAATTCAAGGTTATTTCTTGATTGCGAATTAATTGTGTCAAGTATTTTTCAAGTAAATCTCTATTGGTGGCCTGTTCTCGTTCTAAAACTTGATGCGATTCGTCTAATTCATCACTGTTTTGCTGATAAGCATGTTGTATGCGATTAATGCTCACGCTTTGTTTTGCATGAAAATCATATAACCATTGCATTTGCCCGCGAACCGTTTTACCAATTGTTGTTTTCAATTCAGAGGAAAGCACGTTTCGTCCTGAAGGAATGTAGAAATTACTGAAGGTTTTAGAAAATGAAATCGCAAACACATCAAAACTATCATCATTTAAACTTGGAACTCGAATGATTAATACATTTTGCTCTATCTCATCTTGAATTGATAATTGTTTTATTTCTAGTTTTTTATTCTCCTGAACAGGGTTAATTGGCAAATCATCCAAATCTGCCCATAACACCTCTTTCTTTGTTTTTCTAAATTTTAAGACTTGTGGATTATTTTCTAAATCACCAATATCCTTCGGAATTAAAATTCCTTTATTCTTTCCTTTAGAATAATAAACCTTTAATCCATTGTCATTACAAAACACATAAAAAGCCAAGGCAGCAGGAAACTGATCGTGCAAAGATTGCATAGAAAGTAGGGCGGGGTGATATGAAGATAAGATATTCATTTCTACTTAGTGTCTGTCCATAGTGTCAGGTGTTTGAGCTAGAAAGTTTGAGTTCAAGGCTTGTGCAGTCCATAAATTGTGCGTTTACTTTCGTAAAAGATCAATAACATTTGGTTATTGTCTCAATTTATGGGCAAGCATAACGCAGAAATCGGACTTAATAGACAAACACTACTTAATTTAAACTTAATTAAAGTTAAGCGTTACACTTAAATTAAGTTTAAAGTCATTTAATTAACGCTAATTTACTTAATTAATTTTATTCAACCGCGCATTCTATCGTTGTTTGTGACATAAAACAAGGTATTATGGTAGAATTAGAATTTAAAATAGAATTAAGTGATTATATGCAATTGTTAAGCGATTGGCTTAAGCGGGAGTGGAATGTCTTTTTACAATTTATAGGACGTTTATCCATCCAACTCTTTGTGTTTATGAAAAATCAGTATCAGTTTTTAAGAAAATTTAAATACTCAAAAGAAAATATAAAGGAGCATTTAATGCAAAAGGCTGCACTGTTTTTTGGAATAGAATTGAATGAAAAAGAAAGAAAAAATAAGCGTCGAAACAAACCTTTTAAGTCTCGTCTTCGTCTTAATACTAAGCAATCTAACCATAAAAACAAGGTGGCTTTAGTTAAAGTGAATACGAAATTGAATAAAAAATTGAAAAATAATAGAATTAATTTGTATCGCGCACCAGAGTAGATAAACAGTTGATTAACAAGTTTTAACAAATAAAACAAGAGCTATGGCACAGCTTTTGAAGTAATATTAAAAACAATTGGCGCAATTTTTATAAAACCTTTTATAAAAGGCTACCGTAAGATTTGCCATTAGAAGTTGAATTAAACACGATTACTATGAATTTAGGCAGTATGAGAAAAATAATGATCAAGTCGGCTAAAGATAAATTAGCACGTCACAAAAATTTAGGGCAAAGATCTACTTTATCGGTTTTACAAGTTGCTGAATTATTGGATTTCGTTTCAGGTAAAAATGAGGCTACTACCACGCATCCAGCAATTTTCTTTGATAACGGATTTAGCTTAAACTAAGCTTTAGAGCCTGAGCTTTGAAATAAGCTTTCGAGTAAATGGAAGGAAATTATTGCTAATGTGTGATAATTCCAGATCCAATCAATTCGTCAGCTTCATACCAAGCTGCAAATTGCCCGGGACTGATTCCGGATACCTTTTCAGAGAATAAAATATACAATCCCTCTTTTTCACGAATTAGTTTTGCATCAACCAATGGTTGTCTGTATCTTATACGTACACCATAGTTGGCAGATTCACCTATTTCCAATTGAAAGTCATTGCGCAACCAATGTGTTTCTTCTGTTTTAATAAAAAGGGCTTTTCTATTTAGTCCAGGATGAGCATCTCCCTGTCCTGTATAAATTGTATTCGTTTCAACATCTGTAGCCACAACAAATAAAGGTAATGGCGTTCCGCCAACTCCCAACCCTTTGCGTTGGCCTATTGTAAAATAATGTGCGCCTTGATGTTGACCAACTACATGTCCCATGTTTGGTCGATATGAAAATGGTTCAGCCAAAGCCTTGTGATCTTCAGTATTTAGCAATTCAGCATAATAATCATAAGCAGGTAAATCTTCAGGTAATTCAACAATATCGCCTTCTTTCGGTAATAGTTGCTGTTGTAAAAATGTAGGCAATTTAACTTTCCCTATAAAACAAAGGCCTTGCGAATCTTTTTTATCTGCAGTAATTAAATCTTGTGCCGCTGCAATTTCACGCACGGCAGGTTTTTCTAAATCACCAATTGGGAACAATGCTTTTGACAATTGAGCCTGTGTTAACTGACACAAAAAATAGCTTTGATCTTTATTGCCATCTTTTCCTGCTAATAAACGATATTCACCGCTTTCGGCTTGTGCCTTTCTGCAATAATGGCCTGTAGCGACAAAATCAGCACCTAATTTTTCTGCGGCTTTTAAAAAAACATCAAATTTAATCTCTCGATTGCATAATATGTCAGGATTTGGTGTTCTTCCCGCTTCATATTCAGCAAACATATAGTCTACAATGCGTTCTTTGTATTCTAAACTTAAGTCTAAAGTTTGAAAAGGGATTCCTAATTTTTCGGCAACCAATAATGCGTCTTGACTGTCATCAATCCAAGGGCAATCATCAGAAATTGTCACAGATTCATCATGCCAGTTCTTCATGAAGATAGCAATCACATTATAGCCTTGCTCTTTTAAAAGATAGGCGGCTACACTTGAATCTACTCCTCCCGATAAACCTACAACTACTGTTTGCATGACATTTTTTTCAAATGCAAAGATAAGTAAGAAATAGTCAATAGGCAATAGTCAATCGGCATTAGTTGAATTTTGATCAGAATTCAAAAAAGGCTATTAGATCGCTGCATTATTAGTGCTTAGATCGCTTCAATCTTTGATAAAATAACAAAGACTTTTAGTTTGGTGAAGACAGCTTATTCAGCCATTAAAGCCCAATCAAGCCTTCAAAAACTCGGTCAAAACACATTGATCATTGCACATTGAAGAATACCGCGTCAAACCGCATTGATAATTGCCCATTGTACATTGTTAATTGAGATCATTTATGATCCAAATAGGAAACAAATTTCTCAACATTAATCGTAATGTCATCCTCACCAACTTGATCAAAAGGATTCTCAAGATGTTCTTGGATATTATCAAGGCTAACTAGAATCATAGTTAATAAAACAGGGATTAAATATTCAAGCCCGTAAGTTTGCCAAAAACCAGCAGCATTAGATCCTCCAAAAGTGAATTCACTATCCATATGCGCGAAAAATGGTCCATAAAGAATGGGGAGAATTTTTATAAACAAATTACTGAATGACCTAAGCGTCCTTGGTGTACGGTATTGGTAAATGTGTTTGATGGATTCAAATGAAATCATCATTTTTTGCAAATACTGATTGGTTCGAGAACATTCACCAGACGATAATCCTTCTTCTCGTAATTCATGTTTGATGTAGAGTGAAAACTCTGAGAAATTATCGTAAATCTTCTCTTCGTTCTTTTCCAAATCTTCAACTGGTCCCATAAACATGGTTCTGAAGTTTGAAAAGAAGCGACCAATAATGCCGACCATTTTGTCAACGTTTTCTTTTTTCGGTTTTTCTAACCAATCTCTTGAAACAAAGAAAATTGCTCTCAAGTACCCTTTAATCGCTGCATATTCTCTAAGCGCTGCTTCGCGTCTTTTATAGGCTCCGCCAATCGAAAAAACAATCGGAAACACCACAGACATGGCTATCAGAGAGAAAGGGAAGTCCGCATATATTTTGTAGTGAATGCAAAGTGCTGTTGAAGAGACCGCTAAAACGGAGATGATAAGTGTCTGTAAATTCACAATTAAAAAGAAGCGCCTAAGTCTATGCATTATATCAATTATTTTGAAGAACAATAATAAGGATTCTAGTTTTAATTGGGACTTAATAGAATATTTTATATATTTGTAATTACAAATAAAGTATTTACAAATGGAATTTAGTAGAGAAATCAATCAAACCAAAGCTTTTAAAAGCGAAAGTATAAAGGCAATGCTAAATGTCGCTTATACAGCAAGTATACAGCAAGACAGGATGGTTGAACTATTAAAGCCCTACCAAATTAATGATCAACACTACAATATTCTTCGAATACTAATTGGCAAAAATGGGGAGCCAGCTTCTCCTGGTCAAGTTAAAGCCGTTCTAATTAATTCACGTGGCGACTTAACGCGGTTGGTAGATAAATTGGTGAAAATGGGATTGATAGATCGTGGTCATAGTCAACATGATAGAAGAAGTGTGGAATTATTAATTACCAAAAAAGGAAAACACTTGGTTGAACGAATTGCAAACGAATTTGATGCAAACCTAGTGTATGACTTTAAAATAACAGAAAAAGAAGCAAAACAATTGAACAACCTTTTGGACAAACTAAGAGGTTAAAATATAATCTCCTTAAAATTTTAAGGAATAAAAATAAATTAAGATGAAAAAGATAATAGCATTCTCAGGAAGCAATAGCTCCGTATCAATCAATACTCAAGTGTTAAATTATGTAGCCACGGTTGCGGAAGGAGTTGAAACGATTCAATTAACAGATTGTGATATCCCTATGTACAGCATGGATATGGAGCAATCAACTGGAATTCCGGCTGATATAATTACTTTACAAGAAAAAATGGTGGCTGCAGATGCCGTAATCATGACGACACCAGAACACAATGGTTTAATGCCTGCATTTTTTAAAAACATTTTAGACTGGCTTTCTCGCACAGGAGTTAAATATTTAGAGAACAAGCCAGTAATTGTGATGAGCGTTTCACCAGGTGGTGGAGGTGGTAAAAATGCTGGAGATTATGTGGAGAAGATTATAGGTTATGCTGGAGCTAACGTAGTTGGAAGGTTCGTTGTTCCTAGTTTTAACGATAATTTTGATGTAAACACAAGACAAATCGTCAATCAAGAGTTAAATGATGAGCTTAACGGATATTTGGCGAAATTATAATTGAGTCCAGGTTTATAAAGTATGGGGTGGAATTAAATTCCCGCCCTTTTTCTGTTTTAAAGAATAAACTAAAAATGCTATCTTCGTTAGACAGTGTCCCATCAGACACTATTTATTAATCTTTCCAATGAAAACAGCGTTATTTATCATCCTATTTCTTTCTCTATCACACGGAGTTTCTGCCCAAACTGATTTCCCATTAGAAACAGTTCTGCAAAAAGGGCATACAGATTATATTCGAGCCTATGATTTTAGTCCAGACAATCAATTTATAGTTTCTGGAGGTTTTGACAATGTCCTATTACTTTGGGATGTGCAGTCTGGTAAACAAATTCGGACCTTCTCAGGCCATACGGAGAGAATCAGATCAGTGATGTTTAGTCCTGATCAAAAAACAATTCTTTCATTAGCGGCTGACAATAAGGTGAAAATATTTGAAGTTGAAACGGGGCGGCAATTAATTTCAGTAGGCGTTTCAAATGGAGAAATTCATAAAGCTTATTTTAGTTCTACCGGCAAATATTTTTATGGCTTAGACAATCGTGACGAAATATACGTTTGGGAAACAGCTACAGGAAATGAGGTAACAGTCCTAAAAAAGGAATATGCTGCACATAACGAGCACGCAATAATTCATCCTTATGAAGAAATAGGACTTTCGGTTGATGGCTACGCAGGCGCAATAGCCGTTTCTCTAACTGCAGAAGACACCTTGTTTTCGATTCCTTTTGACAAGCCTTATTCCATGTCGTTTAGTCCTAATGGTGAATATATTGCTATTAGTTCAAGAAAACTCTTTGCTTCAGTTTTCAGCAGTGAAACGGGGGAGTTGATCAATACATTTAGAGAGGGTGAAGGGTCATGTGATGGTTGTAATACCAAACATGCTTTTAGTCCAAACAGCAAATACTTATTGACAATGTCTAATAGTGTTCCAGCAATTCTTTGGGATGTGAAATCAGGCAAAAAGATAAAAACGTTTTTGGAGATAGATAAGCGCCCGGATTTATTAAAATTCAGTCCTAATGGAACCTATGCGCTAATTGCTTTGGATGATAACGTTTATGTGTATGATGTGAAAACAGGCGCCGAAAAGGCACATCTAACAAATGATAAAATTGATTATTTGGATATTAATTTTTCAGATAACGAGCGTTATATAGCAATGCCAAATGACAATGGTGGAATTGAGTTGTGGGATTTACAAAAAGGCAGGTATAGCAAAACTATTTCTGGCTATTTAAATAATGAAAGCAACAATGGTCTCAATTTGAGCAAAAGCAATTGGATGCAACAAGCTATCCTTAGCTATATTCAGCATAAAAGAAAAGTCCTACTAAGTCCAGATAATAAACATGTAATGATTGCTGGTGTTGATACATCTGCTTTCCTCATTAATTTAGAAAACGGACGAGTAGTTAAACATTTTCAAGGGCATTCGCGCTCAGTAATTGCATTTGATTTTAGTGCTGACGGTAAATATGTGGCAACGGCTGGTGGAGATCGTGTTATAAAAATATGGTCGCTTGAAACAGGTCTAGAAGTCAAAACATTGCGCGGACACCAAGAAGCCGTATTTGATCTCAAATTTAGTGCAGATGGTCAGTTTATTGTGAGCGGTGCTTGGGATGGATCTATTCGTGTTTGGCAAGTTGAGACAGGGAAATCGGAGTATATGCTTATGGAGAATAATTCTCCTTATTGCGTAGGTTTTACTCCTAATGAACTTTATATCGTTACGGGGGATCTCGATCACAGTTTTCAATTTTGGGAGCGTGATGCTGCCGCCCCATTCAGAACCTTAGTTGGGCATACCTCTATTCCTAGTGGCTTTGATTTTAGTACAGGTGGTGAGAATATGGCAACGAGTTCCTGGGATGGGCATGTTAAAGTTTGGGACCTTTTGACGGGGATGTTAATTGGTAAAATGGATTTACACCAAGGGAGTGTCTATGCTATAAAATACGATCCTAAAAACCGATTTATTGCTTCTGGTGGGGCTGACAATCAAATCATATTATGGGATCCAATTAGCAATAAAGTGGTGTCAAGATTAATTGGACATTCGACCTCTGTTACAAGCATTGATATTACTTCTGACGGTCAATATTTGATTTCAATGAGTGTTGATGGGTTAATGAAAATGTGGGATTTAAATACATTTAAAGAAGTTTATTCACGCATCCAAATGAGTAAAGATGAATGGTTAACAACCAATCCTTCTGGCTATTTCGACGGGTCATCTAACGCTTTAGGTTGGGTTAATTATGTGAAAGGAAATCAAGTGGTTAACGTAAATAGTTTGTTTGAAAAGTATTATACACCTGGTTTAATTGAACGCATCCATAATAAGGACGCAGGCTTGAATGATAGAAGTGAATTACTCGAATCTCAAATGAGCAATCTACCCGAGTTAATCGTTGCGATTGGCAGTGGCGGAAAACGAAGTGTGGTAATTGATAATGATTCAATCTTTAAAGCAAATAATGCTACTGTTCCCTTAGAAATTTCAATTGGTAAACATGATACGCCTTTAGATGAAATCCGGATTTACAATAATGGGAAATTGATTGTACAAGAAAGCCTAGAAGAAAATATTTCGTTTCGGGGCGGAGGAGAAGCTAAGCATTTATTTGAAATACCATTATCGAATGGGATTAACGAACTCACTAGCATTGTTGTGAATAGTGAGCGTACCGAATCTCAACCAACTACAGTTGTAGTTGAATATGACGGAGAATTGGCTAAAACGGACTTGTACATCCTATCAATAGGGATTAATAATTATAAAAACCCCGCTTATAATTTAGATTATGCTGTGAATGATTCTAAGGCTTTTGTTAAGAGCTTAAAAGATGGGGGAGATTCGCTTTTTAATTCCGTTAAAACATACAGCATACTGAATTCCAATGCCACCAAGGCGAATATAATGGCTACAATTACCGAAATTAAAAGCGAAATTGGGAGCGAAGATGTTTTTCTGTTTTATTACGCAGGGCATGGGGTTATGAGTGCGGAAATTGCACCAGATCAGTCTGAATTTTTTATCGTGACACATGATGTTACGAACTTGTATGATGCTTCGGCAGTCATTCGTGAAAAGGCCATTTCTGCAGGCGAGTTGATGGAAATATCAAAAAACATTGCTGCTGAAAAACAATTATTCGTATTAGATGCTTGCCATTCGGGTGGTGCAATAGAAACATTTGCTGTTAGAGGCAGTGAGCGAGAAAAAGCACTGGCACAGTTAGCTCGGAACACGGGTACGTTTTTTCTAACCGCCGCACAAGATGCTGAATATGCAAATGAAGTTGGTAAACTAAATCATGGTTTATTTACCTATGCATTGCTCGAAGTTTTGGAAGGCGCAGTTAAATTGGATGGAGATCAAAAAATTACGGTAAGTGAACTCAAATCTTATGTAGAAGAGCGCGTACCAGAACTTTCTGCCGAATATCATGGAAGTCCGCAATATCCCACTGGCTATAGTTTTGGTAGAGATTTTCCAATTGTAATACTTAAATAACACCATAATATGAGTGCAAAAACAGTAGATGCTTCAAGAACGGTCATTACGGAATTAATGATTCCTTCATTCGCTAATTTTTCAGGCAAAGTGCATGGGGGAACACTGCTCTCTTTGATGGATAAAGTGGCCTACGTATGTGCTGCAAAGCACTCAGGTGCGTATTGTGTTACGGTTTCGGTGGATGGAGTTGAATTTCGCGAACCTGTAGAGGTTGGAGAATTGGTTTCATTATCTGCCTCAATTAATTATGTAGGTAATTCATCAATGATTATAGGGATTAGAGTAGAATCTTTAAAACCAAAAACAGGGGAGACCAAGCATACTAATTCTTGCTATTTCACAATGGTTGCCAAAAATGAGGACGGTACTTTGATGACTGTTCCTGAATTAATTCTAGAAACACATTTAGATGTGCGACGTTTTCATGATGCAAAGAAGCTAAAAGAAAAACGAAGAGATATTATGGATATGCTTCACCGCGAATTTAAAGATATGACGGATGAGCAATTGGCTGCTGATTTGGAAGGCAATAGGTGTATTGTTGAGATTGTAGAGGATTAACTAACAGAAAGAATCAATGAAGCATTTAATAGCGCTTTTTATTTTAGGAATATTGATAAGTTGCTCCCAAACAAGTTCGGAATCAAGTTCAACACAACCTGAAACAATTGTTAATCAAAAAGCGGATGAATTATTTGCACGAGCACAGATCGAAGGAAATAAGGGTGTTTTTGAGTGGGCAGGTGCTTTAGATTTATACAATCAAGCCAATGAATTGGAGCCTGAGAATCCGATCATTTTGCATGCTCGAGCGCGATTGAAAATCATGTCTGAAATTGACATTGATGGTGGCTTTGAGGATCATTCAGCCGCAATTGAATTTTCAAAAGATGATTGGGGCCTTAGATGCAGGTACCAAGATAGAGCCTTAGATTTTTTAAATATTGGTGATATCTGTTCGGCATGTGAGGATTGGAAAAAGGTAGGTGATGCGCAAAATTATTTGACCAAATATTGTAAACGCGAATTCACTAATGATTTAAAAGGGAATAATGATGAACGAATCTCAGTTGAAATAGTATTAGAAGATTCAATATCATTTATGAAATCTGGCAAGAAAACAGGAGGCATGACGCCAGTTATGGCGAACTTAATAGTCAAAAACATTTCATTTCCTGAGTTGATAATTAAGGGTGGTTTGTTAGATTTTGGACATGAAGTGGGCAGTATGACTAGCTTATTTTTGGAAGCAGTTGATAGTGATGAAAACAAATTTCACTTTTTTAAAGCCAATACTTATTCAAGCACAAGTTCAAGCCCGAACCATACTTTAAAGGCTGGTTCTGAATTAAATAAACGAATGGATATTTTTCATTTGCATCATTTTGCATATCCCGGAACATATAAAGTTAGAGTAGGGCTTCGTCCTTCTAAAAATGTAAGAGGCCTAGAAAACACCTATTATTCAAACTGGGTTACTGTAACAATTTTTAGAAAGTAAAATCTACTAAAACATTAAAAAACAACGATTTCGCTCTAAAAAACAGATCATAGCATGATTTTTTTGAGAAATAATTAATTCTGTCTTTGCATTGATAATCAACTCTTTGACACATTCTTATTTCTTAATTAAAGTTAAAAAGCAAAATTTCTTCCCCAAAAAGCATAACTTTTTGGTTACTTATGCGTTAACTATGAAAAGGAATGTATATCCTATGCTTTGGATAACATTTATTTATACGGTTTTTAGAAGGGTTCTTATACTTATGTGCAAGAACCCTTTTTTTTGTTTCCTATTTTTAATCAAAAAAGAAATCCTTGACTGTTGTTTGGTCAAATTTGACTTGAAAATATTGAATTACTATTTTGATGCATTTCCCGCTCAAGATTAAATTTGTGATCTTAGTATCATTCTGTTTTACAGTTGATTTTAAATCAATCTTATTTCCACTAGATGCAAAATTTTTGATTGGCTATTAGTTTTTGATGAATAGCAACGAACTGAATCGTGCTAAAAATAGCGGAAGCCCCCGTAGCAACGCAGGGGAATCACCGATCTTTTCACGATTTCAGGAGAAGAAAAAGCAAAGCTTTTGAAGACCAAACGTTAGAGCAAGGAAGCCATCAAAAAATTCGAGCCTGCAGGATTTAACTGTCGGCAACTAGCCCTTTTGTTTCTTTTGTGGTAATGACAAAAGAAAAGAAGTTAATTCCTTGTTTAAAATGTAATAGCATAGATATTTCTGAAAGTACATTGATTTTAGAAGTTTTTTCGTAACTGAGTTTTCTTTGTTTTTGCTATAATTAATTTGAATTACATAATTTTTATAATTAATCCGTAATTCCGACCAAGCAATTACCAAGATCAAAAACTATCAATTATCTTTAAGGCATGAGCAAACGCGCATTAAAAAAATATTTAACCGATTTAAGTAAAGCTGAATTGGAGGAGCAAATAACCGAACTATACGATCGATTAAAGGAAGTAAAAGAGTTTTACAACTTCGTGTTCAACCCGAAAGAAGATAAGTTGTTAGATGAAGCCAAATTCAAAGTTTCGAAAGAATACTTTCCTCCAGGTAAACGCCGCGCAAAAAAAAGACGCTCAGTAGCTCAAAATTTTATCAAAAATTTCATTAAATTAGGAGTAGAACCTATGAAGGTTGCAGATTTAATGCTTTATAACATTGAAATTGCGCAAACGTATAATGCCCGTCACACGATTAATGCAGAGGCATTTTACAAAAGTATGCTTAAGTCATTTAATGATGCCATAACATATATTGACCAAAATGGACTCGAATCACAAATGACTGAGCGCATAAATAGAGTAGTAGATGAAGCTGTTCTTCAGAATTGGATCAATAAATACGCTTTTGAAATGGTTTTGGATAAAAGGTTTTAATAAAATTTGAATAGATAGATGACGGTCATGAGAAAATTTCTCTTCCTTTCAATACGCGCACTGGTTTTTGTGTCATGCGCTAAACGTACAACCTATAATTGCGTAGTAGTTACAAATACTGGGATAGGTGCTGACCAAACACTACACACAACTTAACACACGTATAAAGGTACTTACGACCAAATGATAGCACACGAAAATAGCGGTACCACTGATACTAAAACAACAACTTGCCATTAATAGTTAATGTATTTGGCGTGATTTCCATTTCTGAGAACCAGAGCGTGCGAATCGCAATTCTTGAAGTAGTATTTCATAAACATTTTTAGTATGATGAGAAGAATTGTTTTTTACCTATTTATTTATAGCAGTTTTCTTTCTTGTAAGAAAGAAAGCACCAATTGCGGTGTCGAATGCACGGATAACGAAGAATTATTGTTTCAAACTGGATTTAATGGAACAAGCATAGTTGATGGCGAATATTCTAATGCTTTTTTATCTGGTACGGATCCTGATTTTGATGAAGTTAATAGTTGGGAGGAATTTCAAAACAATTCTAAAATTGGTAGTGCTGAGATCAGTTACGAAGAAGGCAGTAATGCACAAAGAAGCGCGCTTATTGTTGCCGACCTCGAAGATGCAGGCAATTCTGTCATTAAATTTAACATTATTGAACCGCATATTAAAGAGGGCAATCATGAGAAAGGCCGTGTTCAGCTCAATGTAAATAATAATCAATGTATTCGAGAAATTTATCAAACCGTTCGTTTGAAATTGCATCCTGATTTGGCACAGTTAAAAGAATGGGAGGAACCATTTTATTGGTTTTCAATATTCGAGTTTTGGAATAATGCAGACTGGACAAAAGAAAAATTTCCATTTAGAATTACGGTCAATTTAAATAAGTCAGAAAGCGGGCCTGTAGAAAACATCTATTTCAATGTTAAAGGATAAAGTACTCCCCATCCATAGGACAGGATTAATATAGTTCTTCTATTTTAAGAAGCCATAGCTTTTTGATAAAATAACTCATCAGGCGGAATTTTTCCGATTGAAGTATGGCGTCGTTTTTTATTATAAAATTCAATATATTCTCTTACGTTTTGATATAATTCTAATCCTCCATTTGCTGGGTTTAGGTATATTTTTTCCTGCTTTAAAGTTCTCCAAAACCGTTCAATATAAATGTTATCCAAAGCTCTTCCTCTTCCGTCCATTGAGATTTTAATCTTATGGTTTTTCAAGGTGTCAATGTAAAGGTCACTTGTATATTGAGATCCTTGATCTGAGTTGTGTATCTCTGGCGCACCGAATTGTTTAACAGTGTCGTTCAAGAGTTCTACGCACCATTCTTTACTCATTGAGTTAGAGATACTCCAGTTGAGAATTTTACGGCTGTAAACATCAATAATAGCGGCCATGTACATAAAACCTCTAAACATTGGAATGTAGGTTATGTCGGTTTGCCAAACGTGGTTGGGGTGATCAATTTCCAATCCTCTGAGCAAATAAGGATAAATGTAACTCGTTTTGTCTCTAATTGTAGTTTTAGGCTTTGGGTAGATGGTCTGAATCCCCATTAACTTATACAACCGCCTAACTCGTTTTTTGTTGATATGATAACCCAAGTCTAATTTTAAATAGTCAGTCATACGTTCTACACCGTAATGAGGATGATCAAACAATTGCAAATCAATTTTTTTCATTAATTCAAGATTCAATGCGCTTTCACCTTTAGGCTTATAATAAAGCCCACTGCGGTGGATTTCTAATAATTCACATTGTCGTTCAAGACTCAGTCCTGGATGAGATTTTACAACCTTTTGTCTTTTTTCGGTCGTACTCATTTGCCCAAGACTTTTCTTAAAAAATCATTCTCTACCTCTAATCTTCCGATTTTGCCGTAGAGCTGGTCTTTCTCTTTTTCAGAATCATCTGTTTTTGCTTTAGTCTCAAATGCTGCACTTGCATTATTCATAAACTCTTTCTTCCAAAGCGTTATCTGATTAGGTTGTAGTTCGAACTTCGAAGCCAACTCTTGTAGGGTTAGCCGTTCTTTCAACGCTTCCAAAACCACTTTCGTTTTGAAAGTAGCTGTGAATTTTCTTCTTGATTTTTTCATAATTGACAGTGTTAAATTTACGATTTAAATTACTGTCCTAATTTTGGGGAGTATTATAGGAGACTCTAAAAAGAACTGCAAACTATGTAAGTGGAATGACAATTGGGACCAA
Organism: Crocinitomix sp.; assembly: GCA_013138735.1. GTDB lineage: Bacteria > Bacteroidota > Bacteroidia > Flavobacteriales_D > Crocinitomicaceae > Crocinitomix. Next base: position 45,743 of record WTCE01000063.1, on the reverse strand, counting down.
ACCAACACAACTTTCCCTATTCCTTTTGGCGAATGGATGGAGATTGAATTGTATTTGAAAGAAGGGGGTCAATCCAGCGGTCGTTTTTACATGGCCGTAACACCTGAAGGAGGAACGAAGCAAGTATTGTTTGACATTACCAATAATACGCAACATGAAAAAGAAAAATGTCCAGATGGTTTTACGCATATGCAACCTTTAAAGCTATATACTGGAGATGATTTAATTAATTATATGCGCAACAATGGAAAGGAATTAAGCATCTATTGGGATGATTGGAGTTTCTATGTGAATAAGACTTATTAAAGTTGGGGCTGAACGCTAGATGTTTTAGCGAATGTTGCTGTTCCAAGCACTTTAAAAAGTATTTGAAAGGAAACCAATCAAACGTTATTTGAGGTTGTGTTAAAAGATTAGGAGGAGAGCAACAGTTAGTTTAGAAGACTACGAACGGCGGTTGACAGGTTGATTTTTTTTCACTTCTAACCGTTATCACTAAAAGGGATTATTCATAAAAGCTATATAACCGAATGTACAGCTTTTATCGCTGAAAATTCCTACTGGCGCTAGTTCTAATCAAAACAAAAAAGTCGCCACCAATTTGGCAGCGACTTCTAAATATAATTTCGGCAATCAGAAGATTAAACTATTGCCTAATCTCTTTTGCCTCTAGCCTAATAAAAAATAACTACTCAGCTATCGTCATCTCATCAACAATATGCGAAGCTCCAGCATACTTATCAATCACGAATAAAATATAGCGAATATCAACACAAATTGTACGTTGAAAATCTTCTTCAAAAGAAATATCTCCACTCATTGATTCCCAGTTACCATCAAATGCGCAACCAATCAATTCACCTTTCGAGTTCATTACAGGACTTCCAGAGTTTCCGCCAGTAATATCATTATTAGTAATGAAATTCACTCGTAAGTCGCCGTCAGTACCGTATCTGCCATAGTCCTTTTTCTCATAAAGTTCTTTTAGTTTTGAAGGAACGATAAAATCTTCGTTGTTTGGATCTTCTTTCGCCATTAAACCTTCCATTGTCGTATAGTGCTTAAAGGTCTTACCTTGGATAGAAGTGTATGGCAATACATTTCCAAACGACAACCTTAACGTAGAGTTAGCATCTGGATAAAATTTCTTTTTTGGATCCATTTCTCGCAAAGCTTCTATAAACAAACGTTTCGCTTGAACAAGTTTGGTTTTAGCGCTAGATGCCATAGGTCCATTAGCTATGTCCATATAGTCGCTCATTAATCCGTTACAGATTACAAAAAGATCACTGTTCTCCATTCTTTCTAATGTAGGATCATCTAAAAAAGCTTCATAATTAGCTTGATTTGCGAAAAGTCCTCCGCTAATTTCCGCAACCAATGAAGGGATGCTTTTGTCGTAGGTATTGTAAATTACATTCGCTTCGGTTGAACGTTGTGAGCTAGGTACATCTTCAAAATACATTTGTAATGTAGCTGAAATCAATTTTAATTCAGTTTCCATGTTTACAGACTCGTAAAATGCATCAGACTTCGTTTTTAAGTTGTCAGTGATTGCTTTAACTACCTCTGGTTCAGGCGAAGGAGTGTTGGAAAGTGTTCTGTAAAGCTTAATGTGCGAGAGCATGAATTTATTAAAGTCGACACTGTAAACAGCTTCGAAAAAATAAACCTGTACGTCGTTAATAATTTCCAATTCAGTATAAGCATCCTCAAAATCCTTTAGAACGTTGCCATAACGAGTTTGGCGTTTAGGTTTTTCATTTACCCAATCAGTAAAAGCTTTTTCAATACCTTTCTTTCTATCACCAACTTTATTGTTTTTCAATTGTTCTGTTTGACCAATAAAATATTTCCAGTAATTACTTACTTGTGCATATTTTGAAGCGTATTGAAGACGGACAGCATCACTCGCGTCCATGTCTTCTTTCATAATGCGTAATTTTTCAGCTCTTATTTTAACACGATTAGGCTGCTCTTTTTCAGTAGCTAAATCAATTCCGTACGACGTTAAAAATCGATCGGTAGATCCTGGGTAACCCATAATCATAGCGAAATCATTTTCTTCAACCCCGTCTAAAGAAATTGGTAAATGATGCTTTGGTGCGTATGCTTTATTGTCCATTGCAAAGTCGGCCGGCTCATTGCTTGCATTTGCGTAAATACGGAACATAGAAAAATCTCCTGTATGTCTTTCCCACATCCAGTTGTCTGTATTTCCGCCATATTTTCCAATTGCAGATGGTGGAGCACCAACTAAACGGACATCTCTAAATACTTCATAAATGAAAAGGTAAAATTCAGTTCCCGCATAGAATGACTTTACTTCAGCCACATAATGCGTACCATCAACAGCTGCTTCTGATAGCTTAGCAGATAGTTCTCTAATAGTACTCTTGCGCTGTGCTGGTGTCATGTCACCATTTAATGATTTCAAGATCGTTTTTGTTACATCTTTAATCTCAACAACAATAGAAGCTGTTAAACCAGCAATTGGTTTTTCTTCACTACTGTTTTTTGCCCAAAAACCATTCGTTAAAATGTCATCTTCTGGAGTTGCGTTTTCACGAATTGCATCATATCCGCAATGATGATTAGTTAGTATTAATCCTTTTGATGAAATAATTTCACCAGTACAATAACCTCCAAAGGATACAATAGCATCCTTTACACTTGGTTTTTTTGGGTTGAAAATTTCTTTAGTAGACAGTTCTAAGCCCGCAGCTTTCATGTCTTTTTTGTTCTTTTTTAATTGGAATGGGAGGTACATCCCCTCATCAGCTTGACCCAAAAAAGAAATTGAAAAAAGCGCAAGGAATAATAGATATTTCATAGTTTTAAATTTGTGTAGCGCACAAAAATATAAACTTAGCTTGTATTACCAGTATTATTTAAGATGTTTTACACAAGTGGTAAAACTAAAGGAGAGTTGGAAGTATAATGATGTAGAAATTGCGTGTATCAATTATTGCTTCACAAATTGACTTGTTTCTAATCCATTTACCGTTTCAATTTGAATGTAGTAAAGGCCTGCGTTTAACGAAGAGACATCAATACGACTAGTTTGATCGGAAATTAGCAATTGGCCAGCCGTAGTATATATCGATACGGAAATAATTGCCTCATCTGTATTAATATTTAAGAATTCTGCAGTAGGATTAGGATAAATTGTTAACGCAATGTTTGGTTTTATGGTACAGATTGTAGCCGTTTCTGCTCCTAAAACCTTGACATCATCAATTAATAAGATATAACCGTCTGTAGTATTGTTTCTAAAAGCAATGAAAACGTCCTGATTTGCATATCCTGCTGCATCCAATTCAATTCCTCTTGTATTCATATAACCTGTTTCAGCAACAACAGTCATTAAAGTGTCGGTAAAACTTGCTGGTAAACTATCAGTTGTTGAAATTAATACTTGATAACCATCAGGATAAGAAACGTCAACTGATCGCGCAGACCAGATTACACGTGAAAAGTTTCCAAGGCTAACTTGTGGGGTGATTAAATAATCATTCGCTAGACTTAAAGTATCGTCGTAGTATGACGTACTTGCTGCTGCCGTGTCAACTCCAGAAATTTTCGCAATCCATGCTGCTGTAAAATCCGCTACTTCAGCTTCAGGTGTTAATCCATCTTCATTAAATAATGCCCAAGTTGATGGAATCCCACTTGTGAAATCCTCTTCTAATAGTACTGTTTGGGCCTGGCTTGCAGATGAGATTACCAGCAATGTTATTGTTAAGTATTTAATCATTTCTTCTTATAATATGGACAAAAATAGTCATTTGATTAATTGGAGTAGGGCATTTAACAGTTTTTAGCAGAATTTATTTCAGAACCTGCCTAAACATTTATTCAAACGAAAAAATAAACAAGTCTTCATCCTTCTTTTTAAAGTAATGATTTTCACGTGCATATTTTTCTAATGAACGCAAATCTTCTAATTGATCAATAGAGATTTTTAAGGTCTCAATCCCTTGTTTTTTACGCTCAATTTCTTCTTCTAAGACAGATACGCGCTCATTCCGCTTGATTAACGTTACAATATCCGTTTCATGCAAAATAAGAATATAAAGCAGCACAAATGCAGACGAAATAATGTATTTATTACGGATGATATTTAGGAATCGCTTCACCCAACAAAGGTAAAGCTGAAATCACTTCAGTTAATTCTAAGGCAAATTACTTATTCACAGGCTGAACTTGAAAAACAAATTTGATTAATTTTGTCTGCAAACAAAGTAAATATAGGTTTATGCTAGGACTAAAATTACCAACCGATCCACGTTGGGTCACAATTGTTGAAGGAAATATTGATGAAATATTGACCGATCATGCTTGGTGTGAGCAAAAAGCCGCTACAAACGCGATCAGTATTATTACGCAAAATCCGGAAAGAACTGAGTTAGTAGATGCGCTCATTCTTATTGTTCGCGAAGAGTTGGAACACTTTGAATTGGTGCATGAACGTATTAAAAAACGGGGAAACGCTCTAGGACCTGAACGCAAAGATCCATACGTAGGGGAGTTGTATAAATTCATGCGCCGTGGAATGGATAGAAATACCTCTTTTATTGATCGCCTCTTGTTCTCAGCCATGATTGAAGCAAGAAGTTGTGAACGTTTTAGAGTATTATCTGAAAACATACCTGATCCAGAATTGGCTCAGTTTTATCATGAGTTAATGGTGAGTGAAGCAGGTCATTATACCTTGTTTTTAAAATTTGCACGACAATATTCTGAAAAAGTTGATGTGGATGAACGCTGGAACGAATGGTTGGAATTTGAAGCGTCAATAATTACTAAGTATGGTAAAAGGGAAACCATACATGGCTAATCATTTTTAAACGAGTCTAGTAGGTTGTATAATATCTTAACCGTTTCAAATAAGCGGATTTTAAAAATTTTATTTAGTATTTTATCCGTAAAAAGACGTATTTTAATGGGCTACTTACGCACCTTTAAAATCCGTTTTATATGTCTAGTTCCAATTATACAAATGAACAGTTAGAAGCCTTTAGATCGAAATCAGATCCTTTGGCAGATCATGTTGTCGATAAGATTATGGCCAACGGTTCAGGTCGCTCAATAAGTGAGTTGTTTGATAAAATGATTAAAAACAGTGATTTTAATGAAGCCGATCTTCCTGTTGAAGTTGCGGAATATTTTAAAAACACAGAAGCATTACCTACTTGGGCCGATCAGAATAAAATAAAAGTAGGACAAGATGTGTTTGCACAATTTGGTCCCGAAATATGCCTCTTATTAATGTGTAAATCGCTACCAGAAGCTTACGCTTGTAAAAAAGGAGCGGAAGTCTTACACCAAACTGGCAGATTGAGTGAAGGAACAGATGGAGCCTTAGAGCGATTTAAACGGAGATTAATGGAGACGTCGCAATTTGTGGTCAATATTTGCACACCAGGTGGATATGAAGTGGATGGTTCTGGAATTATAACTGCGCAAAAAGTACGTTTAATACATGCCGTTATTCGACACTATATCGTGGCTCACGGCAATTGGAATGCTGAATTAAATGGTTTGCCTATTAATCAAGAAGACATGGCCGGGACCTTGCAGTCCTTCTCATCTTTGGTTATTGAAGGACTTACGCAATGTGGTGTTACTTTAACAGCCGAACAAATTGATGGTTATTATCACTGTTGGCGAGTTGCTGGACATATTGTTGGATTAGATGAGGCATTAAATCCACCTACTTATGCAGAAGGATTAAAGCTTGGTTATGCCATTTTGAATCAACAAAAAGAAGGTTCGCAAGCTGGAGTTGAGTTAACAAATGCTTTAACAGATTTTATAAAGGAAATTTTACCAGGTAATATTTTTAATGATACGCCAGCTATTCTTATTCGATATTTTGTAGGTGAAAGTACTGGAGATATGTTGGGGATTAAAGAAGAAAAGGGGGTTTTATCCAAAGTAATGCCCCGTTTATTGCGGACTGTTTTTCGCGAAGAAGAAAATCTTGAAAACAACAGTCATATCTATCACAAAATAGCTTCAAAAGTATCTTTAGCAATGCTACAAGGCATGCTCAATCATTTTAATGAATATAAAGGAGTGCATTTTTATATACCGCCCGGATTGCAGGAGAATTGGAAACTTGAAACCTCTTGGGATCATTTCAAAACTTTAAGTCCTGCGGTTGCTGGATACCGATTAGCAATTGAAAAGAAAAAATCCTCACTTTAAGCTTCAAATTATGGACTATTGTACAGAGTACCCTACACTTATTCAATATTTTAATCTTTGCGATTATTCCATTTTTGACCTTTGCATTGTAGGCGTGGGTACATTAATGTGGGTGGTTTCTTATATCGCAATTATAAAAAGTGGTTTCAAAAATAAGTTTATTGAAATGCCGCTTTTTGTGGCTGCCGGAAATATAGCTTGGGAGTTCGTTTGGAGCTTTATTTATAAAACCAATATGGGCGATTTCTATTTGTGGGGTTATCGCGCATGGTTTGTTTTAGATTTATTCATTCTTTATTTAATCTTTAAATACGGCGCTAAGCAGTTTAAAATTCCACTTTTCAAAAAAAACACCGTCCTAATTACAATAGGTTTATTAGTCTTTTTCGGATTCTTTTTCTATTATTTTGCAAAAGGAGGATACGACACAGCTATTGGTGCAACTTCCGCTTTCTTTTTATCTGTTGGTATTTCAACATTGTATCTTGTTTTACTTTATACAAACGGAAAGGCCAAAAATTTCTCCCTTTTAGCGGGGGTTACTCGTGCAATTGGTGATACAATTTTAACGATTTTCGCAATTTATTACACTGAAATTGGAATAATTGCCGTCATGGGAACTTATGTGGTTATACTTGATTTTGCGTATGTTGGATTACTTTGGAAAATGAAGCGTGAAATTAAGACCAACGCGGCTTCATAAAAAAAGAGAAAGTTCTAGGAAAATTCTTATCTTTCTGAGCGATTACAAAATGCACACGACAAACTTTTTACAGAAAATTAACAAACCTTGATTCAAGAAAAATCCAGTGAAATTAGATTCAAAGACAATCTTTATGGTCGAAACGACCAATTGATTGAATTGCTTGAGGCTTATGAAACTTCTGTTTCTGACAATGGTGGTTTGGCATTAATTAAAGGAGTATCAGGTGTTGGGAAGTCAAGTTTTGTTTCAAATTTTGCTAAGCAAATTGAAACACCCGAAACTTATTTTGTTCAGGGTAAGTTAGATTTGAGTCGAAACAACCCTCCATATGCAACAATTTTACAGGCTTTAGGTGAGTTAATTGAGCGCTGGTTAGCGGAGGAGGATGCAAAAAAAAACGTTGTTATTTCGATTTTAAAAACTGAGATTGGTTCACATAATAAAATAATTTTACGCACGTTTCCGCGATTAGCTTTATTATTTGGACTCGAGAATAAATCTGAACGTGCATTACCAATCACATTTAAAGATCGCTTTAACGAAGCCCTTTTGAGCTTTATCAATGCGATCTCATGTCTGAATCAGCGCGTAGTTTTCTTTTTAGATGACTTGCAATGGGCAGATCAATCTACCCTAGAATTTTTCAAGTTGTATTTGTCAGAAGGGAAAGGCAAAAATTTATTTTGGATTGGTGCCTTTAGAAATGACGAAGTAATGCATAATAGTTGGTTGGTTAATCCTGGAAACGGAACAGACAGCGAGATCAACTCATTAAAAACGTTTGAATTAACAGGGCTTTCTTTACTGGTGATTAAAGAAATGGTTTCTGACATGATCGAAATGAAGCAAGATCGCTTATTAGAATTTAGCGAATTAATATTGCAACTTACTGGCGGTAATCCTTTATTTATAAAAGAATCACTTCCATTTTTATTAGAAGATAACGTCTTATTTTACGAAGCTGAGAAATGGGATTATGATGCCTCTCGAATTCGAAATTTTGACAAATCAAGTCGCACACTAGAGTTTATCATCAAAAAGATGGAATCTCTTGAAGAGAAAACAAAAGAGCTCTTAGGTATTGGAGCGTCTATTGGAAGTCGATTCAATGTGGCGATATTGTCTGCTGTAACTGAAGAATCTTATAGTGATATTGTCGAATGGTTAAATCCTGCAGTGGAACGAAGAATGATTGAACCGCTTTCTAAGATTAGCGATACGGTTGGACAAGCAGAATACCGTTTTGTGCATGATAAAATGCAAAGTTCGGCTTATTCAATGTTGACAGATGACAAAAAGGAATGGGTTCATTTTGCACTTGGCAAAACTTATGCATCCTCTTTAGGTTACGCAGCACAGGATCGCAATATTTATAATATTGTCAATCAGTTCAATCGTTGCAACACTTATTTTGACACGCCAAAGGAACGATTGAATTTGGTTTCAATGAATTTGCAAGCCGGGAAAAAAGCAAAACTCGCGGGCTCCTTTAATCAGGCCTTGCAATATTTTAACCTTGTAATTCGCTCCGTTGAAGAAAATGACCAAGTTTGGTCAAATGATATTGTTTTTGAAGTTTATCTTGAATCTGGAGAGGCAGCCTATTTAAAAAGTGATTTTGTAAGTAGTGTAATGTTTTATGAATCCGCATTAAAATATTCAAGTACCAATCTACAGCGAGCCAAAGTCCATCATAACTTCTTAGTCATGTATAATGGCGTTAGCGATTTAGATGTTGCATGGGAAAGTGGGCTTACTGCCTTGAGTTTACTGGGCGTGAATTTTCCTAAAAAAATTGGCAAAGGAAAGGTGCTAAAGCAGTTAATCAAAATAAAGTGGATGATTAGAGGGGTAGCCCCTCAATCTTTACTCGATCGTCCAGATATTACGAACAAAGAAGCGGAACAAATCTTACTCACTTTAATGGAAATGATTGCCGCAGCTTGGGGCAAAAAACCTGAAGTGTTGGCCTTTTTAGTTTTAAAGGGCTTTGAAATTGTTCTAAAAAATGGCAATACACCAATTGGATATTTTGCCATTTCAGGTTATGGCGCCATATTAGGAATGGGCCTTGGGCAAATTGAAAAGGGTTGGGAGTATATTGAGTTAGGCGGCAAATTAACCGAGAAATATGATGATCAAATATTTCATGGTAGAGGTCTATTTGGAGTTCATGGAACTTACAGTCATTTAATCCAGCATTCCAAAATAAATGTCCAAGCACTGGATGATGCTTTTGATCTTTGTAAAGGCGCTGGTGATTATAGCATTGCAGCTTATTCAAGTATCATTTTAATTGAAAACATGATGGCTGTTGGAGTTCCGATTGATGATGTCAGAAATAAAGCACAATCCTTTTTTAAATTCTTAAAACGAACGGCTAATTACGACTATTTGAGCTCACATAAAGCCGTTGACTGCGCAATCGAAATCCTAAAAAGTGGATTTGAGGCAAGCGAGAAGAAAATTTTGAATGTTGAAAAACGAATGAAGCGCGTCAGCTTTACACATATTCAATACACTTGGAATTTATACCGACTAATGACATTGGTTATCTTTAATAAGGTCGAGGATATGCAATCAGTTGTGGATGAGATTGACCAGGAAGGTTATAATGCTCTCAGCTCTTCGGAAGTTGTTCGAGATATCTATTATTCTATTGCAAAAGCTGAATTGGCTCATTACAATAAAAAAACTAAAAGGGGAATAAAAGGCCTGAATGTCGTTAAAAAACGATTGGTTAAATTGGCTAAAATTAATCCTGAAAATTATTCTCAAGTCTTAGCATTAGTACAAGCTTTAATTGCTGAACTTAAATTGAATAATGGTGCCGCAGAAATCCACTATAAAGAGGCTATTAACGCAGCGAATAAATATGGGTTTATCCACAATGAAGCCGTTTTTAGTGAGCGTTTGGCCAAATTTTATTCAAAAGAGGGAGAGAAAAAGCAAGCCATCCAATTCTTTGAAAAAGCCTTGTCATGCTACACCGTATGGGGCGCAACTCATAAGGTTATGCAGCTAGAGAAAGAAGTTCAGGATTTGAACTAAAATTCTTCTAGCCTTATATGAAAATTCGTCTATTTCCGACCAGACACTATTTAAAACTTAACCATTTTATGCTTAATCGCATACATGACTAAACCAACTCGAGACTTTACATTTAATTTTTCAAATAAATTGGCCCGATAACCGTCAATTGTCTTAATGCTAAGACACATTTTATCGGCAATAACTTTATAGGGATCTTCAGAACAAGCCAACTCTATAAAAATTTGTTCATTTTCTGAAAGTTTCGGCGCTTCAACGTCATTCTGAAGTATTGAAATCAAACGCCCGGTTAAACGGTCAGTATAATGGTAGCCCTTAATTATAACTGCGTCCATTGCACGTTTTAACTCATTGGGTTCAATGTCTTTATTTAAAAATCCACGAACACCAAGCTTAAGCATTTGAATGAGAGAAGTTTCTTCTTCGTTCATGGTAATTGTTATCACTTTTATGCTGGGATAGTCCCTTTTAAGTATTTCAGCCGTTTCGTATCCATTCATGATTGGCATTTCAATATCTAATAGAATCAAATCAGGCAATTCTTCGGCTTGCAGTTTTTCCAATAATTCTTCCCCATTGCACGCTGCTATAGTAACACAATACTCTTCTCCCAAAAATTGAATCAATTGAATTAATCCTAGTCGAAACAAGTTATGATCATCAACTACGCCAATTTTTATCTTCGTTTTACTATCAGACATGCATTAAATATATAGCTACTGTGCTGTTGGTACTATGCTTTCTAATGAAGAAATTCATCACAAGGCGCATAGTGTTGGTAGCCAGATGTGTGTGTTCAACTAAAATAATGAATTTTATTTACAACGCGCTTTGATTTAACATTTTGGCTGAACAAGATGCTATCCAGAAATGAATCGAAGGCTAATTGTTTTTGGTGAAAAAATAAACGAAAGTATTCATGAGTTGACTACTATTTAATCAATTATTTGTTATCTTTGATGAAATACTAATCATAAAAATAATACAATGACAACCCAAGACGTAGCAAATAAACTAATAGCATTATGTAGGCATGGCAAAATGGAGCAGGCCGTGCGCGAATTATATGCAGAAGAAATAATAAGCATTGAACCCAAAGGGACACCAGCTCAGGAAGTAAGAGGACTTCAGAATGTAATTAAGAAAGGACAACAATTCAACGAGATGGTAGAATCTGTCCATAATTACGAAATTTCAAATCCAATCATTGCTGAGAATTTTTTTTCATGCACCATGAAAATGGATTTAACATTTAAAGGTGCTCCAAGATCAACGATCGAAGAAATTTGTGTTTATCAAGTAATTGATGGGAAAATTGTTCAGGAACAATTTTTCTTTACGGTCGGCATCTAGAAGCTGCGTGAATTTGCGCTTTGGAATTGATTTAGTGCTATTTTAATATTATTAGCGTCTGGTCAACCAAGAAGGCGAAAACATAAGCAGCTTTAGAGCTAACAGATTAAAGCCGGGACTACGGTGGGGGCTTGCGTTCCGGTTTTAATTTTTTAACTTGTGGTTTTAGAAAAAAATTGCCTAGCGTTAGTCTATTGAAGAGCTATCAAACGGCTTATTTTTCTTATTTAAAGCCAGGTGTTCTTGGTTCGATTCATATAAAATAGCATTTGCCAAGGCGTTGGAAATGAACACTGAAAGGGTACGCAAAAAGTCTACATGTTCTTTCCTATAAGCATATTTATTCAAACTTTGAACGGTAATAATGCCAATGATTTCTCCTTTAAATAATAAACGTAAATAAATCAAAGACATTGGAACATCACCATCTGTGTGTGTCAGTTCCTTTTTCGAATATTGCCTCATCTCGTTCTTCACGTCATTCATCACAATTTCAGGCTTTTCTTTAATACATATTGTTGCTAAAATATGCTCGTCAAGTGAGTGGTAAATATCTGCATGAATTTTATTGTTTTCAATAAATTTAGGAAAATGCACACGACTCATTTTTTGATCAAGAATACCAATAGCAAAACTATGTGAATCCATTATTTCACTAATTCTAGCGTGCACAGTTTCTATAATACCATCAATTGACAAACCTTGTGTCAAATCCATTCCAATTTCCGTCAATAATTTAAAGTCACGGGTTTTTCGCGTTAGTTCGGCCTGTAAACTTTTACTTTCTGTTATGTCAGAAAATACACCTGAGTTTTTCACGACCTTTCCCTTGTCATTATAAATAGGGTGGGAGCGCTCTCTAATCCATCTCGTTGAGTTCTCAAAATCAATCTCGTATTCAATGTCAAATGATTTCCCCTGGCTGACCGCATCTTTTGATTTTTTTATGAGTGACCTATATTTATCTAAAACAAACAAGTTCTCATAACTTTGTCCAGAATAGAAAAAGTTTTGATTCACACCAAGTACAGCATTACATTTTGGACTTATATACTCAAAGCGATCATAAACGACATGATACAAATACACAGCGTCATCAATAGTTTCACCAATTTTCCGAATATTCGCTTCACTTTCTTGTAATTGTTCACGCGCTAACTTCTCTTCCGAAATGTCTAAACTAATGGCTACATATTTGTCTATTTCCCCATCCGCATCAAGAAAAGGAGTTAAGTATACCTTAGCCCAATAACAAGAGCCATCTTTACGATATTGCATCACCGTACAATCAATTGGCGTTTTCCAAACAAAAATGGATTCCTCCATTTTTTTAAGCACGAGTTTATCTGTCTCAGGTCCACCTAAAATGTCACTTGCCTTTTTTCCAACAGCCTCCCGGCTCGAATACTGCATTGATTTTTCAAAAGACTTATTTATCCAAACAATTTTATCCGTTTTATCAATAATTGCAATGGTTTGTTCTATTTCTTCAACAACAAAAATGAGATTTTCCAACTCCAGTTTCTGCTCCTTTAATTTGGCGTTTTTTATAGCTGATTTTTGATGCGCCAACTCTAATTTGTTTTTCCGAGATTGCGTCCGCCATATTAAAATAAAAACGAGCACCACAAAGACAAAAATCGTAATTCCAACCAATAATTTAAACTCAGTTAGATCTGATAAGAAATCTTTATATTCTTTAAATACCGCTATCATGCCTACTAATTGACCATTTTCGTCACGTAGCGGTTCATAAATAATCAGCCAGTCTCTTCCTATTGTTTCTGTTATCCCTTTAAACGTTTCGCCTAAACCATAAACTTGTTTTGCTATTGCTTTGTTTGAGCGTGTGCCAATCGCTGTTTCATCCGATCCAAGGACAGATGCTGTGGTACTTATGCGGACATCACCAGAAAATATGGTACAACCAAAACCAGTAATTTCTTTGACTTTATTAACAATGGCTGTGGAATTGTTTAAAGTAGTGGTTCCTGCAGATAGACCTTCCGTCGTTCGCTTAATTCGCCCCTTTTCATTCAGCAAATTCCGTGTATACTTTATTGCATATTCGGCAGCCTCAAAAGTAAGTGATTCTTGCTTTTTTTGGTAATTATCTGTAATAAGCCAATAACCGCAAAAGCCCAAGGCGCATACGATTATAACCCGCAAAACATAAGAGGTTGCAGTTTTCAGAGTAGGTGTAGTTTTAAATATTCAGTAACAATCAAGTTAAAATTAAGAAAAATATTTCGCATTTTAGAGTATATTCACTTTGAAGAACAAAAAATCATCTTAAAATAATAACATAGATAGCATGATTCGTGTGTATAAAAACAGAGGCATTCAAGTCCTTATAACCGTTTTCTCTTTTTGTCTTTCAATTCAGTCTGGAGCGCAATCGCTTGACGAAAAAAGTGATAGTGTAAGATACAATAGCCAGATATTTGATGCCGTATCAATAGACTATGATGTCAAATATGGTCATGCGGTTTCGCAAGGTGGAGAAGGGCAAGATTTATTAATGGATATTTATTATCCGACAAATGACACACTTGAAAATCGACCCTTGATCATTTTTGCACATGGAGGGTATTTTCTTTTTGGAGATAAGGCTGGTTTTGCTGAAGAATGTCAATTTTTTGCAGAATCTGGTTATGTAGTTGCTACGATCAATTATCGCCTGATAGATCTAGATCAAACAGAAGAAGTGTCAAAAAGAGCTGTGATAGATGCTGTGAATGACCAAAAAGCAGCAGTCCGTTTTTTTTATAAAGATTTTAACAAGAAAAACGAATACAAAATTGATCCAAGCCAAATTTTTATTGGAGGTTATTCTGCCGGAGCCGTTTCAAGCTTGCACTATGCTTATGCAAATACTCCTGAGGATGTAATGAAAATGGGCGGCAAAGAATTATTAGATTATGTCATTGATAACGGAGGAATTGAAGGACAAAGTGGGAATCAAGGTTATTCGTCAAAAATTAAAGGTGTAATTAATATGGCTGGTTCAATTCATTCAGTTGTATTGCTCAATAAAAATGAACCAATTCTTATCAGCATTCATGGTGATAGTGATATTGTCGTTCCATATTTGTCAGGGACAACAGGTGAAACGGATGTTGTGACCGAAGGTTCTGGCTTAATACATCAAAAGGCAGAAGAAATTGGACTGATTAATCAACTTATTACGGTGCAAGGAGGTGAACATGATGCGCGTTTTTATTGTGATCATTGTTTGACACAAGTCAGGCAATTTGTTTTTGATAATTTATAGCTCTTCGTTCAACCTGCCTTCGTCGACGAAAGTTGGTAGTCCATCTATTATACCTGTTAATTTACACAGATATTCTTATTTTTGGTGTCCATGAAAATTAAGGCAAGTCTACTGCTCTCACTTCTGCTGTTATTCTCAATTTTGGGTAAGACGGAAAGTGCTATAGATGGCCTTAATGACAAGCTTGCGACTTCTCAAGAGGACACGCTCAAGATCTTGACACTTTTAGACTTATCCAATGAACTGATTATTAGTGATCGCGAGCAGTCCTTGAAGCACATTCAAGCAGCAATTGAATTGTCTTCAGAATTAGAAAACTTCAAATATCTTGGCTATTCACACAAAACTTTGGGGATTCACTATTTCGCTAATACACAATACAAATTGGCCATTGAAAATTTACTCCTTGCCGAAGCTTATTTCAAAAAGGTTAATCATAAAAGGGAATTGTGTAATGTTCTCAATTGGATGGGGCAAGTCTATATGCAATCAGGACTCGAATATGAGGCTCTGAGCAAATTTGAAGATGTCATTCCCTTATTCAATGAACTAGGTGATACTGTAAATATAAAGTCAGCTTATTTAAATATTGGAGCAGTCTATCATGAGTTAGAATATTATGATTTAGCTGAAAAATATTATTTGATGTCCATGGTGGGCGGTTATAAGGAGGGTGCTATAGATGGCGATAATGCATTTGCACACAACAACTTAGGAGAGGTTGCTTTAGCAAGGAAGCAATACTTTAAGGCTAAAAATTATTTCATAAAATCCATTCAATTATTAAAGGAAGCTGGCGCGGTAGAATATTTAAGTCTAGATTATGCCAATTTAGGATTAACCTATGTCTATTTAGAAAAATATGATTCAGCCAAAATCTATTTTGACCAATCACTTAGTATCGCAAATGAATTCAATGATAACTATGCCCTTTTAAATACTGAATACTGTATAGCAGTGAGTCATAATGCGCAAGAGCAGTATGTAAATGCGATTGAGGTTGCAATAAAAGGCTTACACACCTCGGATTCATTAGGTATATTGATGATTCAAAAAAAATTCATGCAAAGCTTGGCTATCGCAAATGCGGGCGAAGGTAATTATGATTTGGCCTATGAATATACATTGAGCGCGCAAAGAATTCAAGATTCAATGACTCTTGGGCGAGATGATTATGGCTTGGCTCACTTTGAATCTAAATTTAATGCGGAAGGTCGTATTGCAGAGCTAGAGAAAGGCAGAGAGAGTATTATCAAGGTTGATAAAGGCTTTTGGGAGAGCGAATGGTTTGTGCTTATCATGTTTTTTGTGCTGCTAAGTCTACTTATAATTGGTTTAGAAGTCAGGCGGAAAAATGGAGGCAAAATAGATCGGAAAGTTGAAAATATAGATTCCTTGCAATCAACACGAATTCTCTATCTGTTAGCAGCAATTCTCTATACGGCATTGTTTAATGTTGTTCCTATTACAACTGAAAACCTAATCGATCCAATTGAGGCTCGTTACGGTGTCTCTATACTGATATTATTCATCTATTTTTTGACATTTGTTTCAACTTGGATAAGAAGGAATCTAACCAAAATAACCTTGGTGTTTTTTCTACTAATGGTTGCGCATCATCTCTATTTAACTTATGTGAATGATATAGCCTTGGAAGAATTTTTGTTTCTAATAACAATCATGTCTGCAACACCAGTTGTTATTAAGGACTTTTGGCCAATGTTTATCTTTATAGGTGCTGTAGTTACCGTTACAATGTTAATTGGGTTTACGACAGTTGATCCACATGTGGATTCATTTCTATTCATAGGGATTATTGTTTCAATTTGTCTTGTGGCATTAGTTGTAACGCTCACGAAAGGAGATTTTGATAAACATTTAGAATTTTCGAATGAGGCAGTGAGCCAAGCGGAGGCAATTGTTTTTATTGTGAACCGTCGCGGGGAGAATATCTATACGAGTCAATCTATAAAAAATATTTTGGGTTTTGCGCCCGAAGATTTGGGCGACTATGACTGGGTTGAGCGATTGGGTGTTAGCCCTGCGGATGCAAACCGAATTAAAAACAACTTAATTCTCTTGGCTATTGGAACAATTGAACCAAGTCCAAACAAATACCAAGCGTTAACTACTAAAACTGGCGAAACTAAATGGTTTTCTTTTAAGGAAAAACGAATGGACGGCGATCGCGTATTAGTAATGGGCCTCGACGTAACAGAACAAAAAAGGATAGAAGATGAATTGATTCAAAGTGAGGGCAATTTCAGACAAATTAACGAATCTTTATCTGATGTCTTTTACCTCTATAATATTGTAGAAAACAAATACGAATACATCAGTCCAAACTGCATTAACGTCTTAGGGGCACCAGCTGAATTCTTTTACGCGGGCGGAAAACATGCCGATAAATATGTGGTTAAGGAAGATTTACCAAAAGTTAAAGCAGTTGTTCATTTGGTTGAAAGTGGTGAGTCGTATAACATCACCTTTCGCATTCGCACTGAAAAGGGCATCCGTTGGATTCGAGAAAAGTCTAATCCTGTTAAGGATGAAAAAGGAAATGTAATTAAGAACACAGGACTTTGTCAAGACATTACTGAGCAACGACTTGCAGAGCAAGAAATTGAAAAGCTATCATTAATAGCAAGTAATACAGACAACTTTATTTTAATGGTAAGTAAGGAAAACCGTGTAGAATGGGCAAATCCGTCATTTTATAGAATTACTGGTTTTAGAGAAAGTGAAGTGATTGGTCAATTACCCCTTGGATTAATTTCGGGAGGCATGACTGATGAAGCAACAATCGACGCAATTACTGAGGCTGTTTTTATTGCTAAAAAACAAATGCAATGTGAATTGATCACTTATACTAAATCGCTGGATATATTTCATAGTAGTGTGGAGGTTACACCGCTATTAGATGGGACTGGTGAGCTTGAGAAATATTTTGTAATAGGCTCTGATATCACTCAGCGTGTGTCTGATAGAGAACAAATTGAGAAACTTTCATTAGTTGCTAGTACTACAAGTAATTACGTTATAATTGCTCACGCCCTAACAGGTGTCGAGTGGGTGAATGAAGCCTTTACTGAAAAATTTGGCTATACGTTAGAAGAGGTTGTTGGTCGACTGCCGTCTACATTTTTGCATAAAGTAGACGCACATCCAGAGTTAATGGCGGAGATCAATAGAACGGTTATTGAAGAAAATAAGAATTTTAAAGGAGAAATTGTTCAATTGACAAAAGCAGGAGACGAGATTCATGCGCATGTGGATATCATGCCATTTGTTTTTGATGGAAACAGTGTTGAAAAATATTTTGTTTTGGGAACTGATATTTCGGAGCGGATCAGGCACCAAAAAGAAATGGAAATTGCCAATGCCGAATTGTCCAAAAAAGAAGCGGAATTAAATGAAAGTGAATCGAATTTTAGAGAATTAATAAAATCGATTAAAGAGGTGTTTTGGTTGGCAGATGCTGTTACTAACGAAATGATTTTTGTTAGTGATAGTTATCAAGAGGTATTTGGTTTGACAGTACAAAGTTTAAAAGATGATGTAGAGAGTTGGCGCGAGACAATTCACCCTCAAGATAAAGCGCGAGTGATAGCGGGTGTTACTGATGGCTATGCAAATGGAACTTTTGATGATGAGTTTAGAATAATATTGAAGAACGGAGAAGAAAAATGGGTGATTTCAAAAATATTCGCTATTAAAAATGAAAAAGGAGAAATTATTAAACTTTCTGGTTTTGTAGAGGATATTACAATCAAGAAAACGCAAGCAATTAAGATTAGCAAAATTGCCGATCAATTGGACGTTGTACATGCTATTGAGAATACAATACTTACTTCTGAGTCTACAGCAGATATTATTTATAATACCTTAGAAAAAACAATTGACAAATTACCTGTATTACGAGCGAGTTTGACGCTATTTAGACCTGAGGAAGGCACGTTTTATTCTTATGCTCTAATGGCAAATGAGAAATCTTCTGTAACGGATGGGAAGGAATACCGATTAGAAGACTTTGGTTTGTATGAAACATTAAAAAAGAGTAAAACGAACTATATAGAAGATCTTACTACGAAAGATGAAAAATCTAAAACCGATCAAATTTTAGTGGAAGAAGGAGCAAAATTAGCGCTTCTTTCTCCATTATTACATGGCGATAAGTTAATAGGTTCTTTAAATGTATGTTTTACAGATACTATTCAGGAAGATGTTGATCATTACACAGAAATCACGAATGAGGTAGCTAAAGGTCTTGCTATTGCAATACAGCAAAGCCAGTTAAAGGATGAGCTGCATTTATCGAATTTGGCTTTGACGTCCAGTATTGATTATGCAAAAATGATTCAACAAGCCTATATTCCTGATGACGTGTCAATTGATGGCTTTTTTAAGGATAACTTTGTAATTAATCGCCCAAAGGATATTGTAAGTGGTGATTTTTATTGGGTAGGTAAATCTGGTGATACACGAATTATCGCAGTGGGTGATTGTACCGGACATGGAGTGCCAGGAGCATTTATGACCATTATTGGAATTAGTGCATTGAATAATATAATTGAACTTCGAGGTATTATTGATCCTGCTGAAATCTTAAATGAACTGAATAAAACAATCATAAGCGCACTTGCATCCACTTCAGATGTTCAATTACGAGATGGGATGGATATGGGTATTTTCTGCTATAATGATGTAACCAAGAAGGCAACATATGCTGGAGCAAGGCGCCCACTATATCACCTCAATCAGGAAGGGTTGCAATCCATTAATGGGGCGAAACTTTCTATTGGTGATAATGGTGATACTTTTGGTGTAAGTTTTGAAACGTATCAATTAAACGTTACTGACGGTGATATATTCTATCTGTTCTCAGATGGTGTTACAGATCAGTTTGGTGGTGAAAGAGTCCGTAAGTTCACAATGAAAAGGTTGGCTAACTTAATGAATGACGGCAGCGATAGTACAATGGAGCAGAATAGGGAGATAATTGATAATGAACTATTAGCTTGGCAAGGTAATAATGAACAAACAGATGATATTTTGTTCGTTGGTTTTAAATTCGGAAAATAAACAATCTCTAATTTTGTTGTATTTCCGAACAGACACTAAGTACCTAATCTATTTTATTCAATACGCGACCGCCGCTTCTCTTAATAAAAATCTTACGTTCCAATTCTAATTCCTCCACGCTAAATTTTTCGTCATTCATATCAGATAGTTCTTGAAAACGAGCATCCGCTTTAAGTGCTAAAGGATCAACCTGCAAGGCCGTATTATTAAAACCTAACAAACGTAATCGTTCAAGATTTCTAAGTCTTGAAAGCGCCACATAACCTTGGCCACGCTCAAATGTTTTGCTCAAATCAAGTTCAGCCGCATCTAATGTCATTCCCTGGCTTTTATGAACCGTAATTGCCCATGCTAAACGCAAAGGAATTTGTTGGTAAGAAGCAATTGTTTGGCCATTTTCATTTGTTATCGTCCATTCTTCTGTACTCGCCGTAATTTTATTCCCGTCCAATGTTTTAACCAACGGGAAACCCAATGATGTATAATCGATAATTTCTCCTAAAGTTCCATTAATAAAATCACGCTCCGGATTGTTTTTAACGAACATCACTTTTGCTCCAATTCGCAATGCCATATCATCTTGTGTTAAAACAGAGCGTTTTAAGAGGTCACACATTGCTTTTTCACCTTTTGTTTTCGCTTTGAAATAGCGACTTTTCCCGGGTAGTTTTGCCAAGTGTTCATTATTAATGAAATTGACATCTTTATTATGGGTATAAAGCATAGTAGGTTCTATTCCTTCTGCAAAATGAGTCGATTTTGCACCATTTAAGGCATCAATTGCTGTTTGACTTACACTGCCCGAACGAATTTCTTCTAGAATCTTGTTCAATTGATTATTTGTTTGTCTAAACTGTTCTGTTAAATAGCAAACCACCATATCTCCAAATTGCCATGCATCACTCATAAAAGCGAATTTATCACGACTTTTTTCGGTATAATTTCCAATGGGTGGTAATTGAAAAAAGTCACCGCATAAAACAATTTGAACACCACCAAAAGCCGCGTTAGAATCCATGCAATACGACAAAACGTGGTGGATTGAGTTTAATTGATCCTTATGCAGCATTGAAATCTCATCAATAATAAGAACTTTGGTTTTATTAAACTTATTCCGAATTGCTTTTTGCTTTTTCAAATAAGTCAAGTCTTTTTCTGATATTTTTTGCTTAATCCCAATGCCTGCCCACGAGTGAATGGTAACACCCAAAATATGTGTAGCCGCAATGCCGGTGGAGGCAGTTACTGCTACCTCAATTTTTGCATCCTTTAAATGTTTTATAAATTGGTTTAAAACATACGTTTTACCTGTACCTGCAGAGCCAGTTAAAAATATATTTCTACCTGCTTTGAGAAATTGAAGTGCTTTATCTTGTGTCATGAATATAAACTCGGTAATTCAAATTTACAACCTATAAAAGGATCAATTTTACTTTTATTTAGATTCTATTCAAACAAAATTGTTCGTAAGCAATTAATTACTATTTTCACAGCAACTATAAAAAAGTGCCTGAGACTATCCTTAAAATAGAAAACCTCTGTAAGAACTACGGAAATTTAAAAGCCTTAACGAACTTAAATGTTACCGTTGAAAGGGGAATGGTGTATGGTATTTTAGGACCAAATGGAAGTGGTAAAACAACAACGCTCGGAATTTTAGTTGGTGTTTTAAATGCCTCTAGTGGCACGTTTTCTTGGTTTGGAAATGGACAGGAAGATGCGAATAGACGTAGAATAGGTACCTTATTGGAGACACCTAATTTTTACCCTTATTTAAATGCAATTCAAAATTTAAAAATAGTTTCAAAAATTAAACGCATTGAAAATGCAGATGATGAAATTGAGAAAGTTTTGCGATCCGTTAGTTTATATAGTCGCCGAACATCTGAGTTTAGATCATTTTCATTAGGAATGAAGCAACGCCTTGCAATAGGGTCTGCCTTATTGGGAGGGCCAGATGTGCTTGTTTTAGACGAGCCTACTAACGGGTTAGATCCGCAAGGAATTGCAGAAATTAGAGCTTTAATTATTGCTATTGCGAAAGAAGGAAAAACCATTATTGTAGCCTCGCATCAATTGGATGAAATTGAGAAGATTTGCAAGCGTGTATTGATTTTAAAGGACGGTATAACGCTCAAAGAATCTGCAATTGACGAGTTAACAGATAAGAAACGACAAATAGCAATTTCAGCAGTCGATTTAAAAGGCTTAGAAGAACTTGTTTTACAAATAAAAGGCGCTAAAATCGCCAAATCAACGCATCTTGAATTGTTAGTTGAAGTGCCAGAATCTTTTTCGGCGGCAGCAATGAATCAATATTGTTTTGAAAATGGAGTAGTGCTCAATAGCTTAAAAGAAATAAAGAAAAGTTTAGAAGATCAATTCTTAGAGATTGTAAATTAATGAAGGAACTACTTAAAATAGAATTCTTAAAGATTAGGCACTATACAGTGTTTAAAGCCTTCATGATAATATTTGCGGTGCTACTTCCATTAGCTCTGTTTATTGTTAGTATGATCAAGTTTCCAACTTTCCCTTCGCAAAGTCGCATTTTGGGTTTCCCTGAAGTCTGGGGCAATATTACATATATTGCTGGATGGGTTAATTTATTGCCTGGAATTTTAGTCGTCGCCTTGGTTTGCAACGAAATCACATTTAAAACACAAAAACAGAACGTAATTGATGGTTTAAGTCGCTTAGATGTAATTCTCTCTAAGTTTTATGTGATATTACTATTATCACTAGCGATTACAGTATATGTTTTTATAATCGGGCTTATTTTTGGACTTATCTATTCTTCTGGTGGTAGTATGACCAGCGGTTTAGATAATTTATTTTTCTTCTTTCTTCAAACCTTAGGGATTTTCTCCATAGCCTTATTTTTGGCTGTCATTATAAGAATAGCGGCGCTAAGTATCTTAGCTTATATCTTCGTTTTCTTATTTATGGGATTGATTATTCAAAACGCTATTGGCGAAGAATTGTCCATGTGGATGCCTACAAATATGTTGGCAGATTTAACCCCTTTTCCTTTATATGATGCCATAGTAAATATGCAAAGTAAAGTGGATAAAAATATGGTCATTGTTGAAGATATTAACCCATGGATGAGGGCACTCGTCAGTTCTCTCTATACAGCTGGATTTATTGCCTTGAGTTTCTTTACAATGAAGAAAAGAGATTTATAAGACGCCGTTTTAACGTGCACAATTCACACAAAAACGACTTTGAGGCACTAACATAATACGCTGTAATGGAATTTCTCCTCCACATTTTGCACATTTCCCAAAAGATGGATCATCCACATTTTTTAAGGCGATTTCTAAATTTTTCAATTTTGTTTCAGACTTTCGCAAGGCTGCTTCATTAATTGTCTTATTATTTATGGCATCCATTCTAGAAATTCTACCAATAGCGTTTTCAGGAGCAATGGGCTTCGTGAATTCCTTATACTCAATTATTAATTCCTTGGTCTTAGCAATCTCTTTTTCAATTAATGCTGTAATATTCATAAAATACAAGATATAAAAATCGTTCTACCAAAGCTAATTAATCCAGGGGGACCAATCAAACCGTCCTTTTTAGCTACTGTTAATCAATGACTAGGGTGTTTAAACATTTTTTTATTATCTTTCATTTTTAAAAACTCAGTTTAAGTAAACAATCCAATGGACACTGAGCCAAACGATTTAATTACAGAAGTGAAATTCCCTATAAAATAAAATTCATGTATAAAAAAGTACTAAAACAAGCATACCTCTTCATTATTGGAGGAGTGATGTTTTATTCTTGCGGCAATGAAACCGTATCAGATAATGATACCGATTCAGATGGCGAATTCACTGAAATGTCAAATGAATTAGAAGGCGACGGCGAAATCAATTCACAAGATCTAATGGATGAACTTTTGGACGAACCTGAAGTTGTTCCTAACTCGGCTTGGCAAATTGATAATTATGCGAAACATTTGATTGGCGAGGATATTGCTTCAAGTTCCGAAACTGCGGATTATACTAAGGGAGAATATTGGTATTATCAAACCTTGGATGTAGTGGGTGGTTTTGCTTCAGTAACTGGCGGAATTGAAGGGTGGAAAGAATTTGTGGTTTGGAGAATGGCTGATGGAGATGATTTAGTTGGTGAAATGACAGTTGAATGCGGCCCCGCTTGTGGTTATGAATATACTTTCTATAAAGGCAAAGGGGCTGATATTGCAGAATATACGCAGGATGAGTTATTTCCATTGGATGCTATGAATAAACACATGGATCTAATGGCTGATATTATCAATGAAAAGTATCCCGTAGAATATCCGGAGGATCGTCAATTGGTTTATCGTTTTCCGCAAAAAGGGACGGGCATGCAAGTAGACTTGGTTCTTGGTGCAGATGAAATTCAAGTTCCTATTCTCAAATTAGCATGGAATAAAACTCTTTTTACTGTTGCTGAATTTTTAAAAGAAGGAGAGCCTGAAGAAGGTTATTAGGCCTTGTGTTCAAGGATTAATTAGGTAAATTGGCAACATCTTGTAAAAGGCAACGTTATAGTAAAAGAACAAACACGCATACAATGAAGAAAATAATCTTATCTGTTTTAGTTTTTAGTGGTTTTGCTTTTGGGCAGAATTTAGCAATTGCGAATGATGTTGATGCTATAACAACGATTGAACAACCTGATCCCGTGGCTAAAACGTTCCATAAATTAGATGCTGAATATGAATTTAAATTATTCACGCACGAGGGGGAATTATTGTTAGAAGGCACAAGCAATAAGGTTGAAACAACTGGATTAAAGCCAGGTGCTTATTTTGTTAGTTATAATGGTAAAACAGAGCGAATTATCATACCCGGCGTTGCAGGTAGTTAAGACTTAAAGAATACTTTCTCCGTTTGAGTTTGTAGTCAATACGGAACTCATATAATCGAAATAGGGCAGAATTACTTGACACGTTTCCACTACTTTTTCAATGAAATCTTCTTGTAATACTTCTTTGTCTGTGAATTCACGAATAACATAAAACTGCTTCTTCCGAATTAAATCAATGGCCTTGTTTTCAGGGTCAAAACCACGTGGTGCAGTTTTTAATCCTTCGCCACGCAATTCCCCAAAAGTGGCCTTAAATTTTTTGTCATTTAATATAGCGCGAATCTCTGTGTCATCCATTTCAAATTCTTGCCGAATCCTTTTTAAATCATCTGTATTAGGCCCGTAGAATCCGCCGCCTACAATTGAATTACCAGGTTCAATATTTAAATAATAACTCCCACGCAAGGCTGCTGTTGATCGACTAAAGCTTCCAGCGAATCTTGGTTTATAAGGTGTTTTATCTTTTGAAAAACGAACATCTCTATAAATCCGCATGAGCTTATGTCCTTCAATTTGATCAATTAAGGCTAGTTTCTCATGAGCTTCCTTAAAAAAAGCTTTAGCGTCCGCTTCATGGCTTTTAAAAACAGGTTTATTGGCATTAAACCAATCTCTATCGTTATTTGCTTTAAGCGTTTTTAAGAATTTTAATAGGTCTTTTTCAATCATAGGTTTAAAGTTAGTATTTATGAATGAACTACGCAACTCATCAAACTTATCGATAGGTAATCATTGGTTTTCTTATATCAGTATACTCGTGCAATACCTGACCGCTTGAATCATATTCAGTGAAGTACATCAAACTATCGGTATAATTAACGGATTTTTCAATTGAATTTTCAGCATCATTTCGATAGTAATTCCATAGACCAGTTTTCCAGTACATTTCGAAATTACCTTCAACCCATTTCTTTCCATTTGGATACGCTTTATTAATTGAATCATTTATAGCACAATTGGCAATGCATTTAGCATTCGAATCAAGAATAATAATTTGCTCGCCTTTATAAGCCGTTATTTTTGAATTAGCGGTAATATATTGCGAATATGAGCCTGTCGTGGTATAAATAATGTCCGTAAGCAATTCTCCTTTTCTATTTATAATACCATAAAGTCCATTGTTTTTAACATAGCCCCAATGATCGTTAATTCTTACGTCTTCATAATCGGGCGCTAATACAATTTCAAAGTCATGATTTACAATGCCCCATTTTCCATTTATTTTGACACACATCAAACTGTCTTTAGGATCTTTTATCTCTTCAAATTCAGAAGTGTAGATAAGAGAAAATGTTGTATCAAAACAGCGATAATACTTGTCGCTTTTGATCCAATATCTACTTAAATCGTCATCTAAAGCGAGTTTTATATTGTAAAAATTATTCAAACTGTCACCGTTTTGACGAAAGAAGCGTGTTTGTTGCTGATTAGCAGTACGGACAATAATGTGATCAGATAGACCAATGTAAATATTCCTGAATTCATAAGGAATAATTGTAATTCCATTTTGGCTGCATCCCCAATGAGCCGAAAATACATTATCGGTATTATTACTACATTCTAATTCGCCAGTTTTGAAAGCATAATCGTTTTTAAGTTGATAATATTCATGAGGCCAAATATCAGTGCCGTAAAGCGCCTTTTGCAAAACACCTAAAGTATCATACAGGAATGTGGAGTCGACAGAGCACATAAAAAACATTCCCTTGAATTGAAAAGGCCCGTAATCATAACATTTGATATCATTAAATATTGGTGGAATGATTTCTTCTAAATCATCATTTATTATTCCGCATTTATTATCTACCTCAATGATGGTGAACCCATCACGAAATGAATACATTTCATCATAGTAAGGAAGTGTAACTTGTCCTTGTGCAGAATAGCTTGCTATAATTGAACCTAGAATAAAAATGAGTTTTAAGTATTTCAAAAAGTTTTGATTTTTGGTCTAATAATTTAATGATAAAACAGCTTAAGGTTACACCAAAAATAGAAATACTGGGAATATGGAATTGTTAATCGTTACTAAATTTCGTTTTTTCATTATAAATTAGCAATCCATATTAAAAACAATAATAATAATTCGTGAATAAGCTTTACCTCATTCTATTCTTTCTAATCATCCTCTCAAAAGGCTTTGCCCAAGCTGCAGATACAATTTATTATAAGGGAGATTTACAGACAAGGGTAGAAGCTGCGGATACTTTTGATTTTTACAGCATAGGCATTTGTAATGAAAATTGTTTGCTTACATATTACCGGTCTAACAATACAAAATATGGCCAATTTCCAGCCAGCAGAAATAGGAGAGAAGGAGAAGGTGTTTTCTACCATGAAAACGGTGAGATTTCAAGAAAAGGAAATTTCCGCAATGATAGACCCTTTGGAACGCACAATTATTTTGATGTAACTGCAAATTATGTCCGTTCAGAAATATACAATCGCCGAGGAAAAATTACTGCAGAGTATTACAAAACGGCTTCTGATAAAAAAATATTCACCGTTTGTAATCGCTTATCAAGCTACGGGAATTCCCGAAAGGCATCAAAAGCTTTTATGGAAATGAGTGCCTTCATTGATGAAAACCTAGTGCGCACGGCAATTTCAGAAGAATTAGCTGAAGCAGTTGTTACCGTTGCTTTTTTGATTGCTCCAGATGGTAGGTTAGAAGAGTTAGAAATTATTCAATCTGTTCATCCCGATTTAAACGACGAAGTAATGGCTGTAATGAAAAAAATGCCCAAATGGCGCCCAGCTAAGTTTAAAGGCAAAGCCGTTTATTCTGAATTCTCAATTACGGTTAATTTTTAGAAGCCAATTGAACTTCGAATAAAAAACTAGAACGTCAGTTCGAGTAATCTCCAAGGCACTTGGGGATTACTCGAGAACAAGGACTAATAACTATTGCCTAGAATGAATTTTCATTCAAAAATTCATTCCTACCTTGACATGTTTCGCAAAATGAATTACGTAATTCCTCATGATCAAAAGCTTGAAAAGGAATTTTACAATTGTTAATGAATAAATTACACCAAACATCAGCTGGTAGAATTTCCTTTATTGCAATTAAATGTTGATAATAAGGTTCCATTCCTGGAGTCGAAGGATGATCAAAACCAATAACGGCATTATAAGCCAACATTTCTAAATTATCAGGGAATAGACTATTCATGCCATAGGCTTGACTCACATTACCGTAAAACACCGCCATTTTAGCCAGTTTAAAGGTTAAAGTATCCGTGAGCTGTTCTTTCTCCGAATAGAATTTGTATACAGCAGCTATTGCATTCCCTGCATCAGCACTTGCTTCACTCGGGTTTCCAGGGAAAACCTCATTTAGTAAGGTCATATTCAACGTGAAATATAAAGCATCAATGTTTTTCTTTGCAACAGTATCAGTCCGATAAAATTCTGAAGTAAAAATTAATGTATTAAAAACAGCCTGAACTTCTTCACGCATAGCTCCTGGGACTGCCTCAATTTTTCTTGTTTTCTCATAGCAGTCGTAGTAGATAAACTCTGGATACAAATGTAAAAGCGTTGGCCTCTCAAATGTCAAGGCACGGCGAATTGCGTCTTTTTGATTGACCCAAGTCGTGTTTTTTGCAAAAGCTTCTGGAAATTGCTCTCCGTAAAGAATGAATTTTTGCGCTAATCTCTCTTTCGCTTTAAAATAACGCATTGGAAATGTTTGTGAAGCCAATAGTTCAACCGGCGCCTTTTCTTGCACAACACGCTTGTGTGTATAGGTATATAAACTCTCTAATTTTAAGAGTAAAATAAATTCGGCATCACTCTCAGGCCTTGTTTTATCAATTTCGGTTTGTAATTTTTTAAACTCCTTTTCAATCAAATAATTATAGGTTGATTCTTGCGGATAAATTGATAAGTGGATTTTTACCAATGCTTTCCTTTCTTTTTTAAATAAGGGCTCCAAATCTGTCAACACTTTGCCATTCTGTAAAAATTTACTCACTGCGGCTTTATCTTGAGTTGCCAATTGCCTATAAGCTGGAAACCTGCGAATTGTTTTATAAAAATGATCCCATGAATTTTTAGTCTCAATTTTAATGGGCACTTCACTGAGCTGATTTTTTGTTAGGGCGGCAACAATACTCTCGGCCCTTTTGTTTTGCAGGGCAACATTTTTCACAGAATCTCCTTCAATAGATGAAAATGCTTGAATATAAATAGAGTCAATTGAATAAGTTAAATCATTAATAGAATGTGTGAATTGCTCAATGTCATTAGCCGTATAATTAGATTTATTCTGTTCAAACGGAATCGTTAAATCCAGGACTCTTTTTTCTGGTTCAAAAGGGTAGGTGCCGCCAGATGTGTCTAAAGGAATAAATTCGTATTGCGCCGAATCATTATATAATTCTCCACAATATCCTGTAAAGTAATCGACATGGCAAATTTGATTTTCTTGAATATAAAGTAGATTGTGCGCATAAAGTCCGTTGATGTTCTTTGGCACTTTCCCAATTTTCATTTCAAAATACTCACTGTCATACTTCGCCATTTTAAACTGGCTGATTCTATTTTTAAATTTGATAGAATCTGCGCCGAATAAAAAGGGAAGAAAGCGCATGTTTTTTTTCCGTTTTCTTTTCTTGAATCCTTTGAGCAAATCCTTTTTATAAACTGGTTTTAAAATGCGCCCATTGGTTTTGAGTTGTCCATTGCGTCTGCTTGGTTCCGTGTAGTAGGCCGGGTTTCCGCAAGCGTAATCATTATAGGTGACTATTTCAACCGCCAAACCATCTTTTTTATCTTGAATTAATTGTTGCAAATAAGCAGAGTTTTCAACCCTTAAAATAAAGTTCCCTCGCTCTTGTCGTAAGGTTATAAACGGTGTGAATTTTACCAGCTCATTACAAGACTCACATTTCTCTAATTTATCATGTTTTAAGCGCCATTCATATTTATGCGGAATAAGTTGAGCCTGAATTCCTGCGAAACTTTTTGCTACAGGTTTGCTTTTATAATTTGAGTAAGAGAACATTGCTGCTGGTTCCTCAAATTCGAATTTATACTGTACCGTTGCAAATTTTTGACAGGCGTAAATCTTGCCGTCTTTCTCAGTTATAGCCAATCCTGTAATTTGATATTCAGCTTTGATGATATTCTTAAAATGTCCTGGAGAATTTACCCAACCATCCACAATACTATTCGCCAATCCTTCATAAGTATTGGTGTTATATTTTTTTCCTTTTTTGTTTTTGACGGTTGCATTAGCGGTTGTCTTGAGTACATTTTCTCCAACGCTATAATTTACCGCGCCATAGTATACAGCTCTATTTTGTGGTGTTTTAAATTGCGCCTTATCATTTTCAAAATGACTCAAACGATTGTTCTCAACCATATAGCTGGCATGATGTTGTGCTGCGATATATAAAATAGAATCATTAATCAAAGGTTTACAATCGTGTGCCTTTCGCACAGCATCCACTTTAGTTTTAACGAGGTGTTCTAAGTATTTGATATTTACATTGCCGGGTTCAATTTGGCTAGTAGCCGATTGCCCCATGCTAGTATGAACGAGCAGTAAAAATATAAATAGCAATAGGGATTTGGCAAAGCGCATGAAGCAGTAAACGTTAAAGATATGAAATTGTTATCATTCAATTACTAATGTAGCGAAACACAAAAGGTCATTATTTTATCTAAAAATCCAATAAATTGAGACAATAGCTCGTTCTAAATTTCCAAATTCATATTTTTACAGAAACCTATTAAATGAAAAGTCTTTTCCAAAGTATCTTTCTAGCCTTTTCAGTACTGCTTTGTTTTAATTCATTTTCACAAGGTACAACTGAGTTGTGGACGCATATTGATCGAAGTAATGAAGGATCAGCCGTGATGGATTTGGAATCTGACGAACAGGGGAATATCTATCTTTTATGCAACACATTTGATACGCTTTGGGCAGAAACGCTTACTGGTACAGAGATAATAACATCAGCATATAATAACACCTATTTTATTGAAAAATTAGACCCATTTGGGAACTTATTGTGGGTAAAGAATTTAAGCTTAGAAAAGGATCTTTCATCCCCTAAAATTAATGTGAATAAAAAGGGTGAAATCATCTTGCATTTAGCAGTACATAAGGGTGGTAGAGGGAAGGATTATTATATACGGCAGTACAATGCGGATGGAGAGTTAATACGCAGCAAACGCATTATTAAAGATATGTATTATGATAATCGTTGCGAAATAGAACGTTTAATAGTGGGGGATGACAATTCGATTTGTTTGATTGGCAGTTTTTATAATTATGTGATAATTAATGGAGAATCAGATACTTTACACAATTCAGATGAATACGGCATTGATAATTTCATACTTAAACTGTCTAGTACTGGAGAGTATGAGTGGGCATGCAAAATAAAAGGGTCTGATAACGAAAGAATTACGCAATTAGCAATGGGCGAAAATGGCGACATATTTTTTGCAGGATATTATGAAGGGGAGTTTATTATTGAGGATGACACCCTCAAACTTGAGCGTAATGTGAGTAATATCGTTTTTGGGAAACTAAATGCCAACGGAGAAAAGGAATTTATTAAAACCTTTAAGGGTAAAAGGAATGGGAACGTCAGCTCACTTAAATTGGATGATTATGGCAATGTAATGCTGAGTGGAACAATTTCTGGCGAATATAATATTGAGGATGACACATTAGGGTTTAAAGGCAGGTGGGACGAAGTAGTGACCTTTATGGCTAAGTATAATTCGGAATTAGCCTTAACGTGGTTTAAAGCTCTGCCGCATACAAGAGTAAGAGGAGGAGGCGAAATTTATTTTGGAAAAGAGAATACTATTTATTGGTTAGGAGCTTTTAGAGCCGGACTAGATTTCGATCCCTCGAATAAAATCATGGCTTTTCCAATTCTTGAAACGGATAGAAATGGTGATTACCGAATGGCAATACAAAAACTAGATGAAAACGGCGATTTTTTAGATTTATATCTTTTTTTGGAACCAATAATTAAAACCAATAAAATTCGGATTTTGGATTATCAAACAATTCTTCAAGGAGAAAACAGCTCTTTAAATCAGACAAACGAGCCTAAACTTAAAGGAATATATGCGAAAATTGAAACGGGTTTATTTGAACCACAAAATCCTTTAACAATTAGAACTTGCACGAATTATTATTGGACTGAAACAGGGGAGATATATACGGGATCTGGGACTTATACTTCTATTGTCAAATCTAAAGCAGGAGCCGATTCTACACTTGAATTAAAGCTAACAATTGAAAGTATTGACATGAGTTTGCGAAAGGATGAAAAACAAATCTATTCTAACGCTAAAGATGTTACTTTTCAATGGTTAGACTGCGAGAATAATTATAAACCCATAAGAGGAGAAACAGATTCCATTTTTCAATTTAGAGAAACGGGAACTTATAGTCTTGAAATCACCTCAAAATATTGCGCTATTGTTGATACTTCTGACTGTATATCTGTAGAAATGATTGGAATTCATCCTTCTGATAAACGTGTTTATTATGCTATCAATTATGATGTTATGATTGATAAAATTGAGCGCGAACATATTCAGCTTGATGCCAACAAAGTAAAAATGATTCCTTTTAGAGACGGGCCATTGTACGGATTTGTGAAAAATGGTAAAAAAGATAAATGCCTCATTCAACCGCGTTTCGAACAAGTGTTGGCCGTATATGAAGAAGGAGCAATTGTAAAAGACACTGCCAAGAATTTTGAATATGGCTTGATTAATAAAAAAGGAGTGTATTTGATTCCACCAATTTTCAAGAATTTACTGAAAGAGAATGGGGTTTATCACGGAATCAACTTTGTTTGGGGCGATTCAACACTCAATAGGCGGGGTGCTAATACGAGCCATTATGCCCATTCTTATTTTAACGAAAAAGGAGAATTACTATTTAGTGAACGCGCTCACCGTGCTGAGAGTTTTTATCTGGAGGATTATGCGTGGTTTCGATTTGGTAAAACCTATTATGTGTATAATAAATTGGGCGATTTGGTCAAAGAATTTAAGGTAGATAGAAATAAGACTTTTATTGGTATTGCAGACAATAAACTTCTCTTTAATGAAGAAACAAATCGTATGGTAGCCTATTCAATTACGGGAGAAATGGACTTTAATGTTCATATTCGTGATCAAAGTAAGATTTACAAATTAAGTCCTAATTTATTTGGCACCTTGTCTAGTGGTTACAAATATTATTTCAGTGATTCACTTGGGAAAAGCAAACCATATTCTAGTATTTCAGTAACTTTTGATTTTCAGCAATTAGATGGGGAATTTTTTCAGCAAAAACAGTTCATTGTGAACGATTCAAAACATCAAAAATACGGAGGTATTAATCGAAATGGAGATACTTTGATCGAATTTAAATATTCTTATATTGGGCCATTAATAAATGGATATCACTACTGTCGAGATACTTTGAATAAGCCTTTATTTATTGACGCTATGGGTGAACAATTACTACTAAAAGATATTAATATTCCTTCAATTAATTATCGGAATGAGAGTTTAAGACTGGTTCAAAATTATGGATTCTATGACGGACTAGCTATCAATTTAAAAAGACCCGAATGGTCAGACTCTTTAAATGAAGCAGATCCAGATGGATACCACGATTGGTGGGTTAAGAGTGTCTGCTACTATTATTATGATACAAGCGGAACAGAGCAAGTCGTTTTATCCGATACAATTGAATTGGCGGGTAATTTTTCTGATGGATTAGCGCCAGCTTTAACGAAAGATAAAAAGTTAGGATTTGTAGACAAAAAAGGAAATTGGGTAATCCAACCAAAATATGAAATAGCTGTGGCAGGAGCCTATCCAGTGCCGTATCTAGTTGTTCCGTGTTTTTCAAATGGATTTGCCTATATCAAAAGTTTTAAAGGTTATATAGATAAAGAAGGAAATGAATATTTCACAGGCGAACGTATGCAAGATCATTATGACTTTAGCCATTGATTCGGCTTAGGATAAAAAATCATTTCAACATCAATCCAGACAATTCAAGGTTTCCTGATTTGATTTGAACCAAATAAGTCCCCAAGGCCAATTTTGATAGATCTAGTTGTACGCTGTCAAACCCTGTTCCTGGCCGAACAATAGAACCGGCACTTGTTCTAATTATAATTAAATTCACCTGCATATGGACTAGTTTTTTTAATGATATTATAATATTAAAAAAGCAGAGCGGGTTATTATCATATCTCAGAAAAACAGGCGAAGTATTGTTTTGTAAATCAATTCAAACATTCTAAAGACTCAGAACGCGCACGCTAAACTCATAATCGAATCTTTTATGTGCCGGAGATAGCTTTAGATACTCGTTATAAGTAGATTAGGCATTCATTGTTTCGTACAAAAAAGAGGGTTTATTGATTATAAACAGTAGGGTACTGTTTATGGTCGACGGATATTTTTCTCTATCTTTATATTTTAAAAATTACATGCACGGATACTTGACCCTTATTCTGATTTTATTATTTGCAAGTGACAGTCTTGCGCAGTGGGAAGAAATTGATATTCCAACAACCAATTCGTTTTATTCAGTCGATATTCATGAAAGTGGTATTTGCTATGCCGCGGGAATCGCTTTCGTGCAGTCGGATGATTTTGGAGAAACATGGGAAGAGGTCGATTTTCCGGGGCCAGATTCAATCTATCATGTTTTTACTATTGTAAATGACATTCAGGTTCTAACTGAGGAAGTTACGGTAGCTGTCGGTTGGCACATTAGCAATAACAATAATATTATAATCAGAACGGCAGATAACGGTGATACGTGGACTGTAGTGTTTTCAGGACCTTTAGGCACGGGCCGTCAATTTAGAGGTGTACATTTTAGAGATGCACTTGTTGGAGTGGCGGTTTCAGACGACGGTTTAGCCTATAAAACTACTGACGGAGGAATAACTTGGTTACTAACTGCTTCAGTTGACAATGATTTAACATGTGTTTCTTTTGTGTCATCTACAAACGTGGTTGCTGGAGGCGATCAAAAAATTATACGCTCAACCGACGCTGGATCAACATGGTCCACTCAAGTACATACTGACAAGTATTTTAGATCTTTAGAACATGAGTCTACAGCAGATATTGTAACTGCCACTTATACCTTGTCTCCTGAAGATCATTCATACCTTCTCGAAAGTACGAACGACGGCATAACTTGGGTCAGCCAATATATAGATGATGGTTTTGTAGATTGTCATGCACCAGTTGAAGACGACTCCGTCTTTTTTGGGTTTGGTTACGATACTTTTCTTGGTCTTGAAGGTGGGGAATATATGTACCGTTTCTTAGATCCCATTGTTGAAGGTAGCAAGGGGATTGATTTTGATTATGGAGTGGGTCTAGTGGTAACTTCTTTTGCGGCCGAAGGCAAGGTTTATCGCTTTGACTATGACGATCCTTGGGATTTGGAACAAATGGTTGATTTTACTCGAACTAGCGACCTTTGCGAAGATGCTTTGACGACTTATACACCATCAAATCCTACACTTGAGAGTTACGAATGGTTTGTTGACGGAATATCGACTTCCTTTGATCCGATTTTTGATTATACCCACTTAGAACCTGGTGAAGTATTGATCGAAATGGTGACTGAATTTGAGGGGAATTTTGATACTGTAGCACATTCTTATACTATTTTGGCGTATCCAACAATCACCGACATTGAAGTCGATTGGGGAAGTGACACTCTCATTTGTTGGGGAGATGCTTACAGTTTTAATTTGCTGGATATTGCTGATGGTACGGGGTATAGTGTATATCAGGATGGAGAACTCATTGAATACACTTCAGAATTTGAAGATAATCGCTATTATTACAGAGGAGAGGCATATACATCTGCCACTTTTCAAGTAGATAAGTGGGTTGTAAATGAGTGTGATTCTATTAGTCTGTCAACGACATTTACGTTTATTTTAGAAGCGCACCCAGACTCTAGTAATTTATTTTATGCGCTAGAAGAAATGGTTTGTTTAGGAGATTCAAGTCAAATCGTTATACCTTCCCCTGAAATCGGAACGACCTATGTGCTTTTTCAAGACATGGACTCCATTGCTGCAGCGATATCCCTTGGTGATCCTATTAGTTTTAATACGTTGCCCATTTATACAATGCATGGTTTTCAAATGGAAGCCATTTCGGCCGCAGGCTGTCACTCTGATCTCACTACAATTGATTCTATTTGGATGGAACCCGTAAATGCGACTTTTGACATTGGTTTGGGTTATTATTATGAAGATTCTTTGGTTGAAATTAATACCGACGGAATTATAGGCTCAATATTTAATTGGACCGTATCAGGATCTCCCTCAATTCTGGAAAACACAGATTTGTTGCACCCTGATATTGCTTATGATGAAAATGGATACTATGACTTAAACCTAATGGTAGAATCAGAAATAGCGGGCTGTCTTGACTCACTTACTGATACTATGACAATTTTTATTAGCACTCCACCTGATTCAACTGAAAATGGTCAATGTTTTGTTGAAGAAATTGAAAGAATCGTGGTTTTAGATCAGACTATTGATCCATTTGGAAATCTTATTGTAGTAGGCTATACGCGAGTCGCTTCAAGTTGGTGGGGACCAATATTAGGCGGTGTCATTCAGAAATTTGATAGCGAAGGAAATCTTTTGTGGAAATATGTGCATGAAAGATATGTTCCTTCTCATGACGATCATAAAGCTACCTTATATAATGCGGTCGATACAGATGAGTTTGGGAATATTTATTTTTCTGGGTCATTCCAGACCGAAGTATTTGAATTTCGAGGTGAGCAATTATTTGTCTTTCCCGGTGGGGATCCATCTTTAATGAGAAGAACTTTTGTGTCAAAATTAAATTCTGATGGAGAACCATTATGGTTCGGGTCCATGAGAAGTGTTAATGGTGGTATCTCAGATGTTTTAATTGATCGAGATAGCAATAATGTTTTTATTGCAGGAATCAATCTGAGTGGTTATTTTTCAACAACATTTCATGATGATTATTACGTTACGAGTGATGGGTATGCAGGGGGAGTTTTAGTGCTGAAACTAAGTGCAACAGGAGGGATTCAAAAATTCTATAAAGCAGGTTCCGGTTATCAAACTGTAAACACAGGAAGAGTCAAACCGTTTTATTCATACCCTACACGTTCTACTTATATTTCTCCAAGATTAGAAATGCCAGCTAATGATCGAATTTATGTCACAGGAGAAATGCGTGGTTTAGGTAATTTAACACTAGATATTGCTGTCCTATCTGCAACGGCGGATCAACAAAGTTATATGTTAGAACTGGAACCGTACGGAGTTGATGATGGTTGGACAAAAGCTGAACTAAATGATGAGCTCGGCCCATTTGGTGCAGGCAATATTTCGAATGCCGTAGATAATGATGGGAATCTTTATTTAAGCAATTCAGGATATTATCGAGATCTCATTTGGGATGTAGTAAATCTAGGGGAGAGTACCATATCTAAATATGATAATGATTTTAATCTTATTTGGGACAGAACATTTGAAAACTTTATCATTCGTGATATCATTTGTGAAAACAATGCCGAATTATTTTTTATCGGTTCACTCCGAAATTATGGTGCAGTAATCGTAGATGACGAACCGATCTACCTTGAAGAATTAGAAGATAACAGTAGTCTTGTAATTGGTTCATTGACTATAGATGGTGAAATCCAATGGATAGAAACGCTTGGGCATGATTATCAAGAATTTGGACAGCAGCTTTGCGGAAATGCGTGTGGTGACATTTTCTTTAGCGGAGTATCAGTTGGCAGTGGGGAACTTTCTGGGACTGGCACTGCTTTGGAAGTTGTCTTAAGTGGAATTGTATACGAAGACTCTATACATGGATCTTTTATTATGAAGTTGTCGGCAGAAACTTGTATCGTTGGAGGTTGCCAAACCTTATGCGAAGACGAAGGGTCATCCCCAAGTCCGTTGATCTACGTGTCAGGACTCACTTTGTCAACGGATGGTTATGTAACATATCAATGGTATAAAGATGGTGATATTATACCCGGCGCAATTGATTCATCATATAACATGACTGAATTGGGTAATTACACTGTTACTGTTACAGACTTAAACGGTTGTTTAGGTGAAAGTGATGTTTTCTTAGCGACTTGTGAACTTGAAGGATTCATTCCAGAACCGATTATTACCTTGGATGGTTTGACAGTGTCAACAGATGAATACGTCAGCTACCAATGGTATTTGGATGGAACGCCAATTATAGGTGCGACTGATCAATCTTACCTCTGCACGGAACCAGGAATATACTCAGTGGAAGTTGTTAGTGATCAGGGCTGCAGCGGTGAAAGTGCTCCAATCGATTTAGAGAACTTGGATATGATTAATGCGCACCCATCAGTTGCCTATTTTTCATTATTTCCCAATCCAACCAATGGAAATGTCTTGCTTAACTATCAGTTATCCGAAGTTGCAACCGTTACTATTAAAATAATGGACGTTTCAGGTAAAACTATTTTGACAAAAAACTTAGAAGAAGTAGCTATTGGATTTCATTCTCTCCAAATGAATCTCACATCTCTGTCCTCAGGCACCTATTTCTATGTTCTTTTGGCAAATGATGTGAGTTTTATAGAACGTTTGATTATTTCGGATTAAGGAAGTTGAAGGATGATGTTTTAAGAACCTCTTATCCTCTAAAGCCTATAGTTGAAAAATGAAAAAGAAGGGAAATATTAAGGATTGGCCTTGCTCATCAAATATTATCCCCATTTTAGTGAAGAATTTGAATAACAATGAGAAATACAATTAAAAAGGTGTTTCTCTTTGTTTCAAAAACCATTTCAGATGAATAAATTAGCATTGCTTATTCTTATTTTCATTGCGTATACACCCACGGTTTCCGCCAATAGTGTTTGTGAAAAGGCCAATGAAATTAAACCACACTATTCCTTAATTATTGATGCAGGAAGTTCTGGTTCACGGATTTATATCTACCATATAAAACCCACTACTACAGAAGGACTTCCAATTATTGAATTGATCACTCAGAAAAAGGTAGAACCCGGTATCTCTACCTTTGAAATGCATCCAGATTCTATTCTTACATTAATGAATACGCTCTTAACTTTCGCAGAAAGCAAAATTGATTCTGCTTATTGGAAGGAAACAAAACTCTACTTAATGGCCACTGCGGGCATGCGCTTAGTGGAAAAAAAGCAGCAAAAGCAAACTATGCGGGAATTGTCCGCATTTTTTAAAAAGAATTCTAAATTTAATTTTAAAAAAGCCCTGATTCTTTCTGGTCAATACGAAGGCTTATATGGTTGGTCTGCTCTTAATTATTTGGATGATTCATTCAATCCTTTAACAGCAAGAGAATCTATGTTAGAAATGGGCGGAGCGTCCACTCAAATTACGTTTCTAGCTGAAAAATCAAAAGATAAGCATTTACTTTATCGCTCTTACAGTGGGAAATCATATACTATTTTCGCAAAAAGTTATTTGCAAATGGGGCAGGACCGCGCGCAAGAATTAGTAGCGGTTCCAGCTTGTTACCCAACAAATTATCCCTTGACTGACGATTTGGCTGGAACGGGTGATTTTACGCAATGTAGCCAAGGAATCAAACGAATTTTTAATGAAATTTGCGACTCGTTAGATATCGCAGATTCCTTATTTAAGTCTAGTTTCCATCCCAATACCGAAAATGAGTTTATTGCAATTGCCGCCTTTTACTATACATTTGATTTTTTAGAATTTGAAGATTCCTTAGCATTGGATGCTTTGCGTTCTAGTGGAGAATATTTTTGTGGTAAAACGTGGGAGGAACTTAAGTTAGAATATCCTGATGAAAATGAAAGTCGTCTAAAATCATATTGTTTTAATACCGCCTATTTTTGGATTTTATTAAGTCAAGAGTATGGCTTTAATAAAAACGCCGTCATCAGAACTAACATTGAAATCAATGAACAAGAGATTAGTTGGACGCTTGGAGCAGTGCTAGATCTTGAAATGGGCTATGCTCCTGAGAAGCACAAGTAAAACAGAGGTCTAGGGTTGTCGTCAAGTGCACTCAGAGACATCAGCAAGTTCGTTACAGCTTCTCGTCTTGTAAGTTTCAAACTAACACATAACACTTTATACATAACACTAAAAAATGAGGCCGAGCGGGATTCGAACCCACAACTCAAGAGTGACAGTCAGACGTTTTTCCTCTGATCGAAATCAGTTAAACTATCGGCCTCGTTTAAAAATACGCGTTTTTAGTAAAAATGAACTGGGTACGATTCGAACGCACGGCCTCTCAACTGGATGTTGAGCGCTCTTCCAACTGAGCTACCAGATCAATTTTTTACCAATTATGCACTTTATAATTTTTTAATAAATTCCCAAAAATCGCCTCTCCCTGAATTACCGCATAAATAGGATCCATTATCCGACTTGCGCCGTCCACAGAATCTAAGGGTGGAACATATCCACGTTCAAATTGTTTTTTGCGCAATTCCTCATTGGCACCTGTCGAAATCCACCCAACGTCAACGCTATTCATGTAAATATAGGTCTTTTCAAAATCACTTGCTGATGTCCGAGTCATCATGTTTAAGGATGCCTTGGTCATATTTGTATGCGGATGGTATTCTGTTTTATTGGCATAGCTAAACATTCCCTCAGAAGAGGTGACGTTTATAATGTGTCGCTTTTCAATTGCTGAATTAAGCATCAATGGTTTTAAAGCTTTAATTAAATGGTAGGGGGCGATTTGGTTGATTAAATTCACCTCCAATAATTCCATTAAACTCACTTCTTCTAATTTTGAATTCCAACTTGTTTTAGTTCGATTATCAACTGGTTGACCAAATCGCGTCAATGGGATTTGGTCTATACTTGGTACCTGATTAGATTCTAGCAATCTAAGTTCTCCAATAACTGCGGTGCTGTTAGGTACGAGTGCTTCTTGTTTAAATGTATCTAATAGTTTTACTTCACGTTCGAGCAATGGTAAGTAATAATCATCAGGATATCGAATCGTTTGTGCGGCGTTATTAATCAAAATTTCAAGGTGATTAAATTGACTTTCGAAATAAGTAATAAATGCATCAATCTGTTTCAAATCTCTTAAATCCAGACCATAAACACTCAATTGAGCTTTCCAATCCGAATAATCCTCTTCTAGTTGATAAGTTTCTAAAGCCAAAGCCGGAAAGCGTGTCGTTCCCACAACTTTTGCTCCCGCTCGTAATAATTTTAGGGTAGTGGAGTAGCCAACTTTTACACGGCAGCCTGTTATTATAGCTACATGATTGGTCAAGTCCATTTCGAATTGACGCTTTTCATAATTCAGCTCAGCACATTTAGGGCAAATACGACTGTAAAAATAATGCGCCATCTTAAATGAGCCATTGCAACAATAGCAATTCTGAGGAATATTTAATTCAGAAAATTTTGCGTGACCGTTTTCCAATAAATCATTGCTGTAGTTCGTTTTTCCGTCTATTGCATTTGATACAATTGCCGACCGTTTTTGTAGTTCAAGATCTGCCGCTTTTTTTTGATTGTAAGTCTCGTACCGAAGCTGCTTTCTAGAGTTTTTCTTGATTTTCGTTATTAATCCCTTAAACCGATCATTGTCGGGATTGTTAAGAGGTTCATCTTTCAATAATGACAAGACTTTAAGGCAAGTATTCCACTCTTCAGACGTAAAAGGATAGGTATTGTTTTCAGTTTCCATAATAACGTTAAAAAGGTTCTACAAAACCAATGAATTTATTCTGATCAATGGACCAACGCAAGCCATGTCCGCTTTCTGATCTTATTTCGTATACGGTTCCATGTTTAAAATGTCCAAAAACGTTCCACCAACTGTGCTTAGCCATTATACTGTTCACTAATTCTCTCACATGTTCTTCTTTTTGATGCGGCGAACCATCAATCTTGCCCCAAAAGTCGTTCTCATTTCTGCCAACATGTTTTTCCCAAGCCCGAACGGCTATTTTAATTTCGCTATTATAAGGTTTAAAGGCTTGTTCTAGAAGAATAGCATCTTCAGGTGGAAGCGCTTCACTAGTTTGTATACTTGCCGGCGTTATGCGTTGACCAAGCACGATTAAGAATTCACTAAAAAGGCGTTCACTAAAAAAAAAATGTATTAAATCTCTTGCATCCTTGTCATCACACTGTGTTAGACTATTGATAAATTCATGATGGATTTGCCATATTTCAGAATAGGGTACTGGTAATTCTTCCTCAAACTCGGGTATAGTCCGTATCTTAATAAAACGAGGGAAATTCGATTTTTCTAAGTTATTCAAATAGCGCTCGATAATCACTTCATCAAAAAAACGGCCGTAGGCTAACAACTCAGCCTCAGAAAAATAAAGCCGGGCGTTAAGTAAATAGGTATCCAATAATTTTTCCATGTTCATTTTTGACTCCTAGGACAAATTTATCCTTCATTAATGTTGAGGCAAACTTACTTAGCTACTGCGCAATAGTTTTACGTAGTTTAAATATGATTTATATTAATTGGATTGAAGTGTCCCAACAAGGTTTAAAGTTGTCTCATACAAAGGTTGTTTTGTCATTTTTGATTTTAACCAAGCATAAAAACTAATCAAAAATAAATCTTCTTCTTCGGTCGGTTTCCATTCAAAAGCCTTTTCTACTTTAGCCATAAATTCGCTAGAAGTAACTAGCTGCGGGTTCTGATGGTAAGTTTTTATTAGCTTTAGAAAAACTAAACCTTGCGCAGTTGAACCTTTAAAAAAAGCTTCCTTTTTACGCATTAAGCTATTGACTCTACTATCTACTAAGCCCGTGTTTCCAAGTTCGATATGCAGCAGTATTTCAATGAATTTTTTATTTAGTAACCATTCCGTTCCAATATTGTCCATATACCAACTGTCGCTTCGTTTTAAGGCTCCAAGTGCTTTTTTTGCTTGGAGCAACTCTTCTTGTTGAATGTGTATCATGATTCTAGCAAGTTCGGCCTGGAGTAACTCACGGCTTATTTCACCTTTGATTGGAGTCGAAAGAATGTCCAAAGCAGTTTCGGCGACCTCATAATTACCCTTAAAATTATGGTTGAGTGCAAATAGGGTTTGATGCTTCGCAATCCGAGTGGTATAATAACGCTTGTTGAACCGTGTCATTTGCACCATCATGTTATCAAGATGCGCAAGACTTTGATCAAAGTCCTTTTTCCGGAAATAAATATGCGCAATTAAATAAACCAAATCAATATGATAAATGAGCTGATCTTCGTTGTCCAATGGTCCTCCTTTGATTTTCTTAATTTGTTGCTCAAAGAAGAGGTCAACTCCGAAATAGTTTTTCCGCAATGCACCCGAAATATCGGTCATTTCGGCAATTTGATATAAGGATTTAAAATTATAGCCTACATCAGTTTGAATATTGAATTTTTTGAAGTTATCCTCAATTATTGTACTTAAATTAAATGGTGCTGCTTGCCGCTCATGGTCGTGAAATTCTTTACGAATAACGGCATAAGCCATGTTCAGGTTTGATTGATTTTCAAAGGCTTTTTTATTTAATTGGAATTCGGAAATCACTTCGTTTTGATCGGGCGCATATTCATGATACGAATGTTCAATCAGGCTATGATAAATTTCGTTCAACAAATGATAATGCTGAATTTTGCTGGCTTTTTTCTTCGCCAATTGCAACAATTTAAAGGCAGCTTTATAGGCTTTAAAACTAAATAGTTTCCGACTTAAAATGATCAATTTCATGATCTCCACTTCGGAGGTGTTTTCTTTTGCTAAAATGCACCCGGCGGTATAGTCGATTAATCTATCTGTCAATCTTTTATTCAGCACGTTATAGGCATTTAAGCCAATTTCCTCTTGCAATTTATAGCCTTGGTCTTTTTGTAGATCTTTAAATAATTGAATATTCCTGGCATCTGGTCTTTTATTTCTTTTTTTAAGATGGTACTGAAAACCCAATTTCTCGTTTTCGCTTAATAAAGACAATAAAGTTTTCGCTGTATTTGACATTTATATTGTAATTAATTTTTTAATTAAACAGTTATTAATAAGCTGTTTAATCTTATTCCAAGTTTATAAATATAGTAATTATAGAATGAATATTGCTTTTTATTTAGACGATTGATACCGCACCTTTGATCCAAACAAAAACAATAAATATGGAAACTCAAGTGAATACAGAAGAAATCATTCAAAAGAAAAAAAAGAACAATTTTAACGGTGTAAGACCAACAGCAGCATTTATTGGAGCTGCTTGGGCTGGATTGGGAATTGGCCTTATTTCTTATTGTATTGGATTATGGAATGCAAATATGGAATTGAATGAAAAGGGATATTATTTCGCGATCGTTTTATTTGGTCTTTTTTCCGCAATATCCGTTCAAAAATGTGTGCGAGATAAGGCAGAAGGAATAGAAGTTACTGATATTTACTATGGTTTAAGCTGGGTCATGACAGTTGCATCTATTGTGTTATTAGTAATTGGTTTGCGGAATGCGGAAATAAGCTTGAGCGAAAAAGGATTTTATGGTATGGCATACACACTAGCGCTTTTTGCTGCAATTGCAGTTCAAAAGAATACCCGCGACATTAAAATTATGGATAGCGAAGCATAAGGCTGGTATTGTTTCAAGATTGTAGTACGTGTGGAACTGAGAATTTTGACTTTTTGCTCAAATTACGGGGATGAAGTGAAGGTGAGGGAGGTTGGCAGTAAAACTTCTACTGAATTGAACAAAGATTAAACCTTAGGTTTCTTTAACCGACAAGAACGAATTTTAGTCAAATTTTGGCTAGAATTCGTTTTTTGAATTGCCTTAATTCTTTAAGGTGTCATGAATCATGATAATAGTGAGCACAAGTATTAAAAGCGCACTAATTGCAAAAATTAAAAAGAAGGTGGATGATTTACTTTTATTACTGAATGATGATAAAATAAGTGCAAAAACCATCAAGGTGATCCCTACGCCAATAATTCCTAAAAATAAATCGAAGAAGACAGCCATTACGGTAAAGTTAATAAATTTTAAAACCGCTATAAAA
Source organism: Crocinitomix sp. (assembly GCA_013138735.1). Classification (GTDB taxonomy): domain Bacteria; phylum Bacteroidota; class Bacteroidia; order Flavobacteriales_D; family Crocinitomicaceae; genus Crocinitomix. The sequence goes on along the minus strand of WTCE01000063.1, from coordinate 1,136 downwards.
CTGCAACTCTTATCTCATATAAACTTGTATAATAGCATAAACAATCAGGAGCAAAACACCAATACTAAAGCTTAAAAAGAAGTTGGAAATACGATTCTTTTTGCTCAAAAATGAAATAATGAGGGAAATCACGCATATAACCAATGTATAAAAAACCATTGCAGAAAAAATGCCGCCAGTGTAAATATCAAAACCAAAGAAAATGTTGAAGAATAGATATTGCCCGAACAATAATGGAGCGATTATAAGGATGTACAATAGAACTCGTCTGATCATTTTTGCGTAATTAATAAACCTAATAATCTGAACTCAATCATTCTTTTGGTATTCTTTTACCCGAATGCCAGCAATGCTTTCAACATTGTCCCTGCTTATAAAGTCTTCCGGAGGATATAATTCATAATATTTTTCGTACCCAAGTGATGTTTCAGAAATGGATGTGTAATTCTTGATTAGACGATCTGCTGCAATACCACTTCGAATTAGGCTATCATAAACCACAGCCACTCGTAAATTGGCCGTTTCTGCAGAAATACGATCAGATGTGATTCCAGTTATTTCGTATTTATTAACAGAATTGTTAATCGTAATAATTAAAGAATCAATATTTCGGCAATAATCACTAACCAATTCATTGTTTCCAACAGTAAAATGTAAAAATTGCTCCGACTCATCCAAAAAGCATTTGATGAATGCAAAAGACAGATAAAAATAATTTTCGTCCTTGTTGGCACTAAAATATATTCTTCCTTCGTCTAATACACCATATTCGTCATCAATGTATAAAACCCGATAATGACCTGTATCAATTTCAAATCCAATTTCATCCAAATCTAAACGGTCTTCAAAAGTACTATGCTCATTAAAAGGAATCAATGTTGAATCATTTAATTCAAAATATGAATTACTTGGACGGCTATCTGGATATTCATACGAGTTTAAATGGCCTATATTCGAACAATAAATTACGTTAGGTGTGAGATATCTATTGTTCATTTGGGCAAAAGACTGGATCAATGCAAAAAGTTGTTGTTAGCTATAAATGTTTTTAGTTTTGTAGACTATGAATACAGACTTACAATCTATTTTAAAATTAGTTTTACCAGAATTTTTAGTTGATAATTTTGAGATAACAA
>WTCE01000137.1 GCA_013138735.1 Crocinitomix sp. | reverse complement strand
AAAAAATATTATTTTTACTAGTATAAGAAAACGTTCTTTGAATTTTTAAAAAGAGAAGGGGAGGAAATGGGTAATCGCGCATGCGCGAGATTTTACGGATTTTCTATGAACTGTCTAACCACTTAGGTAACGTGCTCGCCACCATCTCAGATCGGAGGCTAGCCTCTTCTTCTGATGGCACTAATGTTGATTATTATGATGCGGATGTGACTAGTACTACGGAGTATTATCCCTATGGGATGACGCTTAGGAGTGAATCTGACGGTGGAAATTATCGCTATGGGTTTCAGGGGCAGGAAGACGATCCTGAGGTAAAAGGTGCGGGGAACTCAACGAATTATAAGTACAGAATGCATGATCCTAGAATTGGGAGGTTTTTTGCGGTGGATCCGTTGGCGGGTAGCTATCCATATAACTCACCATATGCTTTTTCAGAAAATAGAGTAATTGATGGGGTTGAATTGGAAGGAAGGGAATATGATCCATATTTACATACATGGATAGTCAGATCAGGCGATACTTATATTTCAATAGCTAATGAATTAGAGGTTCAATACGGTATTAATGTTTCATGGCAAGAGCTGAAAGACTTGACTGGTACAGATTCTCGGAAATTGCAAGTTGGACAAAAAGTTACAGTTTGGAATAGTATATCTGATGCTCAAGCTCAAGGTTATGCAGATGAATTCACTCACGAAGAAGAGGTTGAAGTATGGCAGGATATGGTGTATGCGTTTTCAAAGTTACTGAAGGAGGTAACTTATTATACCGAAGCTGATGATATAATGGTCCTCACAAAGGGAGTCCACACTGACGGTTCCGAAGCAACAACGGGAGATAAATGGTTGGCTTCTGCGGCTGTATGGCTACCCATAAGCGGATCTGCTTTAAAAGGAGTGAAAAGGTCAAAAGTATATTTAAAGGGCTTAAAGTATGCCGGAAGATGGGTTGATCGTTTATCTGGAAAAAAAGCAGGTGAAGTTGCTGATGACTTGATTAAAGAAGGGTGGAAAAAAACACTCCCCCAAGCACCATTTCCTTTGAAAACTCAACATACAGTGTTTACTAAAACAACTAAAGCTGGAGATACATACTTACTTGATTTTCATCCTGGAGGGGGAGATCACACGACACATTATTGGAAAATATACCTTGTGACTAAGAAAGGAGATAATATAAAACTAGGTAGAATTGCTCCTCCAGGCTTTACTAACTATGATGAAATAACTGACAGTCCACTATTTATTGATGGAGTTTTAAAAAATTAGATATGATTGATATTGCAGCGCCTATAATTGATGGTAATTCTATTGGAGGGATAAGTATTGGTCAAGATTCACGACTTCTGCTAAGTGAACTGTATTCAAATGGATATATGATAGAAGAAAATAAGTTTCATTCAGATTTTATTGAATATAAGGTTAATGAAGGAATTATTTCGTTCGTGATAAATAGTAGCTCAAATAATGTAATAAATATTTCATGCAAAAATCCTTATGAAGGAAGTTGGAAGAATAAATTCACCCCAAGTATGTCCGTTCAAACGATTATCAAACAAAGTAATAAAACTATGGTTTTGCATGGTTTTTTGATAATTGACGGTATTTATGGAGTCGGTTATAATTTACCAAACGAATATGATGAAATTGATAGTGTTGATCAATTACCGGATGATTTAGTTTTAGAACAAATTTATGTAATGGATAATGATTGGTGGAAATAAGGTCTTCACAAAACCCCACAGATAATTAAAACACTAAACGCCAACCCAAAAAAAGGGTTGGCTTTTTGGTTTTTAATTGCCCGCCCTTCTGTTTTGTTCAGTAGTGGCTTTCTTTATTTTTCTTTCCCCGACACTAGATTTTGCTTTTTTTCGAATAAAAAAAAGCAAAACACCCAACGACCCAAAAAATAAACCGCCCCATGTGTTATGCTCGCCGCTTGGTTCGGCTTTGTTGGTGCACTTGCCTACACGAAGTTCTGACACTTTCCATTCCTTAAAATCCCCAAATGCTGCGCATCACAAATAGCTACATTCCGTAAATACGGCATTCCCGCTCTTTGGCAAAGCCTCTCTCTCGCTCACTTCGCCTCACATACGTTCGGCTGCGTTCTTTTTGTCTCGCGCAGCTAAAAAGCTGCTTTTTTTAGTTGATTGTTTATAAGTGCATTAACTGTTAATAAAAACAATAAAAAACTTTTAATGGGTTAGAGATTAAACACTACCTTTATTTAGAATCATTCTAAATAAGGAGTGATTTAAAATAAATGATAATCATGAATAAGAAAAAAACATCAAAAAAAGTTCAAGGTTTAGCTTCTAAAACCCTAACCAGTAATAACAGTTCTGCAACTGCTAAAAAACTTGCAGGATCTGCTTTGTCTCAAGCGAACAAAAAAAATCAGACAGGAAGCGATATGGAGACTTTGGCTTCTACAGTTTTAACAAGTAATAAATATAGTGATGATACGAAAGCTCTGGCAGCTTCGGTATTGTCTCAATCAAATAAAGATAGATAAGAGTTATGATATTTGAAAAAGGTATAAATAACGTAGTTATGTTTGATGGGGTAAAAGAGTATTCCACAGAAGAAATAATCAATACACCTTCCCTTAGACAGCTATTGCACAGCGTTTTGGTTTTTGGTGGTTTTCCTACAATAATAGACAGTATCAATAAAGAAGAAGGAATGCTTTACATAAAGACAGATACTGAACATAAATTCGGCACCCCTACTTTAAGGGATGTAAGCTCCGAATTATATTCAGAGTATCTAAAAGTTAAACCATAGTTGCTTAAAATTAAGTAAGCCATATTGGATTTAATGCAACTCAATCGGCGTTGCGAATCCTAGGTTTAAAATTAGCTAGGGCAAAAATGCCCTGGCTAATTTTAAACGATTTTGTTCATGCTTCCCAAAATGAAATAAGCAGGTCTAACGTGTTTACGTCATTATTTTGTGTAAAGCTATTGCTTTATCAAAATACTGACTTAGGCCGTCCGCTTGCCGATTGAAAGCGAATAAATCCGTTATGGTTTATTTTGGTGTGTTGGAAAAGGAAAACGCACCGTCTGCGCATTGAGGCTATTGCGTGACAAAAGTAAGGGCAGCAAGCTGCACAGTTTTGGCACTGGTGCGCAGCACTTGGTTTTTGCAAATGAAAATTTAAACAATTAAAAACCAATAATAGCCGATTAGCAGGTGCGCATAAAATGAAGTGGCGGTGTGTTTTTTAACACAGCTTTAAGCGAAGTTAAAAAAGACAGAGTAGCCACTTATGACGACAAGGGAGAGCTGGCAGAGGGATTTTTAATAAACCAAATGTTTCATTTTGTGTTTAAAAACCCGAAAAAGTGGGCGCGGAGGAATGCCGCTTTTCCTGTGGGGGGATTTACTATTAATCGCTTTTTTCTTTAGGTTTGACAATTACTGTTCTAGGTCTAATCTCCGCAGCCTTTCTTAAGTTTTCCTGTGCTTGAAGGTTTTCTCCAAAAGATTCTTTTTTTACAACTGGCTTTTTTGATGCCTCTTTTCCTTTTTCGTCGCTCATTTTTTATAAGTTTTGGTGAATGAAATAAATTAAAAACAATGCACCTATAAATATACCCATAATCATGGAGATATTCAATATTCTAATTGGGATATTCCAGCATCTTAATTTGGCATTGAATAAGTTGTCATCAAGTTTTTCGTTTTTGAATGCCCATGTACTAGCTTGCATTGAAATAAAATGAGTAGCTAGGCTAATAAAAATAACAATGGCAAAAATATACCATGAGGCTATAAGTGTGCCTTTGTGAGTAGCTTGACTAAAATCGGGAACAATGTCTTTAATAAAAGCAAATGAGATGCCTAAAGAGCCAGAAGCTATAAATAAAATGTTTTTATCAAACTGCTCAGTACTGTAGCGGGCAGTTTTGTCTAAAGCATCATTAAATTTATTATCAGCAGCCATAATTTTTATATTAATCCTTGCATTTTAGTTTTAGCAATAAAAGCATCAATAAGCGAAAACACATGGCCTTTATCCAAATCAGACATTTTAGAAATATCCTCTATCTTTTTAAGCGTATCATTGTCTAATTCTAGATTCGTTTTTCCAACCAAATAATCTAAAGATACTTTTAAAGCATTCGATATACTTGTAGCCATATCAATATTGGGCTTAACTTCATTACGCTCATATCGTCCATAAGCATCACCGTTAATTCCAATGATTTTGCCAATATCTGCTTGAGACAATCCTTTACGTTTTCTAATGATTGTAAGCCGCTCTCCAAAAGTCATATCTGTATGTTTTAATGCTTAAAATATGTGTTTTAGCGAAATTAACAATAAAATATGTAGTAAAAAAGTTTGATTAGTTTGGATTCCTCATACAGTAATTGTAGATTTGCTACAAATATGTAGGAATTTAATTTTTTTCAACAAATGCAAAAACTAAACACCCAAAACCCCGATTTTCTGACATGGACACATGAAAATATTCAATTTGACATACTTGGCGGCATCCGTTTAGAAGGTTTGGATAGGTTACGCGTAACAGTTCGCGCAACCTACGACAACATAATTATTCGGCACAATGTGGATTTGTATAATGATAATCAATTGACGGTTCTTGTCCGCAAATGTGCCGAACGTTTTGAAATGAGTAGTTCGTTTATGTATCCAGTAGTTGGGGAACTGGTTAATTTATTAGAAGATTACAGGATCAAAGAAATTAACGCACAAAAGGAAAACAGTAAGCCAAAGAAAAAGGAATTAACCAAAGATGAAATAAAAGAAGCAACCCAATTATTAAAAACTCCCAACCTCTTAAAGATCGTAAACGACTTGATTGGAAAGTCGGGAGTGATTGGAGAAGAAAATAACAGGCTTTTAATGTATATCATCTTTACAAGTCGTTTAATGTCAAATCCTTTGCATATAATCTCAATGGGCGCAAGTGGAACAGGAAAAAGCCATCTACAGGAAACTGTTGCGGAATTGATTCCCGAAGAAGATACATTGAGTATTACAGATCTTTCTGAAAGCAGTTTTTATTACTTGCTGAATTCAAGTTACAAATGCAACTTCTTGGTTAAACAATAATTTTTCCATCATAAATATAGGGTTTTCATACCCAAATCGTTTTCTAGGTCTAGAATTTAATTTAGTTTGAATCTCATTTATT
>WTCE01000155.1 GCA_013138735.1 Crocinitomix sp. | reverse complement strand
CATTTTATGAGCGTTAAAAATGCCGTAGCATGCAAAATTGTGTCTCGAATTTTTGCCGTTGTCAAGCGAGATGAACCTTTTTTAAAACTTTCTGCCTAAAAAACTTGTTTTTATCTTAGAATACTCACTAAACCAACCTCAGTGTTCTTGTATCGAAATTGAACGGAGCTACCTTTCTTCTTACTGTTCAAGAATTACGTGGTGTCGGCACACTTCGAGTGCCTCAGTATGCGGTTCATAATATGCCCAGCAACCATTCAATTGTGTTCAATAACCGTTTAATCAATCGCATCTGAAAACCTCCTAATTGGCTCATTTTTTGAGCATTGTCATTCATAAGTAAAACCTAAACATCTGAATTATGGCAAGACGCAAAATTGACGAAATCAATGCGGGATCAATGGCTGATATCGCATTTCTATTACTTATCTTTTTTTTAGTAACCACCACAATGGAAGTGGACGCAGGTATCGGTAAAACTTTACCTTTGAAATTAGATATTCCACCCCCAACAAATCCTCCAGTTCCGGAGCGAAATGTTCTTAAAATAAGCGCTAATCTTAATGATGGGCTTATGGTCGAAGACAAAGAAATCCAGTTGGACGAACTATACGAGGTTGTTTATTCATTCTATACGGCCAACCGTTTTCAAAATGATGCCGATATAAATATGCCCAATTTTAAGGTGATTACTTTGAATGATTGTAAAGTGCAAATAAAGACTTTTCAAGATCAACTTATACTGAGTCCATCCAGCAAATATTTGAAGAATGAAGTTGCAAAATGGAAAACGAAACGCGAACTATGCCTTGCATCACCAGATCGCGCTTACAAAGAAATAGCCAACTCGGCAATCATTCGTTTTGCCGTCCAGTCTAAAACTTCTTATGGTCTGTATGTTGAGATTCATAATATTTTAAAAACAGTCGTAAACGAACTTCGAAAGGAAACATGCGAAAAAATGGAATGGGGTGACTATTATGATTTACGAGATGATGATCCAGACGATCATGCCATTATAGAGAAACTGCGAATTTTGATTCCAGAGCGTATTATTGAACCTAAGATTGATCGTTAATTCAATTTAATTTTCACGAAAAAATGAACCATTACCTCTCGTTCAAAACGATTAATGGTTTTTTTTTATACCTTCATTCTTTATGAATCGTGTACGCTTATTTCCCACTCATTTTTTCAGCATAATCTGCTGTTTCCTATTCTCATGCTCGGAAAACAACACTCTTGAAAATCAGGAGAATAGTTTGATTGAAATGGAGGGAAATGCGGAACATTTATACCCGGCATTTGAATTTTTTCCTGATTCCCAATTTAAATCAATCTGCCTAGGGGAATCTAAAGAGAATTTGGAAAATAGAATTGCTAACATGCCCGTTGAAATGATGGCAGAAGAAGAGGTTTCCTATTTTTATTTCCCTGCAGACTCTGTCGAAATGATCCTGCCAATGGATCCCGTTTTAAACGAATTTAAAGTCTTTCTGAAAGGGTCTTCCTATCTTGAAAACAGCGCTGAATTTCGCATTTTTTTAGGGGAATCAGCCAAAGAATCAGCTTTCGACGAAGATTTCCCAGTCTATTATTATGAAACAGAAGAGCTAGCTTATAAATTGACCTATTTTGAGCAACCAGAATTTATCCGATTACATTTTATACTCCTTAATATTCACGATTAATTGAACATTATAAAACTCGAATGTGTTAATTTTAAGAACACCTAACTATATTCAACCTAAATCAATATAATGTACGTACAACGAGTATTTAATCCGATTGCAATTCTAGGATTTTCAATTGTACCGCTTCTAGCCTTTACAGCTTATGCCGCTTTAATAACATATTTATATGCTTATCTCGATTTTGAATGGTTAAAAATACCATGGGTGCCGCTTACGTTAGTTGGCATTGCGGTTGCGTTTTATATCGGATTTAAAAACAATTCAGCTTATGACCGTACTTGGGAAGCTCGTAAAATTTGGGGCGGAATTGTTAATTCATCTCGCAGTTGGGGGACAATGGTTAGTGGATTCGTTACCAATGAATTTGCCGAAACGAAATTAACTGAGGCTGAACTAACAGCGCACAAAAAAAGATTAATCTACCGTCATATCGCATGGACCTATCGTTTAAAAAGACAATTACGCGTTTTGAAAGAATGGGAACATGATGCCAGGTTGAACATAAGGTACCGTAAACATATAGAAAAATTATTTCCAACAGCTGATCCTGAATCGGAATTGGCTCAATTTTTAGCGGATAAAGAAGTACTTGAAATTCTATCTAAAAAAAATTCATGCACACAACTCATCCATAAACAGTCGGAAGAACTTAAAGAATTAAAGGCAATGGGCCTTATTGACGATTTCAGACATATGGAATTGCAAGGTTTATTGACAGAATTTTATACGCTACAAGGTAAATGTGAACGGATAAAAAACTTCCCTTTGCCACGACAATACGCTTCATTAAGTATTTACTTTGTTTATATTTTCATCTTCCTCTTACCACTTGGATTACTCAGCACCTTTGATAATTCTGATTTAGATCCAATCATGATTTGGGGCGTTGTTCCTTTTACAAGTTTAATTGGATGGGTCTTTTGGATGATGGAAGGCGTTGGTGATTATGCCGAAAATCCTTTTGAAAATTTGGCCTTTGACGTTCCAATGACGGCATTAACGCGAACGATTGAAATAGACCTTAGAGAAATGCTTGGCGAAACTGATTTACCGCCTAGTATTGGGCCAAAAGACGGTTTTATTATTTAATTAACATCTATTTTTCAAATTGTAGCGCTACTTACTACTCATTTAATGCCCAATTATAATCAAGGTATTCAATTGAATTCTCCTCTTTAAAGTCTAGCTGATAAATTTTAATGAAAGAAGCAAGACTGCCATTTTTTTCGAAGTCTCCTTCAAACCAATTAAATAATTTAGATAGTTTGGAAGTCTCACTAGTAATTTGATTTTTACTCTTGTCATTCAAAAATGAGAAGGTTTGCTCGCTTAGTTGTCCCTCCAGTTTATCCGCTTCATACCCTTCGTTTCTCAATTTCGGACAAGAGATAGAGGCACAATTGATTGCAAAATGAATTCTGGGTTCATCAAATAGTTTTCGGATGATTTCGTGTTCAATCGTATTTAAATCAAAGTCAACGCCTCCTATTTTGAAGAATTTCATGTCCCATGCAGAATTGATCATAACGATACTTCCACCAATATCCTTAATCGATTTTACGGGATAGTTATCTACAATCAATTTAACAGTAAAAGCATTATACGCATTAATCCAATAGGCCAATTTATCTTCTTGAGACCAATTTTTGCCCGGTGGGTGATCACTTAGTAGCGCAAGGTATTTTTCATACTTCTCAGAATTACTTATAAAACCATTGTAATTTACTTTTCCATCTTGAGCCACATTTTCAGTCAGTAACTCAGTCCATAATTGATGCGTAATAACTTCAGTTTCATTATTGTCAAACTCAGAAAAGTCTACATTATCTCCTTTAACATCTTTCACCCAACTTAAGAATCGTAAGCCTGCTTCATTGAATGTTTGGCCACTAATTTTTAGATAAGCGAAAAAACCAATACTTATGATCAGCAGAACTATAACTGTTCGTTTCAATATTTTGAGAAGTCGTCTTTTCATGTAACATATAAAGAGACGCTTAAGGCAGGCTTTAATTACAAGAAAACTATTGTTAGTAAATCGAATTGCATTGTAACAATTTGTATTTTTAGACAACATTAAAATCAGAACCTCAAATTATGGCACTTATCAAATCTTGCAGAAATAATTCACCAAAAATACCCGAATCTTGCTGGTTAGCCGAAAACGCTACTATAGTTGGTGATGTACATATGGGCGAAAATTGCTCTGTTTGGTTTAACGCTGTGATTCGTGGAGACGTGAACACCATAACCATGGGAGATAATGTCAATATTCAGGACGGCGCGGTGATTCACTGTACTTATGAAAAAACGAAAACAACGTTAGGTAATAATGTTTCCGTTGGTCATAATGCTTTGGTACATGGCTGCACGGTTGCGGATAACGTTCTTATCGGAATGGGATCAATTATAATGGATAATTGTGTGATAGAAGAGAATTGCATCATTGCTGCAGGAGCTGTGCTTTTAGAAGGCACGCATGTTGAATCAGGTTCAATTTGGGCAGGAGTTCCGGCAAAAAAAGTGAAGGATTTAAGTCCAGAAATGTTTAAAGGAGAGGTGATGCGGATTGCGAAGAACTATCGGATGTATGCGAGTTGGTTTGAGGAGTAATACAATTACTGAATCCCGATCATTTGCAACTATTTGGAACTTGGAATACAAGAATTACCTTATCCTCACCATAAGCATCTTCATGCGCTTCTAGCATCATCTCATATTTCCAGCCAGCTTGACCATATAGGTTTAACGCAGCCATTAAGGGTGCGAATGCTTGTCTAGCCTTTCGCTGTTTTTCTTCATTCCCCCTTATATAAAGAAATGAGGGTGCAATAATGGCTGGATCAGCAATTACAACAAATCTAAAAGAATAAGATTCCGTCATTCCTACTTTTCTCTTTAGTATTATAGGCCATGGTCCAGTGAGTCCTTTTAAAGCAAATGGTGTAGAACAATATTGCCAACCCGCATTCCCTAAGTCCTCTAGTCTTTTGTAGTTATTATTTTTATCATTTGCTGTTGGTATAAAACTTCTATATTCATACTTTACAAAATTTCCTTTTTCCCTTCTAAACAAACTATAATCACCTCTATAGCCACTAATAAATACCATTTCCCATCCTTCATCACCATAATAAACATTCATATCGTCAATATTACTTTCTCCCATAAAGTACTTCGGATAGGTATTCATATATGTATTAGAAAGCTCTGAACCATATTTGTACTCATAAATAGGAGCGCTTTCATCTTTCACCAAATAGGTATAAAAAAGTGAGCTGACAGCAACCCAATTCTTTTCAGCCAAGTCATTCAGTGTCTCAATTTCCAATCTATCAAAGCCTTTTTCCAACCGAAGAGAATCAGGTTGTTCATTTTCCTTCTCAAGAAAACATATTATTCCATTACCGCCAATTATATTATACCCCAGAGCGGCGCTTGCATTCAACGAGTCTTCAAAATTTCCCTCATCAAAAGGAAGATAAACTAGGTATTCCTTTTTTGTACAATTTGTTGCATCCGGATAAGGTATTTCAACTCCTGGGGGAACACCTAAAGAATCAGCATCTTGATCATTGAACGTTCCAGGCTCTTGATTGTCGGGCTTATCTCCTTCTCCACCTGGCTTTTCATCAGAATCTCCTTTGAGTTTATCAGATTCATCACTTACATCCGCTAACCCATCACTCTCTGTTCTGCTTTTTATGCACCTTACATAAATACCATTCAAGTCTGTAACCTTTGTTAAAATAGCTTCACTACTTTCATTCGTCAAGACCAATTGCCATTCAGCATCTGAGGTTGCAAAATGAATCGATTTACCTTCGTCACCATATTTGCCTTGACTTTTCATTAATCCTCCTCCTAGCGCATTAAATCCACTTGATTCTGTATTCGAACTGTCTTGGTTGGACCATGTTAATGATACTGCTTCTTTTAACTTTGCTCCAGCAATTTCTTTTCCGCCTAGATATTCTATCAATTCTTCATAATCGCTTTTAGTAGGAATTCTCCATCCAGCACCCTCCGGACAAATGCCACAAGCACTATCATCAGTAGAATAATTCATCAACTCGTTCCATTGATATAATCCTCCATATCTCTCATTATTCTCGGGATTATTCTCATAACTATACTTTTCCACAATCCCATTATTTGACATTTTTGTTGCACCATCCGCCAATTCTCCTACATTTAAATTTTCCTGTATCCAACATTGATTTCCGATTAACACCGTATTATATTTTTGACCCTTATACATGACAAATGGTTGATTGGGACAAGGCTCAAAATTTTGGACTGACATTCTGTGTGTCACTTCATTCGTAATACCATAGCTGTCCTTTACTTCCATTTTAATTTCAATCACACCTTCTTTAGGATAGGTGAATTGCGCCGTTTTTTTTGTATCCCATTTTGTATCCCAGACACCATCATTCTGCCAATCCCAGCGCACAATTAAAGCTGAAACTTCGTCTTCCTTATCTGAACTCGTGGATGCATCAAAAACAACCGAGGTAGAAGTGTTTGCAGAGCCAGGGCTGAAGGTGAAAACCGCGACTGGAGCTTCGTTTGATAAGACTTTTCCGTTCAGTTCTCTTATCGTCAGCGCAACAGGGTAAATGTATTTCTTCTTTATCCCCTTAGTTAAGGGCAAATAGTTATTCACCCATCCTTTATCCGACAAGTATTGTCTTTCAATAAATTGAATTTCAATTGTTTCATTGCTATAAGTGACCTCATATTTTGCTCTATTATCAATCAATAAATTAGTATACCTATAGAAACCAGATATAGCTTTTTGCGTTGACTCATCAACGATTCCTATTTTTAAATCATGATTTTTAAAGCCTTGGGAAACAATATTCCAAACGTATTCCTTTTTTACATTTTCTATAATTGCTAAGTCATCATTTTGAGCGTAAACCGCTTGGCTTAAGAGTATAAAAAGGCTTAAACTGATTCTTAAAATTTGCTTTTTCATTATCCAAAAATTTAAAATTAAACGCGGTAGAATTTCACACGAATAAGAGTGAAAAACCACAGTAGCTTTAGCTATTAAGGTAAGGACTAAATCCTGAAATAAAAATGACTCCTATCAGCTATTAAAGGTCTTGATTGCATGACTTTTTAGTTCGTTTTATCGTATCTTCTAAAAGCCTATTATTTCGCACTATTCAAATATCAAAATCATCACTTTTGTAAAATCCTAAAAAATAAACCCTCTAAATTTCCGTTATGATTGAAGACTTTATACCTTTGATATATTGACATTTAATTGGATTTGCAATGGCTAAAATAACTCCGAAAAAACGAGCAAGAAAAGCGTACCGATTGGCAAATCGGATAATGTGGCGCTATTTGCGGCTTTATGTTGCCAAGCGTATTTTTGGAAAACGTTATTACGAAAATCGAATCAATGCCTTGCACGAGAAAAATGCCTTGCAAATTAAAACGGCTATTCTTGAATTAAAGGGACTTTTTACAAAGGTCGGACAATTGCTCTCTGTAATGTCAACCATTTTGCCAGATGCGTATGCCAACGTCTTAGAATCTTTGCAAGATCAGGCTCCGGCAAGTTCTTTTGACGAGACTGAAAAAACGATTGAAAATGATTTGGGTGAACCTATTTCAACCTTGTTTTCAAGTTTTAATAAAACTCCCATTGCTTCGGCATCTATTGGCCAGGTCTATAAAGCCCAATTAAAAACGGGTGAACAAGTTGCCGTTAAAATTCAACATCATGATATTGAAGCCTTGGCAGAGATAGACCTCAACATTATTGAAAAATTGGTGAAGCGACTTTCTTTTTTCCTTAAAATTAAAGGAATTGATCACGTTTACAAACAGGTTCGCCTGATGGTTGAGGAGGAGTTGAACTATACGCTTGAAGCGCAGTCCATGCAAAAGATTACAGCCAATTTAGCAGATTTCGAGGGTATTATTGTTCCAAAAATTTACAGCGAATATTCTTCAACTAAAATTATAGTTTGTGACTTTTATGAAGGTGTAAAAATTACCAATATTGAAAAATTGGCCGAATGGAATATTGATCCAAAAGCAATCTCGGAACGGTTAATAACAGCTTTTTGTAAAATGATTTTGGATGATGGTTTTTATCATGCCGACCCTCACCCTGGCAATGTTTTGGTCAATGATAAAGGTGAAATTATATTACTAGACTTTGGTGCAACGGCGCAATTGAATGATGAAATGCGAAAAGAAATTCCGCTTCTAATTCAGCATATTATCCGGAAAGACACACCCAAAATCATTAAATCCCTCCAAAAAATGGGCTTTTTAGGGAATAATTCTGATTCGAAAGACGTGGCTGGAAAATTAGTTGACGCACTGACCACTTTTGTACAAAACGAAATTAAAATTGACAACCTCAACTTTAAAGACGTTTCAATCGACGACATTAAAGGGAGTAGTTTAGATAAATTGCGCAAAGAAATTGGCATTAAAGAATTGGCTACAACCATTCAAGTGCCAAAGGATTGGATCTTGTTAGAGCGCGCCATTATTCTTATTCATGGAATAAGTGCCACCATAGCTCCCGAATATAATCCAATGGATACGGTGAAGCCTTATCTTAAAAAAATGGTGTTGAGCAAGGGAGGTTTAAAGTCTATAATAATAGATACAATTAAGCAAGAAATTGGTGCCTTAGTTCAATTGCCATCTGAATTAAATGAATTTTTGAATCAAGCGAACAATGGCAAATTGGAAGTCCAAGTGCGAAACAAAGACGCACGGCGGTTTTATGCTTTAGGGCAACAGTTTATGCTGTTAATTTCCATTCTTTTTCTATTACTGATGCGCACGTTGAGCAACGGTAAAAACACAACGGATTGGATGATTCCTGTTTGTATTGGATTGGGAGTCTTATTAATTTACTCGATTTGGAAAAACCGTAAACCCAGTAAGTGATTGTCAACACCTTGATAATTCAATTTCTTAATTTATTCCAAATCAAATGTTAACAGTAGTTCAAAAAAAAGAAATACTTTTGAGCTATCTATGTTAAAACAGGTCTTACTTTTTATTTTTTTAGGGGTTAATTTTATTTCATTCTCAAAGGTTGATTTTGTACGCGTCGTGTTCAATAAGAATGGAGATCAAGAAGCTACAATTGGCTGGCATCAAGTTTCGGGGGATTCTGCAACCGTCTATTGGGGTAATAAAGATTTACCTGCAACAGAATTTGAAACTTTTCCGAATAGAGGATTTGTGGCGGCCTCAAACACTTATAAAAACCTAGAAAATCGATTTGTTAGACTCGTAGAATTAGAACCGAATACAGCTTATTATTTTGCAATTAAGGATGAAGACGGTTTTTCAGAACGCTACTGGTTTAAAACAACACCAAACGTAAACACCGAAAGATTATCACTTATTGCTGGTGGCGATTCCAGGTCTAGAAGACCAACCCGCCAACAAGCCTTTAGAATGGTTGGAAAACTAATGCCACATGCGGTATTGTTTGATGGAGATTATACAGATATTGACAACGCGCAAAAATGGCTCTGGTGGTTTGAGGATTACAAATTGACTTATCAAGAATTTGATAATCGCATTATTCCTTTCATCAACGCTAGAGGGAATCATGAAAGGTCTAACGATTGTTTGATCAACTTTTTTGATTGTCCCGCAAAAAACAATGTTTATAATGTGACCCTTGGGGGTGACTTAATAAATGTAATTTGCCTCAACACTGAAATTAGATTTGGTGGAGCTCAGAAAAGATTCTTAGAGGAAACATTGATAGAGCATCAAAATTTCTTTTGGCAAATCCCCTTATACCACAGAGCTTGCAGGCCTCACGTTAATTGGAAGATGAAAATGAAAGGCGTCAAACAAATTTACAATAAGTGGATTGAACTCTTTGAAAAATATGGAGTGAAGTTAGCAATCGAATGTGATTCGCACATTACTAAAACTACTTGGCCCATTAGAAAATCAAAAGAAAATGGACACGAAGATGGTTTTGTTAGAGACGACGAAAATGGCATTATTTATAGCGGCGAAGGCTGCTGGGGCGCGCCACTTAGAGTACCTGACAGAATTAGATCTTGGACAAGAGATTATGGCTCAATCAATTCGTTCAAATGGTTTTTTGTTGACACAACAGGAATTGAACTAAGAACTGTTGCCTATATGAATGCCGAAACCGTTGAAGGATTAACTGAAGAAAATCGCTTTGACATGCCGAAAGGTATCGAATTATGGACTCCTGAAAACGGGGATATGGTTCAAATTTCTAAGTAATTATTTTTTAATAAATTGGCCTATTTTAGAGAACTACTTATGAATAAAAGTAAATAGTACCGACTTCAATCCATTGATGATTAAAAAACTAATAAAAATTATTGGACTAATATTTTTGATTTTGCTGCTCACGGTTTTAACCCAGGTCGGCGGAATAATTTTACTCCTATTTTTGCTGATATGGAAAAAGACACTTAATAAAATTGAACGTTTAAAAACAGCTCGGAAGATTTATAGACTTGGCATTAAAACAGGTTCATTTTTGATCTTCTATTTGTTGATTTGTTTGTTCATAGTCCCCATACTTGCAAGACCATTCGGTCGCGTTCCTTTGCCCATGAATCATGCTAATTTGCAACCGCTAAATATTATGACATGTTTGTTAAACCGGCATTATGTAACTGAGGAACTATTGGATGCTACCCTGTCGGCCACTGAGGATTTAAATACCGTATATCCAGGAACAGTCATTGCTTATTTAGATGCTAATTTTCCGTTTATTGATGCCTTTCCGCTTTTACCACATCTTAGTCATGATGATGGTGAAAAACTAGATTTAGCATTCTTATACACCGCTTCAGAAAATGGAGAAGCCTTAAATGATGCGGCGCCTTCTTTCATTGGTTACGGCGTTTTTGAGGAACCATTTCCATCCGAACAAAACCAACCCGATTTTTGCAAAAACAAAGGTTATTGGCAGTATAGCATTTTAGGATCATTGGTTCCGCAATGGAATAAATCGGATTATCAATTCGACATAGAACGAACAAAAGCATTGCTTCAAATATTGACCAAAGAACCCGCAATTAATAAAATTTTTATAGAACCACACTTGAAAACACGCATGAATTTACATTCAGACAAAATTCGCTATCATGGTTGCGGTGCCGTAAGACATGATGACCATATCCACATTCAATTGTAATCTTATAACTTGACTCCTATTATGAAATATTTCTCCCTCCTATCTATCATTCTTATTGTTTCCTGTCAAAATTCAACAGAAACTCCTGAAAATAATAACCTACAAGTTGAAGAACCGACTGAAATTGCAGAAAATAATGAAGCAGCAGAAGCCTTGGATGAATTTGCAGATTTGATGGAAGAATTGCGCACAGGTTCAGATTCTATTGTTGACGGTCGCAAAAAACTTTATACAGCATTTGATGGGGTGACTAGAAAACCAAATACTGCGTCCCTAAATTTTAGCACTTACAGTTGGGAAGACCGCTTCAATTATTCTTTTCCAGAAACTCCAAATTTTGAAAAGTTCACAAAAAATGATCACGATTCTTATACCATGCGCACGTTAGTTGATGGTGTTATTTATGAAATATCTGTAGAGGATTATGAGAAATTAGGAGCGGATAAAATTGATGCAGGATTCACCAAATACATTCATGAAAAATTTATATCAAATTTTGGTAGTGAAGTGAAGGATGCCTATGAGTTAGAGACGGCGGAAGACGTATATGGTTATGCAAGTTGTTATCGTTATGAAATGAATGAAAGAACTTATTTAGCTGATTTGATTTCATTTGGTTTCCAAGATAAAATGGTACGCTTTTCGATTACTGCAAAAGGTAATTATGAAAACGCCGCACGAGTTCAAGAGTTTGTGGACGCTTTTGTGATTCTTTAGTTTAAAAACACGCTTTTACAATACAAAAGCAAATTTCACTTGAACTCAATTAATTAAAAAAATGTATTTTTATTGCTAAAACAATTGAACTCAAGGCAATCGAGTTAGGACCTGCATCTGAAATGGTGAGAAAAGTTGATATACAAGAAGGGTTCGAAATAAAAATACAATATGTTTATACAAAGAAGAGTATCCTTCCTCTCAATGATAAAATGGACGAGTAAAGACATTCTCTTTTACTTTATTATTTCCGCTTATCCTGTATGTCTTTATTATTTTTTAGGTTGGAATTGGTTGGCAATCCCCACTTTACCAATTACATTAATTGGAACCATTGTAGCCTTTAACCTTGGCTTCAAAAACAATAATGCTTACGATCGATTATGGGAGGCCAGAAAAATATGGGGTGGAATTGTTAACAGCAGCAGATCATGGGGAATTGGTTCAATCGATTTTGTTACGAATCATTTTCGTGAAACGGGATTAGATGAGAAAGAGATCAAGGCGATTCATAAGCGTTTAATCTATCGTCATATTGCTTGGTTAACGGCACTCCGTTATCAATTACGGAGTGAAAAACCATGGGAACATCACCAACATAAAGATCAAATTAAATTTCGTGAACGTTTTCAAATGACAGCAGAACATAGAGAAGACCTTGCGGAAGAAATTACACCATTTTTGTCTGCTGAAGAAAAAAAAGATACATTATCAAGATCGAATCCTGCAGCGCATATCATTAAACTACAATCCACTGATTTGAAAGAACTGCACGCTGAGCATTTATTGGACAACTTCAGACACATAGAAATGACCAAATTATTGAACGAATTTTATACGCTTCAAGGAAAATCCGAGCGCATTAAAAACTTTCCATTGCCGCGCCAATATGCTACAATGAGCTACTATTTTGTCATGCTATTCATCACTGTTTTACCCTTTGGTATGCTATCCGTTTTTTCTGAATATGCCGCATCTATCAATCCAAATTTTATTTGGGTAACCATTCCAGCGTGTGTTATTGTTTCATGGGTGTTTTTTACGCTCGAAAAAATAGGCGATTACAGTGAAAATCCTTTTGAAGGAACTCCAAATGACGTGCCTATTACATCCATGTCGCGCGGCATTGAAATCAATTTAAGAGATATGCTAGACGAGCCAAATTTACCACAACCTATAGCGGCCATGCATAATATCTCCACCTAGCAAATGCAACTTTGAATTGTGATTAGCAGTCTTTCTATTAAACCCCCTCAATGTTATGACAAGACTATTTTCAATTCTGATTTTCTTAATTTCCGCTAATACTATTGCGCAAGATTTAACTGTAGTTATCGGTTCGGAAGATGCGTATTGTCGTACATCAGGGGAACAATATGGCAATGGTATTGTTTGGGCCTATGCAGAAGGTGGTGTTCCAGTATATACCTACACATGGAGGGACTTGACGACAGGTGACATCCATCCAGCTACAACATGGGGAGGATTAAATGTAGGTTGCTATGAAATTACGGTAATTGACATGGAAGGAACAATTGCCATGGATACGGTCTGTATAGATTCTATCAATCCTATTGCAGAGTTCCTCGTAGTTTCTGCTGAATTGGATTCATTAGAATGGGCTTATGTTGGTGAGGCTCCTGTAAATGTGTCATTTCAAACTGTTGGAATACCCCTTGCGAGTCCGCCTTTTTTTGATACTTCATTCATCTTTCGTCCGCAGGGATTTGAACCTTGGATAGCTTATGAAGATGAGGTTGGAGAGTTCATGACTTATTACTTCGAATATGGTGGCGATTATACAGCATCTATGATTGCAATTAATCATAATGGCTGTACAGATACAGCACATGCCAGGATCTACTTAACAGGTCCAGCTGGTTTAAATGATAGGAATGAAATTGATTTATTTTCGATCATTACGCATTCTAATTCCAGCACAATAACTGTCACAATGCAAGGCTATAAAAATGACCTGAACCTGAGTTTATATACGATCAGTGGACAAAAAATTCAGTCTCACCGGATAACAGAACCGCATCTTGAAATAGTTGCACCGTCAGTTAATGGCATTTATATTTATGAAGTCATTGACCCCAAAACGGGACAAAAAATAGCTGCTGGGAAAATTCAGCTTTGAGGCTAACTATCGAACTATTTTTTTTACGAAATTTTTATCTCCCGATTTAAGTTGGACAAAATAAATGCCCTTCACCCACTCGGCAGTTCTAACAATCGTTTCTTGCTCCGTAATTAATTGCTCCAAAACGATTCGCCCGTTTAAATCCGTGATGATCAGACTTGCCATGTCCGTTTCTTTATACGTGACAATAATTTGATCTTTACTTGCAAAAATGGTAGCATCTAAATCAAGCTGCAATTCATCAATGGCATTGGCTACTGCAACTTGCATATAGTATACCGAAAAATCAGTAGCATCAGCATAAACAACATGAAAAACGCCATTATCCAAGGTAATGTCCGGTTTAGATTGCACAGCTGCTATAGCTGTTAAATTAATCGCATTATCAGGGTTAAAGTCTATGCTTCCTGTCGCTGATTGATTGAAAAATACATCTTGAGATGTTCCGTCTCCCCCGTCTTCCCAAACCACGCCAATAACACCATCATTATAGCAAACTTGCGGGTAATTTAAATTTCCAGAAGTACCGCTAGTACCATAAATTTCAACTAAATCAGTAGAAGCATCCGCTTCTAAATCATAGACATTTAAAAACACCTTTCCTTCTCCATCCACTTCAGATTTATAAATTGATACGAGTTTTGAAGTCTCAATAAAACGCGCATCAGGCCCAGTTGAAGGACATCCCGGTATATACCAATTGTGATCATCCAAAGAAATCCACTCTGTAAAACTAGCTGCACGGTCAATTGATGTTATTGCTTTAATGTCTCTAATATTTTCATCATTATTTCTAAAAAATACGATCACAAATTCAGCATTGACAATAATCTCAGGTTGGCAACAATCGCAAGCTTCACCTGGAATGAGAGCCGCCGCTAAAACTTCAGTTTCAAACGTCAATCCACCATCAACTGAGCGCGCCACGTCATAAGACGGATTCGCACCACCATCATCATGGTTCATAAATGTAACATAAACCGTATCATTAAAAACTGCCAAATCTGGGTACTGTGCAAATCCATCTTCCAAAGCATCTACCCGAACAGTGTCACCAAACGTTTCTCCTTTATCAGTTGATTTTACAATATAAACATGGCCCGTTTCATAACCTAACGATCTAAATACAACATAAACATTATCTCCTTCTACTGCAAAATCAGGCCCGCTCCAATCATAAGATTGCACTTCTAAACCATCAGGATTTAATTGAATTGGATCATCAAATCCATCTACACCATTATGTTTCGAAAAATAAATGTCCTTCGTCCCATTACTTGTCCACGTTACCCCCACTCTGCCAGGTTCTATCAACTCAACTTGTGGATGATGATTTCCACTACTTTCTGCCACCTGAATAGGAGCTGTAAACGTAAAATCTTGCGCAGACAATTGAGTCGTAGCTATGATTGCTAGCAATAAAATGCACGTGTTTTTCATTGAGAATGATTTAATGATTTATTCAACTATCCCAAGATACAAACAATTGACTTAGGAATAAAAAAAAGAAGCCTGAACCAATTGTTTTTATTTTGTTCTATTATTGTATTGCTTAAAACGGAATTACTATGGAACTCAGCACACTCGACCTTGTCATCATTTTTGGATTTTTTGCAATTACCCTTTTAATAGGAATTGTTGTTGCCAAAAAAGCGGGGAAAAACACCTCAGAGTTTTTCCTTTCAGGTAGAAACATGCCCTGGTGGCTATTGGGTGTTTCTATGGTTGCAACAACCTTTGCCGCGGATACGCCAAACTTTGTAGCTGGTGTTGTGCGAGAGCAAGGTATAGCCGGTAACTGGGCATGGTGGGCCTTTTTATTGACGGGGATGGTGACCGTTTTTATTTACGCGAAATTATGGAGAAAGCTGGGCATTACAACTGATTTAGAATACTATGAGATTCGTTATAAAGGAAAAATAGCGGCGTTTTTAAGAGGATTTAGAGCCGTTTATTTAGGCGTATTTTTCAATATTGTTATCATGGCTACTGTTTGTTTAGCAGGAGTTAAAATAGGCCATGTAATGTTGGGCTTAAGTGCTTTCGAAACATTATCAATTGCCAGTGTTGTTACAGTACTTTATTCTTTATTAGGCGGTTTAAAGGGTGTTATCCTAACCGATTTCTTTCAATTTATTATCGCAATGGTGGGTTCCATTTGGGCGGCCTATTTTATAATCGATTTACCAGAAGTAGGAGGTATGGATGGATTATTAAGTAATCCAGCTGTCCAAGAAAAATTGAACTTTATCCCAAAAGCGACTGATAGTTGGGATACTTGGATCGCACTAATAATTGTCCCATTAGCGGTACAATGGTGGAGTGCTTGGTATCCCGGTGCTGAGCCTGGCGGAGGTGGTTATATAGCCCAAAGGATGTTGGCGGCAAAAGACGAAAAGCATGCAACTGCAGCAACTTTATTTTTTAATTTTGCACATTACGCCTTGCGTCCTTGGCCTTGGATTATTATTGCCTTAGCTTCAATTATATTATTTCCAGAAATTGCGGATATGAAAGCGCAATTCCCAGGATTGGCGGAAGGCTATTATCAGAATGATTTAGCCTATCCTGCAATGCTTAGTTATTTGCCTGCAGGATTATTAGGATTAGTATTGGCTTCATTAATTTCAGCATTCATGTCCACTATTTCAACTCACTTAAATTGGGGTTCTTCCTATGTAGTCAATGATTTTTATAAACGATTTGTCGCTCCAGAAGCATCTGAAAAAAGACTGGTAAATGTTGGCCGTATCTCAACTGCTTTAATGATGATGTTGGCAGCATTACTTTCGTTAGTTTTAGAAGAAGCCCAAGAAGCATTTCACCTCATCTTAACAATTGGTGCAGGAACAGGGTTGCTATTTATACTAAGGTGGTTTTGGACAGCAATAAATCCTTACAGCGAAATAATTGCAATGAGTGTTTCCTTTTTAGTTGCGGCCTTCTTTTTTATTGCGGATAAAGGTTTTGATGTGGAGTATACTGATTCATTTAAAATGCTTTGGGGTGTTGGAA
Organism: Crocinitomix sp.; assembly: GCA_013138735.1. Taxonomy (GTDB): domain Bacteria; phylum Bacteroidota; class Bacteroidia; order Flavobacteriales_D; family Crocinitomicaceae; genus Crocinitomix. The sequence goes on along the minus strand of WTCE01000155.1, from coordinate 4,515 downwards.
TTACAACAGTCGCATGGGTGGGTATCACCTTACTCACGAAAAACGATAAATACCTGAATCCAGAATTTGAAAAGCGTGCCTTTGACAATGATTCTAAGTTCAAAAACATGGGATATAAAGTGCTCAGCATCTTTTTAGGCTGTATTGCGATTTATTCGGCCTTGTTTAGTCTTGGAAATTATTTGCTAGGGAGTGCATCACAGGCACTTTACTTCTTAATTGCATTTATTATTTGTAGTGGATTGATTGCAACTTTCTGGAAGAAGTTGTTTGCATAATTGATATGTAGTTCTTGACTGTTTGAGGGAGGAGTCTTGCAAGTTGTAAAAATCGTGCAGTCGCAGGATTACAAATCCAGCGAAGCCACATTGTTTGTAGTGGATTGATTGCAACTTTCTGGAAGAAGTTGTTTGCTTAATTGATATGTAGTTCTTGACTGTTTGTGGGAAGAGTCTTGCAAGTTGTAAAAATCGTGCAGTCGCAGGATTACAAATCCAGCGAAGCCTAGGGAGGAATCTTGCAAGTTGTAAAAATCTTCCTGTCGCAGGATTACAAATCACTGCAAAGCCCTTCTTTAACCTCTCCTCTTATCTTTACCTAGAGTAATCTTATAATCCTCTGCATCACCTACAATTCGGATATTCACAAATCCACGTTTTTTATCGGCATCCGCATATTCAATTTCATCTACTTGATCGGGATCGACTTCCTCTTTATTCTTGCCAAATAGCTTTTTAAATCCAGTGCCTGCAACAAGTGATAAAGGAACTCGGATATAATACTCCATATTATAATCCATATCCTGTGTCCCCGAAATAATCATATAACCGAGTGATGAATTGATTGCCATTTCAGGAATGTCAATTGTACCGTTCGTAAAATCAACATGATTAATAAGTGAATCAAATTTTACTTTGTTGACGTTTTTATCGACAAAATAATCCTTGAGCTCCACAATTGGTGCAAAATCGACTAAAGTACCGTTCAAAATTTGGACATCCATATGTACTTCTGAATCATCCAAAATTGGAACAAAGTCGGCATGCATATGCACTTTTCCTGTGATGGTTGTCGTAATTTCTCCATGGAGGTTTTCAGATACCAAATGGTCTTGTCCAAAGTTTTCAAACTTAAAAAGCAGTTTATCTAAATCCACCCCAACTAGCTTCAAATTGGGACTAAAATAAATTTTATCCTTATCTGAACCATTAAAATAACCCGCTAATTCTAAACGCCCTCCTGCTGTTTTCATGCGCATGGTGTCGATATAAATATAATGTTCTGGTGTAGTGCGGACTCGCGCATGCAGATCATTCAATAAATAGCGGTGATAGTTCATGCGATCGATATCCAGATCAAAAGTCATGGTTGAGAATGGTAGTTCATAAATATTAAAAACGGCCTCATGTTCGCCAGGAGACTCGGCCAACTGCCCTGGAGGCGTATTGTAATTAAATAGTTCGTCAAAATCTAATCGGGCGGCTCTTAATCCAAAATGATTATCTCTTTTTCGGATCTTCTCATCATCACCAAAATAGTAGTTCATATCCATGCTAAAAGTTGAATGCCCTATTTTTCCAGCAAGTTCTTCTATAACCAAATGTTCATCCTCAATATGAATGCGTCCGTCAAAGTCTTCAAATTTCACTGGATGAATTTCCATTTTCCCTGCGACTTCTGTTAACCTAAAATCAGTTGATTGTAATCCATCATTAAAATGCAATTCTACCGATCCGTGTAGCTTAAGATCATCTAATACTTCGTGTCGATAATCTTCGGGAACATAATTTTCTCCTTTATATGAAAAGATATCCTCCAATTGCAGTTTTTCAGATGTCAGATCAAAATCAATCTTTGTATCACCCTTTGGATGTTCTTCTAACCACCTTTCATAATCTAACAACTGTCCAACAAAATGAAAATCTGACTGATCGATCTCGCCAGAAAAGTCAATAATTCTGAAATTAGAATCGTCTACAAATACATCTGCATGAAAATCGTGCAAAGTATGCGGATAATGCTCCAACTTCGCATATAAATCTTCTATAAAAAATTCGCCAACAGGCAGGTTAGCAGATTCGGTAAAGTTACGAGCGGTAGAAATGAATTTCAATTTCATTCGAAAGTCATCCACTTTTTCATCTATAGGTTTTGCTTCTGGGTCACCCGTAGTTGTCATTTCGGTTATATCTAAGAGTTTAGATTCCACAACTAAATCAGCCGTAACTTCCTTATCGGTATGATGTAAAATAGCCGGTAAATCAGAAATACTTCCTGCTATTTTAATGTCGGACTCGCCAATTTTTCCTGAAAAATATTCAATCTCTGCAGCATGTCCTTCGAGCACAATTCTTGTGTTTATTTTTGAAATTGGCAAATGAAAATCAGCTGACTTAAAGCCTACATCTTCAATTAATATTTCTGAATAATAAGCTTCATTTAACTTTTCAATGGATCGTTCTGGATTAGTTAGATCAATAATATCATGAAATTTCATGTGCATCTGAATTCCACCAGTCAAATCTTCAAAGCTTGTTACATTTATAAAAGAGGTTAAAAATTCCAAATCAAAATCTGAATCAAGCGACATTTCAATATTAGGTGATTCAAAGTCTTTAACGAATAAATTTGCTGTGAAAGTACCTGCTTCTGGTCGCGCCGTAAAGTCACTTAACTTGAACTCCATATTTTCTAAACCAGGGAGCCCATTATTCGTGTAATAGCCCGAAAAATTGAGTTGATCCAGCTTTTTGTGTGATAAATTATTTTCGAAATGGGCATTTTGACATGCAAAAGTTGCATAGACATTGGGTGTATTGCCATTGACTGCTTTTCCGGTAATGTTCACATCAAATTTAATCTCACCAGCGTTGTCATAAATAGCAAGTGTTGGGTGAAGCTCTTCGGGAGCCAAGGCCATGAAGAGTTTAAAATTCTCTTTATTACCATACAAGTTCAAATCAATGTCAAAATCATTCTTGATATCTATTGTCCCTTCGCCATTAAACGTGCTATGTTCTAATTCTAATTCGGAAGGGCTAATGACAAGCATTTCATCTTCCTTAAAATATTCAACTTCGCTACTTATATTAAGGTGCTTATGTTTGAAAAAGGTCGTGTCACCATCCTTAATGATATTCATTTCCATTTGGGCATCAATGGCTGCTAAAACATGATCTTCATTCGTTTTAAAAGACAGCTCTGCATGATCAACAAACGATTCGACAATCAATCCGTTGGCTTCGTTCTTTTTATAAATGTCAACATTAATCAACTCAATTGATTTGAGATGAATGTTAAAATCTCCTTCAATTTCTTCAATAGGTTTAGTAGATGTGAGCGCTTTTACAATATTTAATTCTCCATCTGCGTGCTGGACCGCATGAATATAACCCTCGTTCAATTCAAGGACTTTTATATCGTAACTTCCAGAAATCAATGTCCAAAGATCAAAACCTGCGTATAAGTTTTCTAGACTTAAAATGGGATCTTTGTGGTTTTCTTTGTCCTCATAAATTTTCACATGATCGAAAGTAACGGAGATATAGGGGAAGTTTTCAAAAGGGCTTATATGAGAATCCTCAATTTCAATTTCTCCAACAAAATCAGCGTTTAAGTCAGTGATTATTTTCTGTACCATGGCATCTTGCTTCCAATATGCAATTGCTACTACGGTAAAAAACAAGACAATAGGCGCAACGATTGACCAAATCAATAAACGCCTCCAAAATTTCCACCTTTTTAAAAAACCGAATGCCATGCTAAAATTCTAATTCGCACGAATTTAATAAATCCAAAGGGGAATTGGTTTAAAAACGGTTATTTCATAGTGCTATAAATGGCTACTGCATCTGAATTTCTAATATTCATTACTATGTAATAAAGTTCCCTTATATTTGTTTAAACGCTGTATTAATAGGAGCTTGCGCATTATAAACTGAACAAATATCTACGTAATGAAACAGGTAACAGTAAATATACCAGATGTTAAATTTGATTTCATAATGAAGTTATTTAACGAACTTGGAATAAACACTATTGAAATTCCACAATGGCAAAAGGATTTGGTACTTAAACGTATTAAAGAATCAAATGAAAACCCTGATAGTTTATTAGATTGGGATGATGTTAAAGATAGTTTCTGAAGCCTTATAAAATGAAAAAACTTGGTTGATCTAGGCTTACAAATCCAGCGAAACCTGCAACGTCATGAATTATAAATATTTGACACATTATGGACTATGAAGTTTAGTTAATAGAACGCAGATCGAGCAGATCAAGCAGATTTTCGCTGATTTTTTTTACTCAATATGTAACGTCGCAATCCCGCAACTGATTAAATAAATGCTGAAATCAGAGGGCAAAATCCTCATTTTTATGGAAATCAATTGCTGAATTCAAGTTACAAATGCAACTTCTTGGTTAAACAATAATTTTTCCATCATAAATATAGGGTTTTCATACCCAAATCGTTTTCTAGGTCTAGAATTTAATTTAGTTTGAATCTCATTTATT
>WTCE01000061.1 GCA_013138735.1 Crocinitomix sp. | reverse complement strand
TACATTAGCCTTATGGAAATGTACTCAAAACAATTACTAACTTAATGAACCGCCGTATACGGATCCGTACGTACGGTGGTGTGAGAGGACAGATAGGGGAATAACCTCTATCTTCCTACTCGATTTTTTATTTCTTCCCAAATAATACGCTGATCAACTTTCGAAAGAAAAATTTGTGAGCAGCAAGTTTGAATAAACTTCTATTTGATGGTTAATTCTTCCTGATTCATATTGATTTCCAAGCAATTAATTTAAAGTTAAGCTATGTAATTAATGATTTAAATCTTACATGGCGTTGCTTAGTTCAGTTTTAAGCAGACGACTATATCAAAAACATGATTCAGATCATTTTATCAGACCTGTTTAAGCCGCACATTTGTAATGTAAAATTGATAAACCATTTAGAATTAAATCTAAACACAATGAATCGAACAAGAATATACAAACGGGTTAGGATTCTCTTAATGAGCCAAATCCTTTTTCTTTCGCCTCTTGCTTTGCAAGCGCAAGGTGATACAATTGAAGATGGCATAATTGAAGATGTCGTTATTGCAGATTCAGCTATAGTGGTAGAAGAACTTGATGAAGACGCCGCTGAAACTGAAACTGAAACTGAAGTTGAACCCGTTATAACATTGGTAGGGGATATCGATCGTGGTAAGGCTTTTTTTCAAGGAGGAAGTTTATTTTTGAATGGAGGGCCATCCTGCATTGCTTGTCACAACGTGACGCATGAGGATGTAATTCCAGGAGGATTATTCGCAAAAGACTTAACAGATGTATATAGCCGATTGGGCGAAGGATTGGTTAGTTGGTTAGGCGCTCCTCCATTTCCAGCAATGGCATCCACATATAATAATAACCCACTTACTGAGCAAGAGCGTGTTGATTTAACAGCTTTTCTTAAGTATGCAGACGAAACAAAAGATAGTCAGGTAGAAACGAGCGGAGGTACTTACCTTGTTGTTGGTGGTGGAATCGGGCTAATATGTCTCTTGGGACTTGTCCAATTGCTTTGGAGCAAACGAAAAAAGAAAATGGTAAAGGCCGATATTTTTGCACGGCAACACAGCGCTTGGGACGCAAAATTTTAATTGAACTAAACAGTATAAATAAGCAACATTATGAGTTGGATCGAAGATATAATATCGCCAGAAACCCGAAAATGGGAAGAATTTTACAGAAACAGATGGCAGTATGACAAGGTAGTTCGAAGTACGCATGGCGTAAACTGTACTGGTGGATGTTCATGGGCAATTCATGTAAAAGATGGGATTGTTGTATGGGAAATGCAACAATTAGATTACCCGCAGTTCAATAAAGAGGTTCCTCCTTATGAGCCAAGAGGTTGTCAACGTGGGATTTCATATTCTTGGTATTTATACAGCCCGATTCGGGTAAAGTATCCAATTATTAGAGGAGCTTTAATCGATTTGTATCGCGAGGAAAAAGAAAAAGTTGATGGAGATTCAGTTAAAGCTTGGGCAAATTTGCAAGCTAATCCTGAAAAAAGAAAACGTTATCAACGTGCTCGTGGTAAAGGTGGTTTTAGACGAGTTCATTGGGATGAGATGGTGGAATTAATTGCTGCCTCAAATATTTATACGGTTCAAAAATATGGATCAGATCGAATTATAGGATTTGCTCCAATTCCGGCTAAAAGTATGCTTAGTTATGCTGCTGGATCACGTTACTTGCAATTAATGGGGGCTGTTAACTTAAGCTTTTATGATTGGTATTGTGATTTACCAAATGCATTTCCTGAAGTGTGGGGAGAGCAAACAGATGTTTGCGAATCTGCCGATTGGTTTAAGTCAAAATTCATTGTTTCAATGGGTGCCAACCTTGGGATGACGCGTACGCCAGATATTCACTTCTTTTCTGAAGCAAGACATAATGGTACAAAAACCGTGGTAATGTCTCCGGATTTTAGTATGGTTGCTAAACATGCCGATCAATGGATTCCTGTTCACGCAGGATCTGATGGTGCATTTTGGATGTCTGTCACACATGTAATTCTACAAGAATATCATGTTAAACGCCAAGTTCCATATTTCATGGACTATATAAAGCGTTTTACAGATTGTCCTTTCCTTGTTAAAGTGGAAGAGAAAAATGGTGTAAATCTGCCAGGTAGAATGATTCGTGCCAACGAAATTTCAAAACATAAAGACGCTGAAAATGGCGACTGGAAATTTTTGAATTATGACACAAAAACTGGTGGACTTATAGTTCCTATGGGGACTACTGGATTTAGATGGCAAGATGAAAAAGGAAAGTGGAACCTCAATTTTAATGATGGAGAAACTGGAGCAGAATATGATCCGGAATTATCTTTCTTAGACAAGAATGAAGGTGTACTTCAAGTAGAATTTACAGAATACGGATTAGATAATAAAGCGAATCGTGGAGTTCCTGTTAGATACATTACAGATGTTAATGGGGATCAGATTGCAGTAGCAACTATCTATGATATTACTATGGCTCAATATGGTGTTGGACGAGGTCTTGAAGGAGATTATCCAACAGATTATAATGATACAAGTTCCGCTTATACTCCTGCATGGCAAGAGATTTTTACCGGTATCGGTAGAAAAGAAGTTATTCAATTGGCAAGAGAGTGGGCAACCACTGCCGAGAAAACTGAGGGTGCTTGTATGGTAATAGTTGGAGCCGGAATTAATCACTGGTTTCATGAAAACTTGATTTACCGCTCAGCTATTATGGCGCAAATGCTAACGGGTTGTAATGGTAAAAATGGTGGAGGAATGAATCACTATGTGGGGCAAGAGAAATTGGCGCCAATGGATTCATGGTCAACTATAATGAGTTCAAAAGATTGGGAGACAACCCCAAGATTACAGCAAGGACCAATATGGCATTATATTAATTCATGCCAGTGGAGATATGATGGAAATCAGAAAAAATACAATTCATCTCCAGACAATGAATTAGCCAATATGCACTCAGCTGATTGGGCTGTTAAAGCGGTTAAAAATGGCTGGATGCCTTATTACCCTCAATACAGCAAAAACAATTTTGACATTATAAAAGATGCTCAAGCTGCAGGTTTTAATACAGATGATGAGATTAGAGACCACATGGTTGCTCAAATTAAATCAGGTGAATTGAAACATGCTATTACTGAACCGGATCGAGAAATTAACTTTCCACGTGTTTGGTTTATCTGGAAAGGAAATGCAATTGGAACGTCCGCAAAAGGACATGAGTATTTCTTAGATCACTACTTAGGTACACACAATAACAAAATTGCAGATGAGGTAGCCGAGGATGTTACGCATGATATTGAATTCTTAGAAAAAGCCCCACAAGGGAAAATGGATTTAGTCATTGACATCAACTTCCGAATGGATACTTCTGCTCTCTATTCTGACATTGTATTGCCTACAGCTTCGTGGTATGAAAAAGCGGATATCAATTCAACTGATATGCACTCGTTTATCCATCCACTATCTGCTGCGATTCCGCCAGTTTGGGAATCAAAAACAGATTGGCATATCTTTAGAGATATTGCGAAAAAAGTGCAGGATATGGCACCGCAATATCTTCCAGATGTAATGAAGGATGTAATAAACGTGCCATTGGTTCATGATTCTAAAGATGAAATGAGTCAACCACATTTGCAAGATTGGAGTAAAGGAGAATGCGAACCAATTCCAGGTAAAACAATGCACAATATTGTTTTCAAAGAACGGGATTACACTAAAATTTACGACAAATTTATATCCTTAGGAAAAGGAGTTGCAAAAAACGGATTGGGCGCACACGGAAATCACTATATGTGTGATGATGTGTATGAAGAAATGCTTGATCACCGTCAACATGTTCAAAAATGGAAAGATGGAACAGAATACCCATCCTTACATGGAGATGTTGAAGCGATTGATGCCATCTTGAAATTGTCAAGTTTAACCAATGGTAAATTAGCAGACCGCGCTTATAAAAACGCGGCCGTGAAAATTGGTATCCCTGAAATTGCTGAGTTAGGTAAACCTTATAAAGATGTTTCAATCGAATATCGTGATTTACAGGCGCAACCTAAACGCTATAATTCTTCACCACTTTGGTCAGGATTAATGCATGATGGAAGAACCTATGCAGCATATACCTACAACGTAGATATGTTTGTGCCTTGGAGAACCTTAACAGGACGTCAACACTTTTATTTAGACCATGATGCCTACTTGGCTTTTGGTGAACATATGACAACCTATAAACCATCTCCAACACCTGAAGCATACGGAGATTTGCGTCAAACAGTGAATGATGGTCAGGCCAAAATGCTGAATTGTTTAACTCCTCACGGAAAATGGCATATTCACTCTACTTATGGAGATACGTTACGAATGTTAACGCTATCCCGTGGTAACGAACCTTGTTGGTTAAGTGAGCATGATGCAGCCGAACTAGGAATCAATGACAACGACCACGTGGAAGTTTATAATGACCACGGTGTATACGTTGCAAGAGCCTGTGTAAGTGCTCGAATTCCCAATGGAGTTTGTATTGTTTATCACGCTGTTGAGCGAACTTATAATATTCCAAAATCCCAAATAAGAAGAGGTAAAAATGGCGAGCCGCGTCGTGGAGGGATGAATAACTCCTTTACTCGGGTTCACCTTAAGCCAAACTTAATGTGCGGTGGTTACGGACAATTTACCTACCACTTTAATTATTGGGGACCGGTTGGTGTAAACAGGGATACACACGTGCTAGTGAGAAAGATGCACAAAGTAGAATATTAATTAGCAGACAAGAATTAAATACATCAATTATGGATATTAGAGCGCAAATTTCAATGGTTTTTCATCTCGATAAATGTATCGGTTGTCACACCTGTTCGGTTGCTTGTAAAAATGTTTGGACAGACAGACGTGGAGCAGAATATATGTGGTGGAACAATGTTGAAACAAAGCCAGGTACAGGTTATCCAACAAAATGGGAAGATCAGGACATCTATAAAGGTGGATGGGAGAAAAAAGGAGATAAAATTGCCTTAAAAGGAGCTGGAAAACTCAAAGGTTTAAAAAATATATTCCATAATCCACACATGCCAACTTTGGAAGATTATTATCATCCATGGGCGTATAAGTATAGTGATTTATTCACTGCACCTGAAGGAGATGATCAACCAATTGGTAGAGCAATTTCTTTAGTGACTGGTGAACCGATTGACATTAAATCAGGACCCAATTGGGATGATGATTTAGGAGGTTCTCCTGACTATGCACGTAAGGATGTGAATTTTGCAGCGCTTTCTCCATCTGAACAAGAAGCAATGTTTCAGTTGGAACAAATGACCTTGCAGTATTTGCCTAGAATTTGCAATCACTGCTTGAATGCTGCTTGTGTTGCAGCTTGTCCATCTGGCGCTATCTATAAAAGAGGCGAAGATGGTGTAGTCTTGATCAATCAAGAAAGATGCAGAGCTTGGAGAATGTGTGTAACGGCTTGTCCTTATAAAAAATCATATTACAATTGGCATACTGGGAAATCTGAAAAATGTATCCTATGCTATCCACGTTTAGAATCTGGACAAGCACCAGCTTGTATGCACTCTTGCGTAGGAAGAATTAGATATTTAGGTGTTATGCTTTATGATGCAGACCGTATAGAGGCTGTAGCTTCATCAAGTGATAAAGATCTATTACATAATTCACTCAATATTTATGTCGATCCGAACGATCCACAAATTATTGCAGCTGCAAGAAAAGCAGGGATCCATGATTCAACTATTGAGTCTGCGCAAAAATCGCCAGTCTACAAATTTGTGAAAGAATGGGGAATTGCATTGCCTTTACATTCCGAGTATAGAACACTACCGAATTTATTTTATGTTCCGCCAATGTTGCCAGCTATGGCGCAAATGGATGAAAACGGACATTATGAAACGAAATCAACGGATTTGTTTCCGAAAGTAGATCAACAACGTGTTCCTGTGAAGTATTTGGCATCTTTATTTTCAAATCATGACACAGAAAAGATCACAGAGGTTTATGAAAAACTGTTGAGCGTTAAATATTTCAGAAGACACGAAACTGTTGGTGATTTAGATGAAAATGAAGTAATAGATTTAATGAAAAACGCAAAAGTTGATAAAGACACTGCGAACGCCATTTTTAGATTGACTTCATTAGCAACTTTTGAAGAACGATTTGTAATTCCACCAGCGCATAGAGAAGAGTCAATTGAGATGCTAGAAGCAACGGCAGACGCTAAAGGAGAAACAGGGTTTGGATTTAAAGAAAGACCTGCTAGAGGTTTATAAATCTCACAATCATTAAAAAAGTGGACAAATGAAAGATAAAATTCAATATAATCTCTTAGCTAATTTATTTCGGTATCCGCAAAAAGGATATGTAGAGCAGGTAGACGCTTGCGTAAAGTTTATCCAATACCAATACCCTAAAGCGTATGTACATTTAAAGAGGTTTCAAGAAATCATTCACGAAAGAGCTAACATCTACGAAATAGAGGAGTTGTTTGGTAAAACCTTCCATATTCAGGCAATATGCTATTTAGATCTTGGGTATGTGTTGTATGCTGAAGATTATAAAAGAGGTGATTTTTTGGTGCAAATGAAAAATGAGCAGCGTAAAGTAAATAACGACTGCGGTGTTGAATTGTCTGATAATTTGCCGAATGCATTAACACTGCTTCCTTTATTGGAAGATCAAGTTTTCTTAGAAGAGCTAGCAGTGCGGATGTATATACCAGCAATTGAAATGATGGTAAAAGAATTTGAAACATCACGAATAGCATTGAAAACGAAAGTTAGAAAGAAAAAGCAAAAAGTACTCATTCAAGAAAATTTGAAAGATAAAAATGCCTACCAATATGCATTGATGGCTTTGTTAGAAGTTTTTCAATCTGATTTCAAAATCAATTCATTTGAAGAGGAAAAAATTCAACCAGACCCCTTAAGCTCATTTTTGCCTAATTGTGAAGGGGCTTGTTCAACTGCAACAGAACTTGTAAAAACTAAATAACATGGAAGGTCATTCAATCATTAAAAAAAAGAAAATTATGTTATGGTCAAAGAATAGTGCCACTAAATACCGAGCAATGCTTGGTACCTTGGCTATCTTTTTATCAACCTTTCTACTTTCATCTAACTTGCTTGCGCAGGAAGGTGGTGAGCTTTTTAAGAATAGATGTAGTGTTTGTCACTCAGTATCGGACGACGTAATAATTGGTCCAGGTCTAGGTGGTATTACTGAAAAAAGAACGGAAGAATGGCTGGCAACTTGGATTAAAGATTCAGACGCCATGATAAAATCAGGCGACCCAGATGCTATAGCTATTTATGAGGAATTTAATAAGTCAGCTATGCCTGCTTTCACCGATCTTTCGGATGATGAAATCCAAGGTTTGGTTGAGTATATGGCCGATCCTACTGTTGTTGCGGCAGGTGGAGATGAGTCAGTAGCATCAGGTTCTGACGCAACTGTTGCAACCGGCCCGGATTATAGCGCTTTCCTTTTATGGGGCTTAATAATCCTGATGTTTGTAATTGCTTATTTCTACAATTATCTACGCAAGGTTAAAAAACTATCGCGTGAAGATGGGATTTTCTTTGGACCGCATCAGATCAAAAATTTTCCGCTCATATTCTTCATCATTTTAGCTGTTTTCAGTCTAGTAATTATATTATTGATTGAAGGCTTAAATAATAATATATCACATATCAATGGGCTGTTATTTGCGACCCTTCCATACGTTGCCTTTGGCTTATTCATTGTCGGAAGTATATATCGTTATACTAAAAAAGGGTACAAAGTATCTTCTCTTTCCACACAGTTTTTAGAAGGGAAAAAATTATTTTGGGGAAGTCAACCTTTCCACTGGGGTTTAATGGTTATATTCTTTGGACACTTGATTGCTTTCATGTTCCCACGAGCGCTTATTGCTTGGAATGGGCAACCCGTTCGCCTTCTAATTCTTGAAATTAGTTCATTTGCCTTTGCTTTATTGGCGCTTCTAGGATTGATTTTGTTAATTAAACGAAGACTGACTTCTAAGACCTTACTGGTAGTTACCAATAAAATGGACATGGTTGTTTACGCCATTTTACTGACACAAATTGTATCCGGACTAGGAGTAGCCTATTTCGTAAGATGGGGTTCAAGTTGGTTTGCTAGTGTTCTGACTCCTTATCTCAGATCAATATTCTCTTTCAGTCCAGATATTGATGCTGTATCTGCAGCTCCTGTTTGGGTTCAAATTCATATTGTAGCGGCCTTTGTTCTCATTGGACTTATTCCATTCACACGATTTATGCACTTCTTGGTTGCGCCAGTAGATTATCTCTGGAGAAGATACCAAATGGTGATTTGGAATTGGAACAAATCGAAAATTCGCCAATCTAAAAGTCATTTTTTCGGAAAAAAACCGAGAAACCATTAATTCTAAACAAGTTCATAATAAAAACCCCGTCAGCCTTAGGTTGGCGGGGTTTTTCTTTTTGGAAAGAACTAGCTTGTGCTTGGTCGGAAATAGACGAGTTTCCTGTCTTCTCCAATGATTCAACCATACCTTAATATTCTAGTTTGAACTTATTAAGTTCACGTTTTTGCACATTTGTGTTGTACAAAAAATCTTCCATTTTCAAATTGGATTGCTGCATGACTGTTGAAATCGCATTAATTTAATCTAGAATTTGAAGTATATTTTCAAGGTTACCCCAGGGCAAACGCATTTAAAATAAATGGTTATTAATCTCCCAATTAGCAATAAATACGGACTATTATTGAATGTCGAATAATGATTAACGAATGTCGATCTCAGAATTTTAAATTAAGAATTGGTCATTGCCTAAAAAAAACTGCCAATTGTTAATGTTAAATCTGAGACCAATAAAAAATCAAATCCCTATTTATATGTGATGTTGAGACTTTTTTTTGAAAATAGTGCTGAGAAAAGCATCAGATGATCAGAAGAAGTGCCAGCTTCTGATAACATCATCTGACAAGATTGCTAAAATAAACTCAAAAGTCCGTCCGCCTAAGGCGGACGGATTTGGTTGTATTTCAGACCAGGCACTAGTTATAGTTGCAAATGAATTATTCGATCATTTAGTTGTTGTAAGCGTATTTTATTTTGAGCTAAAGTATCGATAAAATGATTCTTTTCATTTTGAAAAAAGAAGTCGGTGAACAATTCATTATAATAAATAATTCCTTCCTTCAAATTTTTCGCCATTTTCACAAGACCCTTCTCTTCCTTTTTGGACAAAGGAAGAACTGATTCATCTATTTTATTGCTTAAATAATCAAGATACATGGTTAGTTCTTTGATAAACATATTGGGACGATCTGTACGTGAAATAACGCTACTTGAACCATAAATGTGCTTTACCATAGCCTTTAAGCTCACAATTTTCGAAAAATAAGCCAAATTAGGACCTGGACAAACGGAAACTCCTTTTACCGATTCTTTGACAGTTAAATCATTAACGGTTATGGCTGATGCGCTTAACCCCATGCATAAACACGCTTTCTCCACAATGCGGTCATATTTTTTTTGAAACTTATCCTCCGATAATGATTTCTCTTTGAGTTCTTCTATTTTTAATTTTTGGTATTGGCTTGAAGCTGTGCAAATAGGTTTCGTGGTGAACTCCGTATTAAATGCCAAGTGTTTTTTAATACAAGGGCTTCCAGGTTCCCTTTTTTGAATAATAGCTTCTTTCTCAATATCCTTTGTGTTTCCCTTAAGGTTATTGAATTGGACCCCTAAAGGTGAAATATCACTCAAATACAAATCACTTTCTGTTGCCTTACTCAATTTATCCATTGTAATTGGGTCAACAGTTGTTGCTTCAGGAACGAGAAGGAATGGGCTTCCCCAGCCCACAGAATCCACTTGATAATGATCCAATAGAAATTGATGCTCTTCAGCCGTTCCAACTCCACCTTGTGCTGTAACTTTTATTATAGGCAAGTTTTTGGGCTTATGATATTCCTTTTTTGATAAGGCATCAATGAGAACGGCAAAGACGGTCGCATGAAGTTCCTCTCTATTCGTTTTAAATTGTTCCAAAATTGGTCCCATTAAGTACCCGTCCGTTGCAAAAGCGTGCCCTCCGCAATTAAGACCAGATTCAATCCGATACTCAGAAACCCAAAGCCCCTTTTTCGCCAAGTAGGTACCTTGAATGAGCGCCGATCTGTAATCACTCACTTTTAAAATTATTTTCTGCTTTATTTGATTATTAGCATCCGGGAAAAAGTTTTCGAACTGCTCTAAATAACTGAAAAGCGCGGGATTCATTCCTGCTGAAAAAATAATAGATGAATTTAGATTACTATTGGCAAAACCGCGTAAAGCGGAATGAGCATCATTATACGCGATAGGTAAAGGCTCCTTTTCCTGATAACTAACCCCATCAACCTTTGTCATTATATTCACGTCAATACTTCCAATATGCAAATTCTTCTTGATCCATTCTTTCGTCTTGCTTAAATTGAAGGCTTTTTCCGTTCGTCTTTTAAATTCCTCTTTTAACTCCATTCCATCAGGAAGAAGATCAAAATAGGATTTGATATCTCTTATGGAGTTGAATGAATTCACCTTAAATTCAGCAAATTTTTTCTCAGTAATTTCTTTAATCAAGTTTAGGTATGAAGTAATTCTTTTTGCGCGATAATCTTTTACTTTTCTATTAATTGCGATAAAGGGGAATTTATATTTTTCACAAAATCCTTCTCTTAATTGTTCAAGCAATCGATCATCTGCTAATGATATGGCTGAATCTATACCAAATTGACTCACCTTTATTGGCGAGTCAATTGTAAATCCAATCCCCATAACAGGAATGTGAAATGAGTGTATATTTTTCATTTAATTTACTTTTATTTGGATACAAAATTACGCTTTGAATAAGTAGCCAATTATGATGGTAATCATGCAAAAAACAGCTCGATTCTCAGTTTTATCTATCATTAGCCACATTTTGAGTGACCACAACTTTTGCATTTCAAGCAACCTTCTTCATAAATCAATCCATCCGGGTCGCTACATTCAGGGCAAAGGTGATCTGCAGCTTGTGTACCATCTAGAATGTATCGCTTTAAGGCCCTAACAACCCCCGCTTTCCATGTGTTAATATTATCGTGATGTAAATCTAAATTCGTCACTAAATCAACAACAAATGGCAAAGGCATTCCATGTCTTAATACACCCGAAATTAACTTTGCATAATTCCAACATTCCTTGTCAAAAGAACGTGACAAGCCTTCAATCGTAACCTTGAACTGTTCTTTGTCACAGTATTGAAAATCGTAACGCGATTTACCATCTTCGGTTTTGTTTTTGATAACGAAGCCTCTTTCCACCCAACTTGGCAGATAAAAAGCGTCTTCCGCTTTTCCAGTAAATATTTCATAGGGTTTCCCATCTATCAAACCGATAACGGCTAACCATTTTTCATTGTTGTTTTGAAAACGAATTACATTTGCCTCAATACGCTTTGGTCTTTTTGGTGGAATAGTTACTGAAATTGCGTCCTGTTTTTTCCCATCATGATCAGTTGCAACTAGTACGCCATTGCGCGAACCATCCCGGTAAACCGTAATGCCTTTTAAACCTTTTTTCCATGATTCCATGTAAATTTCATTCACACGATCCATTGAAACATCACTGGACAAATTAATGGTTGAACTAATAGAATGCGTCACGTATTTTTGAACAACGGCTTGAATTTCGACCCGCTTTTTCCAATCTATTTCAGCAGCAGTTGATCCAAAGTAAGGACTTTTATTTAAATCCTTTTCTTTAGAAATACGCATCCAATCTTTCAGCTTCCCATGATAAACTTCAAATTCTTCCCATTGATCTCCCATTTCATCCACAAAACTAATTATGGCATTTTGATCGGCGGAATTGACTTTTCTTCGGCGCTTATATGACAAAAGAAATACGGGTTCGATACCTGATGAGGTTTGAGCAAGCATACTCAAACTTCCAGTTGGAGCAACGGTGCTAATGGAGATGTTCCGCCGGCCATATTTCATCATTCTTTTATAAACGACTGGCAATTCTACCTGCAACATTTGTACAAATTCAGAAGTTTTTTCAATAACTGGATCAAAGTTTTCAAAAGCTCCTCTTTCCAAGGCCATGTCAATTGAACTATCAAATTCTGCCCGACATTTTTCTTTCATTATGCCTTCAATCTTATCAATTGCTTCTTTCGAATCAAATGCAAATCCCAATGCAGCAACAGTGTCGCCCAATGCGGTAAATCCTAATCCTGTTCTTCGTCCTTTTTTACCGGTATCGGATAACAATTTCCAGGTATTAATTTCATCCTGTTTTATGCCAATAGGCTCGGGATCGGTGTTCACTTTGTCCAAAATACGTTCTATTGATTCCAATTCAAGATCCACCAAATCATCCATTAACCGCTGTGATTCATAAGTTACCTTATAGAATTTATCCAAATCAAATGACGCCTCTTGTGTAAATGGGTTTTTTACAAAACTATATAAATTCAAGGCGATTAATCTGCAACTATCGCCACCTTGCATGGCAATTTCCGAACAAGGATTAGTCGAGACATTCTTAAATCCTGGATATACCGAGGATGTCGAATAGTTATGTTGTCTATCCCAAAAAATTAAACCAGGTTCTGCAGTCTTGTGTGCGCATTGAATAATTGTTGTCCAAAGTTCTCTGGCTTCAACGGTTTTTGTGAATGTCGGATTATCAGAATTGATAGGCCATTGATGCGTATATGGCAAATTATTTTCAACTGCGGACATAAATTCGTCCGATAAGCGAATAGAGATATTTGCACCAGTTACTTTAGTCAAATCTTGCTTACTAGTAATAAAGCTTTCCACATCCGGGTGGGCAATATCCATGGTTAGCATTAATGCACCTCTTCTTCCATTTTGCGCCACTTCTCTAGTTGTATTTGAAAAACGTTCCATAAAAGAAACGGCGCCAGATGTTGTTCCTGCCGCATTGGTAACTCTTGCATTTGCTGGTCTCAATTCTGAAAGATCAATTCCTACGCCACAACGCCGTTTAAAAAGTTGTGCTAACTGCTGATCTGTTTTAAAAATCCCACCGTAAGAATCATGAATTTCTGGCATGACCACACAGTTGGATAAAGAAGCTAGAATGTGCTCGTTCCCAAGCCCATACATAACACTGCCTTGCGGAATAACATATTTAAATTCTTTGAAGTAGTCGTAAATCTTTTTTTCCGTCAATACCTTACGCGATTTTCCGTAATCAGATAACGCTTTAGCTTTTTCTTTCGGAATCTTATATTTCTGTTCAATTCTGGCAAACTGCTTTGCCATACGCTGGTGCATATCATCTGGCGTAATTTCCAGAAAATCACCATCACGTTTCATAGCATATTTATTCATCCAAGTAGTTGCCGCCAATTCATCACCCTCGAAATAGGCGCGTGATGCTTCCAGCACTTCTTCATATTTGTACGTTCTAGCCGCTCCCTTCGTTTTTAATTCTTCTAACTCCATTAATTTCATTTTTCGCTTTTTTAATATGAGCCATTTTCTATGAATTGAATACGCAATATTTCCTTAATCAGAAATAGTCATCCCCTCTAACACCTCTCAATCTAAAAAATGGTTTATTTTTATTTCCGTATTAAAAATAATGACTAAAAGGATCGCTCTAAGAAGTGTTTTCTAAACTTATAAACAATTGATATTCAAATCATAATGCAAGATGATGTCAATCATGTAGGTGTGTGATCGAACTTATTAATTGGATTTTATAAAATCGAATTAATAAGTCAGAAGTGATCGAAGTCATTGTTTATTTCTTCAGTCGTATTGATCTTTGTCTCCAATAATTAATATGAGCACGAGCGAATTTTATTATGCAAATAAATCCAGAATATTCTAAAAAGGAAAAACGAATTTTCAACTGGTTGATTTTGGGATGTATCCTAATTATTTTGATCGTTGTGATCGGTGGAATTACCCGGTTAACTCAATCCGGACTATCCATGGTTAAATGGGAACCAATAATGGGGATTATTCCTCCGCTCTCTCATGCAGAGTGGATGGAAGTTTTTGGACAGTATCAACAATTTCCAGAATTCAAAGTTTACAATTCTAACTTTACACTTTCTGACTTTAAGGCCATCTTTTTTTGGGAGTATCTGCACCGGCTCATTGCCCGTCTAATAGGGTTGGTTTTCATAATTCCGTGCCTTGTATTTTGGTTCAAGGGATATTTTAATAAAAAGCGTAAGAAGCAGGTCCTCCTAATTCTCGCTTTTGGTGTTTTGCAAGCCGCTTTGGGTTGGGTCATGGTAAAAAGTGGATTAGTGGATAATCCGCATGTAAGTCATTATCGTTTAGCAGCGCACTTGATAACAGCTTTGGGTCTTTTGGCCTATGTTTTTTGGATTGCACTTTCAATAAAATATCAAGTTGTTTCTGCCGCTAATAAAACTACAACTTGGCTTAATAAAGCTTTAAAGGGCTTCATTGTGTTGGTGGTGATTCAATTAATTTATGGCGCTTTTGTAGCAGGTTTAAAGGCGGGTTATTGGTATCCAACCTTTCCAAAGATGGGGACACAATGGGTGCCAGATGAATTTGGCTTCATGCTCGAAGAAAAAGGAATTTCGGCCTTGACAACCAGTCCAGGGATTGTACAGTTTATTCACAGAATAATTGCCTTTTTAATTCTAGGATTTGTCATTTATTTATGGCTAAAGACTAGGAGACTTCAGCTTAGTCGCGTTCAAAAACGAATGCAAAACACGTTGTTGCTTATTACGGCTTTGCAATTTACACTCGGTGTAATTACGGTACTGTATTCTGTTCCTGTAACAATTGGAGTGCTCCATCAATTTGGTGCTATTATTTTACTACTTTCTCTAGTTTCATTTCTTTTTACGACCATAAAACCTCATTCAATAACGAACTCAGGTTATAAGGAAGAGATTGCATAAAGTAAAATAGTGGCTCCCAATATAAACCCACCAAAAACTGGGATTAAAACGGCAACCTTTAGAGTGCTAGCGTTTTTTAATTTCTTTTTAAGATAAAGCATTAAAAACGCAAACAAGGCATATATAACAACACATGTAATAATAAGGGGATAAGGCAAGTTGTTCTCCATTTGAAATTCATTTATATGAGATCGATATTATAAAATCCACCTCTGTTTTCTTTTCTTCGTTGTGAATGTGTAATGATTAAATAGGCAGCGGAAATCATATTTCGAAGCTCACATAACTCATTCGAAATTTTCGCCAATTTATAGAGTGTTTCTGTTTCTTCATAAAGTAATTCAATTCTTTTTAAAGCCCGTTCTAAACGTGTGTTGGAGCGAACAATACCCACGTAATTTTGCATTATTTGCTGTAATTCAACTCTATTGTGAGAAATCAACACCTTTTCTTTAGTCAATACCGTTCCCTTATCATTCCAATCAGGGATATGTACCGGCAATTCAATACCTCCGATAAGTTGTGCCGATTTTTCGACTGCTTTATCAGCAAATACAAATGCCTCAAGCAATGAGTTTGACGCTAGACGGTTGGCACCATGCAGACCAGTTTGAGCGCATTCACCACAGGCAAATAAATTTTGAATTGAACTTTCCGCATCTTTATTTACTTGTATGCCTCCGCAACCATAATGCGCAGCAGGAATAACCGGAATCAAATCCTTATGAACATTGATTCCATTCTGTCGACAGGTTTCTGTTATCGTTGGGAAATGAGCTGAAAAACCAATAGGATCAAGTTCTGTACAATCTAAATACACACACTTTTTTCCCGTGTTTTTCAATTCTGCGTCAATTGCTCTAGCTACAATATCTCTAGAAGCTAGCGCTCCACGTGAATCATATCTATAAATAAATTCTTCTCCTGACTCATTTTTTAGTTTTGCTCCAAAACCCCTTACTGCCTCTGAAATCAAAAAAGTTGTTTGGGATGAAGGCGCGTACAAAACCGTTGGATGGAATTGAACAAACTCAATCTCTTTTATTTTAGCTCCAATCCTATAGGCCATGGCAATACCATCCCCGGTTGCTACATTTGGGTTAGTGGTATGTCCATAAACCTGGCCTATTCCTCCTGTTGCCATTAATGTAATTTTCGCTTGAATAGTTACTGTTTGGTTGTTTTCCTCATTCAAGGCGTAGCATCCATAACATGTTATTTCATTTTTCGATTTTTCACTTTTTAGATGATGATCCGAAATCAGATCTAAAACAAAATGATTGGACAAAAAAGTGATATTTTCAAGTTTCTCTAATCTGAGCAACATTGCTCTTGAAATCTCCGCACCAGTAATATCTTTATAATGTACAACTCTATTCTCTGAATGTCCTCCTTCCTTTCTTAGATCAAATCGCCCCCCTTCTTTAAGGTCAAATTGAACACCCCAATCCACCATCTCGGACAAACATTTTGGACCTTCCGAAATTACCATTTTCACTATTTTTTCATCACATAACCCATCCCCTGCGAGAATAGTGTCATTATAATGTTTATTAAATGAGTCTGTGTCATTTTGAACAATGGCAACACCGCCCTGAGCAAACTGAGTGTTCGATTCATGGTTTTTGGTCACTATCAATACCTTTTTATCTGGAAATTTTTCGCTAATTTTTATACCATAGGTCAAACCCGCAATTCCAGATCCTATCACTAAAAAATCTGTTTTCATTCTTCTTTAGATAATTCAAGCATTCGTTCAATAGGTTTTAGCGCCTTAATTCTAATTGTCTCTGCTACTTCTATAACAGGGGCCTCATTAAGCAAACATTGATATAGTTTTTCTAATGTGTTTAGTTTCATGTAGCCACATTCGCTACATGCGCAGGAGTTATCATCTTTGGCGGGCGCAGGTATCAATTCTGTATAAGGTGCTGCGGCTTGCATTTTATGTAAAATCCCTACCTCTGTAGCAACAATGTATTTCTCTGTCGGATACCTTTTAACATAAGCGATCATACCAGACGTTGAACCAATATAACTTGCTGTTTTCAAAATATGTTCCTCCGATTCGGGATGCGCAATAATTTTGAAATCTGGATATTTTCGAGTTAATTCCAATAGTTTTTCTATAGAAAATGCCTCATGCACTATACAAGCACCGTCCCACAATAACATGTCTCGACCAGTTTGACTCATGATATATTTACCCAAATTCTTATCTGGAGCAAAAATGATGGGCTGATCTTTAGGAACGGAATTGACAATTTTTAATGCATTAGACGAAGTACAAACAAGATCGCTAAGCGCCTTAACTTCTGCAGAGCAATTAATATAAGTGATAACCGTATGGTTGGAATGCTGCTTTACAAAATGACCAAATTTATCGGGAGGACAAGAAGAAGCTAAAGAGCAACCTGCGTCCAAATCTGGGATTATTACTTTTTTATTTGGATTTAAAATCTTAGCGGTTTCTCCCATAAAATGAACACCAGCAAAAACTATTATATCAGCATCAACCTGGGCAGCCTTTTGTGAAAGACTTAAACTATCTCCAACAAAATCCGCAAGATCCTGGATGGCAGAATCTTGATAGAAATGTGCTAAAATTACTGCATTTTTTTCCTTTTTTAAGGCAATAATTTTTTCTTCTAAAAACTTCATAGAATACTATTTTTCAATTCGAATTCGTGCATCAACAGATATCACATTATCACTACTAGCTAAAAGCGGGTTGATATCCATTTCGACAATTTCGGGAGCAACTTCAACCAAGGCTGATATATTTAGAATTATTTGAATAAAACGTTCTTTATCAAGTGGGTCTTTGCCTCGGCCCCCTTCAAAAAGCTTATAGCTCTTTAAACTTTGCACCATTGTCTCGGCTTCTTTTCTGGATACTGGTGAAAGTGCAGCTGCCGCATCATTTAGAATTTCAATAAATACACCTCCCATTCCGCATAAAATGGCATGTCCGAAACCAACCTCCTTTTTAACCCCGACAAAAAGCTCAAATCCGCTGTGCATGGATTGTATCAAAACACTATTCGCTCCCTCAATTTTCATAAGTTTACTATACGTATTCACCGCCTTCTTTGTATTCAATACATTTAAAATAACACCACCCACATCTGATTTATGAAGGTGACCATTTACCTTCATTGCAATTGGAAAACCAAATTCATCTATCATTTCAAGAAGCTCATCTTCTGAGCGTACTGTTCCTTCTTTTGCCCGAGAAATATTTGCAGCATCCAATAAGCCTGACACATGATTCGGAGCTAAAAAACCATCTGCGGCTTCATCAATTATTTTTCGGATCTTATTTTGATCGACATCAGAAAGCTCGCCATCATATTCAAATGGCTTTGGGGTAGAGTACACCTCAGGTAGTGCTCTGCCTAAAACCACTTCGTCTGGGAAATTCACATTTCCTTTTGCTAAAAAGCCTTTAATTTCCTTTTGAGCATTAATCAATGATGGTAAAACAGGGTAAATTGGTTTTGTGCAAATATCTAATTTAACACTCAATACATTGTAAACGTTTTCTACATCAAATAATCCCGGACTGCCAAAAACAACAACCATAGCATCAATATGATCAAATTTATGTTCGCAATAGTCAATGATAATTCCCAATTGTTCCGCAGTTCCTGTCGCTAAAAAATCAATCGGATTTTTAACAGAAGAGCCGTTGTAAAGATATTTTAACAAATTCTCAGCATTTTCTCCTTGAATCGGAGGGACATTTAAACCTCTCGAAGTTAATACATCTGCTAGCATAACAGCCGATCCGCCTGCATGGGTAATTATGGCGATATTGCTTCCTTCTAATGCTTTATAATTAAAAATGGAAGCTACACTAATCAGTTCTTCTCGGCTACTGCAGTAAACAATTCCAGCCTTGTCAAAAAGTGCACGGACCATCATGTCAGAACTAGCTAAAGCACCGGTATGTGACGCTGCTGCACGACTCCCAGCATCCGTGCTTCCAGATTTAATCGCGGCAATTTTCGCCCCTTTTCGAATCAATGATGCTGCATGCTTTAATAGCTTCTGTGGATTTTTAATGGACTCCAAATAAAGGAGTTTTATTTTAGAGTCGTTTTCTATATCAAAATTGTCATCCATATACTCAAGAACATCTTCAACAGATATCTGAGCAGCATTCCCAACAGAATAAATACTATTAAATTTGAGTCCTAATGGAATGCCCGCCTCTATAATAAACACAGCAGTAGCACCAGAACCAGAAATGAGATCACACCCATTTTTAAAAAGTGGGGGAATTGGCGTTGTGAAAATTCCATTATAGTTTTTATTGAGTACACCAATACAGTTTGGGCCAATTAAACAGGCCCCCGCACGGTTAACCACTTTCACTATTTTCGATTCAAGGAGTGCACCGTCTTCTCCGGCTTCACCAAACCCTGCCGATAAAATAATGAAGGCCTTTGTGCCATTATTTTCAGACAACCTCTCAACAATGTCCAAACAATATTTTGCTGGCACAACCAATATGGCAAGATCTACTTGTTGTAGTTCATCAATCGACTCCAAACAAGCTAATCCCTGCACTATTTGTTCGTGGGGATTAACAACGAATAATCGTCCTTTAAAATCCCCTTTTTTTATGTTTTTTATGATTTTACCTCCAGGTTTTTTGACATCATTGGACCCGCCAATTACTACAATACTATCCGGATTAATGAGCTGTTTATTTAACATCACATACAAATTTATGCGAATTTAGAGGGATTCAGAGGTTTAATAAATGATACGCATCATGCCGTTATCGTGTTTTTTCGGAATTCAGGAGTATTATACAATGCTATACCTGTATGATTCATATCATTTTCTTAGTAATTGCATACATGTAATTTCGCCAAAACAATTTAACCGTGGAAAAAAGGGGTGGAAACATTTTAGTACTTACAATTTTAGTTTGTGTATTTGCAACCTATAATTTAGTATTGTATTTACAGCCCACCTCAGGTAGCACGGCTCCGTTGATGTCAGAAACCGCCTTAGAAGGTGAAAAAATTTGGCAAGAAAACAATTGCACGGCTTGTCATCAACTTTATGGACTTGGGGGCTATCTCGGTCCTGATTTAACAAACATTATTTCTCACCCTTATAAAGGTTCGGGATATGCCAAAGCTTTTTTTAACAGTGGGGTGAGTTCAATGCCTAAATTCGATTTTTCAGAAACTGAAAAAGAAGCGCTAGTCCAATTTTTAGAGCATGTTGACAGAACTGGGTATTACCCAAATCTCAATGCTGAATTTGGAGCCGACGGCTGGGTATCTATTAAATACAAATAATTATGACGCGGCATTTCCCTTTACTTTTTATTGCTTTGGGCCTCGTGGCTTTGGTACTTGGTTCTTTCATTGGATTGCTAATTTCCTTTACTTATTTAGACGCCACTTTTTTAAAAGAAATTATTCCATTCAACCAACTCCGCCCATTACATACTACTACTGTGGTTTCTTGGATTGTTCTTGGGGCAACTGGAGGGGTTTATTATTACTTGTCTCAAATTAAAAACATCACCATTTACGCTCCCAAGTTGGGCTTTTTTCATTTTATACTCTTTGCGTTAACAGGAGTAGCCATTTACATTTCATTGTTGTCTGGACGAATGGGTGGGCGCGAATATTTGGAGTATTTTCCACTTTTAACAATACCTATTTTAGTCGGATGGATCCTATTTGGATTTAATTATTTCAAATCACTCTTTGGAAAAATTAAAAATCGTCCCGTTTATCTTTGGATGTGGGGAACGGGTATTGTATTTATGGTTTACCATTTATCAGAAGCCCACTTCTGGATTTTTTCAGACATAAGAAGTGACTTTATAAAAGACATGGGCATACAATGGAAGTCCTATGGCTCATTTTTTGGCAGTTGGAACATGTTGATTTATGGAACGGCGATTTATCTCATGTCAAAAATTAAAAAGGATGAAAATGTGGCTAGAGGCAAAACAGTGTTCTTTTTCTATTTTTTAGGGTTGACCAACCTCATGTTTGGCTGGGCACACCATACTTATATTTTGCCAAATGCAGATTGGATTAGATACGTAGCCTACGTTATTAGTATGACAGAATGGATCATTTTGATCCACATTATTTATGCTTGGGCCAAATCATTGAGTAAGGCTCAAAAGAAAGAAAATTCAATGGCATATCGTTTTTTAATGGCGAGTGAATTCTGGGTTTTTGTAAATCTCATATTGGCCTTGTTAATGTCTATACCAGCGCTGAATTATTATATGCATGGTACGCATATTACCGTTGCCCATTCAATGGGCACAACGATTGGTATTAACACCTGCATATTACTGGCTTCAGTAAGTTATATTGTGAAAATAATTAGCGGGCCTTTGACAAGTAAAACGGGGTACTATGGTTTTATACTCTTCAATATTTCCTTAGCCGTTTTCTGGCTTAGCTTAGTCATAGGTGGTGTTTACAAAGCTGTATGGATGTCCAATCCTGAAAACTTATCATTTTCAACCTTGCATTCCGAATCTACACCTATTTTTTGGCTGTTTTTCCTTTCAGGATGTGCACTTTTTATTGGAATCACAATGATATCCGCACCATTATTAAAAAGGCTCTACAATCACATGAAATTATCAAAGGAACAGTCGAATTAAGGCTGGTAGTACATTTGTACTAGTGGTGAATAAGTTCCTCTGGGCGGGCAATTGCTCTTAGTCGATCCAAATCAAGTACATGAATAGCCTTACCTTCTGTATCAATAATGCCAGCTTTTTTGAACTCAGCTAAGGATCGAACGACCGTTTCATAAGTTGTTCCGGCTTTGCTGGCTAGGTCTTTTCGAGATAATGTATAAGCCAATTTTGTAGATTTTTTATTCTCAAATCCAAATGCACGACAGTTATCGAGTAGGGCTCTTGCTACCAAATTTTTAACTGGATAATGTTTTATCTTAGCCTCTGACTTTCGCAATTCTTCTGCAAAAAACATCATTAAATGATAGCTAAATAAGGCATTTGTTTTCGCTATTACATCAAAAACTTTAACTGAAATGAAAGTAACTTCTGTTTTTTCTAAAGTAGATGCCGAAATCGGGTATTTCCAATTTCCACCAAATCCCCTGTGGCCTAAAATATCGCCATCATTTGCCAAACGAATTAATCGCAAACTTTTATCAAACTGCTTTGAAGTAATTTTTACTTTTCCTGACTCAATGATGTATAAGCCTTTAGTGTCTTGACCTGCTTCAAATACAAATTCACCTTTCTCAAAGTGTTTTGTTTTTTTGTGGAAATCTATAAATGCTTTCCACTCTTTTGAACAATACTTATCAATTAAAAATTTCATTAATACGGGGTTAAAATTATCCACCAATAGAGACCATGGACCGATTTTTATCAGATTTTACAAAATCTTCATTAAAATCAATCATTCCTCCACGTTCCTTTTTTTTGTCAAAAATAGTACTTCTAATTAAACTTTTGATCTCATTTCCATTTCTTAAAGCTTTTAAAAGATCTGTTTCATCTTGAGAAAAAAGGCAATTCTTTATTTTGCCATCAGCTGTTAAACGAATTCGATTACAGGTGTCGCAAAAAGGGTTTGTAACAGAGCTTATGAACCCGAAAGTTCCTAAGCCTTTATTAAGTTGATATACACGTGCTGTGTCGTTCTTTTTGCTCTTAATTTTATTAATGGCAGTCTCTCCAAATTCAGCTTCTGCTATTGAGAGCATTTCGCGGTAGGATACTTTTTTATCCCAATTCCACTTGTTTCCATCAAATGGCATGAACTCGATAAACCGAATATGTATAGGTTGCTCCTTGGACCAACGAATAAAATCGGGTATTTCATGTTCATTCATGTCGCGTATGACAACTACATTCACTTTTACGTGAAATCCGTGCTCAATTAATAAATCGATATTTGATCGAATACGCTTAAAGTAGTTTCGCCGCGATATTTTATTAAAGCTTTCTTCATCCAATGAATCCAGGCTAACGTTTACTGCGCGAATTCCTGCAGCTTTAAATGTGTCAATAAATTGATCTACCAAAACACCGTTAGTTGTTATGGCCAGTTCAACGGGTAATTTTCCTAAATTCAGTAATAAATTTTTTGCGTCTTTTTTAATGAGCGGTTCACCACCTGTTAGGCGGATTTTTTTTACGCCCATATCTACGAATGTCTGCGCAATTTCTAGCACTTCTTCGCTTGACATAAACTCGGCCTTATCGCGCAAAGCAATCCCTTCTTCAGGCATGCAATAAAAACACCTTAAATTACACCGCTCTGTAAGCGAAATCCGTAAATAATCGTGATTTCTTCCAAATTTATCTACAATTTTATGATTCAAATCAATCATAAAATTGATTCATTTCCTCTTCAGTTAAAAGCTTTTGTGCTAATGGAAATAATGTATGATCTTCTCTGAAAATATGAAGACGTAATAGTTCGGCTAATTCTTTTCCATTATTGTATGCTAAATCAAATGCGATAGCTACATCTTCTTTGGCTTTTAGTCGCATTGCTAGTCCCAAAAAATTAAATGATAATGTTGCCAATTGAATCATTTTAATATGGTCGTCTTCCATTAAATCAACCGGAGTATGAGGGCTGTCGCCTGTGCTATGTTCTCCAGACTCTAACATTCTTTTTTGAAGTATAGGAAAGAGCCCTTTTTCTTCCTTGCGGTTATGTGGCATTATATTTTCGTCGAATGCTACAAAAAATTCATTGAAGGAGTCATTGATTTCACGGGTAATGTAAAAACCTCCTTCTTTAAAATCATTGAGCGCTTTTTCAAATGCGTTACATCTTTCAATAGCGCCTTTATGTTCATCACACAATTCTTTCAAATTGCCATGAAAATCTTCATATTCCATGCCAAGAGCACGTTTTTCATCAAAGCCGTCCGGTGGATCCATTGGGGATAATTCCTCAATATCTCCTTTTTCAGCGTTTCTTATAATCGGATCCTCTTCTTTTAATTTTTTCTTAATCTCTTTATCTGATGCTTTTCCGTCTATACGCTTCCCGCCTTTATTTATGATTTTCATCCGTCGTTTTTTTGATTTTATTCTTTTCTATCGCTGTAAAGATCGTTATATCAAACAGTCAATTCTATGATATAAATCAGATTTTCACCAAACATTCATCTTGAAAATTTCAAGATGAATATGCTTTATAAAAAAAAAGTTGTCCCAGACAAAACGCTGAGACAACTTACTTCTACACAACTTAAATATATTACCAAATCTATTTTTGCTCAAATAAAGTCGGGCTTAAGATAATCATAACGTATCCCCAATTAGACACCTCATTCATATCACCTCCTTTAATAGCTTCCATTGTAGAAGTTCCTAATAAGTGCGAATAACCTAGTTTGCACGTTGCACCCGGAGCGAGTTTAAACGATCCAAACAAATCGATTTCAGTTCCCAAATACGGATCCATAGCTGCAACTGTACCTGTTGCAACAAACTCTTCCCAATCTCTAACTTCAGCGTTTGCCATAAATATGTGACCAGTTATTCCAGTAGTGAATTTCTTATGCTTATAATCCAATCTTAAATAAAGATCATTCAAACCAACATTACCAATATGATTTCCAACATAAAAATAATCCATATACCCATTGAACTTATGGTTAGTTCCAAAATAAGGATTGAATGCTTGCTGTACGAAATCTCCTGTTGAAACGTCCGTTTGACTATTTCCTGAAAGTATTTCAAAACCTGCAGAAACTTTGAGTGGATCAGCTACTTGAAAGCCAAGGTCCAAACAAATATTATAGGCGGAAACATCCATAGCAGGCCAAGTATTGGTGCTACCCATTTGATAATATCCATTGAACGAAGCTGATAATTTCTCCTTTTTGTAGACTAAACGTGTACCCGCTGTCATGGTATAATTATCTTGGTTTCGATCAATACCATCAACATTAACATAATTTACCTGTTGCCCAACTCCCATAGCAAGTATACTTGCCTTAAAGGTTTTTGAAAAGGCATAATTGGCCCAAAGATATTGCATTGTCTTATAACTACCGCCAACTGTATAACTAGTTGTATTGAGTTTAGGACTGTCTTGATTGAAGGCTCCACCAAAATCTAACTTCAACTTATCATTCTTGAATTTAAATAAAAGTGCGTCATGACTTCGAGCTTGTTGCGCCCAGCCTACACTACCGAAAATTCTATGATCATCATAGACCAACTCTTGTCTACCAAACTTCATGTCAAAATTCTCCGTTAAGTTAACAAGGCCCCATGCTTCATGAATGGATGTTCCGAAATCCTCATTTCCTACTAATTGTTTTTGACTCCCCCAGGTACGTACGTCCTGTAGTGTGATTTTCAATGCAATTCGATCTTTTTTAAAATCAAATTTTAGACGTGTTCGTTGGCCCACATACATTGCGTTTTCCGAATCAGTAGCAGGTAGCGTTTTATACCCGTGTCGGTATTCAGCTCTTGGCCGAACTTCTGCAGACAAATTTAATTGTGCATAACCTGTACCCATTGCCATTGTAAGAATGGCCATTGAAACACCTTTTCTTATAATCGTTTTCATATATTTATTTTTTAATAAATTGATTGATTTAATCGAGGCAAAGTTTTTGATTTATTCGTTGCCTTACTATGAGTTAACTCATAATATTATATGTTCTGAAATATTCTCAAATCTGTATCTTTTCTACAGGGGTTAAGGATTATCAAATTCACGTTTTGGTCCTTGATAATACCACCAGTTCAAGACCAAACAAATGAGATAGTAAATAGCGAATCCGTAAAGCGCATACTCAGCATGACCAGCTTTAACTTGCTGACCAAAAACTTTAGGAATAATGAAAGCCCCATAAGCTGCTATAGCTGCTGTCCAACCCAATACCGGGCCAGCTTTTTCTTTCGAAAAGATGTATGGAATACTTCGGAAAGTAGATCCATTCCCTATACCTGTCGTTAAAAACAAGACCATGAATGCAGTAAAGAACGGCCACCAATAATCCTCAGGAGTTGCAGAATCTCTTGCTTGTATCACAAAATATGCGACTGATAGTGCTGCTATTATTTGAAAGATGGTACTCCACATGGTTACTTTAGCGCCACTATTAAATTTATCGGCCAAAATTCCACCAACTGGACGAATGAGCGCACCAAAAACAGGCCCTAAAAATGCCCATAACATAATGTTTGGTGCATTTGGATTGATCCATTCTGGATCTAAAGCGTTAGAGTAGACAAAAATATCTTGTGCTAATTTTGGAAACACCATTGAGTACCCGATAAATGAACCGAAAGTCATGGTGTAAATAATGGTCATAATCCAATTGTGCTTATCTCCTAAAATTGAAAATTGTTTTTTCAAATTCCCTTTAATTTCAGTAGGAGTAGCATGCTTCATAAGGAGAACTGCCACAATGATTACAATAGGTAAAACAATCCACATGGATGCGTTTTTCATACCAAAATTACCCCATGGAATTCCAATTAGCATAAACGCTCCTAAACCAGCAGCTATAAGGCCTAAAAGAAGCATGTAAAGTGTTTTTCCAACACCTTGAGACGTAGTTGGTAAACTTGGCGTACCAGTTGAAACGTTGTTCATTCTGAAAAATGCTAAGAGTGTTGCCACAGCGATTAAAGGTACCCAGACCCAAGCTGCGTTTTGAAACCCTTCGAATGGTGCTCCTTTAGCTGTTGCAATTGCACCAACTGTTCCTCCAAAAATGGCAAACTTAACGACAATAGGAATTAAGAATTGCATAGCGCCTACTCCTAAATTTCCTAAACCAGCATTCATTCCAAGTGCATAACCTTGCATTTTTTTAGGAAAGAAGAAACTAATGTTACTCATGGAAGAAGAGAAGTTACCACCTCCAAAACCTGAGAGCAACGCCATGGCTGCGAAAAATAGATAGGATGAGTTAATATCGCTTAAGGCGATCCCTGTTCCAATAGCTGGGATTAGTAATAAGCCAGTTGTAACAAACACAACATTTCTACCTCCTCCGAGCGAGATTAAAAACGAATTGGGAAGCCTTAGTGTTGCTCCTGCCAAACCAGCAATTGCTGGAAGTGTATATAAAAGACTGTTTACCTCAGCTAATGCAGCAATATATGCTTGTGAACCAGGAACCAAGCCTTCGGTCATTCCAAAAGTAAATCCAAATTCTTTCATGTACTTAACCAGTACACCCCACATAATCCAGATAGAAAAGGCAAGTAATAATGCTGGGATTGATGCCCAGAGATTTTTTCCGGCTATACTTTTGCCGGTTGATTTCCAAAATCCCTCGTCCTCAACGTCCCATTTTTCGATATTCGTTTTCATAACTTCGGTATTAATTTATGAGCATTAATTGGTTGTTGTAAATTGTTAATAAAATTTAGTGTGTCTCATCATTAAATGCGCCCTCAGGTTCTCTTAGTGCAAAAAGACACCAAAAGAAACTAATTGCCGCACCCGCAGCGAGTATATAAAAGAACATTTTTGAATCTACCATACTCAGAATAAAGAGATAGGTGACCGCTCCAACATTTCCGTAAGCACCAGCCATACCTGCAATACGCCCTGTCATTTCTTTTTTGATAGATGGGATCATGGCAAAGGTAGCTCCTTCGGCTCCTTGAACAAACAAGGAAGCAAACATGGTTATCATGACAGAAACAACAAGCCACCAAGTACCGTTATACATAGGTACCAAAATAGGATCGCCATCTGGAGTGAAACTTCCTGAATACTTACTGATCAGACCCATTAAAAAGAATCCAATCGAAATTCCAATCATGTAAACGAGCATGGTCTTTTTTCGATTATTCATCTTATCGGATAAATAACCGCCCAATGGACGCGCAATTAGATTAATGACTGCAAACGAACCAGCGACAAGGCCTGCCATTTGAGGAGAAATTTTGAAGGTGCCCTCGAAAAAGAAAGGCAACATGGAGACTACGGCTAATTCCGCTCCGAAATTGGCGAAGTAGGTCATGTTTAAAGCACCAACGCTCCCAAAATGGAATTTTTCTTCTTCAGGAATACCTTGTTTTAGTCGAGGCAAATTTATTCTTAAAATCCCTATTACTTTATAAATGAAAAACAAAGCCAAAATTCCCCAAATCATATACATAGTATCTACACTATACATGTTTTTGTCGTGAATCACTTGCTTTTGTAAATTCCAAGACAATAACCCAAGTGCCCCGTATAAAGGCAAGGTCCAAAGTATATATTGAACTAATCCACCGTAAGATGAAACAGGCATAATACTCGAGCCCTTTTTCTTCTCCTTTTGAACGGGATGAGAACTTGGATGATCTTTAACTTTAAAATAATAGAAGATCCCGTATAGCGCGGTTATAATACTACTGATGGCCATTGCATATCTCCAACCATATTCGCCTTGAATTAATGTAAGACCAATATAAGGTATTAAGCCTGCTGCTGCTGCAGAACCGAAATTCCCCCAACCCGCATAAAAACCTTCGGCCCGACCAATGTGTTTAGCAGGGAACCAATTTGCAGTCATTTTAATTCCGATTACAAAACCAGCTCCAATTGAACTAAGTAATAAACGAGAAATAACCAGTTGCGTAAATGAGTCTCCAAAGGCAAACATTAAACCTGGTATAACGGTTACAACCATTAATCCAGAGAAAATAACCCGCGGACCATATTTATCTACCAAGGCGCCAACGACGATTCTAGCAGGAATTGTTAAAGCAACGTTACATAATAGTAAGGCTTTAAAGTTTTTTCCTGTCAAAAAATCGAATGACTCAACCATTGCGGTTTTTAAGGGAGCCATGTTGAACCAAACAAAAAAGGTGAGGAAAAATGCTACCCACGTATAGTGTAAGACCCTCACTTTCTCTTGAGAGAAATCAAATAATTTAAACTTTTCAGATTCCATAATCGGTATAAATTGATAATGGCAAATTTAAGAAGCACTATTGCCTTAAGATATGAGCCTAATCCTATCATTATATGCGCTAAATCATATTTTAGCACGACGCATTATTTACCTTTGTACAAATCTTATGCAATGAATACGATAATACTTGTTTTACAAATTGGGCTATGTGCGCTATTTATTTATTTTGGGTTATTGAAACTCATACTTCCATTCAAGGAGATTGAAAAAAGGGTTTCATGGGCAAACGATTACCCCAA
The DNA here is from genome assembly GCA_013138735.1 of Crocinitomix sp. Lineage (GTDB taxonomy): Bacteria > Bacteroidota > Bacteroidia > Flavobacteriales_D > Crocinitomicaceae > Crocinitomix. The sequence goes on along the minus strand of WTCE01000061.1, from coordinate 15,439 downwards.
CGCCAGGTTGAAAATGTTTGGTGTGTTCGAGATTTTGGGCGGAATTGGGATTATAGCACCGCACCAATTAGATATTTCCCCCATTCTAACACCGATTGCGGCAACAGGGCTTGCAATGGTAATGGCGGGTGCTGCTGTAGTTCATTTACGTCGAGATGAAATTAAGATGATACTCCTTAATATTGTCATTATATTCTTACTCGCCGGAGTAGGATTTAATACCTTGCTTGAGATTTTGGGAGTTAATTTAAATTAGGCACTCAGAATAGTGATTGAAATCATATTATGATTCTTTAGTTTGGCAGATATTTGCAAAAAAAAATGTCGATCATGCAGTACACTAATTCATTTACGTTTGAACAATATTTCAGCCATATACAAGCGCTTTTAAAAGAAAATAAAACTACAGGTGAAGATCAATCTCAAGAGAGAGTGGAGGCTACAAAAATAAACGTTCAACGCATCAAGCGAATTCACAAAAGAGGTGAGGTTCACGATTCCGTTCGGAGTCTAATTCAAGCCCATCAACCTTATTGGGAGTGGACGTTAATTGTAGAGGCTTGGTGCGGTGATGCCGCCCAAATCATTCCTTATCTTAATAAGGTTTCTGAATTAGGGGATTCTATCAATCTGAACATCATTCTTAGAGATGAAAATCTCGAAATCATGGATCAATTCTTGACGAATAAAGGTCGGGCAATTCCTATCTTAATTTGTCAAAATGTTGAAACTAATGCTATTATTGGTCATTGGGGGCCTCGTCCAAATAATGTAATCGAATGGATTGCGAATTATAGAACTGAGAACTTAAGTTTCGAGCCTGACGCATTCAAAAAAGATCTTCACCTTTTTTACGCAAAAGATAAGGGTAAAGGAATTAATGAAGACTTGTTGTCGCAACTAAAAGAATGGCTCAAAAACTGACCAAATTTTCGCGTTAGAATGATTTATATCATACTTTTTAATGACACATTCAAATACCTTTGAATTAGAGTATAATGAGAAGAAAGGGGTGAATAATTTTACTCCGCTAGAAGGAGCTTGTAATACTTTTAGAGCACATTCACCTTGAGAATAACATTCTATTCCCCAAGGCGATTAAAAAGGAAACAGCCGATTAGAGTTAAACAATGATCTCGCATAAACAATAGGCAAGAAACAAATACGAATTGTGATGAAAGCATTAGAATTAAATACAGTGGAAAGTAGTGAGTTGGTTGAACAAACCTTTAGATTTTGGTTTACGGATCAAGAACATATTCGCTCTCCTTTCCCGAACTACATCAGACCGAACCTTCAAAGAGAAGCGACTGAGAAATTTTTCACTTGGGCTAACAATATTAACCCAAAAGCCAAGGATGAATTGAACGACGAAATAATTGGAGAAAAATTTGAGGAAATAATTTTTGAAACGGCAGATAAGCTCGTTAAAACAGAGGATGAACGCATAACTATTCAATATCCTTTTTTACCACGGCTAGGTGATCAATTAAAAGATCCTCAACAAGAAGGTGACAGTAATGTTGTTGATCGGATAATGCTGAAAGAAGGAGATACGAGTTACCTTAAAGTGGTTTTAGAGAATAGTATTTCTAAGACGCCCTGGGAAACAAAATTTGAGCTTCCATTGTAAATTAAACCCGGCAACTGAAGTTAAATAATTATTAAAAGATGTGCTACAAAAATTTATTTTTGTAGCACATCTTTTTTATAGGACTTAGTTATTGTAATGTTGCCTTCTGTATCAAATTCCTGATAGACGCCATGCAGCTGATTATTTAAATAGGTACTTTTTGAAGATAAGTTGCCTTCTTTATCATATTTTTTCCAAACTCCATCTCTGTTTCCACTGAGAAACGCACCTTGTAATTGCACTGTTCCATCAGGGTGAAACCAGGTCCAGACCCCTTCATTTAAAGCGTTTTTTGTACCCCCAGTTTGTTTGATTTGACCATTGTCATAATATAAACCCTCATCAGTTCGTTGAGAAAAATGGAATGCGGCCCAAAAAATCACCAGCACAACGACAACTATTTTATGATAACTGTTATAACTATACATTAAGTCTATTAATCATTTCGTAAATATTTAGCACTTGCACTCGGACATCAAAGATGGCTTGAATCTTAATCCCTGTTTTATCAATTGTTTTTATGCGCATTTGCATTTCGGATTAATCATATATTATGACTGCTTCCCAGCATATATTCGAATGGGAAATCGGACTTACCATAAGGGGTAGACCTCAACTGTGTCGCCTTTCTTAACATCTCTAGCGCCTGCGGGTAAATGTAAAAGGCTATTAGCGGTAACAAAAGAACTTAGCATGGCAGAACTTTGTCTGTCAAAGATCTCAGCCACCCCATTTTTTAGTCTTGCTTTTAATAAATATTCGCGGTCTCCATGTTTACTATAGTTTTGTTTTAATGTAGCTGTTTCTGGTGTAAGATGATAATTACAGCCAGACATTTTTTTTAGAGCGGGCAGAATATACATGTAAAAACAGGTTAATACAGCTGCTGGATTGCCGGGTAAACCAAAGATTAATGTTCCTTCTTTAGTTCCAAAATACATTGGTTTTCCAGGTCGTTGATTTACCGAATAAAAAATCTCCTTTACATCCAGTTCAGCTAAAGCTTTGCCAACAAAATCATAATCTCCTACGGAAATACCGCCTGTAATAATCAAAACATTATTTCCATTCAATTCCCTTTCAATACTATTTACCGTTGTTTGGTAATCATCTTTTACATGACTGGATTTCGCCGAGAACCCAAATTCCTTTATTGCCGCTTTCAGTGTTATTGAATTAGACTCATAAATTTCACCAGGCACCAAAACAGATCCGGGAGCAACCAATTCATTGCCAGTAATCAATACACTAATTTTGGGTTTACATATCACGCGTACCTTTTGAATTCCTAAACCTGCTAAAAAACCAATTGCCGCTGCATTTAATAATGTTCCCTTTTTTAAGGCGATTTGACCCTTTTGTATTTCTACGCCCTTTCTGCGAATATTTGCTCCTTCCAAAATCTCCTTGGGTACAATTATATCTCCTTCATTCGTATTGATATCTTCTTGTTTTACTACTGCGTATGTCGCAGTTGGGACAAAGGCTCCAGTAAAAATCCGTAAGGCTTCGCCATTCGTTAAATCCTTATTCCATGGTTGGTCCCCGGCCTTCAGCTCGCCTACGACCTTATATTTATCAATATTGCCAAAGAGTGCATACCCATCCATTGCCGATTGGTCAAATGGGGGCATAGATATAGGTGAAAGCACGGTCTCCGACAAAACATAGCTAAGGGCATCATTTAAAGCTATCTCGTCAGACCTCATTTGTACATTTTCATCCGAAATTCTTTTGACGGCTTCTTTGATTGATATCATGCCTCTCTTTTTGATTTCAAATATCAGTCATTTCCACATGCTCAAACAATGATTTAAATCATAATAATTATTGACTTTTGCGAGAGATTAACTAGAAATACTTGTCTACATTTGATTATAATCATATAATGATACTGCTATGAAAAAACAAGTTGAACATATGCCGAATTGCACTGAGTGCAGCGTTGAAAGTAAAGTTTTCTGTTCTTTATCTAAAGAGGAAAAGGATATGGTAAGCGCAAACAAAGGGAACAATTTTTATAAGAAAGGACAAGTCATTTTTTATGAAGGGAATCATTCCAATGGTCTTTATTGTATCTATAAAGGAAAAGTGAAGCTTACAAAACTAGGCGAGGATGGGAAAGACCAAGTATTAAGGTTTTCAAAAACAGGAGACATTTTAGGATATAGGTCCTCTTTAAGTGAAGAGCCTTATAGTGCTACAGCAACAGTATTGGAAGACTCGCATATTTGTCATCTTTCACGCGACAAGTATATTGCAGTAATGGCCGCAAATCCAAAATTATCTTGGAATACAATGCAGGTTTTATCAAAAGATTTAAAAAACGCTGAACAACATTTAATTAATATTGCTCAAAAAACCGTTAAAGAGCGAATTTCCGAAGCTTTAATACTACTGCATGATACTTTTGGTTTTAAGGAAGATGATACCCAAACTTTAGACGTTCAACTTTCGCGGTCAGAAATTGCTGACATTGCTGGTACAACTACTGAAACAACTATAAGAACTTTGGCTAATTTGCATAAGGAGAAATTGATTGTATTAAATGGTAAAATGATTAAAATTCTCTGTTTAAAGTCCCTTAGACGGTCTGCCGCAATTTACGAATAAGCTAATTTTTAAACGCTTGGCGCTATGATTCAAATCATTTTATAAGGCCTTCACCGCTCGTATATTTACACAAGGTGAATCGTGATAAAATATGAAGAATCAAGACTTAGCAGTTATAACCAGCATTTACTTTTCTGAAGCTGATGTAATGCATATAGAATTAGAGAAGGGGGAAACACTTTTTAATATAAAAGATAGTGTATCACACATCTATTTCCTAAAAAAAGGGGAACTAAGTATTCTTAAGAATAACCAATTGATTTGGCAATCCTATCATGATGAATTCATTGGGATTTCGTCTTATTTTAATAAGGATTTATATTATTCCTATGAGGTTAAAACGAACAAAAAATCAACACTTCTTAAAATAGCCATTGCCGATTTTGAGTCAGCGCTTCAAAAATTTCCTGCTTTAAATAAAGAATTGATGAAACTCTTTAATGATCGCATTAACCTCACACTTGAAAGAGCGCAATCGCACCTAACTTTGACTCGAAAGAAAAGACTCCTTCGTATTTTGGTAGAAAAGGTAGAGCACAATCAAAACGGCTATATTTTTAATTATACCGTTAAAGAAATTGCGGAATTTGTTGGCGTGCCTTTGAATTTTGCCAAACGTACCTTAGATGCCCTGCAAGATAAGAAGTTGATTTGCCTCATTCAAAATTCAATTGAAATAATAGATTTTAAAGGATTGAAGAGAGCTGCTTTAGGCTAGAGTCTTAAATGGACAATACATAAACACTTAACGATTGAATTCCTTAATGCTTGATGTTCTGCAAGATGTTGGTTCGATATTTTTCCCACCTTGTATGATTGACGGGACAAGTTCTTATTTATAGACCTTGTTAGGTTTTAATTTCCGCGCAAATTTTCCTCTAATAAAAGCTTTACCGAAATTCTTGAATTTGGAAAAACACCTTAAGGTAATACACACAAGCCACAGATATAGGAATGAAAGAATTTGCGAAGTCAGCACGCGAAGAAATTTACTTTGATAAAAAGGTTACTCCAGCTTTTATATCATCTAAAGTTGATCCGATAGAATTGGAAGAAAGCGCCAATTTTAAATTATCGCGATATGCTTTAATATCATTGTGAAGCGGGCAAGGCTTTTTATTCGAGCAATCGCGAATTCCTAATCCACATTTACGAAAAACATCTTCGCCATCAATGGCGTGAACGATTCTAATTAGTGGTTTATTTATTTCACTTTTCGTCAAAAAGAATCCGCCGTTTCTACCTTTGGATGAGGAAATGATTTCCTTTTTCACTAAGATCTGTAGCACTTTACTCAAATAGTCTGGGGGTAGGTCCAAGTCTTTTGCTATGATTTGGATTCCTACTTTTTGATTATCCTCCAATTTTGCTAAATACATTGAAGCACGAAGGGCATATTCACAGCTTTTTGAAAAAAACATAACAAATTATAAATAGAGCATCCGGATAATCTCCGAATGCTCTAAGTTAGTTTAAACTTATTGAAGTTCCTTTTCTAAGGCGATCGCTTTTGGAAATAGAATATTGTTTTCCAAATGAATATGTCGCATTAAGTCATCAGCATATTCTTTGAGTTGTCCGTATGAAACTGTATGCGTTGCACAAGCTCCTTTAGGTGGCACGTAATCTTCTGTTAATTGTTGAATCGCTTCGAGTTCATTGCCCGCACTATCATGCTCAGCAAGCATCATGTTAATCGGGTTTTGAACTGTTCCGAAAGGGGCCGATATTTTAGTTCCCGATTTCTTTGCTGCAACAAGTTCTTTAATGTATGGAAACAGAACTGTTTCTTCTTTGTGCATGTGCATTTCTAATTCTTGAGCAAGGCCATCAAAACGATCAGATATCTCAGACACATTTGGCTTGTGCATTCCATGAACCATTTTTACACGATTTACGAATTCTCTAATTGTTGGATTTGATTTTTTGACGTAAACGTGATGCACACCAACTATGTGGTCAACAAGCATGTCTAATTCCCATGACTCGAAATCTTCTTGAGGTGCAGTTTGTCTGCTGTCGACTTCGTCAAGTTCAGCTTGAACAGCATTAATATCTGCACTTTTTTCGGCACAGGCCTGATTTAATGAAATATTGCCTCCGCAGCAAAAGTCTATTCCATGACGTTTAAATACTTCTGCTTTTCTATAATCCTGGGCAACCATTTTACCTACTGTTCTAGTATCTTCTATTGTTGACATAAAGTTTTTTTTAATGCTGATTAATTTAATTGGATATAAATGTCCGATTAAATATTGAATTATATACTGACAATTGTCAGTATTTGAGAAGCTTTATGTTAGGGCTTTAGGTTTGGGAATAGTCTCACGCGGGTTAAAAGCTTAACGACTGAATTCCTTAATACTTGATATTTTACAAGATGTTGGTTTGATATTTGTCCAAGCTCAGGTACAAAAAAGCCCACCAAGAAATTAATCTTGGTGGGCTTTTATTATTTTTAAAACTATTCTAGTTCTTAACTACTTGAACACTTTCTGTTTTTTGTTCATTTTGAATTTTCACAAAATAAACTCCTGCTGGAAGTTCCTCAAGCGATAATTCTTCTTGATCTGTAGCATTTCCTGTCAGAATTAATCCTCCAGCTGCATCAAATAAAGTGTAAGTAAAGAATCCTTCAACAGTAATCGTAATTTGATCTACTGTTGGATTTGGATATACATTGATGTTTTGAGAATCAAACTCACCGATACTTGCCTGACGTCCTAAAATAATGACAGCTTGTGCTGAGCAACCTGTGCTACCATTTACTGTTACAGTATAAACGGCATCTGCTAAACCAGTCAAGTCTTCATCATCATCAAAATCTCCAGTTCCATCATTGTCCCAATCAAAAGTATAAGGAGTTACACCGCCAGTAACAGTGATATCAATTTCACCATCTTCGAAAATGATTTCATCTATAACGATATAAGTGATTTCAATTTCTTCTACAACGGTAATGCTAATTTCATCTGTATTTAAACATCCGTTATCGTCAGTTCCGGTTACAGTATAAGAATAAGTTCCAACATCTCCAGGGAAATGCTCTTCTCCATCCATAATATCAGCTGGGTCCCAATCGTAAGTTGTAGCACCAGACCCAGTTAATACAACTGGGTTTCCAATACATACTTCTTCAAGATCTACATTTGCATTTACAGTTGGTAAAGCATGTACAGTTACATCAATTGATTCAGAAGTAGAACAACCTGTTGCATCATAAGTTCCTGTTAAGGTATAAGTAGTTACGCCAACACCAGGAGTTAAATCAATAGGGTCCCATTCGAAACTATCAGCATCTCCGCCAGCACTTAAAACAATGGCGTCTCCATCACAGTAATTTTCACCACCAACTGATGGTATAACAGTAGGGGAGGCCAATACTTCAATTTCTACAGACATTGGACAATCTAAAGGATCATCACTTGTTGCAGTATAAGTAATTGTTCCAGTCATTTCTGGATAAAAACCAATACCATCAATTGCTCCGCCATCCCATGTAATAGTTCCTCCTGTTTCAGAAGTAGCATCTAGAATTAGTAATTCATTATCACAGATTGAATATTCAGAAACTACAACAGCAAGCGGTGTACATAATAAGATAACCTCTACAATTGAATCTTGTTCACAACCTGATGCATCTCTAACAACAACGGTATAGAAACCGGCAGATAAGTCTGTCAAATCTTGTGGGTCATCAAAATCATCCGCTTCATCCGTATCCCAATCATAAGTATAAGCCGGAACACCTCCCGTAACAGTCAAATCAATTTCTCCGTCACCCATTGTTTCATCAATAATAACGAAAGAAAGAAACATTTCTGGATTTACATCAACGTCAACCGTAGCTGTGTTTTCACAATCGTTATCGTCTGTTCCTGTTACGGTATAAGTTGTTGTTCCATCTACTAAAGGGGTAAATGCAACACCATCAGACACGCCCATATCCCAATCATAATCTGTAGCTCCAGTACCAGTAAATGTTACTGACTCACCGAAACAAATATCTGCATCATCAACACTTGCGGTTACTGTAGGTAAGGCATGTACCGTTGCTCCAACCATAACTGTATCGTGATTTTGACAACCATTAACATCTGTTCCCGTTACTTCAAACAAAAATGTACCAGCATATCCTGGATTATACGGAACGCCATCAATTATACCCCAATCCCAATCATAGGTGTCTGCTCCGGCTCCAGTGAAAGTAAATGAATCTCCCAAACAAATTTCGTCATCATCTACACTTCCTGTTACCGTTGGCACATCATGAACAGTTACATCAATTGAAGCTGTATTTTCACAACCATTAATATCCGTTCCGGTTACTGTATATGTTTCTGTACCCACTTCAGGTGCAAAATAAGTTCCATCTACTACTCCCATATCCCAAGTATAAGTGTCTGCTCCACCACCTGAGAAAACAACTGCGTATCCATAACAAATTTCAGCATCATCTACACTTGCTGTTACGGTAGGTGACTCGTGTACCGTGATATCAACCGAGAATTGACAGTCATCTGGATTGTCACTTGTTGCGATATAAGTTGTCGTTCCTACTGGTGGTTCAAATGCGACACCATCTTCCACTCCTAAATTCCATGTAACTGTTCCTCCAATTTCAGAAGAAGCCTCTAATGTCACCGTTTCTCCAATACATACTTCTGTGTCAGAAACAGAAGTTGTCAGTGCATCACAGGCTAATATAATACTAAAATCGTCGATTTGATTCCAAACACCACTTAAACCAACATTTCGAGCGGAAATATGTGTCCCATTATTTGGTGCTGTAAACCTGAATGTATGCTCTTCCCATGTATCGAGCGCTACTGAAATAGCACTCCCTATAAATGTTCCACCTAATCCTGAATCTTCCGTACTTCCCAATTGCAAAGCTCCTAGTACACTACCGAATGAAGAATTCCCATGTATCCAAAAAGTTATGTCGTATTCTTCTCCTGAAATCAACGCGTCTGTTAATTCAATATTGACAGCATCAGTCGAATGTAATCCAAGGGCTTTTATGCCATCTGGCAATGAACTTACATAACATCCATCTTCGTGAATATCTAATTCCCAACCATCATACATTTCAGCGTTATCCATTTTGGAATTGAAGGACGGAATTGAGTTGTTGTAATCACAGCCAGTTGATGTGGTTGATTCAAAGCTTCCATTCAAAAAGCCTTGACCATTTGCTCCTATTGCAATCAACATGGCAATAGACATAATCATTTTTTTCATAACGCATTTATTAAATTTGGAATTAAACAATTTTGTTAATCACTCTTGTTTTTTGAGAGGAGAGGAATCGTTTAAAACTTATCGTGTTAATATTCGATCCAAACTTAGGTTGCTTTTTTTTAATTTTTTAGTAATTGTCATGAACAGACAAATTATGTTGTGAATGACCAAAATCAACCTGGAATAAGCTTCGTTTGGTTAGTTTTTTGGGGGAATCATAACTTGCTTTGCTAAGCGAAATATCACTAATACTTGATTTAAAAACTTAAAGCATTCGAAAAATAAACCGATTAGGCCATATAATTTATATGGCCTAATCGGTTTAAATATTCATCTCAATTAAAAAGAGATTGAGTTAATTCTACCATTAAAAATAGTTATGATAACAATGCCTCTTTTTTTTCAAAATTATGTTTGTAAGAAGTTTTTATGTGATACACAACAAAAAACCTTCGTTCATAACAAGGGAATCGAATACTATCGTTTATAATACTAGTTTTACATTAACGATTGCTCATATCTCTTGATTTTGAGCGAAGCATGCAAATTAGCATACTAGTGATGCTTTGTCATAAAGCGTAAATGAAAAAGTGAATGAAGCAGTAAAAATGAGCTTAAACTAATAATATGTCAAACAAAAAGGTTCCTATGCGAATCGTTATTTTAGAAGACGAATTCTTTGTTGCCGATCACTTGAATGATATGATTGCTAGTCAAGGTTATGATGTTGTTGGTGTGTATCATAGCGGTGAAGAGTTTTTAGAAGAAACCGATTGGAAGTTTGATGTTGCGCTTGTGGATATTTTTTTATCAGAAAAGATACTTGGATTGGAAGTTGCGGCTAAATTACAAGAACGGAAAATACCCTTTATTTTTTTAACAGCGAACAAAGATTTAGCAATTCTTAAAAAGGCTGCCTTTCTTGCTCCAAAAGCTTATCTCAGTAAACCGTTCAATGAGAATGATGTAATAGCAGCATTGGAAATTGTGTCTTTAGAAATTCCTGACAAGATAAAACTTAGAGGACATCATGGAGTTGAAGAAATTGATCCAAAAGAGATTATTTTTATCAAATCAGATGGCGCTTACATTCAAATCCAAACAAAAAACAAGCAAATTATTCAACGAAAACTGTTAAAAGAAATAGAAGAAGAACTTCCAAGCAACTTTGTTCGCACGCACCGCTCCTATATTGTAAATAAACATTACATCTTACAAAAAAAATCTACAGAATTGGTTGTTGGTGAACATGTTGTCCCTATCTCCAGAAGTTATAAGGATTTTTAATCAGATTTAAAACTGAATTCATATTTACCTTTTTGTAAATCCAATTTATAATCAACGCCCTTCACCCTTTTAACTAATTTCTCAATTAATCCAACGCCTATCCCTTCACTTGCCTTTTCTGGATGAACAGAATCATCCGAATATATAAAAGTATAACCCTCTTTATGTGTTTTTACTTCAATTATCACTTGGTCACTATTGGATTCTCCATGCTGTAAAGTATTCGCCAACATCTCATTTAAAATTAGTCCGAAGTAAACAATTCGCTCTCCTTGTATTTGCACAGGACAAACGGCTTGATTAATCTCATAGTTTATTCCAATAGCCTTATAGTGTTCGATTATTTCTGAAAAATAAGGAGCTAATTCTACCATTCCATTATGTACATCTAAATACAAATGTTTATGAAGTGCACTAATGGTTCGAATTTTACTTGAAATACTCATGACAAATTTGGGGTCATAATTTTTTGCTCTTTTTTTTGTGTACTCTAACATTGAAATGATCATTTGAAGATTGTTTTTTATGCGGTGATTGCTTTCAACCATCAACATTTGATACTTTTCATTGAGTATGTTCAAATCCATAACCGTGCGATTTAATGTTTGTTTTAAACGGCGTTCACGGAAAAAGATGAGTATTACAATTATAACTACAAGAATCAGAATAACTATAAAGAAATAAAGTTGCTGTGTTTTACTGTTCTGGCGTTCAAGATCTCTAGATTTTCGAAGCGCATCTTCTTTATATATATTAGTGTCATGAATAATTTTAAACGCAGCCATTTGAGCTGAGTTTGTTTTTTCTATCTGCTGAACTGTTTGGCTATTTGCAAGACTCATCCAGTAATATGCTGATACAGTATCGTCCTTTGCATCAAACGGTGCTGCAATTATGCTGAATAATTTGCCTTGCGCAGAATGCCAATCTGTACCTTCAACTTGAGAAACGAGTATGGGATATAATGAGTCAAATCGGTCAAAATCTCCCTTATTGACGTATAAGTCTAGCACGTTTATCAGTGCTCCGGCTTCATTTTCCTTGTCTCCAATAGTTTGAAATAATTCTGCTGATCTTAACAAGTTTTCCAATCCGTTATCAAAGTCCCGGTGACGATTTTGTCTAAAACCAAGTTCATTTCGTAAGCCTGCTTCTTCTCCAACAAAACCAAATTTCAGGGCCAAATCAATTCCTTCGGCGGTAAAAGCAGCAACGGAATCATCTTGAACTTTCGGGTCTAACGCTCCATTCTCCGCGTATAGAGCCGCTAATCTCCCTAGTTTTTGAACATGTAATTGAGGGAATCTTTCAGTTTCTTTAAGCGATTCAAGTAAATTGATTCCGCGTTCAAAACTTTGAGTTTTTCTAAAAATTTCGGCCTTTTTTATACTTGCCTTTATTAATGACTCTTCCAAGTTATTATTATTCGAAATCTCTATGATTGCATCCAATTCCCCAAGGCATTCTACGTAAAGTGCAATGTCATTATATTGATCCGCCAATTTAAAATGGACCTTCAACTCATCCTGTATTTCAGCTGAAGTTTGGGCGCTAACCAAAACAGGAAGAAAAAGTAAGGCGAGCAAAAATATTTTCATAGGCTTAAATGTAAGCATAATTTCAATTGATGAAAATGAGTTCTTTAGGCCTCTATTTAGAAGAGGTACTCGATAATGAATTCAGAAGCTGTTGATGCTATAGTTAATCTTGATATCCACTCTAATGCACGTTTTGCAATTTGAACATCTAGGAAACCTAATAAACCCTTTTTAGTCGAAGGATTCATAGCCCAGAGATTATTTTTCTAATATTTTGTAATAAAGAGGGGGTTCTTTTTTGAAAATATTGTGACAAAGCCAAGGTTGTTATTATTTGATTTCCTTTTTTTATTTAAATCAGTAATTTTCGGCAATCAAAAACTTGAGATGCTTAGACTGAACCAAGTATTTTTTATGTTCAGCAGGAACTTGCAACAAATCACTCAATAAAACCATCCGTTTAAGTTATTTTCGGGCTATATCTTGCACTTAGCTATTATATTTGAAACGGAGATCAATTAACACTAGTCCCAAAAAATTATAGATTTATATTATCGCAAAAAGGATGCTTATTATATAGCATCCTTTTTTTTATTTCAATTAAGAATCAAATTCCATTAGAACTCCCCCGAATAATAAATTAATCCCCAAATCCACCTAATTCTGGAAATAAAAAACGTATTTTTCCGTACAGATCAGCGCAATGTTAAGCGCAATACTAACTGAATCATATTTATGAAATTATTTTCATGTACAGATTTAACCAAACGATACCCCAATGGTGCATTTACCTTGTCGGATATTACTTTGGGATTAGAATCAGGAAAAATAACGGGAGTTGTTGGTGAAAACGGAAATGGTAAAACCACACTTCTTCGAATAATTGCGGGTGAACTTTCGCATGACACAGGTTCTATGTCATATTTTGGAGAGAATGAAGTTGCCGTTTTAACTTGGGAGAACATTCGTTCAAGAGTGGCTTATATTTCGCAACGCATTCCTAAATGGCATGGTTTATTAAAGTCTAACTTAATTTTTGAAGCGAGTATTCGAGGAATTAATGGGGATGAAGCCGATTTTATGGTTGATGAGCTGCTTGAGAAATTGGGCTTACAAGAATATGCCGACTTAAAATGGAAAGAGATCTCTACAGGTTATCGTTTGCGTTTTCAATTGGCGAAAATGCTAATTGGCAGTCCTGAACTGCTTGTATTAGATGAGCCAATTGCGAATTTAGATATCAATGCACAAGAAAAATTCTTGGCTGATTTGAGAACTATTGTGACTGAGCCCGGTCGAAATGTAAGTGTGATTTTGAGTTCACAGCAATTGCATGAAATTGAAAATGTTTCAGATTCAATTGTTTTCCTGAAAAAAGGTGAAATGATTTATTCGGGAGAAGTTGATAAAATTGGCGAATCAAGAACCTTCAACGAATTTGAAATTCAAACGGATTTAGACATTAGCATATTAAAAGAATTGATACCAGAAGGTGGTGCATTGAATGTTGTTGGCAAAACTGTTCATGTTAAAGTGCGTTTAGATTTAAGCGCTGAAGCCTTTTTAGATATTATTTTGAAAAAAGGTGGAAAGGTGATGTATTTCAGAAATATTAGCTCATCTACAAGAAGATTATTTAACGATTAAAACCATTACACGTGAAATTATTTAAAAAAATAGACGATTATTTATTGCACTATTTGCCGTCAATTTGGGTAACACGCGTGCACTCTTTTTTACCAATAGGAATTGGTTTAATCCTAATCATTTATTTAGGAAACCTAGCCATTGGCTGGGATCCGAAAGGAGATAAACCTGAATCACAATTGCCAGTTTTGATGATGATTATTCCTGTATTGGTTTATTTAGTTTATTGGTTCATTTTTCAGTCGCGCTACAACGTTTCTAAAAGTGGCGGAAAGCTGACGATTTTAGAGGAGTATTTGAATTTTATCCTTTATGCATGTGTGTTTACAGTAGCATACGGCCTCATTCTGGTTGTTCCTTATTCGAATGATCATAAAATGACTATTGCAGTAGGCGCAGATGAGGTGAAACAGGATATTATATATCTCAATGACGGAAATTCAATAGTAAACGAAGAGGGAGGCTTCGCCATGTTGGATAATAATACGTTCGAAATTACAGAAAGTAATTTTGTCTATGACTATTATTACTATGACGATTATGACTACGAATATGGGACAGAAGAAGAGGAATTAACATTAACCAAAAGAGAGGTACTCGAGCGGATAGAAAATTATGTTGGTGCTTACAATAAATACACCTATGGCACAATTACACGTTCACCTGAAATGATTCTAGAAGATAGGATAAACAATGATGTGCCCTATGATGACTATGATTATTACAGTTATTATGATGGCTCATGGGGTGTGTCAAATAAAGTTTCTAAAATTAGAAGGTTACATGATAACACAGGATTCAGTTTGTGGGGAGAAGGTTGGTTTTGGAAAATTTCATTTGCATTTATAGGTTGGTTGGCATTATTGGTTTGGATCTTTAAACAGATGAATTTACGCCATTTTGTATTTGGATTCATTAGCCTATGTGTAACCCCACTCGTTGGAGGAATATTGGGTGCGATTCTATGGGCAATCTTCTATAGCTCTTACCGCTCAAACAGAATTGAAGATTTGTTTTTCGTATTCATTTTAATTGCATACGCAATTGTGGCGTTTATTTTCATTCGTGGTTATAAACAGGATAGATTGAACCAATCTGCTTATGTAATGAGTATGTATTTCAATTTTTGGGTGCCTATTTTACCGCTCTTCGTGTATCTTTCAATCATCAGTTTGAACCAGTACAATTTTGCCGGTTACTATCATGATCCATATTCGGGATATGATCCATGGGATGTTGTTTACTTGATATGCGTGCTAACGGGATTGGCGAGTATTGCCCTATTCAAACCAGTGTACTCTAAATTTAGATCCTTACCAATGAGGAAATAATTTTAGATGAAAGATGTTAGACTTGTTCTCCTATGTTTGTTTTTATATAAATTAAACGAAACAAACTTGATGAGGGGAATGACAGTTATGGATTGTTCTAAGTGACGAAAAGTACACTGTTATCGAGAAATTAACGTCATTCCTTT
>WTCE01000038.1 GCA_013138735.1 Crocinitomix sp. | reverse complement strand
GTAGTAATCCAAAATACCATCAGGTAGCAACAGTTCTGCAAAGTCTTTATAAATGCTCATTTTTTTGTTTTTCAGAAATCAAAAATAATATCAAATTTTCATTTGACCCAGAAAAAGGACTTGATCCGTAAGTGGTTCGGATTTGAGTAAGTTTTTGTATGATTGAATTGTTAAATGTACCCGAAGGCAAATGTATATGAAACATTATAGTAGGATTGAGATTTAAAATGGCTTGGAAAGCCGATTTCATCATTTATGATAACTTGTAACTTTTGAACTTTTTCTAAGAATTCATAAGATTTCAAAAATAGCAGACTTTATAAAAAGTAAAAAAGGAGCCTGAAACGTTTTTCAATCCTCCTTTTTTTGCAACCAACTTTAACTATATATGAAAATTATAAATCAATTTCAGTGTTTGGTTGAAAGGGGGCGAACCGGAGTTCAAACCCCCTTTACCGCAACCAACTTTTTAATATGAAAATCTTCTACTAATCTTCAATATTATTACATACGAGTGGCTTATTTCCCCTAAATAAAACTGTCTTTTTTTTATATTTTTTTTGAGGACTTGATTTAGCGGGACTTTCGAGACGAAAATTCCGCTTATTTACTAGGTGCTGTAACTCGCAAATTATTAAGAACGGAGTCTAACGGCACATAGTATTCTTCAGGATAAGCAGTTATTTCAACGTTTTGATTTTGGAGATTCTCATCCAGTTCTATTTGAAAATAGCAATGATGTAAATCGCATGATGAGCAAGGAACATGAAATTTGAGTCCGAGGAAGTAAGATTCATCCTTTTTAAAGAATGTATAAAGTTTAGCGCCCTTGTAAAAAACTTCTATTTCGTTTAAAATATTCAAGTCTTTGTCTATGATAATTATTTTTGCCTTTGCAATATCATATCCAAACCTTATTCCAAATTCAGGCTCGGCCAATGCAATTAATAACTGATCATTCGTCAGTTCCAAAACGGCATGCAGCTCGTAGTCGTTTATTGTAAGTGAATTTTCTTGTACTTTTTTGGAGTTATATTTCATAAAACGACAAAATGGACGCGCTTCCCAATAATAGCGTTTTTGCTCAACTACCATCAAAGACGAATCAATCACACTTGAAACATTATAAGCTGAATAGAATGCTGGAAGTTCTGTCGGGACAAGACTTGAATCTTGTTCAAAATTATTGCGTCTTATTTTATAAATCTCAAAATCACCATCTGTCCGGTAGGTTTTTTTATAAGGGATATATATCGATTCATTCGCGTTTCTAATGGCTTTCTTATATAGAATGTAATTGCTTTGATTATCTGTATAATAATAAGTGTTGATATTTAAAAACTGAACTGTGGTATCTTTCCTGAGTAATTGTTTTAACCTTTTCATAGCATCAATACTATCTTGAAATTCACCTAAAACTGTTATGGTGTCTGGACTTGTCAATCCGTTTTGATCTTCTTGCTTTGAGAAAAACATTTTATCTCCTAAAATGTGATTTTCGCTTTGTGGTAGATTCAATATTGGCATTGTGTCCTGGATGACTATTGTATTATCAGGCACATGATTTTCAGTAATATTAACGCGCTCGTTAGAATTGCAAGCGAATAGAAGTAAGGTTAAAAAGATTGAAATAAAAAGACCTCTCATGTTGGGTAACTTATAAATTATAATATGCCCTAAAATGAGATCCGATAAGAGAATGAGGGGAGAATTGGAAGGGAATACAGTTCATTAAAAGCAATATTTCGTGAATTCAACAAATTATAAACGCCAAATTTTAGCGCATGTTGCACTTTCTCACCATTGTAATTGTATTGCACATTTAAATCAATTCTATTATAAGCTTTTGTTCGGGTGGTATTTTTATACCCAGGAGGATCTTCATCAATATTGGTAAATGCATCTTGAGAAGCAAATTGTAAAACATTGATTTGTGGACGAGGTGAATTGTAAATCCAATTGACAGCAATTTTAAATGACTTAGAAAGCTTTTGATGAAAAGAGAACTTTATCTGATGTCGGCTATCAAAATCTGCAGCGAAAGGAATCCCCAAATTAATCGAATCAAACTGGCGTTCAGTTTTGGAAAGGGCATAGGTAAACAATAAGCCACGTTTGTTATTGGCATAATCAACAAATAACTCAATGCCTTTACTTTCTGCCGTACCTTTTTCTAAATAATCGTAATCCGAATAATCATCCGTAGTTAATAAAAATTCAAATGAAGCCGGGTAAGAATAAACGTTATTGATTTGTCTGTAATAGGCACTTAGGTTCATTTTTAAATGTGCCGTTGCACTATATTGAAGAGCAAGTTCAGCTTCATACAGTTCTTGTGGCATTATATCCTTACTGGAAGGCAGCCATAAATCATTTGGCATTTGAATGGATTGATTGGCAATTAAATGCAAGTATTGCATTCGCCGATTTAATACTAATGATGCCGCTATATTTTCATTGATACTGAATTTAGATATGAAGCGGGGTTCTAAGTTTATGAATTCTGAATTTTCATGAAAAAACCCACTTCCTCGGATTCCAATATTGAAATACCATCTGGCTAACTTAATGTGATCCTCAACATAAATGGCACTTTCATGAATTAGGTAAGTTGGAAACGAAGTTGATTCAATATAGCTGTTGAAATTAAAAATACTCTCCCCAAAAGGGTCATCATTAATATTCCAATCTGTTTGCGTTAGGAAATAGAAACTTGGAGAAAAGTCGCGGTAATTATGCTGCAAACCGAAATATAAACGCTGTTTTTTTGCAAAGGCCCAATCAAAATCAACTTTTGCCCCATAATCTACATTAGTTGATCGGTTATCAATCACAAATAACTCATCACTTTGACTAACCGGATCTTGAAAAAGAAATTCATCTTGCGAAGAAAAACGGTGCTTATATTTACTGTAGGTTAAAGTGGTATTTACAAATAAAGTTTTAGAGAATTGGTGATTCCAGCGGAACGAACTTACGAGATTCTTCCATTCCAAATCAAAAACCGAAAAGGTTTGTAGAAATTCATTTTCAACCGTTAATGCTGATTGAAAAACTTCATCTGCTCCAGAAAACAGACTGAAATAAAGTCGGTCCTTTTTGCTTACTGTATAATTGGCTTTAACATTATAATCGTAAAAAAAAGTTTCCAAGACATCTGCTCGACTCCCAAAGTATAAGCGCCTAATAACAGGTTCAAAGAAATAAGCTTTGGGCGAATAACGACCAGCTAATAAAAATGAGCCTTTTCCTTTTTTTATCGGACCTTCCAGGGTCATTCCAGCATTTAGTAAACTAACATTTGCCGAGCCTTTCCAATGATACAAATCTCCTTCACGTATTTTTACATCTAAAATAGAAGAAACCGCACCGCCGTATCGGGAAGGAAAGTTCCCCTTTACAATTTTCATTGATTTTACCGTTTCTTCATTATAAGTAGAGTAGAGACCCAATAAATGATACGGGATATAAACAGGAGAACCATCCATCAACATTAAGTTTTGACCAGATTCACCACCCCGAATATTCATTCCACCAAATCCATTAGCTTGTCCCTGAACACCAGGCAATAACTGTGCAACACGTACATAATCAGTTTGCCCATTTAAACTAGGGCTTGCCTGCACCAAATGTGCCGAAACTTCAGTGATATTATCATCATCAATTGCAATAGCCGAGTATTCTATCTCTTCAGTTCGATCGCGACCATCCACAATAACTTCAGGTAAATCATCAGCACGGTTAAGCAGAACATTTACATTTTCAGCCAAGGAAATAAATAGTTCTTGAGATGTTTTAAAACCAATTGAACGGGTGATTAATGTTGTTTTATTGGCAGGAATTCGAAAGCTAAAAAAACCATATTCATTTGTTATGGCGCCAACTTCATATTCTTTAGAAAGCACTCGTGCACCAACAATTCGTTCACCAGATTCACTGTCGATTACATACCCACTAACAACGGTGTAAACGCGTTTTCCTTTAAACAACAAAACTCGGTTTTCACCGAGCGTTTCAAATTCAATTGTAGTTTGTAACAGTATTTTAGTTAAGACTTGCTGTATGGTTTCTTGCTCAACCTGAACCGTGACTGGGTCCACATTTTTAAAGAAGTTTGCGCTGTAGGCAATGTCAATTCCAGTTTGATCAGAAAGTTTGTCTATGGCAACTTTAATAGGGACTTGGCTGACATTAAAATCTATTTTTTTTAAAAGAAAGTCCTGTCCGAGCGAGAAAAAGCTAAGTGTTGTTAAAAAGAGTAGGAGTAAGTATTTCCTCATTGGCAACTTCCTCCGACAAGAATATAATCTCCCTCACTTGTCTCTTCAGGTGTTACTCCAAATACTTTAGAAATTGTAGTCAATACGGTAGATAAATTATCTCCTTCGGCAAAATTGAAATTCGCATCAAAGGGACAATTCAATAATTCAGCATTTTCAACTGTAAATTCAAGGTCAAAATAAGTTTCTAAGTCTTCCAGTACATCTGGCATTTGAGCATCTTCAAATACCATAACATTGGTCAACCAAGCATTTTCGTTTAAATTTTCGGTAATTTGATGTTCCATTACACCACTTGAATGATCAACAACAACTTTTTCGTTTGGTAAAAGAATTTTATTGGCTGTTCCATTGTCCACTTTTACTTTACCAGTAGTAACAGAAACTTCAGAATTTGATTCATCAGCATAAGCACGAACATTAAAGGAAGTTCCTAAAACACTCACATCTTCAAAAGAAGTATGCACCGTAAATGGATGCGAAGCATCTTTTGCAATATCAAAGAAAGCCTCACCAGAAAGTTCAACTTCTCTTGTTGCTCCAGTAAATTCAACCGGATATTTTAAAGTACTATGTGCATTTAAGTTAATAACAGATCCGTCAGTCAGTATAATTTCCTCAGCAGTATCACCAGTTGTTAGCTCAGCCATTTGCGGGGCATTTCCAAAATCATATTGTAATAAAAATGTACCAACACCAATTAATACAGCTAAACCAGCAGCTAAACCAATATACTTACGCCACATTGGAATCACTTTCGTTTCCGGCTTATTATCGGCTTGAATTCGTTCATTTAATAAATTGAATTCAGCATCTAAATCAACAACTCCTGCCAATGCTGAAATTTCTTCATCATTTACCGCAGAATTTTCCCAAACAAAGGTAATGCCTTCAGCAGTCACTCTATTATCTTCTGATTCGTTGAGCCAATCTTGCAATTGCACCAATTCTTCAGCCGTAATATCGTTAGATAACTGCTTATAAATTAAACTGATATGATCTATTCCATTCATACTTTACTTATTCTCTTCATTACTCATACAAACAAAGGAGGCTTTTCCCCTAAACAGCATTCGTTTTTTTTAAAAAAGGTTCAATCTCTGATTTTAATATTTTTAATGCACGTGTAATTTGATTCTCAACTGTTTTTGGTGAAATGTCCAATTTTTCAGCAATTTCTTTTAGTGACAAGCCCTCATGCCGACGTAAAATAAAAATGACACGCGCTTTTTCTGGCAATTTCGCAACAGCAGCATCAATTACTGCTTTTAATTCTTTCACTTCCATTTGTTGGTCAGGAGCAATAGTGTCTGTTTGTGTATGTTCCAATTGCTCGTCACCTGTAAAACGCGCATTGTATTTAATATGATTGATACAGCGATTAATTACAGCGCGTTTTAAATAATTCCGAATTGAAATTCCGTCTTTTATTTTTTCACGGTTTTTCCAAAACTGATAAAACACTTCCTGCACAACTTCTTTGGCAGAATCAATATCTTTTGTAATATTAATCCCAACGCCCAACATTAATTTATAATGTGCATCATAGACAACGCGAAAAGCTTTTTCAGAACCTTCGCGTATTTGTTTTATGATTTCATTGTCTGTAGGCAAATTCTTGAGTTTATACGAATATAATAAATGTTAAAATGCTAACATAGTAAGTGCGGCATTATTTTTGAATTATTCACTTTACAAACTTGCAAAGCTAACATGTTCTGTATTGCAATCGTTTTTAGAAACGAATACCCCTATTCTGAGGTTTGAGCGTTGAGGGTGAGTGCAGCGCAAGATGTGTGACTTGACCCAAGTCGGTGTTAAGTAGTGCTTGGTCGGAAATACAGCAAAATCAAAATCGCTTCTTTTGAGTTTATCCCCATTATTTTCTTGTCGTCTGATGCTTAGGCATCTCCTAAAGAAAAAAACGAACCTAATTCTCAAAATCTATTCGATTTCTGAAAATTCGTCTATTTCCGACCAAGCACTAAGTATTAAGAGTTTGAGATTTAACTATTGATATGTTTCGTGATTTATTGCTATTGGGTTTTGCTTGGTCTAGCTTAGGCCGGCAGGATTAAACTTTTGTCAATTGATTAGTTTTAATAAAAATTAAAAGAAATCGCAACCGAAGTAACTTTAAAGCCTGCATTGACACTTAACAAAAAAAGAAACGCTATTTAAAAACAGAATGAATAAGAAGCAAAGCGAATTTCTAGAACTATATGAGCCGATTCATGACCGGTTTGAGCGCTTTTGTCGTGCTCGTGTATATGGTGATATGGATTTTCGGGATTTGATGAATGAAACACTGCTAAAAGCCTATCAAAAATTTGAAGCGCTAAGATCAAAGGAAGCATTTCTCTCTTTTTTGTTCAGCATAAGCGTTCGAATTTTAGCCAATAATAAGCGCAAGCGCAAAGAAGACTCAGATCAATTCGAAAAACAAGAAGCGCTTGTTTTTGATTTAAATGCGAGCACGGACACAAGTACAGACGTTTACTTTTTACACCAGGCACTTGCAGAATTATCAGAAGACCAACGCGAGAGCATCATATTATTTGAAATAACTGGCTTTAGCATTAAAGAAATAGCTCAAATTCAAGAAACATCAGAATCATCCGTCAAGCAGCGATTGCGCCGTGGAAGAATGAGACTAAAAGAAATTTTAACATTTGTTGCGCTTCCAATCGAAGCCAATAACCAACCAAAAGGGGAGGGCCAACTATGAGTGTAAGCGACGAAAACTTAGCGCAATTGTTTAGCCAGGCTAGAAACCAGCAGCCCGTGGCCAATTTAGACGAAACAAAAAAAGCCTTTATTACTGCAACAGTTGTTGCGGCGGGTGGAGTTTTGGCAACAAAAGGCCTTCTTCAATTATTAACTACAAAAAAATGGATTATTATGTTGAGTACAATAACTATCATTACCACCGGAACTTTAATCGTTGGTTTATCAGCTAACCCGAAAGAAACTGCAGAAAACATCCCATCTGTTGACAATCAAAATTCAATAATAACTGTAGACGAACCACAAGAAAGTTTTGAAGCGGTTGCAGATGCTAGTTCCTATTTAGAACCTGCAATTCCAAGCCAATTGACCGAAATAGATCACAATGCTGTTTTTGAACCTCTTGCGAGTGAACCGGACTTTTTAAATGAGAATGATTTTATAGCAGCAGAAGATTCGCTGGACGCTGAACCTGACGCTGAACCGCTATCGCATGCTCCGAGATTAGCCGAATCTACAAGCAAGATTAAGCCATACGCACAGCGATATGATATCACAGAAAACACAACTAAGACCGACTTTGAAAAAATGAAGAGGGAGGCTGAAAAAGACGGGATTGAATTTACTTACAAGGCAAAATACACGGATGATAAGTTGACAAAATTGCGCTTAGAATTAAAAATTGACCAAGAAGAAGAAGATGGCTACGCGCAGCATGTCATGTCGAATATTGACATTAAAGGGAGCTTTGAATATACCATTGCATGGGACAATGGTGCAAACGGTCAGGCTTCCAATTTTTACTGTGGTGACACGGATGAATTTAATGAAGAAGATAATGATGCTCAAGGTGAACTTGAAGAATCGATAAATGAATTTGAAGACATGCTTGCTGAACTGCAATTGGAAGACTTAATTGAAAACTTTGATAGTTTATCTGAGCAAATGTGGAACAATTTTGATGACATAGATTGGGATGATATAGCAGCTGAATTTGAATCATTTGAAGCTGAATTTGAAGAAGCTTTTGAGGAGTTCAAAAAAGAAGATGTTCAAAAATTAATGGAAGAATTGAAAGAATCGAGTGAAGAAATGGTAAAAACCATTCAAGAAGAATTACGCCAAATGCAAATCGAAATTGAAAAAGAAAAGATCGAGATTGAAAAGCAAAAAGAGCAGGACGAAAAGGATAAAAAAGAGAACAAGGACAAGGAGAACAAAGAGGATAAAAAGGATGATCAGGAGGATGAGGAAGGGACTAGAATTTAAGAGCCTTTAGTTCATACTTTTCAACCACTCAATAGCCATTTCTCGCTTAGAAAATGTTCTAACAGGATGCGTTTGCTTACGAAACAGTAAATAAAAACGAATGAGCATTTTCTGGCCTAAATTATAAAAGATAATAGCCTCACTATAAGCATCTACTTGATTAAGTTCAGCCCATTTCCTAGCTTCGGCTGTCGCCGAAACAAATTTAGGGAATTCAACTAAAAATTTCATTTTTTTTCCTTGACTCAATTTTTGATAGGCGCTTTCCGTTTCTTCAAAGTCAGCGACTTTAATTACAACACCCTTATCATAAATAACATAAAAAATATCGCCCTCAATGACCGTGACATTTGAATTTTTGTTTTTAATATGATGCATTAATGAAGTGTTAGTAGCGCCTCAAAATTATAAAAATCCCCTTTTCAAACTAAGGTTTTTTAAAAAAATTGACATTCTAGATTATCCCATTAAATAGTTACACCCTTCACATTGGCACGAATCGGCACGTAACATGCTTAAATAGGGGTTACTCAAATCCGTATAATTGACTAATTCCTAGGTAAATCGGAATCCTAATTTGATTTAATTATTTTTGAGATGTTCTCGCGTTGCTCGTTCTTAGCTACTGTTTTACTTTTTTTGTTTAGAAATTGAAATATTGAAAATCTAGTAGTTTATACCCTTTGCACTTAAAACTGTTGAGATGTAATATTACCTGATTTTAATATCGTTTTGTAATCAATTGAATTTTGATCGCTTTAATTGCATTTGATTATCTATTTTCAACGTTCTAATTGATATTTACATTTTCTTATACCACGTGAGAATAATAGTCTTCTTCTTTTTAATTCACTTCAGCCATTCGTCATTTTCGAATGACACTTATAAAGATTCACTTATTAATCGTGTTACCAATTCAACAGACGTAGACAGTTCTATTATGGCCATTACATGGTTGATGCGTTCACACCTGCCAGTTGAAGAGTTTGAAAGTTGGGTCAAAATAGCAGAGCCCTTGATAAAGAGATCTAAAAATGACAGTGTTAAATTCGATTTTAAAATTACTCAAGGTGCGACACGCTTAGAGTATGGCCAGTACGATATTGGAATGGAACTTTTACTAGATGGAAAAAAAGAGGGAGAAGAAAATTTAGATTCTCAAGCCGTCACTTGGATAGATTATATGATTGGTCGTCATTATTTCAATCAAGGCGACAAGGTAACAAGTTTGGAATATATCAAAGAAAGCATAAATATGATGCCTGCTAATTCCTCTCCGCTGAAACGAGCGAGTAGATATATGGTTTATGGGGTATTGTGTGTTCAAAATGATAGGATTGATGAAGGGATTCAGAATCAATTGATTGGACTTGAAATGAAAAGGGCGAACAAACTTTGGAATCACATTACTGTATCATTAAACAACCTTGCCGAGGTTTATTTAAAAATAGGAGATACTATAAAATCCATTGAATATATTGATCGTTCACTCGTTTTAGCCGATAGTATACAAGATTTGGATGGACTTATGTATGCTAGTTTTTTAAAAGGTTCAATCTTACAAAAACAAGGCGATTTTAGAACTTCATTACCTTATCTTGAAAATGCCATGAAATGGTGGGAAAACGAAAATCGACTCTCAAATTTAACGCGTGGTTACGAGAATATATTGATTACCTATAAAGGTTTGGGTAAAAAAAATGAAACCATTGAGACTTTAGAAAAATTCATGGCGCTGAAGGATACTTTGTTTAATTCGGCGAAAATTGAAGGCGCAAAAGATATTGAGGCTAAATACGAATCTGAAAAGAAAGAATTAGAAATTCTAAAAGAGAAGCAGGAGCGCGAATGGGCTGAAAAAGAAACCCGTTTGACTAAAAAAACGGAACGTCAAAACTTCATAATCTTCATTATTGTCTCCCTCTTTTTAATAATAAGCATAATCTACTTATACATTCGCTTTAAGAATCAACGGCGCGATAAAAACACGATTCTGAATCAAAAATTATTGATTGAAGTTAGAAGTCAAGAAATTGAAGATTCGATTATTTATGCCAAACGCTTGCAATCTGCAATTATGCCTACGATTGAGGTAGTAGAAAACTCCTTTAAATCGGCCTTTGTATTGTATACACCTAAAGATATAGTTGCTGGGGATTTTTATTGGATGGATCGGGTAGCTGACACGACTTTGATTGCCGCTGCAGATTGCACAGGACATGGCGTGCCAGGAGCAATGGTAAGCGTTGTTTGCACTAATGGCTTAAACAGTGCTGTTCGCCAACATGGTTTAACAGAACCAAATGCGATCCTTGATAAAACCCGTGAAATTGTAGTCGGACAATTTGCCAAAAGTGGCAAAAACGTAAAAGACGGCATGGACATTTCATTGTGCTCCATTAAAAATAAAACGTTAAAATTCTCAGGCGCCAATAACCCTTTATGGCTCGTCCGAAAAACAGAACATGTTTCAACTGAAGATCAGCAAATAAAAGGAAATATGGTAGGAGAGGGCTATACTTTAATTCAAACTAAAGGAGACAAACAACCGATTGGACTTTCAGATCATCAATCACCGTTTAATCAAACAGAAATAGAATTATTGGAAGGTGATATCGTTTATCTTTTAACAGATGGCTATGCTGATCAATTTGGTGGAATAAATGAAGGTGTTTTGAAGGCTGATGGGAAAAAATTCAAATACAGCAGAATGAAAAAACTGCTTTTGGACAATTGTCAACTCCCATTTGACCAGCAGCATGCGATTTTAAAACAAACTTTTGATACTTGGCAGGGTGATTTAGAGCAATTGGATGATGTGTGTATCATTGGGTTTAGTGTTTAGACCGCAGGACTGTTAGTCACTAGCCGTTAGTCTTTAGTACTTAGATCGCTGCGCTGTTAGTGTTTCGACCGTTCGTGAAGGCTGCGGTCGCCGGAGAAAGCTTCGCGAAGGCAATGAAGAGTGGACCACTCGCTTTGCTCGCTGTTATGCGGTTTGGGTGGAGCAAGCGTAATCACTAGCTTGAACCTTCGGTCATTTATTTACTTGTTTATTTCGTGTAAAAAATTATATTTGAGTAAGAAGGTACCGAATATACCACTATAAGCATTCTGTTGAATAGCTAACTCTTTGAAAAAACTAAATCATTTTGAATAAATTCTTTCGCGCTTATCCTTTAATAGTATTAGCATGCTATTTCATTTCTTTTAATTCCTTTGGTCAAGATCAGACCTATATTGATTCTTTAAAACAAATCACTGAGACTACTGATAATGATTCAATTAAGATTGACGCTCTTATGAAATGGGATCGTCTAATTATGTACACAGACGAGGAGCTAGATTTTGAATTAATGCACAAAATATCAAATATATGTAAGAAAAACATGGAAAAAGGTGTGGTTGAATGTGAGCCTTATTTCTATAGAACACTTTCATATACCTGTAATCAATTAGGTTGGATTTATGGACAAAGAGGTGATATTCAATCATCACTCAGCTATCACACAGAGTCTTTACAGCTAAGTGAAGAATTAAAAGAATATGGAGGCATGTCTAGAGCACATAATGACTTAGGCATGTTACATGGACGTTTAAAAAACTATGAATTTGCTACTTTCCACTTTAACGAAGGAATAAAATATGCCAGACTTTCTGGTGAGGAACATTTAGAAATGTCTCACCAATTTAATCTTGTAAGTCTCTATTCAGATTTGTCTGATAATAAAGAAGGAAATGAAAAAGAAACTTACAAAGATACAGTGTTGACGAAGTACTCTAATCTTCTTTTTCAATTGGATAATTTACTAGAATCCGACTCCTTGGCGATCAATTTAAGACATAGATTCAATTATTACAAATCAGCCACTTTAGTGAATGTCGCCAGTATTTATGCTTCTAGACAGCAAAATACTTTGGCTTTGAATTACAGTACTGAAGCCTTGGAGATCTCCAAAAAAAATGATGATATTGAAAATATATCCTATGCACTATTGCAAATTTCTGAATGCCATTTAGACATGGGTAATATTGATCAGTCAATCGCTATAGCCCATGAAAGTTTAGAATATTCGGAACGCTCTTCAATGGCTGATCTAATTTCTAAAGCCTCTCATGTCCTTTCAGAGGCATATAAAGAAAAGAAGAACTATAACCAAGCCTTGGTCTACTTCGAACAGTATGTGACGTTTAAAGACAGTGTTTTTAATAAAGAGAACCAGCGTGCCTTAATCCAACAACAGTATAAATTTGAATTTGAAAAAAAATCTATAGAAGATAGTCTAATTCATGCCAATGAACAATACTTAAAGGATGAAGAAATAGGAAAACAAGAATTAACAATCAAAAATGAACGTGCCCAAAAATCTAAACTGTACATTTTTATTGCTTTTTTAGCTTTCATAGCAGTTGCAATTTATTTAGGGTTTCGACAAAAGAAAAAAGCAAACAAACTGATTCATTCTCAAAAAAGGGAAGTGGAAGAGCATCAGAAAAAGATGATCGACAGTATCACTTATGCACAGAAAATTCAAAAATCACTCCTGCCAAATATTGCGGACATACAGACTCATTTTCCAAGTTTTAAAAACTTAAACCTCCCCAAAGATATTGTGAGCGGTGATTTTTATTGGTTTCATCATGAGGCAGGTATAAGTTACCTTGTTTTGTCAGATTGCACAGGACACGGAGTGCCAGGTGCTTTTATGAGCATGATTGGTGTTTCCTTATTGAATGAAATTATCGTTACTAAAAAAGAAACAAAACTAGATCGAATTCTCACTTTATTAGACGATCGAATTCAAGTTTTATTAGGCCAACATGATCAAGATGCTTCTGAAGATGGAATGGAATTAGGGATCATTAAATTAGACCACCGCAGCAATAAAATGGATTTTGCTGGAGCTAGGCAAAATTTATATTTGGTGAGAGAAGAAGGAACAGAAATCATCAAAGGCAATATCAGACCTATTGGCGGTTGGGTAAGAAAACGATCAAGACTAGCTGATTTTACGAGTCAATCAATATCGCTTGATGCGCTAAAAGCAATATACCTAGCAACAGACGGGCTCGAAGACCAGCTCGGAGGGCAGCATTATAAAAAGTTCGGAAGAAAACAATTTGTTCAGCTAATCTCTGAAATGGAAACTAATCCGGACATGGAAATTTTAAGAAAAAAACTGACAAATTGGAGAGGAAATGTTGAACAGTTAGATGATATTTCGGTTATCGGCATTCGAATGGAATCTAGAGCAACTAGTGTTCATTATAATACATGCTTATAGAAAACAATGGCGTAAAGTAGTATGATTGGGAATTTGAAATTAAAAGGTGTTGAACGTATCTTTTTGATGAATGAAGGAGGATAAATTATGAGAGAAATAAATTTTGACTTAGTCGACAATTTTGATTTAAACTTATGGTATTGTGGCAAATTCAATGATAGTCTAACTGAATATTTAATCGAAATGTCAAGTGCCGACTCTGGAGATGTGGGACTCGGGAAATCAAAGAAAAGGGTCTCTTTTCTAATGGCTGAAAGTTTTCAAAACATTGTTCGGCATGGGAATGCCAATGAAGACAAGGAGATAAAAGGAGGAGGCTTTGGGATTTTCAATAGAAATGAAAAATTTCATATTTTTTCATCCAATTCAGTTTCATTAGATCAAGCTGCTGTCTTAGAAGAACAACTCTCAGAACTAAGCGAACTTGATCAAGACGAACTAAAAAAAAGGTACCTGGATAAAATGAGGGACGGAAGTTTTTCTGATAAAGGGGGTGCTGGCCTTGGCTTAATTGAAATGGCACGTAAAAGTGGCAACCAAATTCAATACTCTTTTACCAATGAAGCGAACAATCAAAAGGAATTCAATCTGCAAATAGATAAGGCGCTTAGCAAGGAGGAAGGAGAGAAGCCAAACCTGAAGATTGCTGAAAGTATTGATTTTTTGGATAGCCTTAGAGCGAATGGTGTTCTTCTCTTGTTTAAGGGAGATTTTGACAACGAATACGCCAACAACCTCATTCACATGCTGATGGAAAACATTCTAAAAGACGAAAAAGAGGGATATAAAATGAAAGTGATTTTTCATATCGCAATCGAATTAATTCAGAATATATCAAGACATGGATTGAAAATAAATGGCGTAACCCAAGGCATATTTATGTTAAAACAGCATAATAATTCCTTTGAAATAGTGAGTAAAAACTACTTGAGTCAAGAGAATATAGAAAAATTGAATAAGGAATTCTTAATTTTGAGTAAAAAGAGCAATATTGAGCTCGTTCAAATTTACAAAGATCGAATTCGAAAAAATGCGCGAGATGAATCCAAAAGTGGTGGAGTAGGACTGATTGATGTAATGAAATACACAAATGGTCAATTCGCACATGTAGTAGAAGACAAAAAAACAGAAAAAGAATTGACATTAACCGCTACAGTTGAACTATGAATAGACCATTGTATGAGTGATTTTAAAATTGAACAAACCAAATTGACTCCACGAGTAGCGCTTCTAAAGGATGGTTGTGAAATCAACATCAAGGGAGAATGTTTACCTGAGGATGCAAGAGCATTTTTTAAACCTATTTTAGAATGGACGGAGCAAATAAAATCCGATTCTCCACCAAAAATCACTCTCAATTTAGATTTGCCCTACTTTAATTCCAGTTCATCCAAACAATTAATGAAGCTGTTTTACTTACTAGAAGACTATAAAGAAGAGAATGAAGCTGTTGCGATAGAAGTGAATTGGTATTATTTGGAAGGCGACGTTCTAATCTTCGAAAAGGGAGAAGAATTTGATGAGCTGACTGAACTTCGGTTTAACATAATCAAATCCTAAAGCTTGCTTTTGACCAGCATTAGTTTCGTTTATAATTAGGAAAGGAGTATATTACCTAGCAAATGACCAGCATTACTAATACACAAACTAACCTAAGCAATGCGTACTAAATTTCTTCTAGGTCTCTTGCTACTTATCCAGGTCATTGTTGGCTCTGCACAAACAGCAAGGCTAAATTGGGAAGTAAAACCCTTATCAGATTTAGGTTTTGCCGAAAATAATGGACGTTATGTAAACCCTATAATGAATGAAACCATCCAGTTTTATGCGGGAATGGGATATGTGCATTATTTCTTTTCGAAGGATGCCATTGTTTTTGGTCAATTTGAAACGCGAAGTAAAGAAGAGAGTCATGAAATCATGGAGCTTTTGGAAAAAGGGAAGGATGTCAATGATTTAGTTGGTTTAAAATTTTTCAAAATTAATTTTAAAGGAACATCTAGTGAAACCAATATCGAAGCAATCGGTTTAAAAAAACATACCCTAAACTTTCAAGATCCAACTAACTTGGAACGCACAAAAAAGTCGAAAACATACGATCAAATCATTTATAAAAACATTTACGAAGGAATCAATCTAATTCTGGAATTGCCCAAAGAAGGCGGACTCAAATACAGTTTTGAAGTATCTCCGGGTGCAGATTACACCCAAATCAAAATGGAATATTCAGGAGCAAAAGTTTCATTATTAAATGATGGATTAAACATACAGCCGCCTGTGACCACCGCTTTAAAAGACAAAGCACCTCAATCATTCGTCAATAATCAAGAAGTTGGATCGCGTTTTAATGTCCTAGATAATGAAGTCTCTTTTACCGTTGATGCTTATGACGAAACAGAAACGTTAATCATAGATCCATGGATCACATTTGGTTTACCTTTTACCCGACATCAATTGGCCTATGAAGTGGAATATGATAACTCCCAAGAAGTGACCATACTCGGAAATTGGGGAGATCAAATCGCACATTATGACAATACAGGAGTTTTAGAATGGGTTTGGACATTTCCGGGCGCATCTCCAGACGGAATTCCAACACTTACAACTTTGGGAGATATAGAAGTGGACCCTGAAACAGGAAATATTTATGCAATACCCGAGCTTGGATCGGCCTTTATGTATCGCTTAGATTCAGATGGTATACTAGAATTAACACACACATTTGACCCATGGGTTGAACTATCGGAAAGATGGCGTTTGTATTTTAATAGCACCTATAATGAAATTTGGATTGGTGGTGGGAATTCTGTTCCGGAGAAAGATGTGGAAAGAATGAACGCTGATTTTACCGCCCCAAGTAGCTTTCATATATTAAATGATGCAGGTCGTCCATTTCTTGCAATGGACGTTGCTTTATTTGATATGAATCCTACTGAAGACACCATCTATTTCCTTTCTTGTGCATGGTACGGAGAGCCCCCAGAAACTCCATATATTAATCAATTGCATTGTGTTACACGTTCTGATCCTACAACATTAATTTGGAGCACAGCAACGGGGCATGAGTTTATTGAAGGTCAGAATTTAGCGTATTATCCTCATGCAGAATTTTTCGAAATTTATACACTCTCCGGGAATGGATTTAATGGCATTGCTTGTGGAGATAATTATGTCTATACATACGACGGGAATAGGCTTCAAAGTTATAATAAAGCCACAGGAGTAATAGACACAGAAATCACACTTGGTTTGGATGCATTTACGCATGCAGGAATTGATTTAGACGATTGCGGAAATTTATATATCGGGACAGATGATAGCATTCGTATTTACGACGAACACTTAAATCAAATTGGTAATATTTTGGCTCCTGACACTACTTATGACCTGATGATTGATGGTGCAAGAATCTATTTAAGCGGACTCGATTATGTGGCGCAATTGGATTTAGATATTTTTGGAGGCGAACTTTCAATTAGTTCCGAGACATCCTACTGTGATGGCTGCAATGGCACTGCAACAGTTGTCATTCCAGAACCAACTTGTTCTGATTTTACCTTTTCAAGTTTAGTTTGGAGTCCAGGAGGTGAAATAACAGAAACAATTACGGGACTGTGTCCAGGCACTTATGAAGTTACATTATTGTACACCAATGACGCTGGGGAAGAGTATGTTGTCACTGTTTCTGTGGATGTTATGGATGAAGCGACAGAAATTACTGCTGCTATTGATATCGTGAATGAAGTATGCGAAGGATCTTGTAATGGAAGCGTAAACTTCACTGGTTTTTCTGGGGAATCACCTTATACCTATGATTTAGATGGAGAAATAAATGCAACAGGTTTTTTTGAGGACTTGTGCGTTGGGACTTATTCAATTCTAATTACGGATGCAAATGGCTGCGAATATACGAATACGATTAGCATAGAAAGTGAATCGGACTTAGAATTGGCCGTGGTTACATTCAATAATCCAACTTGTTATGGCTTTAGTGATGGTTCAATAAATGTGGGGACTTTAGAAGGTGCAGGTGAAATAACTTATGTATGGAGTCCAGAAAACCCAGATGGTGGAGCAACCAACAATACGTTAACCGCTGGTGAGTATACTGTTTATGCAACCTCTGAATTTGGATGTATCGATTCGCTTGTGATTACGCTAGTTAATCCTGATTCACTTTATGCCGATTTAACGGTTTATGAAATTGCTTGTAATGGAGATTCCACAGGAATAGTAACCGTAGATTCGGTTTATAATGCACAAGGAGATTTGGGTAATATTGCCTATTTCTGGGCACCAAACACTTTTGGAGAGGAAGGGCTAGGAGCAGATTCTGCCTACAATATGCCGGCAGGGGAATATGTACTTACGATAAATGATGATAATGGCTGTTCCTTTGTTGAGGATATCATAATTACTGAACCCGATCCACTTTTCTTTTCAGAAATAGGAGCATTTCCAGCTTTATGTCGAACGGCAGGTTACCAAAATGGAAACGGGGTTGTTTTTGCAGCTACTTCAGGCGGGACGTCTGATTATGATTATATCTGGTTGAACTTAGAAACGTTGGAAACAAGTATTTCAAATACTTGGGGAGGATTGAATCCTGGAGAATATCTAATGACTTCAACGGATGCTAATGGTTGTGTACTTGCGCAAATTATTCTACTAGATTCCATAAATCCGATTGCTGCTTTTACAGTAGTATCTGATCAATTGGATGAAAATTGCGAAGGAACAGAACTTGTTATCGCCAGCTTCACAAATCAATCTACTGGTTATGCGAACGAAATTGAACCAGATGTGGATAAGACGTTTTTTTGGAATTTAGATGCACCAAATGGCGACTGGACAATCACGCATGATGTGAATGATGTTATGGACACGACCTACGTTGGTGAAGCTGTTTACAGCGTTTGTCTTGTTGTGCAAAATGTGAATAATTGTGTGGATACAACTTGTAAAGACATCATTGTACATGTTCAACCAAAATTTATAGCTCCAAATGTATTCACCCCAGGCGACGGGATAAATGATCTTTTTACATTTGAATTTAAAACATACGGAATTTCAGAATTCAACTGCGTTATTGTGAACCGGTGGGGAAAAGAAATTGCACAATTAAATACGATCACAGATGCTTGGGATGGAACTGATAAAGGAGGAGACGACGTACCTGCTGGAGTTTATTTTTACACGTATCGTGCGGTTTCTACTAGTAGTACCGTGTTTAGTGGACAAGGGACGGTTACTTTACTGCGTAAATAGTATTTAGAGCGCTGCGCTTTTAGTCGTTAGTCAATTATAATAAACAGGAACACTGAGGTGCACGTAGTGCAAAACTCGAAGTGTGGATTGCGTTGCTAGCGTGTTTCTTTGTAGCGGTTTGACGTACACACACGAAAGGATTGACTTCGTCGAATTACATCTTGTGCGGTAGCCGTGTGGTAGTAGAATGTGTGTGATTAAGAAAGAGGTTGCCAGTGTAATTAGTAATTGATCCGACTTAAGAGGAGATTACTGCACATTGAAACCTCCTGTCAAATCGCATTGATAATTGCCCATTGCGAATCGCGCATTGAAACTTGCTTTCAAAGCACATTTGGCAAATGAATAATCACTTTTGTTCCGCTAGAATCACCATTTTCGGCAATTAAATCTTGAATTTCGTAATTACAATTACCGTCATATTTTTCAGAAAGGATTTCCATCCGCTTCTTAATCGCATCTGTGCTAAACGAGAGATGTTTTCTTCCACGGCGTTTAGCAATTCCTTGCGCTCTTGCTCGTCCAATACCATTATCGATAATTTCACAGATCAAATGATCTGTTTCATAAAACCGAATCATTAGCTTTTTTTCTCCTTCTTTATGAAATAAACCATGTTTTAAGGCATTTTCAACAAAAGGTTGGAGCACAATGGAAGGGACTAGGCATTCTTCGTCTGCCTCGCAGACTATTTCGAAAGTGAAATCTGTTTCAAAACGTAATTTCTCTAATGACAGATAAAGTTCTAAATATTCCACTTCATCATCTAAAGAAATGAATTCCTTTTTTGAATATTCCAATGTATTTCTTACCAATTGCGAAAAAGTAATGAGGTAGTCATAAGATTGCGCCGTATCTTCTTTTAAAATCAATTCTTGGATAGAATTAATGGCATTAAAAACAAAATGCGGGTTCATTTGAGAACGCAAGGCTTTAAGCTGATTCTCGGCTAAATCGCGTTCGGTTTCTTCTTGTACTAGTTTGGCGTTCAAGGCTTCCTTTTTTCGTTTATTCCGAACGGTATTGACCCAAAAAACAGCACTTATGATTATAAGAATCATAATAAGTAGGGCAATGTACAAGTTCCGTTTATTCACATAGGCTTCAGCTTCTGCTTTAAAACGCTCTGTTTCTTCAATTATAATTTCAGCAGTTTTTTCTAAATTCTCAATCCGCAATTTATCGTTTTGATATTTCTCTTCAAACTCTTGCGTTGCAATCTGAATCTCAACATTATTGATACTGTCTTGTAGCATTTTAAACTGCTCAAAGGCCAATAAAGCAGGCTCGTAGTTCTTTCCGGTCTTCTCAATTTGGTATAAGTTCAAGTATAACTCGGAAGATTCTCCAATAAATCCTTTATCAGTGGCTACTTCAAGGGCTTCGTTTAAATATTTTTTCGCCAAATTATAATCTCCGGTATATTGATAATGTTGCCCCAATGACATGTTAATTGACATGACATTAATAGAGTCTAGAATATTTTCTTTACGGATTAAAATTTCATCAATTAAAGCATCAGCTTCTTGACCAAAACCATATTCCGAATAAACGGCGAGCAAAACGGCAGAAATACTTAAATGTTGATCGAAATAATGATCTGGATCAATTTCTTGAACAATTTTATTCAAATAATAAACCGTAGAATCGATCAAATCCAACTGCTCATAATTAATCGCAGCCGAATAATACACTTGCATTTCCGAATCAGTTATTTCATTCTCTTCGAAAAGTGCATGATATTGGTTAAAAACATTCACAGCTTCAGCAAATCGATTTTGATAATAATAACCGCTCATAATCAATCCAAGTGGTTGAGAAATTTCCCTAGACTGATCGTTCTCACGCAATAAATCAATATGCTGATTCCCATAAAAGTAAACCGAATCATATTCTTCCGAAAAAATACTGAATCTGGTGATAGAGGAGAGGAGAGAAAATTCTTCAGCCAACATGCTATTATCCCTTGCAATTGCCAATGCTGTTTTCAGCTGTTGATTCCCTTTTTCATAAGAGGTAACGCCGTTTCCAACTGAAGAAATTACAGCACGAACCTTTTCTTTCTCTGTTAAAATCGGATTATTTAAGATCGAATCTGTTGCATCAAATACCATGTTTTCTGCTTGAACATTGAAGTGTGTAAGCAAAAATATAAGCGTTAAAAATATGGGAATTTGAAATCTCAGGAAGTCTATTTATTCGTAAGTAGCAATGCTAATTTAAATATTCATTCCGTTTAATCACCTTTAATCAATACCAAAAAAAATGTTTTTTTTAACATGCTAATGAGGTAATAATCATAGATGTATGATTATTAGTGTTTAGTGATCTGTTTTAAGTGTTAAGACTAAAGAACAAAGATTAAAGAACAAAGAGCAAGGTGATCTGTTTTAAGTGTTATGACTAAAGGGCAAAGAGAGCAGTGAGCCGTTTTTAAGTGTTAAGGATAGGCGTCACGCATTGATAATTGCACATTGATAATTGTGTATTGACAATTGTACATTGATAATTGACAATTGCTTTATGCCATTGGTTTTTCAATCTTGTCCATCATAACAATATAAACATGATCTTTTTCAATGTCACCAATATTAACACCCCAATTCATGACTTTAGTATCTTGCATATGTACAACCTCTGCGTGGTTATCATCATGCCAAGTGAAAATATAGAAATGTTTGTCACCAATTTGATCCAATAAATCGTTCATTATCGTCAAATTAGAATCCTTTATTTTCGAGCGGTCTTCTTTCGCTTCGACATAGGTCATTTTGTAATCATTCAAAAATATTTCATTCAATACTGGGTTATCACTCATAAAGTCATCCATTCCAGTAACATCCCAAATTTGGAAATCTTTATATAGTTTGCAGTTCTCTGTGAAATCTTTAACAATCATATTGGTACAATTTTATTTTCGAACAAACCTACAGAAATTGAGCAGGCAAGGAAATAGGGTAAGTCATATTGTTTTATGTTTAAAATCATAATTTGATCCCAATTGTACCTTGCGTCTTAATCTTAATACATTTAAAAGCGACTCTTTATTGCAATTCATCAGCTGGATTGATAATACAAACAGTCCCTTCGCAAACTGCGTGCATATAGCGAAAGCCACAACCAGCGGTATGGGCAGCAAGTACCTCTTTGTAACTCACCTTTAATGAAGTTGCAATCGCTGAAAGTCGATCAAACAAACCTGGGATATCTGCTGGATTGGTCACTACATTCCCATCCAAATCAATACACTTAACAGTTCCAACGCCCTGGTAATCAAAAAGCAAAGCTACTCCAGCTATTGCCGCTCGTAAGGGTTTGGGGAAATCTGAAATGAAAGCAATTTCTCCTGCTTCTAATCTGCCAGGCGGCAATAATGGAACAATATCCAAAGAATTTTGATAAGACTCTGCATTGGGGAATTGCGCGTTGAATGCATTTGCAAAGTCGCCATCCCCAGGACTTGGACCAGCAAAGGTCACAACATTTTCAACGGTAAATTTATAGGCAGGCGTCAAATACATAGCTGCGATAGGAGCAATGCCGCCACCTTTGCTATGACCAGTTATATAAATCTTAACATCTGGAGCTTCAGCGGTCAAAGCCATTAGTGCAGTATTAACTCCTGGCGCCAATTCCAACATAGCCTTTAAAAAACCATCATGTACTTTACCAGTTAGATCATCATTCGTTTCTTGCTTGACTAATATATTGTTTATCCAATCGGTAACAGAATCAAATACGGTCCCTCTATACGCCAAAATAATTTCATGTGGTGTACGCACAACAAGGGCTGCATTTTTCTTATCGGCGACCACAATATAGGGAGAACCTTGTACCTCAAGCGCTTCATATTGTTGTCTGAAGTTAATATCACTGATATTCTCGGGCACAGCTGCTCCGGTTATTTGATCCCATCCAATAGCGTAGGATGCTTGAGATGCACAAATTAATCTACAGTTTAAATTTAAGTCCATATTACTTATGTTAAGGGTTAGTTCGAATAATATACGATTGTTTTTGCATTGAATTATTCATAAACTATTTGAATTAAAAGAATTGGGGGGATAGGTGGGTCTATTTAAGCGAATAGTCCCTTTATCGAATTTTCAAAAAAGAGAAAACAAAAAAAGGATCAACTGTTTGGGGCAATTGATCCTTTTCCGTTAGTCTTTTTTGGGTTTGCAGTTGTAAGACTAGTATCGTATGTTATTTTAATCTAAATTATTAATCAGAAAAAACAGATAATCATTGGTAAATCGTTTATATTCTGATACTTAAATGCAGTGTTTTTTTTGACAAGCAGGTATGATTTGGTGATAAAAAATGAATAAATTACCTGATTTTTTATAGAATCTTGCGTTTAAAATGGTTTAGGGAGGGAAAAAAAAATATAGTACTTAGATCGCTGCGCTGTTAGTATTTAGATCGCTTCGCTATTAGTGCTAGTGTTTCGTGTTATGCATTATGTTAATTAGAATAAACTGGAATCCGTCAGCTGACGGATAGCGCAGAAAACTCGCCTTGATATGCCGAGTCCTTCGCCAAAGGCTTCGACCGCCGGTGAAAGCTTCGCGAAGGCAATGAAGTGTGGATTGCTCGCGGTTATATGGTTTGTGTGGGTTGTGTTGGTAGCGGTTGTGTGTACTCACACGAAAGGATTGACTTCGTCGAATTGCATTTCGTGCGGTAGCGGTGAATTGAAATAAACTGGAATACTGAGGTGCGTTTGTAATTTGTTTAAAAGAGAGGGAAAAGAGGTCGTTTTTGCTCAAAAACGAGTATTTTTTTGTATCTTTTATTGTTATGGAAAGGGTAGATATTTGGCTAACATTATTTGGCGCAGTAGTCGGCGCGGCAATCGGATTCGGAGCATCCGCGGGTGTAGTATGGAATCAGAAACGGAATAGAAAAAAATATGTTGCTGAAAAACTCAATAATTTGGTCGGTAAGTATAGTGTCGCACTTAAGGACGGTAAAAAACTCAAGGACACCGTTTTAATTGATAGAGGTGAAAATGAAAGCCTAAAAACTGAAGCCACAATCATAAATTTTATATCAGGAGGGAAAGAGTATGGTAAAACAAAAACTATTGGAATTATCGCTTTTCATGAGGATAATTTTATAATCGGTACAGGTGTCTATCAATTTACTACAAAGGGATTGGAGAATCGGTCTGGAAAATCAGACATCACAATCATGAAAGACAATAACAATAAAATTACCATTCATGTATTGAATAGTTATTATAACATCTTTGAACATGAGGTTATTACAGAGCAGCTGATATGGACAAAGTTTGAAGAAACCTAATCGCTCTTGATCCTAAGAACCTCAATTCCTATTTCTTTTATCACTTCAATTTATGATGTAAATAAGCATACATCAAAGCAGAATTAAATGCCGATTGATCAATAGTTGATGATGCACCATGACCACCTTCAACAGTTTCATAATAGAATAGGGGATGCCCTTGTTCTAACATTCGAGCTGCCATTTTTCTAGCATGAGCTGGATGCACACGATCATCTTTGGTAGAGGTCATGAATAAAACCTCAGGATAGGTTTTGTCTTTATGAACATTGTGATAAGGTGAGTACTTTTTAATGAATTCCCAATCATCCGTGTCTGGATCTCCGTATTCTCCCATCCAACTTGCTCCGGCCAACATGTGTGAAAAACGTTTCATGTCGAGTAGTGGAGCACCAATGATAACAGCATTGAACAAATCAGGTCTTTGTGTAGCAACAACTCCTGCCATTAAGCCACCATTGCTCCATCCAAATGCTCCTAAATGAGGTTGTGACGTTACTTTTTTCTCAATTAAATCTTCGCAAACACTGTAAAAATCATCATAGGCATTTTGCCGTTTCTCCTTTAGCGCAGCTTGATGCCATGAAGGTCCAAATTCGCCACCGCCTCTGATACAAGCAACGACATAAACATTTCCTTCTTCAATCCAACCAACACCTGGGTCAGTCTTATAACTTGGACGTTGAGAGATATTAAACCCACCATAAGCATAAACTAAGGTAGGGTTGCTACCATCTAATTTGATATCGTCTTTGTGTACAATAAAGTAGGGGATAAGTGTACCATCTTTTGATTTGGACTCATGATACTTTACCACAACACCTTCTGCATTAAAACGTTCTTTTTGTTTTTTAATAATAGTGGAATTGATACCGTTTGAAAAGTAAATGGTTGGGGGAGTGATAAAATTGCTGTAAACATAATAGAATCCTGTTTTTTCAATATCATAATCAACAATTGAAATACTTCCGAATTCAGGTGCAGCAAAATCAGTTTTAATCCATTGACCATTCTTAAACACTAATTGAGCCACATAGCTTTGAACGTTTTTGTAATAATTGATCAACACAAAATCTTTACAGGCAGCAACGCCGTTTACACTTGATCTAGAATCAGGTTCAAACATAGAGACGGGCTTTATAATACCAGCTACTAATTCCTTAAAATTGACACTTACAATTGATCCAATAGGAAAATTCATATCGTTAACTTCCCAGTCAGATTGCAGTGTGAGGATTATATTGCCTTTATAAAAATCACTAATATTCGCGTCATTCGGAATAGCAATTTCAACCAATTCGTCGTTGAAGATATAATGTGTAGTGCGCTTAAAGGTCGTCTCCGAAGCAACGACAGCCGCCATATATTCACCATCAACAAATTGGGAATAGCCCCAAATTCCAATAAAAGTTTCAGGTCCTTCATAAATTAATTCGGCATCCGCAAGATCAGCACCGCGTTTCAATTTTTTCACAATTCGAGGGTAGCCAGAAGTTGTTAAGCTTCCTTCTCCAAAATCTCTTGAAATAATCAATTCATCTTTTGAAACCCAGCCATAAGAACCTTTGCTAGGAGGTAAGTAGAATCCATCTTTAATAAATTCCATTTTCTCCAAATCAAATTCGCGTATCTCATTTTTATCTGTTCCGCCATCTGAAAGGGCTAATAAACAACGTTTATTTTCAGGTTTTAAGAAAGTAGCGCCTTGAAAAACCCATTTTTTATCCTCGTCAGCAGAGAGTTTGTCTAGGTCAAGGATTGTTTTCCATTCATTCTTATTATTGTCATAATCATTCTTAGACATGGTTCTCCAAATTCCACGCACATGGATCTCATCCTGCCAAAAATTGTAGACCGTATTGCCAACAAGGTTCGGATAAGTGATTTTATCTTTATCAGAATAAACTGCTTTGTATTTATTAAAGAGCTGATCAAATTCATCAGTGCCGGTAATTTTATCCTTCGTCAGTTTGTTCTGTTCCAAAACCCAATCCATTGAGCTGTCGCTTTCAACTTCTTCAAGCCAGATATAAGGATCATCTTGTGAGAATGTCGTATTTGAAATTGTAAATGCGATAAGGGCAAATAATAATTTGTGGAATGATTTCATATTGTTTCTCTGATTTACTCAAAGATAAGAATTTTGTGTTTGGGGATTTGTTTTGATTTTTTATTGGTGATAGACTAGGATAAGTGGCAGGAGAGGATAGTTTGGCAACTACTGGGTATGACCTAATTCACTAGATAGAATTTAGCCATTCTATACCCTTTTCTTTATCAACAAAAACTCGAACCGGGTGATCTGAATGATGAAAAATGATATAAAATTTAGCCAAAACACGCTGTGCCAAACTGTGGATAATAATTGCTTCAGCAAGCGCTTCAGGATTGTTGTCTTGCGCAAATTTACGCGCTTCAGCGGAAGCCCCAGCAAACTTTCCAATTTCCACCAAAATTTTTAATTTTTGACCTTGTGCAAAAGTAATATACGTCTGAATGCCTTCTTTAAAATCTTCAATTTCTAAGTAGGTATCTCCCTTATAGAATATATGCACAATATCATCAGCGAGTAATTCACCCGTAGAATTTTTGTTTTTGATGATCGTATGTTCTTTAACATTGGACACGCCAATAAAAGTACGTTTTATAAATGAATAGGAAGATCCTATTTCGATTAAACGATAAGATTTAAGTTTTTAAGTCTATGTTTTAATAGCGGGGTCGGGGTGGCTGGGATAGATTTCTCTGTTTAGAGAATCGTTAGTGTTGAAAGGAGCTATTTAACATAATATATATTATAAGCCAAAAGGAGCGTTTTCGGTATATATAAAGGATTGATCCTTTTGGCAGTTATAATACAGTATTATGTCTGCACTAATTTTCCTGCGCTCGTAGTCCGCGCAAAATTAGTTTGCTGAAGTAAATAGCTAATAAGAAAGTTTTGAGTTTCAATTGAACTTAGCTTGGCGTCTGTGCAATGGCTTATAATCCGCCGTTATGTGAAATTGCCGCGCATCCAACACACAATTACTTTTAAAATTTTTTGTATGAAAATCTACAAAAGAATTTTAACGCGTAATTCCAGCCACACATCAGCCCACAGGTTTTATTTGCCCACACACGAGTTTTATTCTTTTTCTTTTTTGCCAACGCGCACATAAGTAATTGTAAATTCTCTGCGCTTCGCTCCGTTCAGTTTACATTACACATGTTTTGCCTGCACACGATTATACCGAGAAATGTTATGTTAAATAGAAATAAGGATAGTATCCGATTATAAGAAGTGAAACCCATCATAAATTATTATATTTATTCAAATGACAGATAAAGAAATATTTGACATCCAATTAGCAGAAGCTAAGGATCAATTACTACACATTGATGTATCCATTAAGACTACTAGAACTAAAGTTTTCTACCTAATTGGAATATCTTTTACTCTACTAGGTTTTTTAAGTGAAGATGTTTATTCGGGAGGATTCTATTCTGTAAAATCGATTATGTTCTACCCAACACTTTTTGTTACTACTCTGATTTTGTGGAAATGTAGAACATCAATTACACCTCCAAAACAAAGGATGAATGGAATAATGCCTAAACTATTTCAGAAGCACATATTAACAAAGGAAAATCCAGAAAAAGCAATATTAAATACGTATCAAATTTCAATCTCAACTAACGGAAAGATTCTCAAACAATTATCTGATAACTATAAAACAGCCT
This sequence comes from Crocinitomix sp., assembly GCA_013138735.1. Taxonomy (GTDB): domain Bacteria; phylum Bacteroidota; class Bacteroidia; order Flavobacteriales_D; family Crocinitomicaceae; genus Crocinitomix. The sequence continues at coordinate 353 of WTCE01000038.1, read as the reverse complement.
TTATTGCATTAATCATATTAGGGATATCACTTCCTTTTATTTGTGTTATCGCTTCCATCCTCACCGAACGTTTCATAACTTGAACCAGCATCATCACCATCTGTATTCGGCTTCGGTTTTTCTTCATTATCTGATCCTTTCGGGTCAGTTCTATAAAATATTTCCATAAAGTAAATATACTGAAAGTTAGTTTAATAACTATCTCGAAATTAAATTCGATTTAACCTGGTAAATTCAACTAGCTAATGCAAGTTTTTCATTTTCTAATTCAAACATAGTAAAAAAGACCTTTTCCGGGGTTTGATATTTCAATTTTTTTCGAGGTCTTTTGTTTAACAAATCCATTATCTGGA
>WTCE01000157.1 GCA_013138735.1 Crocinitomix sp. | reverse complement strand
AAAATTCTTTTTGCTATTTTTGATTTGCATACGTTATAAGATTTCAGAACCTTAAGGTATGAATTTAGGGGAGCTTTCAAAGGTTCCCCTTTTTAGTGTCTTTTTTTTAGTCGGTCAGTAGTGATTTAAAATATTAAAAGAACATCTAGATTTTAGAGAGGCGACAAACTAGCGTTATTTTCAGAAGGATACACAAACACTCGTCAGAATTAAAATACATGGACAAGCAAAAAACAAATTCCGATTTAATAGAACCTCTAACGCAGGCTCACTTAAAGTATTTTGATGCGGAATATATTCGCGAAAATTTTGTTATTCCACAATTATATACTGATTCAATTGACAAATTAAGGATTAAAGAATTATTTGACGCGTCTCTTTCTATAGCCAACACGCAATGGGGAATAGATGTTTATGGGGATGATTTTTTAGAACGCAAGGATGCAAACAAACTTACTAAAAATGACAAAATATATGTCGCTATTGGAGAATGGGGTTCAAATCATCTCTTTCTAATGTGTTGCGATAAATCTTCTAACGATTTTGGTAAAATATTTGACTATAATGATGCCCATCCTTGGCACGGATCTCATCATTGGGAAGTTGAATGGAAAGATTTTAATGAATTTCTAAAGGATGAATATGATCAATAGCAGCAACCCGAAAATAGTAGAATCTATTTGGTATCATATTTCTGTAAATTATTTTGAATGTGGGGCTGATGGCATTTGGTTGTTTCCAACAATGTACAAAGAGCTCCCTGAACCGGATATGTAGCAACTTATCATCTACAGTATTTCTATTCCATGGATTGGTAAAGTGGAAACCTACAAAGAAATGATTCAACATACAGACCATCACGAAATGCTGGCTAATGCTCTTTATCACAGTTGTAAGGCTTATTGTTATGAATCAGCTAAGTCTTCCGAAGCATTGGAAATATTAGAACAACTAACAATCTTTGACGCGCAATACGCAAAGGTTTTCAAAACGTTAACAAGCCCATTTCAAGTAAAAATTTTAGAGGCTATTGAATTAGCAGAAGTTTCCAATGATGGCGTTACAGGATTTCTCTCAATCGTTTCCAGTAGCCACAATACGGAGTCTCCTCCAACCTGGTTTCCCTATGCCGAACTTTGGATAGACAATACACCTATTGGCACATTTGAGATAGATTCTTACAATATAGGGTGGACAGGATGGGACTCAATTAATTCTAGATATAAAATATCAACACCCGACACAAAAGGTCACCAAGAACATATCTTGTGCGTTAAAATTCCTTTTAAAAAAGAATGGAAAAATAAAACTGGTATATTGAAACCGATATAAAACCAAGGCGGTGGCAAATGCGATAAAATTTCACACAACAAAAAACAAACGGAATTAAAATAATCGTTACCCGAAGGTTAGTATTAATAGAACTTATATGATTAAGGACAAACTTCAATTATTTATAAAACGTTTCCTGCCAGATGAACGAAAAAAAGGCACTGTCAATTTTCTTAATGACTTTGATGAAGTGCTTAGCATAAATCAAGAATCGGATAAAGAGGTGATGCGTTTTTTGTGGCAAGAATATGGTACATGCTCTTTTAACAATGGTCAATTGTGCTTAATCAATCCGAATAATTACGCAGATATAGTACGCAAATTCAACCGAGTCTCTCATAACGCTATCCCCATCTTACGAACTGCTACCGGATCTTTTTTGATTTGGAACTATTTTGATGACGAATGGGTAATTACCTACCTTGATGTGCACGCTAATGAATGCAATCATAGAGCAGATGATATGGATTGGTTATTTGACGATTTACCATCCAATTTTTTCTGGGAAAACGACCTTAATGGCGAGATTGAAAAATTAGCAATTGAAAGTTTCCCTAAATTATCAGAAGAAGATTGTATTGGGTTTATTCATCCCGATTCTGGGATTGAAGATGTGACTAATATGGAAGTAATTAATCATATTGATTATTTGCAAAAATTAATCGTACTTCATAATTCCAATTCCGTGATTGATCTTCCGCCCGTCAATTTAGAGATGGATAAAAACCTAAAGCTCATAATCATAGAAGAATTGATTCAACAGAAAAAGATTGTGTTTGATCGAAAGGAGTTTTTAGCGAATAATGGATGGACAAAATATAGAATTAAACGATATGAAAACAAGCCAATTCAACAGATAGAAAATCATTTTCTAAACCTAAGTCTAGCTGATTATCAATTACATGAAGTTACTAAATTGTATTATGATTCTGGCCCAAAAATCATTGATTATATATGGCAATTATGGGATTGGGACAATGGTGATTATTTTGACATTAAGTCTTTGGACGGGATAGCATGTTTAGAAAATTTAGAGTCATTAAACCTGACCAACTTATTAATCTCGGACATAAGCCCCCTTACAAACCTCAAAAAGCTAACAACCCTTGATATTACTTCTCAAAATGTTTTAGAATTGGAACCATTTTATAAACTTTCAGGGATAAAAAAACTTGTTTTGCGCGCTCCATATCCTGAAGAAGGTTATTATAATAATCTCGTGAATGATATGGAAAAAAAGGGGATTGAGGTAATTCTTCATGAGTCTTGGAAACAAGAAAAAAACTAATAAATAACAATTAAGCTCTAATGAATTGCGGTAAGGCCGCAGTTCATTAGAGCGTGTGTTGCACTCCTCCTCTCGGGGTCATCAAAAGCTATGGGGATTCAATAGGTATTCTTGGTCATTTTTTTTTAAAA
>WTCE01000084.1 GCA_013138735.1 Crocinitomix sp. | reverse complement strand
AGAACCGAAACATTATGACTTTTATGGATATATTTACTATTCTGTGACATCTAGTCACAAAATAGTAAAATTTGACGAGGCAAGCCTCGAGGTATTAAACCTGAAAGCGAATAAATAACGAGCGATTTTACTTTTGCCTTTTTTATGAATTTTGGAATAAAATAAGCATCTAGCGGTTCTTTGAAATCGACTTGAGCAATAATTGAACTTGAACCAAATACGATAAAGAGTAAAACGAAGAGAGTATGTTTCAATGGACTAGTTTTCATAGAGATGTTATTAAGGTAAAAAAAGAATCCTGAGTTATAACGTAAGCGCTCCCAACAAGGCTTGACTTTGACTGAATTATTAGCTTTCGCAATATGCCTTTAATTCAACAATATATTGCGGTCCCCACTTTTCAAGCATTCCTTTTTTTAAGCATTTTTTGAGCTGTTTTTTGGCCGCCTTCTTATTATTGATCTTCATATAATAAAGCCCCATATTACGATACACAAAAGGATTATTTTGATTCATTTTTTTTGATTCAAGAAAATGCTCTTTTGCAATTTCAAATTTCCCCGATAGTAGTTCTGCGTATCCAAGGTTATTCAATGCTACAGGATCAGTTTTATCCAACTCGTAAGCCATTTTAAAATATTGAATGGATTTTGATGGTTCAATTGACAAATATGACCATGCTAAATTATTCAACGCGTCTCCATCATTCGGATCTAAATCAATTGCTTGTTTCAAATAATTAACTGCGCTGTCCATTTCTTGGGCAAAAAAATAAGCAGAACCAAGGTATGCTAAAAGTTCTTGATTTCTTTCTTTTGTCAGTTGATTTGCTTTGTGTAAATATGAAATTGATTCGGACCAATTAAATTGATCGCATTCAACAACTCCATAAGTATATAAAGCCATAGTGTCATTTGGATTTTCAATCAATACATGATCCAAGTCCCTTTTCGCTAAATCAAACTTTTTTTGCATCCGATAACAAATAGCCCTATTTTGATAAGCTTCCCATGGTTCTGAATTATTTTCAATAATCAATGAATAAATTCGAATTGCTTCGTCATAATTTTCTTCTATATGCGCTTTATACGCCAAAGCAAAACTATACGTGTTAGTTTGACCATAGGCTAAGGAAATAAAAAAAATGAACAAAATTAGAAACGGGGTTTTCATCACAAAAAGTGTTATATCATTTTAATATACACCACTTTTTTGGTTTCGAAAGATTCCTCAGAAAAATATTGCTTCAATTCCACAATCTCGGTATGCCGGCGAACATTTTTAAATTCTTCTGTTAAATCACCTCCTTTTAAGTAAAAAATACCGTTGGGATAGGCATTTTTTTGTTTGTGATAGAATTTATTACTCACCCAAGGCAAAAAATTATCTATTTGCGTCACTGCTCTACTCACTACAAAATCAAACTTTTGCTTAACCTCTTCTGCACGTTGGTGAGCTGCAGTTACGTTTTTTAAGCCAAGCGCTTCTACAACGCCATGCACTACTTTAATTTTTTTACCAATGGAATCTACCAAATGAAAATTAACTTTTGGAAAAAGAATCGCTAAAGGAATCCCAGGGAAACCACCACCCGTGCCTACATCTAAAATGGATGTAGTAGGTTTAAAATCTGCCATTTTTGCTATCGCCAATGAATGTAAAACATGGCGTTCGTAAAACAACTCAAAGTCTTTTCGGCTTACAACATTAATTTGATCATTCCACTCTTTGTACACGTCGTATAAAGCAGCAAATTGTTCTTTTTGTTCGTCCGTAAGTTTAGGGAAATAATGATAGATCCGATCTACAGTAATCATATTGTATGGCGCGTATTTTTAATCATGTCAGCAAGGAAAGCTCGCGCTCTAAATAATTGCGCTTTTACTGTCCCCAAAGGTAAGCCCATGTCTACAGCAATTTCGTCATAGGACAACTCTTGGAAATAACGTTTCTCAATCAAATCACGATAACGTGGTTTTAATTTCTTAACTACTTCGCGCAGCATCACCACTTTTTCGGCATGCATTGTAACCTCTTCAGGATCTTTCTCAGTGCTTTTCACATCCAAACTTACGGATTCACCGTCGTCGTTTGTATAAGCTGTGTCCATTGAGGTAACTTTGATTCTTTTTTTACGAATAAAATCAATTGCGTTGTTAGATGCTATTTTGAATAACCACGTGCTAAAAGCATAGCTAGGCGAATATTGATGGAGGCGATTAAATGCTTTACCAAAGGCTTCGATTGTTAAATCTTCGGCATCATCATCTGAACGTACCATTTTTAACATCATGAAATAAATCGATTCGCGATACATATCCATTAGGCTAGCATAAGCCATTTGGTTACCATTCAGTGCTTTTTCAACCAATGCTAAATCACGTTTTCCTTTATCCGATAAATTATTTTTTTCTACCATTTACTCGTTTCAGTTCTTTCGGATGAGTAATACACGAAGGGCATTAATAAAAAATGCAACAACTCAAAAACGGGATAAAATGCAATGAGATCTCCCGACTTGAATTTCTTGAAAAGTAATCCGTTAATTATCCAATATAAAACGAACCTTAAGACAAGTAGCGCTGTAGCAAACAGCCACCATTCGTAATTAAAGAGTAAAATAAAGAAAGATATCAGCATGAAAACCATGGTCAGTGGAAATATTCCTAAAAATAACTTGTTAATAAGTTTGTATTTAGGAGCCGTTGTAAAGTGCCTATGTTTCTGCTTAAACCATGCACGCCAAGTCTTTTGGGGGATCGAATAAACAAAACTCTCGGGATTTGTTTCTACTGCAACATTTTTCCTATTCCCAGCATCTTGTATGAATAAGTCATCATCACCCGACTGAATGTGGTAATGTTTTTTAAAACCTTCCACATTAAAAAAGGTTGTTTTGGTATAACTCATGTTTCGCCCAACCGCCATATACGGCATTCCTGTTCTAGCAAAACTCATGTACGTCATTGCAATACTTGTCGTATCAAAACGGATCATTTTATTGAGCAAACCTTTTTCGAGTTCATAAGGACCGTATCCAACCACTATTTCTTTTTTCCCAACATAATTATTCACCAAATGTTGCAACCATTGGTCTGAATCCGGATAACAGTCCGCATCAATCATGACCAAATGTTCATGTTTAGCGCCTTTTATACCAATAGTTAAAGGGACTTTTTTACCAAATTTTCGGTGTTTATTTTTTTCTAATTCAATTAGTTTTAAATGCGGGTATCTTTCTTGATAAGCTTTTATAATATGTCTTGAATCATCCAAGCTCTGGTCATTTACCACGATCACTTCAAACTCAGGATAATCCTGTTCCAAAATTTTAGGTAGGTTGTGAAAAAGATTATCTTCTTCGTTTCTTGCACAGACAATTACAGTTACTGGGAAACTGACCTTTGCTTTAGGTTTTGGCTTGTATTTTAATAATCTGAAATGGAAAATAAACAAATACAACAACTGAATTAAAACCGCAGCACAAAACACGAGGAATACGATTCCAATAAAATCAAATGTTATTTGCGGGATTAAATGCATATTGCCTTCAATTAATTCAACTCTCAAAGGTGCTATTATTTAATATGGCGTATATTTGTCCATCCATTATTTATCAACAAAATGAACTTTATATTAGAAAAAGAAGATCAAGCAACCAAGGCAAGAACGGGAGTAATTGAAACCGATCATGGTAAAATTAAAACGCCGATTTTTATGCCAGTTGGTACGGTTGGTACTGTTAAAGGCGTTCATCAGCATGAGCTGAAGGATGACATTAAAGCGCAAATTATTTTAGGAAACACCTATCATCTTTTTTTACGACCCGGAATGGAAGTAATGGAAGCAGCAGGTGGTTTGCATAAGTTTAATGGATGGGAAGGCCCAATTTTAACCGACAGTGGTGGCTACCAAGTTTATTCTTTATCAGGAACAAGAAGCATAAATGAACAAGGGGTTGAATTTCGCTCACACATTGACGGAAGTAAACATTTTTTCACTCCTGAACGCGCCATTGATATTCAAAGAAGTATTGGGGCGGATATTATTATGGCTTTTGATGAATGCACACCTTATCCTTGCGAATACAATTACGCAAAGGATTCAATGGAAATGACACACCGTTGGTTAAAAAGATGTACAGACCACATGGATAAAACCGAAGGTTTATATGGACATTCACAAGCCCTTTTCCCTATTGTACAAGGCAGCACTTATAAAGATTTAAGATTAAAAAGCGCCGAAACTATTGCTAGTTTTGATTTACCAGGAAATGCTATTGGTGGACTTTCGGTTGGTGAACCTGCTGAAGAAATTTATGCAATGACAGAATTGGTTTGCTCTGTTTTACCGAAAGAGAAACCGCGTTATTTAATGGGAGTTGGTACCCCTGTTAATATATTAGAATGTATTGCATTAGGCGTTGATATGTTTGACTGTGTTATGCCAACAAGAAATGCGCGACATGGAATGCTTTTCACTAGAAATGGTGTAATGAATATGAAAAACGCAAAATGGAAAGCTGATTTTTCACCTTTAGATGAATTTGGAACATCTTATGTAGATTCTTTTTATTCAAAATCATATGTAAGACACTTATTTCATGCGAAGGAATATTTAGCCATGCAAATTGCAAGTATTCATAATTTAGCATTTTATTTATGGTTAGTGGACGAGGCACGCAATCAAATTGAAAATGGTACGTTTAGTGCATGGAAAGATGAAATGGTTCCTAAACTAAGTCAAAAATTATAGCGGTGATTCTTACCAAGCTCGATCGGTTTATCATAAAAAAGTTTTTAGGAACCTTTGTGTTCATGCTTTTCCTTTTGATGGCGATTAGTATTGTTTTTGATTTATCTGAAAAACTGAACGATTTTATTGCTAATGGCGCCCCATGGGACGAAATTATATTCGTTTATTATTCTAACTTTTTCGTTAATTACGGCGCACAATTTAGTTACCTACTCAACTTTATTTCTGTTATTTACTTCACCTCTAAAATGGCTGGGAATACTGAAATTGTGCCCATATTGAGTTCAGGCGTGGGGTTTAACCGCTTTTTGAGACCTTATTTTATTTCGGCAACAATCCTTGTAATAGCAACCATTCTGGTTTATAATTTCGTGCTACCAGCTTCGAACGCCGCACGAATTGAGTTTGAGGAAAAATATTATCGTGACCACAATAACAAGCTGGATGTTCGCCTACAACTCGCCAATGACGACATTCTTTATTTCCGCCATTATGACGGTAATAAGAAAATAATTAAAGACTTTGCTTTAGAGCGTATTGTTGGCACAAGATTGGAATATTCACTCAATGCAGCAAGAGCAGTTGGCGATAGCACGAGTAATGATTGGCATTTTGAAAACATTAGCATCAGACGAAATGGCGAATTCAACGACGATTTATTTTATGCAGATGAATTAGATACAACCTTAGAATTTGGTGTAAGTGATTTGGTGTTTAGACCCAATATTATTGAGGCCATGGATAATAAAGAGTTGAACGCATTTATAAAAGAACAAGAAAAAACTGGATCAAGTAAAATCTCTTATTATTTGATTAAAAAGCACGAACGTTGGGCATCACCCTTTGCCATATTTATTCTAACATTGATTGGTGTTTCGGTATCAAGTAAAAAAAGTCGTGGAGGTTTGGGTGTTAACATTGCACTGGGCCTAGGGATTTGTGTGCTCTATATTTTTTCAATGCAAATGACCACCGTGGCGGCTTTAAATGTTGGATTTACGCCAATATTAGCTGTTTGGTTACCCAATATTATATTTAGTATTATTGCTTATATCTTATACTTAAAAGCCCCTAAATAAATCATGATCAATCCAAATATACCGCTTGATACAATCAATAATTTTAGCAAAAACACGCTTTTAGAACAATTAGACATTCGTATAACAAAGCTGGGCGAAGATTTTATTGAAGGCACCATGCCCGTGGACAATAGAACAAAGCAGCCCGCAGGATTATTACACGGCGGTGCAAGTGCCGCGTTGATTGAAAGTTTAGGGTCTATTGGATCAACCTTAATGGTTGATATGGCAACGCATAATATAGTTGGTTTAGAAATTAATGCCAATCATGTGCGGGGCGTAAAAGCTGGAATGGTAACTGGCCATGCAAAAATTGTACATGCGGGTCGAAAAACACATTTGTGGCAAGTAGACATTAAGAATGAGGAAGGGAAGTTGGTTTGTACAGGCCGCCTAACTGTAATTGTTGTAGAAAAATAAGAAGCAATCGAAACGTTTATAGCATATCGCTTACCCCATTCTAAAATACCTCAACTCCAAAAAGGTATTGGTAAATGGATTGCGAATATTGATGAAGCTAGTTCTGAAGGAATTATTTTTCATTCATTTAATGGAAATAAGATTTTAAACATTAGTGAATTATCTGTCTGCAACGAAAGTGAATTTTCTTGTTCTACAGGCTCCGACATTTCTACAGAACATAACAAAGCAGACTATCTCGCTAAATTCGAATCACTGCAAATTGCTATTGCAAGTGGAAAATTTAAAAAAGTAATTCTATCGCGCACGAAAACGGTTTTAACAGACCGTGATGCCTTAACTATTTTCAAACAACTGAACGAGCACTACCCCAACACCTTAAACTACGTTATTTCTAACGCGGAATTAGGAACATGGATTGGAGCAACGCCAGAACTATTGCTATCTGTGGCTAGAAGTCATTTAAAAACCATGTCATTGGCCGGAACTAAAACGCCTAAGGAAGCTTGGAGCGAAAAAGAGTTTGAAGAACAGCTATTGGTGACGGACACTATTTTAAAGGGTTTACAGGACTCGCAATGTCAAAATATTGTCATTGATGGTCCTCAAACAATACAAGCTGGAAACATTGAGCATCTATTGACAAGTATTGAAGCAGACTTGGCTCATAAAAACGATTGGACTCCTGTTTTAAAAAATCTTCATCCTACCCCGGCGGTTTGTGGCATTCCAACCGAAAAAGCGAAAGTTTTTATTCCTGAATTGGAAAATTACGATCGCGAATTTTACACGGGCTTTATAGGAATCATGAATGAAAGCCGTAAAGACTTTTATGTGAATTTACGTTGTATGCAATTGTTTGATAAAAGCGCCAAACTTTATGTTGGCGGTGGAATTACAGCACAATCAAACGGTGAGGCTGAGTGGAATGAAACGGAACGAAAAGCCGAGACAATGGCAAGGGTATTGCGTTAATTATTTCGTTTTCACAACGCGAAGAACATTTGACATTCCAGTTGCTGTTTTTATTACAATGACATAAGTTCCATTTTCCAATTCAGATAAGTTTAATTGCACTGAATTTTGACTTGCAGAAATCGGCTCATTTCGAACTTCGTTTCCTGCAACAGTCATGATTAGTAAATTTCCAATAGCTGCATTTGGAATAGAGAAATTGACCGTCAACTGATCAGAAAATGGATTCGGAAATACTTTTATAAGCGTTGGTCTTATTTTTTTTCTTCGGCGGCGCACAACCATAAACCCGCCAATCCCAAGCAAAACGACAGCTGCAATTCCACCACCAATTAACAGCTTTTGGTTGAACTCCTCAGTTTTCTCAAGTTCCTTTTGTTTTTTTTGTAATTCAACCTTTCTAACTTTTAAATGCTGCACTACTTCTTCTGGCAATGCAAACTCATGTTCATTATAATTATAACTCAAGGTATCGTTGGTGAAACGAAATTTAATCCTTCTTAAAGAATCGATTGAATTATCTTCGTTTGAAAGGTAATCCAGCTCATAGATAGAGCGAATCTGTTTCTTAATGTTTTCATAAATTTCTGTCAGTTGTGTTGGATCAGAAGTGTAATAATAAAAACCATTTGTTTGATCACAGATTCGTCCGAGCGTAACAGAGTGCGCATTTCCTAAACCAATGATATAGATTGGTATTCCATTTTCATTCGCAAATTCGATCACTTCTTCAGATGTATGAACCGAAGAATTATCTTGGCCGTCTGTAAGCGCTATAATTGCCGCTTTTGAATTATGATTTTTAAGTGAGTCAATGGAATTATAAATAGCATCATAAAATGCCGTTTTACCGTTTGGTTTGACATTCGCCACAATTTTCTCGAACTGCGAAAAATCATTTGTTAATGCTGGAATTTCATCAACTGTTTCCGAAAAACCAACAAAGAGAATTGAATCCTTTTCTTGATTATCGACACTAAAAAAATTGAGCACGGCTTCTTTTGCATAATCAATAGACATAATATAAGCTGGAGGTAATTTATTATCAAAATAAAGCTGTTGATAGTCCGCATCAGGATCTGTCATAAATTCGGGATTCTCAACCATTGAAGCCGAATGATCAAAGACAAGCCCCAAATTCAAGGGGCTATTTTTCGATATAGCTCTAACATCCAAGATTTCACATTCATAAGCATTTTCACGAACACCAAAATCATTCTTCGTCAATAACCACAATGGTTCTCCTAATTCATTTTTAGCTTGAAAAACGACAGATACTTTTGGAAAATCTTGCGGAAACACTTCAATGATGGAAATATCAAAAGCATTTTTTGATGAAATCTCGGTTGATACTGATGTATGCGTTCCATGTCCCTGCCCGAAAGAATGGGTTCCAATAAAGAAGCTTAGTATTAGAAAAAAGAAGGCTTTCATTTGCGTTTTGCTTATGGTGTTAAATGAAAACTAAAGTTAACAAAACAAATGAATCAAATAAATTCAAAATCCACTCTACGATTTAGCTGCTTTCCATTTGAAGTTTTGTTTGAAGTTGCAGGATCTTTCTCTCCACGGTATTCAATCATAACTTTATCAGCTGGTACACCCGCAGCAATCAAAAAACTTTTGACACGTTCTGCTCTTCTTTCTGACAGTCCAACGTTATAGTTGTCAGATCCATTTGAATCTGTATGTCCAATGATTTTGATTCGTAAATCTGAGTGAGAATTGACGATAGCAGCCATTTTATTCAAATAATCATTAAATGTTGTCTTTAAAACATCCATGTCATGATCAAAATAAACAGGGACAAATTGAAAATCTCGCATCTCAGCATCTCGCACATAATAGGCGTTCCATCCTCTAGAAAGGTCATTAACCATATTATTAAACCAAGAATGATACAAGGTCATTGAATCCGTTTTTGACAATTCATATTTAGAACGGTACAAAGTCATTTCACCGCCTTGACGGCAATCGGTAGAAGTCCATTTCCCTTTTAAATATCCAGTAGAATCTGTATAAACTAAATCTCCTTTAATCAAACACCAAACGTCAGTTCCTGCATTTTTATCCAAGCCAATAAAATCATCTTTAAAACTGATCTCACGCTTGCTTTCAACTGTGCCAACAACCTTTTTATAAGCAAAATATTTAGTAAATGGTGTTTCAATGCGCGATTCGCCGATCATGTCTCCTGAAACCGGATCCACTGTAAAATCAAACCAAATAGCTTTCCCATCTTTTGGAGATTGACCCGTTTGTGTCAAGATTCCTTGCCAAGATCCTTCCAAATAGTTTAATTGCCCATGCAACTGCATAGAAATTACAAGAAATATGATCAATATTAAGCGCATATATTAACTAACAAACAAGTTTCATACCTTTTATACGGCATAAGCTAAATAAGTTACATTTTACTGGCGTTTCTGTCTATAAAACCACACGGTGTTGCCAAGCACATCAAATTCATTGCAGTTCGGTCAACAAAGCAACAATTTAAATCAAAACTAGCTGATAACCTTGACCTAAATGACAGTTTTTCATATCTTTAGTGCATGTACTTTAAAAATTTAGCGCTTTTATTTTTTTGTTTGCTATTTGTTTCCGCCGCGCAAGCACAAACTTCTGGCAAAATGCGGAATAGCCAAATTGATCGGGAAAATTCGCAACGGCAAATTAAAGAATTAAAGGAAAGTGTTTTACTTGTTCGGATGCGCACGCGCCAACCACTAATTGACGCTTTGCTAAAATCAGACCGCACAGATGAGGCCAAAAAAGTGGAATTGGAACAATTAAAAAAGAATCAAGAGATTATTGCGGCATTTGACAAGTATTTTGATTTTTGCCCCGTCTTTTTCTTTCGCAGTGACTATTCAAATTTTGTAAAGAAGCAACAATTAGATAGTGTTGTGTTTTTGAACGATACAGCGGGCGTTGATCCTGGCATAAAAATTACATCTGAGTTATTTTACATTGCTGAAATTACAGCACTCGGAAAAGACACAGCAACTTTCGAAGAAGGAACTTATTTAGTTCGAACTGAAGATGGATTAGAACGCCACACACAATATGGCGGCGGCGGAAACTCTGGCTTTGAAGCGCTTATTTTTAAGAGTAGTGCTTTTTATCAATTGCGCCGCCCTTTCCCCTATTACTCTAGAACCTTACAATCTTTACCCATTATGCGGCGGTCTTTTAAACGGGTCATCCAAAGAGCAAATGAGGCACTTCATTATTATTATAGTAAGGTTTACTAGGTCCCACTTGTTCTCGACACAATTCAAGAGCACTTCGATAGTTCGACAGGCTCACTAACCTAATCTCAGCGTTCTTGAATCACTCAAACTGACGTTCTACCTTTATTATTTCGTAATCTATGTTGATTAATCCGAAGAATAGAGTACTGAGGTGCGCGCAACGCAAAACTCGAAGTGCGTTAGTTTAGTGTTATGTGTGAAGTTTCGGAATTCGGAATTTGAACTTTTGCCTTTTAACTATTGCCTCTTGCCTATTTTTGCCTATTGCCTAAAAAAATCACTTCCGCCTACTCCACTCAGAAAAGTTAGTCGTAATTCCAAAAACATTAGACGCCCCTACAGCTGAATAGAATGCTAGGCCGTAACTAAATTCAAACTTTTTAGTTTTCATTCCAACGCCAAAAGAAAATCCACTCGCGCCTTTACGGTCAACAATTCCCAAAGCATTTCTGCGTTGATAATTGAATCCAACTCGAAAAAAGAAATTATCTGATGGCACAAGTTCAACTCCAAAATTAGTATGATAGGCTACCTTTTGAACAAAGCTTGCGCTAGGCACAGGAATTGTATCACCCGTTAATTGATCAATTGTTTCCGTCAAACTAGGATCATTATAGGTTAAATCCCACGTTGTTAAATCTGTTCCCATTAAGCTGAAACGGAAAGGAGCGTGGTGGAACTTATAGCTAATTCCTGCCAGCACTTCAATAGGCAATGGTTCGTGATTATCTGTTGTATATCCTTTAATTTGATAACCAATATTCCGCGCCATTACTGTTGCCGTAATATTTGATTCTTCGTCGTAAAATGTACTGGCTACATCTACCCCAACTCCAATTGAAGTATAAGTTTCTAGATGAGAAAAAATTACATTTAAATTAGCTCCAGCCGAGAAATATTTATTTAATGTTTTACCATATCCAACGCCTAAGGCATAATCACCCGCCGTAAAAGTTCCTTCCTCTACTCCAGCCTGATCGGTTCTTGCAAACTTACCGTATGAAACATAGCGCAGGTGCCCAACAAAAGTTCCGGCTTTCTCAAATGTTTTTCCGAATGCCAATTGTCCGTAATTAATTCCTGCGGGATATATAAAATGATTTAGCGCTAAATTACCATTCATTTTCTCGGTAATTGATGCAGGATTAGAAACGGCCAAGTTAATATCACCATCTTTTAAGGCGATAAAATCTCCACCCAAACTCATGGCTCGTGCGTTAAAATCTAAATCCAAAAACTGATAGGTGTTTTGTCCACCAGTTTGAGCAAATGAAAGAGAACCTATAATAAGTCCAAGGAGTGTAAGCTGAATTTTCATTTATAGCGTTTTTTTCATGGTAAAAAGTCACATTTTAAGATTGTGAAATATTCTTACCACAACTCTTAACGCAATCAAATTTAATTTATTTTATCGCAATAGCCGAATTCAATACTTTTTTAGAAATAATTGTTAGGGCGTCCACTCTAAATTTCCAATCGCGTATAGCTTCCAATCATTCTGATCATCTTGGAAAAATTCGAGCATTAAAACATCCCTATGATCTATTTCAGCCGAATTATGATAGATATAAGCCACAGGGTACAACAAGGAGTCCTTATTAGCAAGACCATACACTTTATCAATATGATCACTACTATAATTACCTGTAAAACCATAGGCCATAGTCCCATAGCCTTCATGCCAATCTGGTTTCTTATTGGTATAATTATACTTTAAAGAATCTAACCAAAAAAGTCCATTCACTATCGAATCAGATTCTTCAAATTCGTCTGGCAATGCATAACTGTAAGCACCATCTAATAATCCCGTATGATTTTCTAAGCCCTTACGATTAAATTCCTTTTTTGGAATTTGCCCAAATGTATAGTAATAAACTCCACTAGGATGGAGCAATTCTTGTGCCTTTTCAAAATCATTGGCTTGTAAATACGTTAAAAATTTATCGATTTTAATGTCGAGTAGCTTCTCTACGCTATCTCTAATATGAACAAAATGATTCAGCGCAACAGTATCGACAGGCACATAATATGAAGTATCTGTGATCGCTGAATTCAATCGTTCTGCTGACTCACTTGTATCAACCTCGTCAGACACACCAGAACATTCTTCAACCTTATTAGGATCTGCACCTTCACAAGATCCTAGTAAATAAAGGGCTAGAAGAATTGCTATGATTCTCATAAGTTCACTTTTGATTTAACCCCTAGTTCAATCGCTTCCATATCTTTTATCTTTCCATTATCAACTGAAAAACGTAAAATGGTTTTGACTTTATGAAATCCCTTATAACCACAAGCACCTGGATTCAACCATAAACTATTGATGTTTTTGTCAAATTGTACCAATAAAATATGTGAATGACCACAAATGAAAATATTCGGTTTGTGTTTTTCAATTTCAATGCGGGCCTCTTGTGTATATTTATAAGGTTTACCTGCAATGTGCGTCATTAAAACAGACATACCTTCGCAATCAAAATGATTAACTTTTGGCCAAGTTGCCCGAATCACATGATCATCAATATTCCCATAAACACCGCGAATAGATTTAAAAGCTTCCAATTCTTCAATCACTTCCATTGAACCAACATCTCCCGCATGCCAAATCTCATCCACGTCTTTAAAATATTCGTAGATCTTAGGATCAACCCATCCATGAGTATCTGACATTAATCCAATTTTCTTCATTTAATCTTTATTACTTTTGCGGTATGAGTGAGCAGCGTTATTTTATAAAACTGTCCTACAAAGGAACGCATTTTTTTGGTTGGCAAAGACAACCTAACGCAATAACTGTACAAGAACATATTGAGGATGCGCTCAAAAAAATGAACCGTAACAAGGCTGTAAAAATTATGGGATGCGGCAGAACGGACACGGGAGTTCACGCCACAGAATTTTACGCGCACTTTGAAATGAATCCAGAATGGGATGATGCAACTTTTGCTTATAAATTAAACTGCATGATACCCAACGATATTGCCATTCATGAAGTAATTAAAGTTCCAGCTGATTTGCATGCACGCTTTAGCGCGACTAGCAGAACTTACCATTATTTTATTCATTCTGAAAAGGATCCATTCTTAAATGAAACCTCTTGGTTAGAAAAACAAGAATTGGATTTAGACAAAATGAATGCAGCCTGCAAAATGTTAATTAATCACAAAAATTTTAAGTGTTTTAGCAAGACCATTACAGGAATTAGTAGTTTTAATTGTGATGTAACAGAAGCCCAATGGACTAAGACTCCAGAAGGATACCGTTTTTCCATTCAAGCCAATCGGTTTTTACGAAATATGGTGCGGGCTATTGTAGGTACAATGGTTGATATTGGCACCGATAAAATTGACTTCGAATCGTTTCAGAAAATACTTGATTCGGAAGAGCGCAGCAAGGCCGGCCTATCAGTTCCACCACAAGGATTATTTTTAGTAAAGGTGGCTTATGACAATGACAAAAACTATATCTCGTAATTTTTTTCTACTTCTTTTCCTTACGTTAATTATTACGGCTTTTATTGGCGATCCTGCGGCGAAGCAAGCAAATAAGATTGAAGCCACGCCATTGGCAGAAATTCTACCTACTTATGCAACTCATTTTGATTTCCCGGTTGGTAAACCGGATGGTGAAGGTTATTATAATGCCCAAGTTTTTGGTAAAAACAATCATTTAGGAGATGATTGGAATGGAAACGGCGGTGGAGATACAGATTTTGGAGACACAATTTATAGCGTTGCAAACGGATATATTCAATCAGCAGAAAACCAAGGGAGTGGTTGGGGGAAAGTTATCATGATTAAACATTATATGGAAACTGAATCTAATGTCATTTCGCTTTATGCCCATTGCGACAAAATGTTGGTCACTAAAGCAAATCACTTTATAAGACGCAGTGAACCAATAGGAACAATTGGAAATGCAGATGGAATCTATCCTGCTCATTTGCATTTTGAAATCAGATCAGACACAGATTTAGGAATTGGCGGCGGCTATTCTGCCAATACAAGTGGATATCTAGATCCTACCAAATTCATTAAAGCGCATAGATAATGTCTCATTCAAACGGACTCTAAAATGAGCAACCGAGCATTGGGATGCAGCCTTTCGCCTAGTCCAGGGTGATAGGTTTGGGGTTTAAAAATTGCACATTGACCATTTTTATTGATCATTGTAAATACTGTTAGACCTATTTAAAATTGGCGAAAAAGAACAAAAAACACCTACTCATTCTTTGCAACAATTCCGAAACTTACAGCAATTAATGGATTTACATTGCATTCAACCAGCACAGATAGGCGACTATTTATATATTTCAACTACTTTTGTAGAAAAATTGAAAGCATAGAAATGATATTACCTATTGAAGCATACGGCGCGCCAGTTCTAAAAAAAATGGCGGACGAAATTGAAGAAGATCACAAAGGATTGACTGAATTGATTGCAAATATGTTTGAATCAATGTACGAAGCAAGTGGCGTTGGTTTGGCAGCACCGCAGATTGGGAAATCAATTCGTTTATTCATAATTGATGCTTCGCCTTTTGCGCAAGATTTGGATGATGAAGAAGTAGAACCTGATCCACGAGCAGTTGGCTTAGATGGATTAAAAAAAGTATTTATTAATCCAATTATTGAAACGGAAGAAGGGGAAGAATGGCCATTTTTAGAAGGATGTTTGAGTATTCCAAATATTAGAGAAGATGTAATGCGTAAACCGAATATTAGAATTACGTATTATGACGAGAACTGGAAGTTTTGTGACGAAGAATATGACGGCTATGCAGCTCGAATCATTCAACATGAATACGACCATATTGAAGGGATTTTATTTACAGATCATTTAAGCCCCTTAAAAAAGCGGATTTTAAAAAAGAAATTAGTCGCCATTTCTAAAGGGGATACAGAAGTATCTTACCGTATGAAATTTCCAAATGCCAAAAGAGGCAAACGATAACACTTTAAAAGACATGAAAACAATTCAATTTTTTGCCTTAACACTCATCTTTAGTAGCATTTTATTTTCTTGTGGAGATGATGCACCAACGGATGTAGCACTTGAAACGACAATTCCAGAAATAGGTGTTGATACAACGCAATTTTTAACGGATTTGAATGCACTTGAAGTAAGAATCAATAGCAGTATTGAAATGCCAAAAGAAAAAGATTTGAAGGCAGCTATTACAGCCTTTCAAGATTTTGCTGCCATTTTTCCTGATGATCCAAAAGCGCCAGATTACCTTTTAAAAGCTTCTGATATTTCATTAACAACGGATCAACCGCAAATGAGTATCACAATTTTAGACCAAATCATTGAAAAATATCCGAATTATAATCGTTTAGAGGATGTGAAATACAACCGTGCAAGTCATCTTGATTTTGAATTGAGAGATACGACCCGTGCGAAGGCCGCCTATCAAGAATTTATGGTAGACTACCCTAATTCACCACTTGTTGCTGATTGCCAATCGAGAATTGAAAACATTCGTTATTCTATGGACGAATTGACAGAGAAATTCATGAAAGAATTGGAATTAAACGGTGGCTTAGATCAATAATTCGAATACATTTTTTAAAAGCGCTAAATGAATTTGTTTTTGACGTATGATTACGAACTCTTTTTTGGCGCTCCAACCGGATCGGTTGAAAAATGTATCATTGAACCCACTAATCATCTGAGAGATATTGCCAACCGAACGGGAGTTAAAATGGTTTTTTTCATTGATACCGGGTATTTAAAGCAACTCGAAATATTCAAAGATCAATTTCCAAAAGTCCAACATGAATATGACTTAGTTAAGGAGCAAATTCAGAATTTAGTAGCAGAAGGCCATGATTGTCAATTACACATTCATCCGCATTGGGAAGATTGTACACATGATGGCAATGCATGGGAAATGGTAACTGATCGTTATAAGTTGGTTGATTTTTCTGATGAAGAAATCCTGAAGGTAGTTTTAGAATATCGCGACATTTTACAGCGCTGGACTCAAAAACCAATTCATTCATACCGGGCTGGCGGTTGGTGCTTACAACCCTTCGACAGAGTAGCAGCAGCTTTTAAAAAAGCAGGGTTAAAATTAGATTCGACCGTATTTCCGGGTGGAAAGTTCACCGCAGGAAATTACTACTACGACTTTACAAATACACCAGATAAATCAACTTGGAAATTTAGCTCAGATTTATGCCAAGAAGATTCGCAAGGTGATTTTATTGAATATCCCATTTCAAACTACAAATATTCGCTTTGGTTTTTTTGGCGCCTATTTGGCTTCGGAAGATTACAACCGCATTTGCATAAACCAATTGGTGATGGTTACCCCATGTCGTCACCTGGATTAAAAAAACAAATGCTGACCAAAGGCATGAATCTATCTGCATCTGTTGACGGTTACTTTGTTACGAAATTGCAACGAGCGCTTCAAAACAATGCGAAAAAAGGATATAATGAATGCGTTATTATTGGTCATCCAAAAGCATGCACTCATTTTGCTTTGAAAAAATTAGAAAAGTTTATTGAAAAAAATAAGACTAAACACAGCTTTTTAACGTTTGCAGATCTTGAGCTCAATCAATGAAGTTTCTAACACGCGCGCATATCGACACAGAGAAATGGAATAACCGTATTGAAAAAGATGGGGTTGAAAACGTATTTTCTTATACGTGGTATTTAGATGCTACGGCAGAATCATGGGGTGCATTAGTTAGTGGAGATGATTTTGAAACAGTAATGCCTGTTGCATACACCTCCAAGTTGGGAGTTAAAAGAATGTATCAGGCTCCGTTCACACGGGAATATTCGATTTTTGGCACAGCTTTTAATTGGAACGAAGCGCTTGACTTTCTGACCAAAGAATTCAAACACATTTCATTTAGGAGTGGTGAATCAGAACTCACAAAGATTTGCGAGAACAGGCAACATCAAGAATTAAAACTGACTGAAACTTATCCAAGTCTTTATCGATCAAACGCAAAAAGGCTTGTAAAAAAAGGCAATAAAATTTTTCAATTTCGCTTGGCAACTGATCCTACGCCACTCATTCATCTATTTGAAGCTACTGTTGCGCATAAAGTTGAAGCGGTAGGTACAACAGAAATAGAAAACTTGACACAACTCATGCGCGACGCCATTCAATTAGGAAAAGGAGAGCTAATTGAGGTTGTAGAAGGAGACAAATTGGTGGCAAGTGGCTTTTTTTTAAAAGACAAAAAACGCATTACCTATTTAAAAGGAGCAGCATTGGATGATGCCAAAAAAGCAGGTGCCATGTATAGCCTTTTCAATTACGCATTTGAGCGTTACCAAAAGGATTACGACACCTTTGATTTTGGAGGATCAGATATTGAACCAGTTGCAAATTTCTTTCGAAAGTTTGGCGCAACGGATCGAAACTATTATAATTACACCATTGACAATTCGCCCTTGTGGTTTAAAACCCTTAAACGGCTTAAAGGATAGCATACATGAATAAAACCATTTTAATAATTGGAAGTTCTGGCGGTTTAGGAACCGAACTGGTAAAGTTTTTTGAGCAAAAAGGCTATAATTTAGCATTGCACTATCTCAACAATCCACCAACTACAAAGGCTGATAATGTTAAATGTTACCAAGCTGACATTACGCAAGAGAGCCAAGTTGAAAGCTTAATCGCGAGTGTTATTGCAGATTTTGGAACCATTGATGTTGTTTTGCACAACGCTGGGGTATCTAAAAACGGAATGTCATGGAAAACTGCCGAAACAGATTGGAACGAAACGATAGCCGTTAATTTAACAGGTCCATTTTTAGTAAGCAAACATGTAATACCGCATATGCGTTCAGCAAATTTCGGACGCATTTTATTTATGTCATCAGTCGTTGCACAAACTGGTTTTGTAGGCACAGCAGCTTATGCTGCTTCAAAAGCTGGACTTTTAGGCCTAACAAAAACGCTATCAAAAGAATTAGCCAACAAAAACATAACCGTAAATGCTCTGGCGCTCGGTTATTTTAATGTGGGAATGATTGATGATGTTCCTGCAGAGATGCAAGAACAACTGAAAGCTAACATCCCAATGGGTGACCTTGGTAATACGGAACAATTAGGCGCCTTAATTGATTATTTAATTTCAGATCAATCGAATTATTTAACTGGGCAAACGCTCAATTTAAACGGCGGATTATATTCATAGTTGCAGCTTAATGAGCTACTGCACGATTCTATTGCGTTGCAAAGTCTAATCGCAACCACACTCCCTATTAATCCGGATAAGCCTTGAAAATTTTCGTAATTGGCAAAATATAATACACCTCAAACGCTCTACTCTTCCCGCTCGTTTTCATCAATGTAGGATTTTATATTTGATACAAAGCTATATACAGAACATGATGCTTTCAATAGAGTATTTCTCGTATTTTAATTAAATCTGACTTTTGCGAAAATCGCAAATAAAAAAAAACGATTTGCGAAAATCAATAATGAAATTCCATTTATAGTAACTATTTTCACAAGAAACAGGTTATGAAATCAATTCTCTCTTTCTTGATAATATCCTTGTTGATTACAGCTTGTCAACAAACCCGTCTACTTAATTTCAGAAACTTGACGCTGGTAGAAAGTGATGCAGAATTAATTAACGAAGTTCCTGAAGATATAGCTAAAACAACCACTGAAATCAATCCTTACGTGGCAAGTGACAGACTGCTCACTACTCCGGAAAACGCAACGTTTTCTGGATCATTAATAGATCCATTTGAAGAACTAGAAGTGGAAATAGCGGAAGAAGAGCTTGTAAATTCATTACAGAAGTCCATCATTTTCAAAGAAATAAATGACATTCCAACTGAAATAGTTTTTTCAGACCTTGGAATTAGTCCTGTTATAGCGCAGGATTCGACAAAAAAAGAAAACAGACACGTATCTAAAGAAGATGCCGGTAAAATCTTTGGGATATTCGGTGGACTATCCTTAATTGTATTCTTATTCTTTGCTGCATTGGCTTTCATATTTATTTTTGCTATTGTTATCTTCATCTGGATCGTTTTTATCAACTGAATAGGTTAATTCATTAAAACATTAGTTCAATTCTCTTAATCACACTAACTACTGCACCTATCTCCTCTCTAAAATAATCAAAAGACACTTTTCTCTATCCATTCAAATATTGCTGAAAATTAGCTAACTTAGCACACGAAAAAATTTAAGCTTAGTAGCGGTTAAATATTAGGCCAATAAAATTAGAATTATAAACAATTACAGGTTGCCCTATGGTGCATGAATTAGGCAAAAAGAGTTCAATTTTAAATCATTTCATTGCTGAAATCCGGGATGAAGCGATTCAGAAAGATCCCCTTCGATTCAGACGGAATTTAGAACGAATTGGCGAGATTTTAGGATATGAAATAAGCAAAACACTTGAATATAAATCGACTGCAATAAAAACGCCATTGGGCGAAGCCAACGCCGAATTAATGGCAGAGCAACCAGTTATCGCCTCAATATTACGAGCAGGATTAACCATGCACAGTGGCCTTCTCAACACTTTTGACCGAGCTGAAAACGCTTTCGTTTCTGCTTATCGTAGACCAACGGGAACAGATGAAATTGATGTAATGGTGGAATACAAAGCCTGTCCAGACTTAAGCAATAAAACCTTAATAATTGCCGACCCTATGTTAGCAACTGGTCTTTCAATGGCATTGGTATTTGAAGCCTTGTTAAAAAACGGTACACCTAGAAAAATTCATATCGCAGCTGCAATCGCTAGTCGTGATGCGATTAATATGTTGACTAAAAACTTACCCATTCCTGCAGACATTTGGGTTGGGGCAATTGATGAAAAATTAAATTCTAAATCATATATCGTTCCTGGTTTAGGAGATGCCGGTGATTTGGCTTACGGCGTTAAATTATAAAGGATGAATTGGGCATTAGTGAGTATGGGGTTTGGTTTAGGCACATTTAAGTTTCTGTTATCGCATGGAATAACTTACGGCGCTTTTGGTGAACATGGTTTAAAAACATTGACAGAAGTTTACATTTCAACCACTGTAGGTGCTTGGTTCGCTATGAGTATTTTCTTTTTCTCAAGCGGTTACCTACTTAAACGATCGAATGCAAAACGTGCTTTAGCCGTTAAAATAGCCCTTGAAAATGGGACCGAAGTCAAAAAGAAAAAGGTTTTTACAAGAACCAATAAGTTGATTGTTTGGATCAAAAGGTCAATTGGTATTTATGGCGTTACTTTATTAGCTCCTTTGTTTTTATCTATTCCAATCGGCTCTATAATATGTGCCAAGTTTTACGGTCACCAGAAAAAAACATTTCCACTGATGTTGATCTTCACAGCTTCTTATAGCGCATTGATGTGCCTCATAATATATGCAACCCAATGAAAGACATAAAACATATCTTTTTCGATTTAGATCACACCTTATGGGATTTTGAAAAAAATTCTTCTGAGGCCTTGCGTGAAATTTTCGTTGAGATGCAATTACACGATCATATAGAGAGTGTCGAGTCCTTCATAGCCACTTACCAGCGTATCAATGCAAAATATTGGGGGCTCTATAACCACGGAAAAGTTACCAAAGAAAAACTGCGATACGTTCGCTTTGAGGACAGTTTGAACGAGTTCAAAGTCTCTGACGCCAGCAAAAAAGCAATTCTTTTGGGTGAATCCTATATACAACGCAGTCCGCATAAAACGAATCTTTTTCCGGATGCGCATGAAACCTTGCAATATCTAAACGATAAATACGAACTTCATATTATTACGAATGGCTTTACAGAAGTGCAATACATAAAATTGGACAATTGCGGTCTTACACCCTATTTTGATTTAATTTTATGCACCGAAGAAGTTGGCGTGAATAAACCCAATCCTTTAGTCTTTCAAACAGCCTTATCTCGCACAAACGCAAATCCAAGCCAATCACTCATGATTGGCGACAATCCCGAAACGGATATTCAAGGCGCTCAAGACTGTGCTATGCACACTGTTTTATTCAACCCTCACCAACATTCACATGACGTGAATTCTATTGAAATTCAGGGCTTAAAGGAGTTAAGAAATCTACTCTAAAGCACATTATAAAGTACCGCTCTTATTTAGAATCATTCTAAACTAATATTTTGCGTTCAAAAAGGTTTCAAATAAAACATCTACTTTCTAAATTTGCGCATTATTCTAAACAAATTCCAAATTAAGATATGTCAAGGACTATCAAATTAAGGAAAGGATTGGATATTAAATTGCTAGGAGAAGCTGAGAAGGTAAAAAATACCCCACAAGTAACTGCATTTGCAATTAAGCCACCTGATTTCCACGGCCTTATGCCGAAACTGACCGTTAAGGTTGGAGACAAAGTGAAAACCGGATCGGTTATCTTTTTCGATAAGTATCAAGAAGAAGTTAAATTCGTTTCGCCTATTGCTGGAGAAATTACTGAAATCGTTCGAGGAGCCAAACGTAAAATTCTTGAAGTAAGAATTAAAGCGGATGCTGAAAACACCTCTGAAGAGTTCGGTATTATCAATCCAGATTCAATGGATGAGGAAGGAATCAAGAAAGTGTTATTGGACAATGGTCTTTGGCCATTCATCAAAATGCGTCCTCTTGATATCGTTGCTCGACCGAACGATAAGCCAAGAGCTATTTTCGTTTCAGGATTCGATTCTTCTCCACTTGCACCAGACTACGATTACGTTTTGCACGGAAAAACGGATGCTTTCCAAGCTGGAATAACGGCTTTAAGCAAACTAACCGAAGGTAAAGTTCACCTAACTACAAAAGCCAACGCACGACATGATGTTGCCTTGACTGGAGTTAAAGGGGTACAATCGAGCACAATTGCCGGTAAGCACCCTGCTGGAAATGTAGGAACGCAAATTCACCATATCGATCCAATTAACAAAGGAGAAGTTGTATGGACAGTGAATGCTGTAGATGTTGCTGCAATCGGTAGTTCTTTACTCGGTGGTAAATATGATTCTTCTAGAACCATTGCTTTAACCGGGTCTGAAATTAAGAAAACTGAATATATCAAAACAAATATTGGAGCTTCAATGGCTTCATTATTGGGAGATAATATCAAAAAGGGTGATGGTGATGTAAGAGTCATTAGCGGAAATGTATTGACTGGTGATAAGGTTAATCCTGCTGAAGGTTACCTTGGATTTTACCACCAGCAAATAACTGCAATTCCTGAAGGAAACGAAGCTAGCTTCCAACTTTCTGGTGGTGGATGGCTGGGTTCTGGAACTAAAAAATTCTCGGTCAACAGGTCGTACTTCTCATGGTTAACGCCAAATAAAAAGAGAAAGTTAAACACCAACTTAAATGGAGAGATTCGTTCGTTTGTGGTAACTGGTGAAATGGAAAGAGTTTTTCCTTTTGACATTTATCCAATGCAATTGATCAAATCAGCCATGTATAACGATATTGATTTAATGGAAAATTTAGGGATTTACGAAGTAGCTCCTGAAGATTTTGCTTTATGCGAATTCGTTTGTACATCCAAAATAGACATTCAAGATAAGATTCGTCAAGGACTTGACGTAATCAAAGAGGAATGCATGTAATTTGAATTATAAAATCTATTTATAAGAATGAAGTCTTTAGAAAAATTCATGCGAAAATTGGAGCCAACTCACGACAGTAAGTGGGCCAAGTTTCACCCAGTATGGGATTCGCTATATACATTTGCCTTCACGCCAGGTGAAACCACACAAAAAGGTTCTCACATTCGTGATGGTATTGACTTGAAGCGAACAATGTTCATGGTAATCGTAGCATTGATTCCATGTTTACTATTCGGAATGTACAATACAGGTCACTGGCATTATGTTGCTGAGGGAACAGCCGGCGGATTTATGGATCATTTTGGTGATAAATTAATCTACGGTTTAATTAAAGTGTTGCCCATAGTAATTGTGTCCTATGGTGTTGGTTTAGGAGTAGAATTTATTTTCTGTATCCGAAACAAACACGCCATTCAAGAAGGATTCTTGGTAACAGGAATGCTAATTCCATTAATTGTACCTGCTGACATTCCTTTGTGGATGCTAGCTTTTGCAACTGTGTTTGCTGTAGTATTAGGTAAAGAGGTTTTTGGTGGAACAGGAATGAACATTGTAAACATTGCTTTAACAGCACGTGCATTTTTATTCTTTGGTTATCCAACAGAAATGTCAGGAGACAAAGTTTGGATGAGTGGAATTGGCGACATGGCTAAGGCAGATATACCAGAAGGTGTAACAGGCGCTACTCAATTAGGTGAGCTCGCCTCCTTCTCCTTCCCGCAAGAGGAATGGGCCTATGGGGCCGAAGCTGTTGCGAACATACAAGAAACTGCTATTAGTGGCTTCCAATCGGCTTGGCCTATATGGGAATCTTTTATCGGAATGATTCCTGGATCAATTGGAGAAACATCTGTTGCTGCTATTTTAATTGGTGCAGCTGTATTATTGTACACAGGAATTGGAAGTTGGAAAATCATGTTGTCATTTGTATTAGGCGGATTGGCTATTGGTGCATTGACACAAGCTTGTGCGGTTAATCCTTATATGCTATTAGATCCAATAAATCACATGGTAATTGGTGGATTTGCTTTCGGAGCGGTCTTTATGATAACCGACCCCGTCTCTGGAGCACAAACCAGTACCGGTAAATACATTTATGGATTTTTAGGGGGCGCATTGTCCATTACAATTCGTGTATTCAATGGCGCATACCCAGAGGGAGTTATGATGGCTATTTTATTCATGAATGTTATGGCACCAATGATTGACCACTATGTAATTCAATCAAATATTAAACGAAGATTAAAACGACTTAAAACCGCATAATCATGGCTGCAAATAAAGATAAAAACGGATATACTTTCCTTTTTGCCATTATAATGGTGATTGTGGTTGGTTCTGGATTAGCTATTGTTTCTTCACTAACAAAACCTTACCAAATCAAAAACTTGGAAGTGAAGAAGAAAATGGACATTCTAAACGCGCTTAAGGTAAAGCAAGTTGTAGGGTCTGATACTTTAGATATTTCTAGAAAAAATGCTGTCGAATTATACGCACAGTATGTTGATGATTCAAAATGTTTGGTTTTGGATTCAGAAGGTAATGTTATAGAAGGGAAAGTAGCTTTCGATATCGATATCCAAAAACAATATAAGAACAAGAAATTGGATCCAGCTGATAGAGACTTTCCTTTATACGTAGCTACAATTGAAGGTTCTATCAAATATGTCATTCCTGTTGTAGGAAGTGGTCTTTGGGGACCAATTTGGGGATATATTGCAATTGATGAAGATAAATCATCCATCTACGGTGCTCAATTTGATCATAAAACTGAAACACCAGGATTAGGAGCTGAAATTAAGCAGTCTTTCTTCTACGATCAATATGACGAAGAATCCATTACACTTAATGGTCAATATAAAAAGATCAAAGTTGTAAAAGATGGTTCTGGTGCCGAGGAATTCAGAGTTGACGGAATTACTGGAGGTACTATTACTTCTAAAGGCGTGGAAGAAATGGTGGATCGCACCATTCAGGTTTATGTTAAATACTTTAATAAATAATTGGTTAACATGAGTGAAAAAATTAAAGCACCAAAAGAACCTTTATTTTCTAAGAAAAATAAACGGTTAGTAACGGAGCCACTGGATGACAATAACCCAGTAACGTTACAAGTATTAGGTATTTGTTCAGCATTGGCGATTACTGTTTCTATTGAGCAGGCCTTAATTATGACTGCGGCGGTATTTTTCGTATTAGGTTTAGGTAACGTAATTATCTCTTTATTGAGAAATTCAATTCCTTCTCGTATTCGAATTATCGTTCAACTGGTTGTAGTAGCTGCATTAGTAATTATTGTTGACGAATTATTGAAAGCCTTTTTGCCTGATCCGGCAGAAAAACTATCTGTATTTGTTGGACTGATTATTACCAACTGTATTATTATGGGACGTTTTGAGGCATTTGCAATGGCTAACAAACCTTGGCCTTCATTCTTAGATGCAGTAGGAAACACCTTGGGTTATGGAATGATCCTCGTGATTGTATCTGTAATCAGAGAAATTTTAGGGGCTGGTAAATTCTTCGGATTCGAATTGTTCGGAGACCGAATTAAAGGAACTGGTTTGTACGAATATGGCTACATGGACAATAACTTCATCATATTGGCACCATTTGCCCTATTTGCAGTGGCATTAATAATTTGGGTGCAGCGTGCTAGAAATAAATCATTAATTGAAGAGCATTAATCAAGATAGACATGGTAGATTATATTAACATAGCCTTAAAAGGCATATTTATCGAGAACATGATTTTCGCCTATTTCTTAGGCATGTGTTCATACTTGGCGGTATCAAAAACTGTCAAAACAGCAGTTGGTTTAGGTGCAGCCGTAATCTTTGTATTGGCAGTTACTGTTCCTGTAAACTGGTTGTTAGAAAATTATGTACTAAAAGCTGGTGCACTAGAATGGTTAGGAGAAGGATATGCGGATATGGATTTAAGTTTCCTATCCTTCATCATGTTCATTGCTGTGATAGCATCAATCGTTCAATTAGTTGAAATGTTGGTAGAGAAATTTGCTCCCGCACTTTATGGTGCATTGGGTATTTTCTTGCCACTAATTGCTGTAAACTGTTCCATTTTAGGTGGAGCCTTATTCATGCAAGAAAGACAATATTCAACAATTGGAGAAGCAACAACATTTGCTGTTGGTTCTGGTATTGGATGGTTCTTAGCAATCGTTGCGATTGCTGCAATTCGCGAAAAAATCAAATACTCAAATGTACCTGCTCCTTTACGTGGATTAGGAATTACGTTCATCATCACAGGGTTGATGGGGATTGCGTTCATGAGTTTTAGTGGAATTAGTTTATAATAGGAATAGAAATGGGAGAAGTCATTATAATATCAGTAATTGTATTTGCAATTATTACATTACTATTGGTGAGTTTATTGCTTTATGTAAAAGCGAAAATCTCTCCAGCCGGAAAAATCACAATCACAATTAACGGTGATACCAAACTCGAAGTTAATGGTGGTGATACTTTATTAAGTACCTTAAGTAATAACGGAATTTTCTTACCATCCGCTTGTGGTGGAGGTGGAACTTGTGTTCAATGTCTATGTCATGTAGATTCTGGTGGAGGATCAATTCTTCCAACAGAAGAACCTCACTTTTCGCGTAAGGAAATTGCGGACAACCTTAGATTAGGTTGTCAAGTAAAGGTGAAAGAAAACATGGAAATCCGTGTTGAAGAAGAGGTATTGGGTGTTAAAGAATGGGAAGCAGTAGTTTCTTCAAACTATAACGTTGCCACTTATATCAAAGAGTTTATTGTTGAGATTCCTGAGGACATGGATTATAAAGCAGGTGGATATATCCAAATTAAGGTTCCACCATGTGAAATAAAATTCTCTGACATGGACATTGAAGCGCACCCAACAGATCACCCGGGTGAGCCAGATAAGTTTGAAAAAGATTGGTCAGAAGGACCGTATGCAATTCGTCAATTGGTAATGAAGAATGATGAAGATGTTGTTCGTGCCTATTCAATGGCTTCTTACCCTGCTGAAGGACGTAAGATTATGTTGAACGTTCGTGTTGCAGCACCACCTTTTGATCGTAAGACGGGTACTTGGATGAATGTTAACCCTGGGGTTGTATCATCTTATATCTTTAACTTAAAAGTAGGAGATCCAGCAGTTATTTCTGGTCCTTATGGTGAGTTCTTTATCAACGATTCTGATGCAGAAATGCTTTATATTGGTGGTGGAGCTGGAATGGCACCTATGCGTTCGCACTTATACGAGCTATTTAAGACCATTAAAACAGGTCGTAAGGTTTCTTATTGGTATGGAGGACGTTCACGTGCTGAGCTATTCTATATTCACTATTTCAGAGATCTAGAAAAAGACTTTCCAAATTTCAAATTCTATATGGTATTATCTGATGCCTTAGAATCTGACAATTGGGTTACAATGAAAGATACTGAAGATACTGAAGGAGACGGATTCTCAGGATTCGTTCACCAGGCAGTTATTGATCAGTATTTATCAAAGCATGAAGCCCCAGAAGATATTGAATTCTATTTCTGTGGACCACCAATGATGAACCAAGCTGTAATTGGCATGTGTGACGATTGGGGTGTACCACCAGAAAGCGTAAGATTTGATGATTTTGGTGGATAAGAAGCGAAGCTTCTTTTACTAAAAGATTAATAAAACTGCAAAAGTACGCTGAGGTTCTCGAAGTGCACTTTTGCAGTTTTTTTTTGTTTAGATTCGTAAAATGAAATCCTCCCTCTGTTTTCTAATTGTCCTATCAATCTTATTTGCCTGTGATTCTTCAAGCACCCGTGAGAATAATGAAGCACCTGCAATTATTGAAGATGCTGTTTTTCCATTTGATGCTGATTTGAGCGTTGCTTGTAATATTTGTCTTCTTATAGACTCTATTGATATAGTTCATAGAAAAATTGTCTATTCCAAGGCTATGGCGGAACCTGTTGACTCTTCATTACTCCCGATTATGGATAGTTTAAATATCGTGTTAGAAGATTGGAAAACTGAACTTAAGAAAGAAACTAGAACCGAGCCAACGGAAAGATGGCGATATCGGACAAGTGAAAGAATTGCGCTGGAGCTTTGCTTGGAAGAATATCCTTTAGATAGGCTTGATTCCGCAAGACGTTTTCAAGATTTCTTTGAGTACACAAGTTATAATTGTTATACAAACGTTGGTGAATTGTATAAAGATATAGACACCTCAAAATTCAAAGAGGCGGATGGTATTTATGTCGTGAAATTCAAAGGCTCAACCATCCGGAATTCGCCAACTGATTTTCCCCAATATTGGGGGAATTCACTTTTTCATTATTATGAAATCCGCAATTATATTGAAGCTCAAAAGGAGCAACGCTTCTTCAAAATTACAGGGAAGTACAGCAATCAATTGAACCAAATAGAACAGCTCATGTTTGATAAACAGGAATATAACATCAATGTTAGTTCTTCTGGAAAGATCGAATTTCTTGAGAATGACACTACCTTTCAGCGTTTATTCAAAAACTATGAGCGAGCTGGGCTCAATGAAAACTAAAAAGTCCATTTCACTTTTAGAATCTTGTAAAACACAAGCAATTGACTATTTTAGTGATGCAAACAAATTTGTACTTAAACTTCAATAAAAAGAGCATTTAGCAACTATTGACTAGAAAAATTCTATCGAAAAATTGGTAACTTTCCAAAAGTCATGCATTAAAAGAACATGTTCAGATCAAAACATATTTTATACCTACTTGGACTCTTAATAATAAGTTGCACGGCTAAAAATGAGGCAGACTCCTCCCCCCGCCTCAAAGAAATTGTAAGTAAACTAGCCGAAGAAAGGAGTGTTTACGGAAGTTTGTGGAGTTATTCTGAAAAAGATGCGGATCATCCCTTCTGTTACTTAATTGATAGTACCTCAATAGACGAACTTGTTCAACTCACGGATAATGAATCCCCAATTGTGCAACATTATGCTTTTACTGCTTTAAGTTTTAGAAGGTACGAACATATAGATGCTATTGTATTGAAACACATAGATGACACGGCAACATATATTTACTCATCCGGTTGTGTTGTTGGTTCTCAAAAAATTGCCGATTTCATGCTTAACTTCGGTCTCGGAACTATAGGTGCACCTCAATTAGACTCTTTGCGAGATGCTATTATTTTTAATCATCCATACCTAGAGACTTTTGATGATATAGCCGTGAGCTGTGAGGGATATCCTCCTTACTATGATCGCTTTAAAGAACTTGCTGAAAATGATTTTAATAGCGCACTCATAACCGCCATAGCCACATATAAAAAAGAGGAGGATGTCGATTATCTCTGCATGGCCTTGGATAGTTTCAATAATGATTATCTAACACAAAAACTCATTCAAATTTTTCCGCATGAACGGTTTAAACCTCATTTGGAAAAAACAATCCTCAAATTTGAGCAAGACTCTAGCTATTCCAAAGAGAATCACTTCTATTATGCCGTTGCCTCTTACCAGAATAATTGGGCGAAAAGCAGTCTTAATAAACTAGTTAATGCAGCGCGAACTTCTGAATATCAACACGAGTATCATTTGCGAAAAATCATGCAAGCCACGGAAAAGTTTGACTCCATTTATTATAGCAATGTCAGATCAAAAGCCCTAGAAGGATTAAACGGAGAACGCTCAGGAACAGACTATTTCGAATTTAGTTTTAGAACTTGGTGGCGTTAAATAGATGATTAGTCCAACAATCGACTAAAATATCGCCCAATTCACTATCTTAGTAATCCTATTCAAAATCTAATAACTATGAAAAATATAAAATTGATTCTTGCTCTACTCCTTGCCTCTACAGTTAACACTTATGCGCAAGATTTTGAAGTACCTGTTGATTATAAATTTAATACACCAGCGGATTATGCGAAATCTGAGCAAGATATTATTGCAGCTGTGGATTGGATGATTGCCACACCAATCTCTGAGAGCACCAATAAAAGAAGATTAACCTATGCCTTTTTTCTAGTATGGATAACAGGTAGTCCAAATGCTACTGTAGTCATAAGTAACGACGTTATTCCCTTTAGTGATGTTAGCGATTACTTAATCGTTTTTATGGGAGGATGGACAAAACATGCGCTTGAATCAAAGGATGAAATAACTGAATTACAAGGAAATATTGCTGGTATCAATGCTGTGATTACTTTCTATGAAAAGAATAAGGAAGTACTGGGCAAAAATAAGCACGTTGAAAAATATATCAAATTGAAGAAAAAAGGCAAAATGGAAGCCACCGTAGAATCAAGAATGGCTTAGCCTTCCATAAAATTATTCATTGAGTAAACGGTTCCTCTGATTGATCGCACAACCTTGATAATCAAAACTTTTGATTTAACTTACAAGCATGAAAACGTCATTCGCCCTAATTTTTGTAACCGCTTGTTTATTACTAACGAATTGCCGTAAAGATCCCGCTTTAGTTGGGCTTGAACCTAACGGGAATACCTTAGTACTTCAATTGGACATTAATTATGAAATTGAAGCTGCCGCAGAATTAACACTCAACATTGCTTATACTGACAGCATATTGGATTTAGCATGGAAAGCAGTTAATAATTGCACGGGAAGTAAACTTGTGTATTGTTTTCAAGCTTCTAATGACACCGTTTTATACTTTGCAGACAGGCAATTGATCCAACCTAACCTTACTGTTTCTGACCGAATGAATTTGAAAGATGGACGCTTGTACACTAAAATTACCACAGATGATTTTACTCCGTTTGAAGACAGTAAATATGATGCGGAACAACTATTATTAAAAATTGGCGATTCGCGGATATTACACGGATATTTTGATACGGAATCAGGAAAAAAGATCAGTGTTGTATCAACTTTGATTAATGTATATAGCGAAGAATTGCAAATTGCAATTCCAACTCGTAAGTATTTTGTAATTGCAGCTAAATGAAAAACATAGGCTGTCTTTTGATTTTTTGCTGTTTATCCGCTTGTTCTAATAATGATGTTCAAGATATGTATACAGAGAATATACCCGAGTCAAATTCCTTGATGGATTCGAGTATGTCTTCAGTCGAAATCAATCCTGTGCACGGTTTAAATTGGGGCAAAAATATCATTATTACCAATACTATTTATTCTTTACAAACGATCAATTATAAAAATGAACGGTGCAGTTTTATTTGTAAATCAATTATTGAAGAGCCTGGTTCAAAAGACTTGGAGAGTCATATGCGTTCTGAAAAAATCAACTTTTTAGATTACGATTTAAAAAAATTTTTTGAAATTGAAGCGGAACAAAGGCGCATTGAACTCAAAGAGGACTATTATATAACCCATGGGCTCTTTACGGATTTCCCAAGAACTTTTGAGTTGAATAATTACGAAACAGGGGAAGAATTTGCGCATTGCAGAGGCAGCTGTTTGGTTGTTAAAGTTCCAAACACAAAAACTGTTACTCATTTTGGTTTCCAACCTTTGAATTTTTCAATTGACACCTCCATGCAAATTGTAGGATCTATAACTTTCAGTATTAATCACGAATTAGAACAAGAGTTATTTATTTGGCGCAATCCGCCAGCAATTTATCACAGTATAGTTAATATTCGCTTTGAACCCAAGAATGAAATGGACAAAATCAGTCATACACGAGATGTTGGTTTTCGTGAATTGACTTTAGTATCTAAAAACAAACAAGAGGGAAAGGAACAAATTTCCGGTTTTGACATTGTTCTCTCATTCAAAAAAGAAAATCCTTTAGGAAGCAGGAATTGGGAAAAAGTAGAGCACACAATATCTATCATTAATGGAAAAATTACGGGAGCAAACGTGATTGAAACAGACGGTGAATTAGATATGACCCTGGATTAATTGATGATTTTTTTTTATTAAATTTATAACTCAACTAAATCAATAATCGCCCCATGAAAACATTCATACTCCTATTTACGCCACTATTTTTATTGATTTCATGTAATTCAGAAGTGAACAATAGCCTTGACAATGAACTGGAAGGCCAGGACAAAATTACAACTATCGTTCCCGAAGTAATGGATTCTGCGACACTTGAATTAATAGAATGGGATCAAAACTATGATGTTTATCAAGGCAATTACTTCTCCATTGAATATCCATCCAATTTTATAGCGGCACCATTAGAACCAACCGTGACAACAGAAAGTTATACCTTCATTGATTCAGATGAAGCCACGTTTACTTCACCCAATGGAGAAGTTGAGTTTTTTGTTTATTCTCCGCTTTGGGGAGGAGAACCTCAATCCTATTTAGAACAACTTGATAATGAAGAAATAACGGCCGAAAAAGAAACCACAGATTTAGATGAAATTGGATTTGAAAGAACTATTAAATGGATTACTTATTCAGATAAAGATGGCCAATATTCGCGCTCATTCGTATCCACCAAAACAGAAAGTACAGACCTTGTATTTGGAATTAAATCAATTAATGATGCCGCCTATGAAAAATATAAGGAAGCATATTTAAGGTTTAAAGAATCATTGACACAGTTTGCAGATGCATAGATTTCACAGGCTTTTGCTCTTGAGTTCAACTGAAAAAAACATTTTAAAATGAAATCGAACTATTATTTAGCCATAATTTGTGGCTTAGCCTTAATTTTTTCTTGCGCTAAAGGCGAAGATGATTCAGATTCTTGCAATGGTAAAAACACGCGAAGAGATATTAAAATCGCTATCGACGCAAATGCAATTGAGATAGATACGATACCAATACTGACCACCGTGAATGAAATAGGTCTACTTGATGTTCCAGAATCAGATAAAAATAGTGAAAGGCAAGCAATTGAAAAGAAGGTATTTCAAATTACGGCTAAGGTTCATAAAATAAGTCAACATAGAGATGGTGATTGGAAAGTTAAGTTAACTGATGAAAATGAGCAGTACATTAACTGCGAATCACCCAATTTAGGTTGTGAACACATCAGTGGCTCTATATTTTATTCACAAATGCTTGAATCACGCAAGTGGATTTTGGAAAACAAAACAGACCTTGTTGGAAAAACAGTAACTATAACAGGTATTGCTTTTATCGACATTGACCACAAATATCCAAGAAATGCAGCAGAAAATGAACTGGAACTGCATCCAATTCTTGACATTCATTTCTAGAAAAGACATTAACTATAAAAACGCGTTATCAACTACTTAACACATGGTAAAGCTTTTGCTCTTCATTTTCATTAGTCTACTCTTGTTCTCCTGTTCTAAACTGGAAAATAGGATCAATGCGCTTGAAGAAGAACTCAAAATTACCTTACCTGCAGATTATGATGTCATAGAACATGAATATTATCCTCAAGGCCTAGATTATACCTTTGTGCTTAAACTGAAATTTAACTCGGCAGGGACAGATACGCTAATTGCACAAATAAAAACAGTGCCTTATTTTGATCAATTGGACGCTTTTAGAACAGATGGTGGATCATTGACATTGATGGGAGATGAAGTTGGTAGTTATAAATTCTTCGAAGACTCGATTGCTAAAACACCTTATCGCGGTAGTTGGACGTCAACGGATGTTGGTTATGAATTTATTGGCTTCAGAGATAATAAGTCCAATATTGATGCATGGATTAACAGCACAGCGCATACCTTAGAATTTCAGTATGTTTCATATTAGAATCAAGCTAAATGATAAGTTAAAACGATTCTCAAGTACAAGACACCTAAATAACAAATGAAAAAACTTTCGATCTACTTCTACAGAAAATCAACACTTGCTTTAGCTTTAATTGCAACGGCACTAATGATTGCCTATTTTGCCTTCGTTTTTATGCCGGCAGGCAAATGTTTTGAGGTTGAAAGTGGAACTATTGCTTTAGGGCTTTCTTTTGGATTACCTTTGGAATTGGTTCAGGATTTTTTTGCAGTCAGAACGGTAGACATGATTGAGTGTTATATTAAATTCAATACGATTTGGGACAATATATTTCCTTTACTCTACGGACTCATTTATGCAATTTGGATATCCCTCATCTTTAAACCAATTTCTAGCAAGTTGAAATTATTAAATCTTTTACCCTTTGCACAAACTGTTTTAGATTGGGCAGAGAATATAAGTCTCGTAAACATTGCTAATTCTGTTCTGGCTGGTGACGAAATCTCATCTAGTGCAGTGCAAGTAGCTTCTCTTTTCTCAGTTGCAAAATGGACTGTTGCGGGATTGGTCTTTATTACAATAGGTATTGGTGTTTTACTCAGAATTATTTGGGCGATAACAGGCAAAAAACAGAACTAAAATTTCATCCTCTTACAAAAATAAACCACTAATAATTTGCGTAACCAATCGATTACTCATATATTCGTAACCAATCAATTATTTATTATATGCGTCGAGATGTCTTTCAAGCTATAGTTGATCCTGTTCGAAGAGATATTATCACATTACTCTCTGAACAAACGTTAACCGTGAATCAAGTAGCCGCAGAATTTGACATCAGTCGCCCCGCAATTTCTAAACACCTCAAAATTTTAAAAGAGTGCGGCATTATCGAACTCGAAAAAAAAGGAAGAGAACAACGTTGTATAATTCAACCTAAAAGTTTGATTCCGGCCTTTATGTGGTTAGAGCAATACAAATCACTTTGGGAAGAGCGGATAGATGCCTTTGAGGATTATCTAATGGAATTAAAAACTAAAAAAAAACAATAATATGAGCACAGCCAATAACCGCACCGTAACAATTAATAAGACATTTGATGCCACAATCGCATTGGTTTGGGAAGCATGGACACAACCAGAACATTTAGCACATTGGTGGGGCCCCAAAGGAATGAAAATTGATATTGTTGAACACAATTTTGAAGCAGGTGGCCATTGGAAATATGTAATGCCAATGCCAGATGGAAATGAATTTATCTCGGAAGGAACCTATTCAGAAATTACACCAATCACCAAAATTGTAACCTCAGCCGATTTTAAACCAATGACCGAAGGTGTTACATTAGAAATAATCCTAGTTGAAAAAGGAGAACAAACTGAGTTCACATTCAATGTTATTCATGCCACAGAAGAATATAAATTGCAACAAGAAAAAATGGGCATTTACAATGGATGGGGAAGTGCTTTTGATCGTCTTGCTGGTTATTTGAGCGAAACTAAGTAGTTGTTTTCTACAAATTTACAAGATGGAAACAGCATTATTATTGATCGCATTTATCGCCGCAGTAATTGGAGTAAATGCTGTTTTCTCGAGCAAAAAACAAACGAAACGAGGTTGGAAAACTCACCGCAACGGCAAAGATGCGCATAGTTATTCTGAATTATTTGAAGGAAGCTGGCGTAGCATTGAATTGAAGAGCGAATGGTTTTCAAAAAATGCGCCACGACATGTGATTTACATCCAAAAAGATTGGGCCTTTTTTCCGCAATGGGCGCAAGAGCGTAAAGAAATAATTATCTCACGCTTGGAACAAGAATTTAAACCGCCTACCTTTACACTGATCGAAATTGATAATTAAACTCTCAACCTTGCAGATTAATTTACTGGTAATACGCTCTAAAAATCCTGCTGACTTAGCGCAACAATATGAGCAATTAGGAATGGAGTTCAGCTACCACAAACATGGAAATGGACCCTATCATTATGCAGCAGAATTCAATGGTCAAGTTTTTGAAATTTATCCGATAACTGCTGAAGAATCTACAAATGAAACAAGAATTAGATTAGGATTTGAGGTTGAGAATATTGAAGATATAATGGAGCTACTATCGAACACAAATTGGATCATTATTAAATCAATAAATATCTCTGAATACGGCAGAATTGCTGTTATCCAGGATCTAGACGGTAGAAAAATTGAATTGAAGAATAAATGAAAGACCTTATAAATAAGCAACGAGAATACTTCAATACCAATGCCACCAAAAGCGTTGCGTTTAGAAAAGAGCAATTGAAAAAATTGCAAACCATTCTAAAACAAAACGAAGCGCTATTATTGGATGCCATTTTTCAAGATTTTAA
This sequence comes from Crocinitomix sp., assembly GCA_013138735.1. Classification (GTDB taxonomy): domain Bacteria; phylum Bacteroidota; class Bacteroidia; order Flavobacteriales_D; family Crocinitomicaceae; genus Crocinitomix. Next base: position 62,855 of record WTCE01000084.1, on the reverse strand, counting down.
AAAATCAGAATTCGATACCTATAGCTCAGAATTGGTTTTTGTATATCATGATATTTCAGAAGCCATTAAAAAAGTGGGAAAATGGTCGAAGATAAAACGGGCACGTACTAACCTACTTAATTTCCCTGCAAAAACATTTGTAATTCCGGAGCCATTAGGTGTAACACTGGTTATTGGCGCGTGGAATTATCCCTACTTGCTATCATTAGCACCAGCAGTAGCTGCAATTGCTGCAGGCAACACAGTGATTTTAAAACCGAGCGAATTGCCACCAAATACGAGCCGTGCTTTGGCTAAAATCATTAACGAAAATTTTGACTCCGAATATTTTCACGTGATTGAAGGAGGTGTAGCTGAAACTACCGCTTTGCTCGCTGAAAAATTTGATAAAATATTTTTCACTGGTAGCGTTCCTGTAGGTAAAATAATATACCAAGCGGCCGCAAAACATTTAACTCCTGTCACATTGGAATTGGGCGGGAAAAGCCCTGCAATTATCACTGCTGGCTGTAATTTAAAAATGGCAGCAAAACGCATAGTCTGGGCGAAATTTTTGAATGCTGGACAAACCTGTATCTCGCCAGATTATATATTGATCGATCCAAAGATAAAAAGTGAGTTTATAGCATTGGTTAAAAGTGAAATTGAGCAAGCCGACTATTCAACCGAAAACGACAATTATGTACAAATCATAAATAATCAAAATGTGCAACGCCTTGCGCAATTAATCGATTCGGAAAAGGTTATAATGGGCGGTGAAATTAATGTCGCTGAACGTCTTATTTCACCAACGGTTTTGGATAACGTCACGTTTGAGGATCCTATAATGCAAGAAGAAATTTTTGGGCCAATAATGCCAATTCTAACCTATAACAATTTAGATGAAGCGATTGCTAAAGTTAAGTCCTATCCTAAACCGCTTTCCTTGTATGTCTTCACCAAAAATAAAAATGACCGCGCAAAAATATTACGCGAATTATCATTTGGCGGCGGCGGTGTCAATGAGACCATCATGCAAATCACCAATCACCACGTTCCATTTGGAGGCGTTGGCGAAAGTGGCATAGGCGCCTATCATGGCGAAAGCGGATTTAAGAGCTTTTCGCACTATAAAAGCATCCTTGATAAACCTACTTGGTTTGAATTAAACTTGAAATATTCGCCACTGTCGGCAAAAAAATTGAAATGGGTTAAGTTCATGACAGGACGGAAATAAAGCTTGTAATTTTACAAGAATTAATACTATTATTGAGCCTTCAAACGGAATTCAAAGCCAATAAAACCCCATTATTATGCCAAAGACAGCTGTAACAATAGAAACGGAACGTCTTATTTTGCGCCCATTTACCCTAGACGACGTTGCTCTTTCTTATGAAATGAATTTAGACGCGCGTGTAAGTGAGTTTACCGGGGATGGCGGCGTTGCAAGCTTAAAAGAAATTGAGCGCCGTATAACCGAAGACGTATTAGGTGACTATGCCAAATACGGTTATGGAAGGTGGGCTATCGAACTAAAAGAAGGAAGTGAATTCATAGGTTTTGCCGGATTAAAATTTTTGGATGACATCAATGAAGTAGACCTGGGATATCGTTTAATGTTCGATTATTGGGGCAAAGGCCTTGCTACCGAAGCAGCAATGGCCTGTTTAGATTATGGTTTTAATACCTTGCATTTAAATCGTATAATTGCTATGCTTTTACCTGACAATATTGGATCCATTCGCGTATTAGAAAAAGTCGGATTCTCTTATGAAAAAGAACTCATGGAAGATGGCCTCTTAATCAAACAATACTACCGCGATAAACCTTAGCGTGCGGTAACAAATGTTTTATTATCATCCGCCCACGGTAATAAATACGTTTCTGTTTTATATAAGACATGGCTGGCATCAAAATGTTTCCACACCCCTATTCGTTCCCGATTGGCATTATATTGACCTAGTCTCCTGATAACTTTATACGTTTCAGCTTCACGACCTAAATCCCAACCTTGTTGTGTTGGACTTGGAGCACTCCACCAATCTCTTTGCTGATTATAATTCGCATAAAGTGGAAAGCGTCTTAATTCATGATAACGAATCTCAACATGTGAATATAAATCTTTGCCATATCCGTAGAATTCTTCCGCATAATTATCGCGATAGGCTATTCTTACAGAATCATAACCATCTTTTAAATCAAGCTCATCAATTTCGTGAACAACCAAATAAAATTCATTCCAAAAATGTTTGTAGTCTTTCATCAATTCTTCCAATAATGGTTTTTTAGTGGTGTCATTTTTATAATTGACAGTGTATTCTTTGTAATAGGCCCAATCTCCCTCTTTTTTATACTCAACCAAAGGTGGTGCATTGTATAGCCCTGCACCCGTATTAGGATCAATAAAGCTTTCTTGATTTCCGCTTATACCATTGGTGGTTGAAATATCGCGACTCGTAATTGCAAACGTATTTAAGGCTGTTAATTCAATATTTTGAAACCACAATAAGCCACCCGGGTTGTGCACGGATTCATTTCCTGCAGCTAATAATGCGCCTTCCAAAGTATATACCTCTGTATAAACACTCGTCGAATCTAAAGGCTTTCGTACAAATCGTAATGATTGATTTAAATCGTAATTTGTCTTCGTCACCGCAACACCATCTTTAAATAAAATTTCTTCAACCAACTTACCTTGTCTATCAAAACGCTTCCGAATACCATTCAATTTATCGTTGCGCCAGTTCTCTGTACGGCACAACTTATCCGTTCCTTGATAATATTCGCGCCATTGTCCCGTCCGTTTTCCGTTAGAAAAATAGCCAATAATCCATGGCAGTTTTGCCGAATGCCGTTGTTCCCAGCGCCCGTGTAAAACACCGTCCACTCCTTCACCTTTACACCAAATATTGGTAGTTTCATCTGTTGATAGTACATGTCTACCTCTTCCATTTCCTGCTTCAAAATAAGCTTCAATTACCTCTGGCTTTTGCGGGATTTCATATTTATTAGGTGCATAAAAAGCATTGGGCAAATAAAAGTCATAAGCACCCTGAATCAATTTAAGTTCTTCAACTGTAAATCCAGATAACACTTGTAAGTTTGGAATAGCTTCATGCTGAATATCTTTTACCCAATCATAATTCTCTTCTTCGGCAATTTCAATAGCAATAGGTTCAAAACCCGTTTGCTCTAATAAATAACCCAAAGCACAATGCGTATTGTCCTCATCAATAAAGATTGGTGTGCGTTCGGTTCGGTAATAATTCGCGGGAAATTTTCCTGCTTCGCGATACGTTTCCAAAAGATTAATCAAATATTGCCGTGTTTTCTTTTGTTCTGCTGTAAATTCTTTGGTTGGATTCGCCCTTAGAATTGGAATAACATACGTTAAATGAGTTTGCACATAGTTTTGGTCAGATTCTAAATTGATTGCACTACCAAGTGGAGCGACATTTTCGTGTTTCTCCCAATTGAAGTTGAATTCGCACAATTGTTCATACAAGGTTTTAGCATTTACAGTTTGAATAAGAACTAGGCTGATAATCGTAAGGACTATTTTTCTCATAACATTTGTTTTGATTTGAACCAAAGGTGTTGAGAAACTGGACATAAAAAAAGGGCCAATTAGGGAACGTGGCTTTTGATTGAGGGAAAATTGGTGGGGGAAAAGTTAATCTGCTCAATAAATAATCAAATGCTGCTCAAAAACAATGAAATTGAGCAGCATTTGAACAAATTACGAGCAATAAAAAATATTCTGAATCTATTTGCTTAGAATAACTCTAATAAAAGGGCAATCGTAAATTTGCTACAGCCACATAAGTCACTACTACTTTGAGATGCTACCAAGTCGATAACTTAAACCAACACCATATTGAACCTGAAATTCGAGAGTTGAAGCATTGTAAATTCCACCCCCTTTAACTAAGGTTTCGCCCAATGGGTCTGAATGAACATCTGTGGCTGTATTCAATAAAACACCTCCGTATCCTCCCACGTAGCCATTAAGACATAAACGTTTCCCAAAAGGAACTTTTGCAGACAGCCGAACTTGAGAACCTAATCTAATATTTTTACTGGTTACCCGTAATAAATCGCTACTCAATTCATTGTTAAATTGAATTTCTATTTCTTCTGGGTCACGACCTCCGTAGCTCACCCAACTCTCATACTCTTCGCTATAATAGCTATAACTATGGTAGGCATAAGCATCTCTGGTTCTTAAACCGAACACCAAATTACCTCCAATACTAAATATTGATTCCTTTATCGTTCGATCAATTCCTGCTCTTAGGTTAAAATCTTTGTTATCATAACCATAAACTCTGTTCAATTGGTACAAATCATTCGATTCAAAGTTTCTGTCATAATGACCGTCGCTTATACCAAATGAAAGCCCTCCTATAAAATAGAGTTTGTCGTTTAATGCATGGCGGTAATCAATAATTAGTTTTTCTCCCGTTTGGGGTCCATAATGACTGTGTCCTGTAAAGATTCCTCCCCTTACCGAAGTATTAAGCGTAATTCCAATGTCGTCTGTAAATTGTGCATAAGATAAATTGGATAAGAAAAATAGAATGATGCTTATTTTTTTAATGTTGATTGGGTTGTGCATATCTCGTTATTTAATGAATGACTACTTAATTCATTAGTAATAACGGAAATTATTGCATGTTATTATTGTTTGTTGTGTGTGATATTTGGGATTTTTATACTTGTCTGTTTAGATGGTAAGCTTTCATAAGATGAGCTTAATTAAAGCTTGGTTTGAATGAAACCCTCCCACTTTTAAATCATTTTATCTATTCCACTTTTCGATTAACATGAATAAGTCGGGCATCTCTGCCATCCAAATCTCTTTTTGCTCTGCCATAAAGGCCCACATCAACGTCTGATGGGGTTTGCTGATCAATTTCGTTCGGATGGACATAAGTATACATCCCATAACCATGTCCAGAAACAACCCAACCTTCAGTTTCAATTAAACTTGTCACTCCGAAATCTCCACCCGGTCCACCTGATTGAACTGGTCCAAATTCCTGCATCATGTTCATGGCTTCACTTTCCATATCATCAATAGTATCCGCATTATCAAATATGATGTATGTACCATTTTCAAACAATATCCAATCTTGAAAGGATGGATTAATTGCCAATTTAACATGCGCTATTAATGTTTTGTCTGTCATCACATTCTCTGTTTTATTTAATGATTCGTCACTAGTTGAATCGTCGCAAGCAACAATAAAAAATGCGCTTAAAATCAAGATCCAAGTTCTCATTTTTATGTGAATTCCAGTAGACAATTATATTGAATTTAGATCAAGATTAGTTGCATTGTATATCTCCTCCCATTTCTCATAATTCAATTTAGTGATAATTAAACCATTTAATAATCCAGTTCTAATGCCATTTTCAATAATTATAGCATTATCAATTTCTTCATTATAAATGATCAACTCCATTCCTACTCCATCTTTAACATGAAAGGCATTGAAATTAAATTTATAAGCAAAACCTTTTTGGCGCATTGGTTCACATAGGATAGGCCTAAAATGATCCTCAAGCGTTTCTTCATAGCAATCTTCGCCTTGATATTCGACTACCGTTTTCCATGGTATTTTAAATCTATATGTCGTAGAATAATCATTTTTAGTCATTTCATCCAAATTTTCGCCAATGAATTTTTTCTCGGCATGTCTTTCACCCTTCCAAAAAAATCGTTTCCAAGTTTTCCTTAAGTGTTTGTGCCACTCTCCGTCGCTCGTTAATTATCCCTTTTTTTTATGACCCATTTTTATCTTGTTTAATCAGAAAGGATCACTCCTTCTTTCTCTTCTTTAATCTGTTACTGAATTCTTGCGCCTTCATCTTTGACCCAATTATTTCATAGCATTCAATCAGTTCTTCTAATACCTCATTGGTAAACTCAGGTTCAGTTGCCAAAAGCTTCATTAAACGTTGTTGCACCACTTTTTTCTCACGACATGATTTACATCTCGTGGCTTCCGAATCAATAATCAAGTTTAACCCCTCATACCAATACTGCTGTTCATTTGCAGAAAAAACAAAAGGTGCCTTGCAATATTTACAATTCAGTATTCTGTCTAAGTACATGATATATGGTCCTCCGAAGGATGGCTTTTGTTTCGAAAAATCGGCAATAATAGCTTTCTCGGCCTTCACACATTTATTGCATCCCCATGCTTTATATTGATGGCATTGCTCTTCTTCCGTGGCCTTTGAGTAATAGTCAATTGAGGATTGAAAAGTCTCATATAAATCTTCAATTGTCTTGAACATTTTTGGATAGAGCCCAGCTTCTGCTTCTTTTACGAAAATTGATAACAACGGTGTATCACTTAAACGCTTCTCCACTCTACAACAAGGACATGTGATAAGAACTTTGCCAAAGGTGTCTTTTACACGTGTAATGGATATGTTTTTTAAGTTGAGCATTAAAAATAAAAGTACAAGTTTAAATTCTCAAATTTAGTCATTCAATAAAAGTTCCTCCAATGCCTCATTTAAAATAAGAATACGTGTTGGATATTCTCCAAATATTTGCGTACGTTCTTTCGAACCTATTTTCAGCAATTCAGCATTAACAATTTTAGAAAACGCCTCAAATGATTCTTGTGCGTGATCTTCGTTATCCCAATCTTTAATTAAAAGATGCTTATTTCCATTAATATGGACCTCTTGATGTTCTATACTTTCTGAAACTTCACGATTTTCCCCGAATTTGAAATCTAAACCGATTATACTGAATACCTCATTCCATTTTTTCCAATCCAACTCAATACCGTCGTCCCTGCTATTTTCTTGAATAATGAAGCCTCTGAAATCATACCCTATCTCTTTCTCCCAATACCACAATTGACTATGATCATTGCTCCTTGCTAAAAACCGTAACACATTAACTTTCGATTCCTTTTGTTTATCTACAGGGGTTAAGTCAAAATATCCAAGCTTTTCAAGCTTACTTAAGCTTTTTTTCGCACGAAATGATTTGACATGCTTTTTAACATTGTGGAACCAGTGTTCAAGATAACCCGTAATTGAAAAAAATAACAATCCTGTGATTAATAAACTTAAAAGTATAGCTTGGGATACTGACATAATACTGCAGTACGAATATAACGAATTGAGTAGAACCCTATCCTGCCGTTACAATAGTTAAATCCTCTCGCTGCAAATACTTAATCGCTAAGTTTTGCAACTCTACAGCTGTGGTAGTATGAATCGCGTGAATAAAATCCGAATAATAAGTACGGGGCAATTCGTTAAAATGAATATTTTTGAAATTCTCCATCATAGCGATTGGGCCATCTGCTTGTCTTAAAAAATCTCCTAGCAAGTAGTTTTTGACTTTTGACAATTCTTCTTCCGAAATTAACTCGTTTTGTAAACGCTCAATTTCATTGAAAACCTCTTGAAGTGTTTCCTCTCGAACATCAATTCCAACTTCTGTACTTATGATAAAATACGCCGCATCTTCCATCACTGCCAAATCTGATCCAATACCGTAAGTATATCCTTTGTCCTCTCTAATATTCGCCATCAAACGACTTCCGAAATATCCGCCCAAGACCGTATTTAATACTTGGAAACCAAAATAATCAGGATGTGTTTTGTTAAACATTAAGCGCCCAATACGAATGGCAGATTGTAAAGCATCTTCCACTACAATATTGGCTATTCTTCCCTTTTCTTGTCGGGATAATTGTGCCGTATAATTGTTCGTTTTTGGACGAAATGATTGCGCCCATGTTTTTAACTCCTCAATGAATGCGGCTTCTACGTTTCCTACTAAGAAAACGATTGGCGTTCCTTCTTGATAAATTGCCTGGTAAAAGTCATTTAAATCTTGACGCTCAACGGCGGCGAAATCTGCTTCGTCTGCCGATTTCCCATAGGCTGACTCTTCACCGAAAACAGCCAAATTAAAACGCCTTTGGCATAAATTTTTCACTTTTTTTGACTCAATATTGAAGGCCATTGTAGCAACTCTGCGTTCTTTTTCAAACTGCTTTTCTGGAAAGGAAACTGTTGCTAATGCTTCTGTGACGATTCCAAAAACTTTTGCAATATTATCGCGTAATCCATACAAAACTAATCCTGCATGATCGCGATCCAATTCATGTTGCAAAAAACCACCGTAATAATCGATTTCTTCTTGAATAGCGGATGAAGGTTTGTTTTCATCCCCAGAAAGTACGAGCTTATTTGTGAAACTCGCAACCAATTTTTTCGCTTGATACTTTGATCCTGCACGCCACTCAATGTCCAGCTTTACGGAATCATCTTTGACATCTTTCATCCAAAAAAGCTGAATTCCTTCTGCCAACTGAATTTTTTCAGGAAATTGAATTGCTAAATTTTCTGCTTGGGTATAATCTGGTGCAATGCTTCTGTTCATTTCTTTGTTTTTACTTTTAGAACTGATTGCCTGTTTCGAGCAAAAATTCGTTTAGAAAAATCTTGAATATCCTCTGCGGTGATGCGATCATAATTTTCGAGTACATTATTAATCTCATCTAGTTCCCCCATGTTTTCGAAAAAGGCAATATTCATCACCCGATTCAACAAACGTTGTTCAGAGAAAACTTTACTTGTTTTATGTTTGTTTTTGACTTTTGTTAATTCTTTGGGATCCATTAATTCTACTTGCAATTCCTCTAAGCTTTCCCATATAGCTGCCTCAGCTTCTTCAAATGTGACGTCCTTATTCAAATGACCAGAAACAACAAATAATCCTTCTTCCAATCCCCCTGTAATATAGGCGGAGATACTCGAGAACTTCTTTTCTTCAACAACTAGGCGGTTGTATAACCTGGAGGATTTACTACCCGCAATAATATCTGAGCATAAATCACCCGTAAAGTGTTCGGTAGTTGTGCGACTCCCCATTCGAAAAGCCATATAAATTGCTTCAGAAGGTACATCACGCTCTAACACTAATTCACGCGCTTCAGTTTGTTCCGGTTCAGCAGGAATGTTTCTTACATATTTCTCGCGAGCTGGAATGGGACCAAACCACTTTTCAGCCATTTGCTTTACATCCGTTAATTCCAAATTTCCGCCAACAACAAGAATTGCATTTTGAGGAGAATAATGTTTAAAGAAAAATGCCTTCACATCCTCCATTGTTGCCTTTTCAATATGCTCGATTTCCTTTCCAATAGTTGCCCATTTATAAGGATGATTTTTATAAATAAGTGGTCGAAAATTTAACCAAACATCTCCGTATGGTTGATTTAAATAGCGTTGTTTAAACTCTTCAATCACTACCCCTCTTTGCACTTCTAAACTTTTAGGCGTAAAAGCCAATTCCATCATCCGATCACTTTCTAACCAAAAAGCCGTTTCAATATTTTGAGCCGGAAGGGTATTGTAATAATTGGTAATATCATTACTCGTAAAAGCATTACATTCACCGCCCGCCATTTGTAATGGCGGATCGAAATTTGGGATATTTTTAGAACCGCCAAACATCAAATGCTCAAATAAATGTGCAAATCCAGTTCTGCTTTCAACTTCGTCTCTGGCTCCAACGTCGTATAAGACATTGAGTACAGCCAAGGGCGTGGTTTTATCCTGATGAAAGATCACTTTTAAGCCATTTTCGAGCTTAAACTCTTCGTAGTTAATCATTAAAATTGATGTTTATTCGCACTAAATTCGTTTAGCGCCTCACGGTATTCCTTTATTATTTCAGCTACAATAGTTGCGGCTGGTTTTATTTCATCAATGATGCTTGCCACTTGTCCAATTTCAAGTTCTCCTTCTTCCATATCTCCTTCAAACATTCCTTTTTTCGCACGGCCACGACCTAAGAGCAATTTTAGCTCCTCAGAACTTGCATCAGTTGCGTAAGCTTCCTTTATTTTTTCGTAAAAAGGACTTTTAATTAAACGCACTGGTGTTAATTCTTTCAATGTCAATTGTGTGCCACCATCTTTCGTTTCAAGCACCTTATTTTTAAAATTCGCATGGGCAGACGACTCATTTGAAGCCACAAAACGACTTCCAATCTGTACTGCATCAGCTCCTAAAACCATAGCTGCTAGCATTCCTTTTCCAGTTGCGACTCCGCCAGCGGCAATAACCGGAATTTCCAATTTTTGCGAAACGGTTGGCACCAACGTAAATGTCGTAGTTTCATCTATCCCATTATGTCCTCCCGCCTCAAACCCCTCTACTACAACAGCATCTACCCCAGCATCTTGCGATTTTAAGGCGAATTTCAAGCTGGACACAACATGAACAACTATAATGCCATTCTCGTGCAATAACGTAGTCCATGTTTTAGGGTTACCGGCTGATGTAAAAACGATTGGAACTTTGTGCTTGATAATGGTTTTGATATGCTCGTCAATTGCGGGATAGAGCATTGGAAGGTTAACTGCAAATGGTTGATTGGTGGCTTCCTTACATTTACGAATGTGTTCATCCAAAACTTCGGGATACATTGAACCGGAACCAATAATACCTAATCCTCCTGCATTACTAACAGCTGCCGCCAATTCCCAGCCTGAACACCAAATCATTCCTGCTTGAATTAAGGGGTATTTTATGCCCAATAATTCAGTTATTCTATTCTTTGCCATGATGTAGATTTTAGCCGTACGAATTTACGCATAATATCAATGAATTTAGTTGAATGGTCGAAAGATTGGCTTTTTTTTCCTAAATTAGTTTGCCTCCTGCACCTAAAAGCTTAATTTTACGTGAAATGGACTTTTTTAACATGAAAAAAACACTGTTACTTTTTTGCCTGATTGCTTCTGCTTCTTTTACGAATGCGCAACAGTATAATTTGGGCTTTGGTGCACGTGCAGGTATCTCCAATTTCTTGGGTGATATCGGAAGTGGAGATTTAGCTCGTGATTTCGTTTACAATATGGAATTACGTGACACCCGTTGGGATTTTGGTGTTTATTCAAGATATCGTTTTCATCCTTTATTAGCTGTACAGGTTGCTTTTGACTTTACCCGTCTTCAGGGTAAAGATTCAAACTCAGACAATCGTGCAAGATTAGGACGTAACTTACAATTCACAAACAACCTTCTTCATTTAAACGCAAAATTAGAATTATACCCGCAAATTTTATCTGTTTCAGATGTAGGTTACCGCGGAAGATATCGTACAGATTATCAAACTTACTTTTTTGCAGGCGTGGGTGGTGTTTACCACAATCCTAAAGCAGAATATAACGGCACAAAAGTAAAATTACGCCCTTTAATGACAGAAGGCGTAAACTATAAAAAGATTGTATTAACCATTCCATTTGGCGGTGGTTTCTTCTTTACACATAAAAAGATTCACCGTTTTGGCTTTGAATATTCTTGGAACTGGACGTTTACTGATTATTTAGATGACATCAGCAGCTATTATGTTTCTCCAGCAGAAATGTCTAGCGATCCTTTAGCAGCAACATTAGCTAATCGTTATGAAACAAATCCATTTGTAGATATTCCACTTGGAAATCAATATGGTCCTGGTGCACCAAGAGGCGACCCTACGGATCGTGATAATTTCATGACAATGTCTGTTTCTTACAGCTATTTAATTCGTACACGAGGAAGTTTTTACAGAAAGAACTATTCTTGGATGTATGGACGTAAGAGAAGATGGGGCGGTACTAAGGCGAAGTTCTAGATCCGCATTCGACAGGCGCGCTTCGAGAGCCTCAGCGAGCCTAGCTCAATGTTTAATCGTATATACTAAATGACAATATTATATTAGCGACTTGATTTTTAATCGAGTCGCTTTTTTTTTAACATTAACTGGGATGGGAATATTCAGTAGATTATTTAGTAAAAAGGAGAAAGCGATTTCTCAAATAAATGAAAAACCCGATCATTGGGATTTCTATTTTTTAAACGTTGATGATGTTATTTCTTCAATATATTTAAATCTAAGTTTAGCGGAAAAAAGTAAGAATAGCAGTTACGGAACGTTATTTTGGTTTTCACTAAAAATGAATAATCCGAGGGAAGATGGATTATCATCTCAAGAAGAATTTGACTTTTTACAGAAATTTGAAGATAATCTGATCTCCTTTGTCTCAAACAATATTGACGGGACCTATGTTGGTAGACTTACGACCAATGGCAGAAGGGATTTCTACTTCTATGTTTCCGACGGTGCAATTTTGGAATCAAGTATCCCCCTTTTTATGGAGGGTTTCAGTAATTATGCGTATGAGTCCAGATCAATTATGGATTCTGAATGGGAACAGTATTATAACTTTCTATATCCTAGTCCTCGCGACTTACAGAAAATAATGAATAGAGGTGTTGTTGGTCAGCTTGAAAGAAACGGAGACAACCTCACCAAGGCAAGAAATGTTTTTCATTGGATATATTTTAGAAATGAAATATCAATGAATGAATTTATAAAACAAGCGATTGATTGGGAGTATAAAATAGAGAATAGTGTATTTGATAAGGCATTAGGTGAACATCCGTATGTGCTATCAATATCGAGAATTGATTTTGTAGATTATTCAAGAATTGATGAACATACTCTTCCTTTATGGGAACTAGCGCATGAAAACAATGCAAAATATGATGGTTGGGAAACCTCTGTGGAAAAGGAGTAAAACTATTCCGATCCTAGATTCGCGCTTCTTGGCTTTCTTGCCTTCGCGAAGCTTCGGCAAAGCAAGGCGCGAAGCTTCAGCATAGCAAAGCGAGAGTCGCAGCGAGCAGAACTCAATAACCTAACCTCTAGTCTTCAAACAGCCTCTTAAAGTGCTTAAGTTCATAGAATTACTACTCAATTATCATCCCATCTTGAATTGGGATTTCAAGTGCGGTAGAGTCTTCACCTAAGAAAGCAACGTGATGGACAAATATCCTCTTCCGATCATACATATATTCTATTGGTTCATTATCAAAAAAGTGACCGTCTATTGAACACCAAAATACGTCATCCGCCTTATTTCTTAGTACTAAAAATTCGTCATAATTTTTGTAGATACTGCTTTCAGTTACCTCGCTCCCCACTAGAATAAATTTGCCATTACCGAGACTTTCGGGGGTGTCAAATATAATTTCACTTTTCGAATTTAATCTGATTACACCAGTAGAGCCAAAATCATAATCTCCGCATAATTCATGGGTATAATTAATACTTGATTGTAAGGCTAGATCATGGTTATTAATTGAAACGGAATCAGTATGTGCATTTTCTACATCCAACAGTTCATCAACTTGTTCATTCACTTGTTCATCAACATCAGCGTTACAAGAGAACGCAATGATTAAAACACCGATATAAGCAAATATATTTCTCATGATTGAATTAGCAATATAAATCTAAGCTAATGATAATTAATAGCTAAAAAAAATAACGAAATAAATTTGAATCTTTTCGTTTGATTTTTAATCAAACCTCCTTTTTCTAAACCAACTAAAAAAGCCTCCTTTTCGATTGTTTTGATCGTCTAGCTCGTCATTCGAAATTTCACCATTGGCAATTCTATTTAGAAAGCTGATATGTGCATTTAGATTGCTTTTTTCATAATCAAAAATAGAATGTTCGATAATTCTAAATTCGTCATAACAAATACTAAAGCCTTTATAATCGTGGAATCCAAATGTTGCATCACCGTACCAGCCAAAGGCGCCTTTGTTTTGCCCTAACATAATTATAACCTGCGTATGCCCACAATCTCCGCGACCGAATAAAAGTCCCAGTATAACATATTGCTGGTTTTCTTTTGCAGAACCTATTAAAGCTTGAATTTTATCGTGATCAAATTCATCCTTGGCAACATCATAATCCACATTTTCAATATCATCTGGCGTAACCCCATTGTCAATCAAAAACTCAACTCCGGCAATAGTAAAATCAAAATGAAAAGGTGAATCATAATAGGGACTTGGATTTATCAAAAAAGCATACCGTGCAAACATGCCGCTCGCTCCAAAATGTAATAGAAACTCTTTCAAATCATTTGGTAGCATTACCTTATAATTCCTTTCAAAATCAGCAAGCTGCTTTCCCTTTACTCTTCGCGATTTATTCTTTCTGATGTGATATTTAGAAGCAGGCCCTCTCTTCTCCAGTTTAATTACCCTTCTTTGAAGTTCTTTGATATCATAAATATTCGTTTTCATCTCTCTTAAAATAAAACACCATAAATGTCATCCATGGCTACAAAACCGATATACCTTGAATCCTTACTCTGCTCACGATTATCACCTAAGACAAAACAGTTATTTTTTGGAATTATAATAGGTCCAAAATAGTTTTCATTCCAATTCTCTCCCCAAAATGATGCAATTGAATCATTGGGTTCATTTTTTATAATCCGTCTCAATGTTGGACGACTTGCAGCTTGATCTGTACTCAATAAAAGGTCCAATGAATCCTCCTGTTGATAAGGTATATAATGTAAATGCGCTTCTAAATCTAATCGGCTAATCATAACATCCGCCATTAATTTTTCTGATCGATAATCATGCATGAGATTTAAATCCTTATCCTGATAAACGTCATTTATATATAAATCACCAGCTATTATCTGAACAGACTCACCCTCAAAAGCACACAATCGTTTAATCCAAATTTCTTCTCTCCCACCTTCCTTATGCTTGAAAGTTACTAAATCGAACCGATCAGGTGTGATTAAATTTGTTGCTAAGATGTGATCTCCCACGTTAATTGTAGGCATATTTCCCGTTGTATAAATAGTATACCACTGCAAGACACCAAAAACTCTGAGAAGCACAAAAACAATGATCAAACTGGCCCCAGCAATGACCATTTTCAACCAAATACTTAGCTTATTTTTTTTAATATCTAATTCATCCATTATTGCTGTTTTACATCCTTGAGGCGCGCTTCGAGGGCCTCAGAGAGCCAACCTTGCATAATATCTACATTTTTCTTAATAAAAACAAACCCTCAGTACAACATCCAACCACATTTTAGTGAAATATAAAAATCATGCTAATCCTATCCTAGATGTAGGCACGCTGAGGCACTCGAAGTGCGCCGGTCAAACCCTCAAAGTGCGCCTATCCTTTTTTCGCATCCTTACCCAAATACCAAAAAACTGCCGTCACTGCAAAAATCAAATACCACCAGAAAAAATATTCAGAAATTAGGACCTCACCAAGCTTTCCCCAATTTTCATAATGAAAAATTTCATTGCTAAATCCCAATATAATGTGAAAACAAATAGACAAGGTTGAAATTCCTATTCCTAACCACCCAATTACTAGAAATACTTTTTTTAAATTTTTCATTTGTTTAATACGTCTAATAATTGATCTGTAAGGTTGACGATTTGCAAGGCACTCGCATCATAATCTGGATTAAATACGCGCTTTTCTGCCTTTTGAACATTCAAAAACGCTTCGTAAATTGTTGCTTCCAAAGCAGCATCATCCCTATAAAAAACTTTGCCAATTTTATGTTCTTCAATATGATCCGTCACCGCACCCTTAACTGAGAACGTCCACATAAATTTATTGATGGAGATATAATCACCAAACTTAGTTGCAAAATCTCCGGGAGAACCATCATATTTAAACCATAAAGCAACGTCTGCTTGGTTTAACTCACCGTAAGCTACAAATGGTTCTAACATGCCGTGAATCTTAACATCTAAATCAAGCTTGGCAATAAAGGAACTGACTTGTTCGGGACAATAACCCACTAAGCTTATTTCCAATTGGGCATAAATCTCAGGCTGCTCTTTCTTCAACCGTGCATAGGCTTTAAAAAATGGCACCCAATAATAATCCTTTAAATAATGGAGTGTTCCAAAATGCACCAATTTAATTTTTTCAGAGGGTTCTTTTTGGCGGATATTGCTTTGATAATCTTCATGATCAAAACCATTAGGAACCAAATAAACGGGGGCGCTATTGGGTTGGTTTTTTTGAATTAAGCTTTTTTGAAAGGCTGAAACAGTGATGATTTTATCCACCTTTTGTAGCATTTCTTTTTCCAAAGCTCTTTCATATTCATGCCGCTCCTCTGAAATAGGAAAAGGATCATTAAAATCATTCCAAGGATCGCGGTAATCTAAAATTAATTCAAGGTCAGGAAATTCAGCTTTTAAAGCTTGCGCAAATTTAATGTAACGGTAAGGTGGTCCGGACACAATTAACTTCGTGATTTTCTCTTTACGAATGATGTCTGGAATTGTTTTTTTGAAGTGTGCTTCCCATAAAACACTAAAGTCCCAATAGTTTCCCTCTACCCTACGCTTCAACGAAAATAACTGGGCACGAAACATTACTTTACGAAAAAAAGTAGGTTTCCAAAACTCTAAAAACTCTAAATATTTAGGATAGTTTGAAGGGAGTTGGGTATGTTTAAAATTGACAGTTGCGAGTTCATCTGCAAAGCTTGACCTCACATTTTCAACCGTATTTTTAGCCGAGATAACATGCACATTTACGTCATCCTTTCGACTGAGATATTTGACAAATTTCGCCCATCTTCTTCCACCAACACCCGGCACAGGCGGAAAATAACTTGAAATAATGAGGATATTAAGTGGCATTGGAACGGATTACCTTTGCTGGATTACCATAAGCGATCACATTTGCAGGAAGCGATTTAGTGACAACTGCTCCCATACCAATTTGTGTTTTTTCGCCTATTTCAATGCCATTTCTAATCATTGCATTTACGCCCAAGTACACATAATCACCAATAATTGCCGATCCAGACACAACATTATTGCATGTTAAAATGACATTGCGACCAATAACACAATTGTGTCCAATATTAATAAGAGCGCCTATTTTACAACCCTCTTTTATTAACGTTTCTCCCAAAGCACCTCTTCTTACGGTTGTGTTTGGTCCAATATCAACATGATCATGCATGACAACATTGCCTATTTGCGGTAATTTTTCTAATAAATCTGTTTCAGGATTCAAGGCTATTCCCATTCCTTCTGATCCAATTGAAGTATTTGACTTAATAACGCAGTTTTTTCCAATCACAGAATCTGCTTCAATTACTGCAAAAGGATGAATGACTGTGCCATCTCCAATTGTTACGTTTTGTCCTACAAAGGCTTGATCTGCAATTTTAAGCTGTGAATTTTTTCTGTGTCGCGCTGTATCATCCAACAAATAATAATCTGGCGAAGGCGTAAAAAACTCCTTCATGATCAGCGACAAGGTTAATTTGGCGTCCTTCTTAGTAATGAGATAGGTTACACCTTCTTTTGGCTCAAAATTAATGGCTTCGTTCACCAATAAAGTTCCTACTTCAATTTTTTCGGCATATTGATCTGCTTTTGCCCAAGTCAATCCGTCGACTTGTTGATTTGCCAAAGCTGTTACACGGTGAATTATTCGATCAGGATCACCAATAACGGTTAAATCAAAATGAGCGCTTATTTTCTTTAGTTCAATCATTTCAATTTAAAGTTGATCGCGCATTTTATAAAATTTGGCGGGGTTCCCAAACCAAATTTCATTTTCTCCAGCTACATCTCTCAATTGAGAACAAGCGCCAATCATAGCACCTTTACCAATTGATGCGCCAGGCATTAAAGAAACATTTGCACCAACTATTGCGCCATCTCCTACCGCTCCCGCATCCAAATCTACTTGCTTTTTAAAATCGAGTGTTGTACTTACAAAACCAAATTTCACGTCAACATTGCTTCCAATAACCGTGTCTGCACACAAAGTACAGCGACTACCAAAATTAGAGTTGTCTCCAATTTTTACATTGTTCCGAATTTCATTATAGGATTTGATTTTGCAATTCTTTCCAATTCGTGCTCCACTTCTGATTAAAGTGAAGTCACCAATAAAACTTCCATCCCCTATTTCGACATCATCCTCAATTATTACAAATTTTCCAATGATTACATTTTCGCCGATTTTTGCCGTAGCCGCAATATCCTTCATAGCTCAATTTTATACAAAATAAACATTATTTTATGGTTTAGTCATTAGGACTTCCACCAATTTTTTACTGTAAATGGCGTCTTCAAAGTTTTCGCGAACATATGCTTGAGCGCGATCAGCCATTTCATTCATCTTTAACGTGTTTTCAATAGAAAAAGTTAGCTTTTCAAGCAAAGATTTCGCTTCATTCTCAGGATCAATGAAAAGACAATGATCACTTTCTTGAAAGATTGAGACAACCGTCTTCGTAGTTGGTGCAATAAATGGTATATGCGATTGGGCATATTCAAATAATTTTAAAGGACTACCATACCAATTTGAACCGGGCATAATAGCAACCGAACACCGCATTTTATAATTTAATAATTCAGCTTCAGACACAAAGCCTGGCATTTCCACCAAAGCATTCAAATCTAATTGATCTACCAAAGCTTTAACCTTACCCCATTCCATCCCGAAACCAATCAATTGCAGTCGTGCATTTTCGTGTTTTTTATGAAATTTCTTGAAGACTTTCACCAATAAATCAACCTTATGCCATGAAAGAAACGAACCAATAAAACCAATATTAAATTCACTTTGCTGTGGATTATTATGCACACTCGTTTTATTGACCACGCAAGGCAATACTCCAATTGTAGCTTTAAGTTTATACTTTTTTCGAATATGCGTTTCGCAAGCTGGCGAATAGGCCATAATGTGATCCGCAGCTTCTAATGTTACTTTTTCCGAATTTAAAATCCGCGACCAATGCGAGGTCTTAGTTCCGTGCATTTCTAAAAACTGTTCTTCAACAGGTGAATCAAAAATGACTGAAAATTGGGCGCCCCAATGTTTTGCTAATTGCCGACCAACTGTTGATCCAACTGTATGAAATTCTATAATTAGATCAAAAGGCTCTTTTAATTCTAAGCGATCAACGATTTGATTCTGTCCCTTAAAAAAATTACGAAAAGCAAGAGACTGATATAACCAAGGCCACTGTTTTAATGCTCCTTTCAGTTTTCCTTTAATGCCTTTCTTAGCATCTACAGGCCGAAAAACAACTGCTTCTTTATTTGATTCTCCTCCAAACTCAACTTCGTGCCCCTCATTTTCAAAAGCGCTTTTTATCGTTTTTAAAAAGGCAGCTACGGCAGACATTTGATTTGAATAATCAAAACCAGGAATACCGACTAATATGAGGATTTTTTTACTCAATTGCTTTGATGTTTAAGGCGTTGTTTTATTGCTGCAATTCCTTCTTGAAACGTAAACTGAGGACTCCAACCCAAGTCTGTTTTTGCTTTCGAATTATCGCAAAGCGTTTCTGGAATTTCATTTTTACGTTCAACTTCAGCAGATTCAACAGGCAAATTGGTTCCCCAAACATTTTGGCATATCTCAATGATTTCGGCAACAGAAAATGATTCTCCCCCACCCACATTATAGATCTCATTATTCGTTTTCTGACCAGCGATTAATAAAAAACCAATCAAGTCATCAATAAAAACACAATCTCTTTTTGGAACTAAATCCTTTACTTGTATTCTATCGCCCTTTTCTATTTGCGCAATAATTTCTGGGATCAATAATTTGGTATTTTTGAGAGTGCCATAAACATTAAATGGGCGCACAATCAAATAAGACAAATCATAATGATCACCATAGAATGTGCAAAGCTCTTCTCCCATTATCTTACTTAAGCCATAAGGATTTGAAGCTGAAACCGGATGCTTTTCATCAATTGGCAAATATTGAGGTGCACCATAAGCATAAGAACTCACGTAAACCAATCGTATATTATATTTGCGACAAAACTCAAGAACCTTTGTTGTTCCGAGAACATTTACTTCAATAAAACGAGCAGGATTTTCCCAACTGTCAGGAACAAAACTAATGGCTGCCAAGTGATAAATTAGATCTATCTCCTCAGGGTTATCAAATTGTTCAAAATACGCATCTTCTTGAATGCGAAAAGCAGGATTTTTAACTGGGATGAGTTGTGCACCAGTTTGAACCAATGCATTTGACAAGGCACTCCCTACACCTCCATTTGCGCCTGTTATGTGAATATTAAGCATCTTTTAAAAAGAGTCCTTTATTTTTTTCAAATTCATCTATAGCAATCATATAATCGTCAGGTCTACCAATGTCCAACCAATAGCCATCAAAGGGCCTAACAGTTGCATTCTTTTCCGCTTTGATTAAATCCAACATTAAATGATCGAATCCATAAGCTTCGTTATGTGGAATATGCTCCAACACTGCCTTGCTCAGCATATAAATGCCCATACTTACTTCAAAACGTGTTTTTGGTTTTTCTTTAAAATCAATCAATTTATTGTTCGCATCAGATTCTAAAACACCGTATAAATTCACATGCTCGCGCACGAAAGATGAAATGGTAAATATATTATTGGCAGCTACATGATCAGTATAGAAAGCACTATAATCGATATCGGTTAAAATATCGCCGTTCATCACCAAAAAATGATCGGGTAAATCCGAAATCAAACTCAATGGCCCCATGGTTGAAAGTGGTTTTTCTTCTAATGAATAATCAATCTTGATCTTCCATTTTTCACCGTTTCCAAAAAAGGTTTTTATCATTTCTGCTTGGTGGTTTACTGTGATCGTAATATGATCAAAACCATTGCGAGCGAGTTGGCGGATTATAATTTCTAAAATAGGATAATCCCCAATTGGCACTAAAGGCTTAGGCAGTTCAATGGTATAAGGACGCAAGCGTGTTCCTTTTCCTCCCGCTAAAATTACAGCTCTTTTAGACATTGTAGATATTCGATTTATAGTGACTTAAATTCGCTGGATTGGTAAACCACTCCACGGTTTCTTTTATTCCAGACTCAATTGTAAATTCTGGAACAAAACCAGTAAGTGCATTAATTTTCTTATTGTCGCACCATAAACGTTGCACTTCACTTTTACCTGGACGAATCCGTTGCGGATCAATCACAAAGTCAACATCAGCGTTCATAGTTTTCTTAATCAACTCAAAGGTCTCTTTAATTGAAATTTCAAAATTTGATCCAATATTAATGGTTTCGCCAACTGCTTTATCTGATTTAGCAATGGCTATAAAACCACGGCATGTATCTATCACATAATTAAAATCTCGTGTTGGCGACAAGTCACCAACCTGAATTTCAGCTGCACCATTTGCTATTTGCGAAATGATTGTTGGAATCACTGCCCTTGCTGATTGCCTAGGCCCATAGGTGTTAAACGGGCGTGCAGTGGCTACAGCTAAATCAAAGGCATTGTAAAAACTCATAGCCATATTGTCTGCACCAATCTTACTGGCGCTATACGGCGATTGAGGTTGTATTGGATGCTTTTCATCAATAGGAACGTAAAGTGCTGTTCCATACACTTCTGAAGTAGAAGTATGAATAATTTTTTCGCAACCATTATCTAAAGCTGCCTGGCAAATATTCAACGTACCGGTAACGTTTGTATCTACATAAGATGTTGGCGCGATATAAGAATATGGAATTGCAATGAGGGCTGCCAAGTGAAAAACAACGTCCACCCCTTTTGTAATGTGTCTGCAATAATGCGGATCACGAATATCTCCAGAGAGTACTTCGATTTCTGAAAGGCCTTCAATTTGCTCTAACCATCCCCAGTTATTGAAAGAATTGTATTGAGATAAAGCTTTTATTTTGCAACCTTCAGCTAAAAGCATTTCGGTTAAATGTGATCCTATAAAGCCATCTGCTCCGGTAACTAAAACTGTTTTACCTGTTAAATTCATGCACTAATTTTTTCTACTCTCTATTAAAATTAAACGCGATAGTTTGCAATATACTGATTTATGTGCTTCTACATTGCGCTTGTATCGACCTTTTAAAGGTTGCTCAATTACTTAATTCATTTTCGATTAGAACACCAAGATATCTTCGCATACCCTCTTTTAAATCAATGGTTGGATTGTATTTTAAAAATTCGGTTGCTTTAGCGATTGACGCATAAGAATGTTCAATATCTCCTTTTCTTTTAGGCCCATAAATCACCTCAAAAGCGCCTTCTGAAAAATCGTTCTCTTTAAAGCATTCTTGAATCGCTTGAATCAATTCATTTAAAGTAATTGTGCTACCACAACCAATATTATAAATAGTATTTAAAGCAGCACTGTCTTCAACCGTTGCGGCCAATACATTCGCTTGAATTACGTTGTCAATATAAGTAAAGTCACGTGTTTGCTCACCGTCCCCATTTACTGTAATTGCTTTGCCTTCTTGCAAAAGCTTAACAAAACGTGGAATAACCGCAGCATATACGCCATTTGGATCCTGCCTTCTTCCGAACACATTAAAATAACGCAGACCTATTGTTTCAATGCCGTATAAACGCGCATAAACATCCGCATACATTTCGTTGACATACTTGGTTACTGCGTAAGGGGATAATGGCTTACCAATTTTACCCTCTGTTTTAGGCAAATGTTCATGATCGCCATAAACGGAAGAAGATGTAGCAAAAACGAATCGTTTTACATTTGAATTTTTAGCTGCTTCAAGCATATTTAAAAATCCAGTAACGTTATGTGCGTTCGTATTGAGCGGTGTTTCAATTGATCTTGGAACAGAACCTAAAGCAGCTTGATGAAAAATAACGTCAACACCTTCTGTGGCGTTTAAACAGACTTCATAATCCCTAACGTCTCCTTTAATGAATGTGAATTGCGGATGATCCAATAAGTGTTGAATATTCTCTTGATGTCCTGTCAACAGGCTGTCTAAACATCTCACCTCATTCTTTTCCACTAAAAATTCACAAAGATTTGACCCTATAAATCCAGCTCCCCCTGTTACCAATATTCTTTTTCCCTCCAGCATTCTTATTTCTTTGCTAATCGTGTTCCTAAATAGTATTTAAGTAAAGCTTTTTTCCCCTTGCCCATTCCCATTATTTGAATCAACGTTATTTTTTTTTGATCGATTAATCGATAATACATTTTTTCCAAATGCTGATTTAGAACCAGCTCTAATTCTGCGTTAGGATAAAGTAACGACTTTTTATTTGCTTGACGCAGAAGATCAATGTGGTTTTGGTAATCTTTTAGACTAAACGTTGATTTTTCCCGATTGTTTAATTGTAAATGGATCGAAAGATTTTTTTCGTTGGCCTCAACTCCCAAATCGCTTAGTACCATTTCGTAAAATTCTTTAAAGGCCAAGTTTTTTCGTCGCGTAATTTCTGCGTTGTTATTATAAGCCTCCTGTCGGTATAAATAAAATTGATTTGGAATAGCAGTCGTTAGGGTTAAGTCTTTCAAACGATAGAACAAATAATAATCCTCTAAACGCCAAAAGCGATCGACATATTCAATTTTATTGTCTTTCATTACCGCCGTTCTGAAAATAGAAGACGCATGTCCAATTGAATGTCCAAAAATTAAATTTGCCTTATTCCGTGCAGGATTTTTTTCAAAAGCGCGTACTTTTTCCTCAATGCCAAATGTTTTTATACTGCTACTGCACACTCCAATCTCTGGATGTTCGTCCATGTATTTCACCAAAGTTTCAAAGCGATCTGGTGTAGAAATGTCGTCGCCATCCATACGAATGTAATATTCGGTCTCAATGGCGTTCAAGGCCACATTCATTGTTGCAACTATGCCAGAATTTGAAGGCTTTTCAATGATTTTTAATCGTTCATCCTTATAAGATCTTGCTATGGCAAGGCCATCATCTGTAGAGCAATCATCCACTAAGTAAATGACGAAATTCGAATAGGTTTGAGCAAATAAACTATCTAATGCCTCCTTCAAATAAGGACCATTATTATAATTGGGTAATAAAACGCTTAACCTTGCCTGCTCCATGTTTTTTTTTATCCTTTTGGCTTTTCGCTTTTGTTTGACATGACCTTATAAAGCGCCTCGTAATTCTTTTCAGCATCAAAAATGCGCATGCAATGTTTTTGAATGACCTCTCGGTAAGCCTGCGTATTCATTTCTCCGTCAATCACAGTTCGAATAGCTTGAGCAATTACAGGTCCCTCAGCATCAGGTTGCAATACAACTCCCGTTTCGTTTGTGACAATATCTAACACTCCTCCAACACCAATTACAACTGCCGGAATTCCAAAACTCTGCGCTTCTATTATTGCCATACCCAATCCTTCTGTCTCACTGGTGTGAATAAAAAGGTTAATGGGTTTATTTTTGTACAAATCAATTACTTCCGTATTTGGTATATGTCCTCTAAAATCAACGGTAATGTTTGACGGCATGTCTTTCAACTGCTCTTCTAATTCGGGACGTAAATAACCATCTCCAAAATGTGTCCAATGAATGGTTTTCTCTGTAATTAATTTTAAGGCGGCAATTGTTTTATCGATTCGTTTTAAAGGAATCATGTTCGCACAAGAAACCATGTGAATGTCTTTCGAGTCAGTCAATTGATTTAAACCTTGGGTATAAATTCCGTAAGGGGCATAAATCAATTTATTGGGATTAAAATTAATTGCCTTTAAATACGCTAAAGCTACTTTTGATAACACATAAACGTGATTGACGTGTTTATAATTAAAGTAGCGAAAAGGCATATAGTTTCCTGCGTGACGCTCTTCAAAAATATCATATCCGTTTACGCGAAAATCAAATCCTGAAATTTTCTTTTTTGCCCGCAGAATACTTAGCAGCAAAGCGCCGTCATTCATCCAAAACGAATAATGATGGTTGTCCTTTTCTTGATCAATCGCTTTCTCATATGCTAAACTCAAAGCCTTGCAATAGGTTATTGACGTCATCCACCATTTTATTTTCTTAAAAATAAATGACCGTTTATTGGAACGGAAAAATTCGATACCAACAATTCTTAAAATCAATCCAAGACAAAAAATAACTTGTTTTTTTGTGACCGCTTCGGTTACTTCATTCAGAGCATTATTGACTGTAACATTCGCTGGTATTTTTCTTAATCCCTCGGCTTTTTTAAGCGGATAAAGGACGATCTCATCATAAAATTCGGCCATTTTAGCTACCTCCGCTTCAAAAAATTGTTCGCCAAGTCCGTAGGGGAAATTATTTGAGATAATATTTAAGACTTTATTTTTGCCCATTCCAATAGTGGATCAAATTTAAGAAGGTTTTTAAGAGTAGGTAGTGTGTAGACGGAAATAAACGGAATTGAAAACCAAACCAATTACATTTGGACAAAATCATTTTGATTATTAAAATTGTACCTTTATCCCTTAAACGGAAACTGAAAAATGCGAAAAATACTCTTAACCGGTGGTGCTGGAAATGTGGGAAGTGCTATGGCTCAAGGACTTCTAAACGAGCCTGACACTTACTTGACGGTTGTAGATGATTTATCTACAGGTAATATCAATAAATTACCAAAGAACCACCCGAACCTTAAATTCATTAAGGCTGATGTGAATAATCGCGAAGAGATTACAGACATTATGCTTTCAAATCAGTTTGATTATGTTTTCCATTATGCGGCCTATGTTGGTGTTCAACGTACGCAAGAAAACCCAATTCGGGTATTAAATGACATTGACGGAATCAAGCATATCTTGTCTTTATCGAAAAATACGGGCGTTAAACGATTTTTCTTTTCTTCGTCTTCGGAGGTTTACGGAGAACCGGTTACGATTCCGCAACACGAAGAAACAACACCGTTAAATTCGCGTGTACCTTATGCTGTTGTAAAAAATGTAGGCGAAGCGTTTTGCAAATCCTATATGCAGGAATACAATTTGGATTATACCATTTTTAGATTCTTTAATACTTACGGACCTAATCAAACGCAAGATTTTGTGATGAGTAAATTTATTTCGCAGGCTATGCAAAATAAAGCGATTACCATTTATGGTGACGGCTCACAAACAAGAACATTTTGTTATGTTAGCGACAATATAGAGGCTACGATTAAGGCTTTAAATAACGATCTTTTTGTTAATGATGTTATCAATATTGGTGGCGAAACGGTGATCTCTATTTTAGAATTAGCCGAACTCATTATAAAATTGACGAACAGTAAATCGGAAATTACATTTTTACCTCCTTTGAAGGATGGAGATATGACCAGAAGACAACCTGACAATTCAAAAATGAAGGCAATTTTGGGGCGCGAATTAATGACAATCGAAGAGGGCATTAAAAAATTATTAGCAGACCCTAATTTCCTTAATCAAATGCAATTAAAAGCTGAATGAGCGAAGAAAAATGGGATTTAATCATTAAACCAAAATCCGGCTGGGTTGATTTGAGGTTTAAAGAATTGTGGAAGTACCGCGATCTCTTATTCCTTTTCGTCAAACGTGATTTTGTTGCGGTTTATAAACAAACTATTTTAGGACCACTTTGGTTTATTATACAACCCATATTGACCACAATAATGCTTACCGTGATCTTTGGGGTTTTTGGAGGTTTGAGCACTGATGGCTTAGAAGAAGCAAAACCTTTATTCTATCTAGCTGGATTGACTTTATGGAACTATTTTGCTGAATGTCTGACCAAAACTTCTGAAACTTTTGTTAAAAATCAAAGCATTTTCGGCAAGGTATTCTTCCCTAGATTGATCGTTCCCCTGTCAATCGTAGTTTCCACAATGTTAAAATTCGGTATCCAATTCGTATTATTTATTGCTGTATGGTGTTACTACTACTTTATAGCTGAAGTTTCAATTATCCATCCTAGTTTAACGATCCTTCTTGTGCCATTTATGGTAATTATGATGGCTGGGTTGAGTCTCGGGTTTGGAATAATCTTTTCATCAATCACCACGAAGTATAAAGACATGAATTTCCTCTTGATATTTGGGGTGCAATTATTGATGTACGCATCTGCGGTTGTTATTCCACTATCTGCGATACCGCCCTTATATCAATGGATATTTAGACTAAATCCAATGGTGAATTTAATTGAAGCATTCAAATTTTCATTTCTGGGTGTTGGCGATTTCAGCTGGTTTTGGCTGGCTTATAGCTTCTTATTTATGTGTGTTCTTTTATTCTTTGGAACCATCATTTTCAACAAGGTTGAAAAATCATTTATGGATACTGTTTAAACAGCTATCTAGTCATTAAAAATGGCGAAACAACCAACATTTACGCCACCTCTTTAACACTATTTGTAAACTCAAATTTGCGTTAAAAATGCGTTTATTTCCATTTTGGATGTAACAAGCTGTATTCGTCCTAATCCCTACTCATATCAAAAGGTTTGACCAAAATCATTACCAGCTTTGACACGAGTCATTTCGAAAGCCACTTACCTGAAGTACCTTTGTATTGATAGATAAAATCTATTAAAAATAAAATCATGAAAAATTTATATTTTCCATTGTTAATAGGTCTGTTGCTTTTGACCATAAATGCAAGCAGTCAAACACCGCTTTTGGTAAAAAACATATACTTGTCTGGCGGATCAGATCCTGAGGAGCTAACTGATGTCGGTGAGGTTTTATACTTCAAAGCTGTTGACAATGCAAATGGTTACGAATTATGGCGTTCAGATGGAACTGAAATTGGAACGGAGATGGTTCGAGACATTAACCCAACGGGCAGTAGCACACCTGTCAATTTTACAGCCGTGGGTAGTACTATTTTCTTTAAGGCGAATGACGGCGTCAAAGGAGAGGAATTATGGTTCTCTGACGGAACTGAAATTGGAACATTTCTAAAATTAGATATCAACCCAACTGGAAGTTCAGTACCTGAATATCTTACAGAAGTAAATGGTACGGTTTATTTTAAAGCAAATGATGGCAGCCATGGCGAGGAGCTTTGGAAAACAGATACCACACTTTTAAGCACTGAAATGGTGATGGATATTAATCCGTCTGGAAACGGTAGCCCAATGTTTCTCATTCGAATGAACGATATGGTTTATTTTTCTGCCGAGGACCCAATAAACGGCCGAGAATTATGGAAATCTGACGGGACCATGCTTGGGACAGAAATGGTAAGAGATATTAATCCGTCAGGTAGTTCTGATCCTGAAAATTTCGCGGTGTTCAATGACGAACTCTACTTTCAAGCAAAGGATGATGCAAGTCACGGAATTGAATTATGGAAAACAGACGGCACAGCTGTTGGAACTGTTCTAGTAAAGGATATAAACATTGGCGGAAATTCATTCCCTACCAACCTAACTGTCTCAGGAGATTACCTCTTTTTTAGCGCGACAGATGGTGAATCAGGTATTGAGCTTTGGAGAACTGATGGAACTACTGAAGGAACAGTAATGGTAAAAAACATCAATCCGAGTATAGGCTCTAACCCCGAAGAACTAGCTGATTTTGACGGAACTTTGTTTTTTAGTGCGACAGATGGTTCTGTCGGTCATGAATTATGGAAATCGGATGGAACCGAGGATGGAACAGTCTTAGTGAAAGACATTAATGGCATGGGAAGTTCTAATTCTTCTCCAAATTATCTCACCGTTTATGGACACCTTTTATTCTTTCAATCAACTAACGGCACGCATGGAAAAGAGTTATGGGTTTCAGATGGCACATTGGAAGGGACTAAAATGGTGGCTGATATTAATCCACTTGGAAGCGGCGACCCTTCGTGGTTAACGGTATCGAATAATACCCTTTTCTTTCAGGCAAATGATGGGGATTTAGGTCACGAATTATGGAAACTAGAGGTGACAGCTGGTATTCCTTCAATAACAAAAACAGTTGATTTTCAGCTTTTTCCAGTTCCAACGTCAGATGTAGTATATCTTAAAATGAGCGCTACGGAAAATGAAAATTATGTCGTTCAAATAATAGATACTTATGGGAAACTCGTTTTCTACAAAGAAATAAACTCTTTGGATTACGAATCATTCATTGAAATAGATATGAGCGATTTAGCTAGCGGAATTTATATTGTTAATGTAATGAATGCACAAGGTGATATCACAACAAAAAAAATTATCAAACAATAATTTGAGATCTAAAAGAATTATTGGAATCTAATTGCGAACCGCTCAATATCAACATTGGGCGGTTCTTTTTTGTTCAATTAAATGGATATTGACTTCTTCCAAACAATCTCAATGATCAGGCAGGCACTCCAACCCAAGTTCCTCAAATTAAAAAGAAGATGTTCTACCAAATTAGCAACCTGATCTTTTCTGATTGCGGGCTGCTATATTTTGTGTGTTTTATCGAGACTATTCTGTTTATTCTACAGAATGAATGCCAACCATATTTCCTTCTGTATCGATCATCATTGCCATAAAACCATTTCCTCCTATTGCGGTTTTAGGCATTGCAATTTTCCCACCTGCTGCTTCCACTTTATCTAAAACGGTTTGTAAGTTCGGATTTGCATTCAAATACAATACAGCACCTTCCATGCTTGGTTTGTGATTTGGGCTTTGAGCTAATGCACCTGAAGCTTTTCCTGATGCTGGTGTAAATGGGAAGGCTGCCATCTTCATTTCTCCCATTTCCATATCCACCATATGAATATCAAAAATTGTTTGATAATAAGCTTTTGCTCTTCCTAGGTCTAGCACTGAAATCTCAAACCAATTGATTGCGTTTGTTGTGTCGTCTATTTTTTGCATGTTATGCTGTTTTAAGTGATTAATTTGGTTGAATTAGCTCCAATAGGATATAATATACTTTTTGATCAACCTTCATAATCAAAAATACAAAACTTATTCATTTTCAATAGCTTAAAAATTGAAATCGCAAAAAAGGCTTTGGTAACAGTTTTATAATTCAACCTTAGACTTTTGCCTGTTCTTTTGGTCACTGACGTACTGTTCGAAAATTACTTTCACGCTATGGCAATACCTTCATAATGACGGCAGGTAATACGGATTACTATTTTTATGAATTCAACAAAATTCCATAGGCGTTAAAAGGTTATTAAACCTCAAAATATACCCTTTCGTGTAATTTTCTTAGATATTAAAACCGCAAGCCAAGGTTTTGCGTATTTTTGAGGCATGAGCGTTGTTTTAAAAGCAGAAGACATCTCGAAACAATACCGATTAGGACAAGTTGGTACCGGTACTTTATCGCATGATTTAAAGCGATTTTGGTATAAAGCGCGTGGTAAAGATGATCCGTACTTAAAAGTTGGTGCAGAAAATGATCGTACCACAGTAGATAGCTCTGGTTATGTTTGGGCTTTGAAGGACATTAACTTTGAAATTGCTCAAGGCGAGATGGTCGGCATTATTGGTAAAAATGGTGCAGGAAAATCTACTTTACTCAAATTACTATCAAGAGTTACCGCACCTACAACAGGTCAAATTAAGATCAAAGGTAGAATTGCTGCTTTACTTGAAGTTGGAACGGGTTTCCATCCTGAATTGACTGGGAGAGAGAACATTTATTTAAACGGAGCCATTTTGGGCATGAGCCGTTCTGAAATAAAGTCAAAACTGGACGAAATTGTCGATTTTTCAGGTTGCCAAAAATACATTGATACACCGGTCAAACGCTACTCGTCTGGAATGATTGTGCGACTCGGTTTTGCCGTAGCTGCTCACCTTGAACCAGAAATCTTAATTGTTGATGAAGTTTTAGCCGTTGGAGATGCTGAGTTTCAAGATAAATGTATTGGAAAAATGAAGGCTATTAGTGGCGAAGGAAGAACAGTCCTTTTCGTAAGTCACAATATGGCCTCAATGAAAGCACTTTGCAAAAAAGGGTTTTTAATGGAAAAAGGGCGCATGACCAATCAAGGTAATATGACCGAAATCATTGAGACTTATTTGGCTAAAACAACCAAATCGTCTGCTAATGGAGAAATTCCAGCAGACGCCTCTACAATGAATACAGGCATTGCAAAATATAAAAGCATTCAATTACACGATAGCAAAAATGCAGCAATTGAACGTGTCAATTACATGGCCGACTTGCGCTTCAATATGGCAATCGATTGTAAATCGGCTTTAAAAGATGTAATTATTGATTTGCGAATAAACACAAGAGATGGCATAGAGTTGGTGCACACCATGAACAAATATGGAAACACTGAGAAACAACCATTAACAGAAGGGTTAAATCAAATTTCATGTATTATAAATAACCAATTGCAACCTGGTAATTATTCGGTAACAATTGGTGTGCATGAAACAAACGGCGTAACATTAGACTTTGTTGAAAACATTCTAGATTTTTCGGTCATGAATATTGGCGAAGGAGAAAACTCTGGTTTTACCTATGATTTTAAATTAGGTCATGTTCATTTTAATTCGAAATGGAAAGTTGAAAATTGAGGCATTAGGCAGGAGATAAAAGGCAATGAGCAATGTGTAATGGCAATGGGAAATGACGGATTTTGACCATAATATTGAAAAATTGATAAAGTACTAATGACTATCGTAAATTGATAATTGCACATTGAAAAATTGATAATTGATAATTGAAATGAAATTCATCCCACTGGCTAGCCCAGACATACAAGCGCAAGACATTCAAGAGGTAGTTGATGTCCTGAAATCTGGTATGCTTGTTCAAGGCAAAAAGGTTGCTGAATTAGAAAGCAATATTGCAACTTTCGTAAAAAGTGATTATGTGATTGCCACATCCAACGGAACATCCACAATGCATTTAGCATTAGTAGCATTAGGGATAGGCAAAGGTGATGAAGTTATTGTTCCGGCGCTTTCATACGTCGCCACTGCTAATGTTGTAGAATTGGTTGGTGCAACTCCTGTTTTTGTTGATGTTGAAATTGACAGTTTTAACATAGATGCTTCAAAGATTGAAGCCGCAATTACCGATAAGACCAAAGCCATAATTCCTGTGCATGAATTTGGATTGCCTTGTGATATTGTGGCCATTATGAAAATTGCAAATGCGCACAACCTTTATGTGATAGAGGATGCCGCCTGTGCATTGGGAGCAAGTCAAAACGGGCAAAACGTTGGAACATTTGGCAATTTCGGATCTTTTTCTTTGCATCCGCGCAAAGCAATTTCTTCGGGCGAAGGAGGATTAATCACTTGTCAAAATCCAGAATCAGCAAAAAAAGTGCAGATTTTACGGAATCATGGAGTCGATATTATTGATGGTAAAATGGAATTTGTTGAAGCAGGTTTTAATTATCGCATGACCGATTTTCAGGCCGCTTTGGTCAATAGCCAATTGGATCGATTAGCTGCTACTTTGACCTATAAGAACGAACTAGCAGAAGTTTATAATTCGGAGATTCAAAATCCAAAAATAAAACTTCCTAATTGCCCTAGTGATCGCGTGCATACTTGGCAAACATATCATGTGTTAATTGACGCATCAATCAATCGAGATGAACTCATAAAAACATTAAGAGAAAAAGGGATTGGAACCAATTATGGCGCCCAATGTATCCCTGACCAAATTTTTTATAAAAATAAATACAATCATAACTCCGCAGTGCTTTTTCCAAATGCTTTTCGAGCATATAAAGAAGGCTTGGCAATTCCGCTCTATGAAAAATTAACAAGAGCAGATATTTCCTATATTGCGGAAGAATTAAACAAACTATAGTAGAACCATGGAAGGTAAAAACATATTCATAACCGGTGGAGCAGGCTTCATTGCTAACACATTAATTCAACGGTTAATTGAAAAAAATAAAATCACAGTTTATGACAATTTTCACCGCGACACCCTTACTGGTAGTGGCTATGCGAGTCATGAAAACATCACTGTAATAAAAGGTGATGTACTTGATTTTGACTTGTTATGCACATCAATGAAGGGCGCAGAAGTTGTTATTCATGCAGCTGGAATTGCAGGTATTGATACAGTCATTAAAAACCCTGTTTCAACCATGCGAGTAAACATGATTGGTACAGCAAATGCATTAGAAGCAGCACGTGTTAACGGAGTTTCTAATCGTTTTATCGATTTTTCAACATCAGAAGTTTTCGGTTCAATGGCTTTCAAATCTACAGAGACGGATGAAA
This sequence comes from Crocinitomix sp., assembly GCA_013138735.1. Classification (GTDB taxonomy): domain Bacteria; phylum Bacteroidota; class Bacteroidia; order Flavobacteriales_D; family Crocinitomicaceae; genus Crocinitomix. The sequence goes on along the minus strand of WTCE01000084.1, from coordinate 30,100 downwards.
CAGTTTCTGGTTCTGCAGGTGAAGCAAGATGGACTTACGCAGTTAGTAAATTAGCAGGGGAACATTTAGCCCATGCTTATCATACACAGCATAATTTACCAGTTGTAACAGTAAGACCATTTAATGTTTACGGACCTGGTCAAACTGGTGAAGGTGCTATTCAAATCTTTATTAAAAAGGCCTTAAAAAACGAAGATATTTATATTCACGGTGACGGAAATCAAATTCGTGCATGGTGTTATGTAGATGATTTTGTGGAGTGCATTTTCAGATGTTTAGACAATGATGCGGCTGTTGGAGAAAGTTTCAATATTGGAAATGCCCGTGCGGTAATTACAATATTAGGTTTAGCTCAAACGGTTTGTCGTGTATTGAATTCTTCATCAAAAATATTATTTCAAGACGCTTTATCTGCAGATATTGCTTTACGAATTCCATCTGTAGAAAAAAGCACAAATGTTTTAGGCTACAAGGCACAAATTGATTTGGAAGAAGGAATATTACGTACTTCTGAATGGATGAAAAAACAAATGTTAGTGAGTTAAATCATGGACAGAAAAAAGGCATTAGAAAATAAGGATTCAGCTAATACATTGGCTGATTTACAAGATTTACATGCCGATTTGTTTAGTGAATTTAAAGCGCAATTTGATCGATCCTTACCCTTTAATGATGAAGTTTTTGACCGTTGGGAACGCGCCAAAGCGTTAGGCTGGGGCAAAGAAAGTTCTGTTTACGATAGTGCTTATATTTTTGGAGAAACTAAGGTTGGAGAAAATACTTGGATTGGTCCCTTTACAATAGTTGATGGATCTGGAGGGTTAACAATTGGAGACCATTGTACAATTTCAGCGGGCGTTCATATTTACACACATAGCAATCTCAAACAAACCTTAAGCGGCGGTAAATTGCCAATTGAGCGCGAACCTGTTCAAATTGGTTCTTGCACCTATATTGCACCGCAGTGCATTATTGGTATGGGAATTACAATTGGAAACCATTGTGTGATTGCTGCTAATTCATTTGTTGGTGAAAGCTTCCCTGATTATGCTATAATTGCTGGCAATCCTGCAAAACAAATCGGACGCGTTGTAATCAGCGAAAATGACATTTCATTTGACTATTCAGATGTTAACGAAGGGTAAATCAAAAACATGAGAGTAGCTTGTTTGGCCAATTTGAATAACATGATGTTTATTCTTTGTCGCTATTTACGCGAAGCTGGTATTGATGCGCACCTCATCACGCTATCTGATGAACCTGCCCACTTTAGTCCTGCCTCTGATTCTTATGATGATAACTATTTAGACTATTATAAGGTTTTGCCCATCACAAAATCAACGCTATACAAAGCGAGTTCAGTTGAACTCCTTAAAAAAGAATTGGCTGATTTTGATTTTTTCGTCGGAACAGATATTGCACCAACTCTTGTCACATTAATAGGAAAGTCTTTAGACGTATTTATTCCACACGGAAGTGATATTTACGATTTACCATTTCAAAAAAAACGTAAAAAAGAAACCAATAAAGTATGGTGGTTGAGTGAAAAGGCAACCTTGAGTAAATTGCAAAGACTCGGCATTGAACATACGAGAACAATCCTTTTTCCAGATGAATATGACATTCATTTCCCTTTTAAAAACAAATTAAAAACGGCTGCAACTTACCACAACACATCTGGTCCAATGGTTTTTATTCCGCAATATGATGATTTGGAGAACAATCCTCAAGTCAAAGGCTTGCAATGGTATCCGTTTTTCAAAAAACTAAGGGAAGAAAACGACCTCATTATTTTTTCTCATTCAAGACATAATGGCTTCAATTTAAGTCCAGACATGGCGATTCACCAAAAGGGAAATGATATTTTAATTGAAGGTTTTGCTAAATATATTAAAGCGAATCCAACAGTAAATGCCAGGTTAGTGTTTTTCGATTATGGCATGAATGTTCAAGCTTCTAAGGATCTGATAACGGCACTTGAGATAGATGCTAATATTGTGTGGATGCCTTTAATGCCCCGTAAAGAAATTATGTTAGGCTTAAATATGGCCGACATTTCATGCGGTCAATTTGACAATAGTTGGTTGACTTGTGGGGTGGTTAATGAGACGCTAGCGTCTAATATTCCGCTTTTACATTATCGCGAAGATGAATTGTATGCGTCAGATTATGAAACACTTTATCCTTTGTTAAATGCTAAAACTGCTGAAGATGTTTCAACCAAAATTAACGCATTCATGCAAGATAAAGTCATGCAAAAAGAGCTTGCAAATTCTGGTTCTGCTTGGTTAAAGAAGTATACGGTTGATAATCCGCTAAGAATAATAGAGGCGCAGTTTAAATCGAGTGGTGAACGGGACTTAGCGCCGAGTGATTTGAAAAAAGTGACAATGATTTTGAAGAAACATACGTTGCTTGATAAGATTTATCGGGGGCAAGGGAAAATTAGGTCTAAGTTGGGGTAGTATATCGTTAAAAAATGAGCTGATTTTTGATTGCTCACTATCTAGAATCTTAATTATTTGCTTTGTATATCCGACCATCAAGCCACATATACTTGTCTCCAATTTCTAAAAAAATCCACCCAATAGTATCAATAATCGTAGCAATTTGGGGAAACGTGTCAATATGAAATTTTTCTTCCTTTGGAGCCATATGCCCAAATTCCAATACTGAATCTTTCACAAACCATTTCCTCTGTTGATCTCCTGTCATTAAAGGCCAATCCGGGCCACCAATATTAGTTCCTCTGCTTTCAGAATTGATTGAAATGGTATGATATGAATCTATTGACACGTGAGACCACCCACCTACAAATCTACTATCCACTGTAACAACGCTTTCCTTTTTACCACATGAAAAGATTGAGACTAGAAATAGAAGGATTATAAAAAAACGCATAACAAAATGAATGTTAACGCAACTCAGTATTCTCCTCAGAAACAGGAACAACAGTTAATTCTTCTGCTGCCATTTTCTCCTCCAACTTAATTAATAAAGCGTACAACTTTTCGCGTTGTGCTTTTAACTCAGCCAACTCAGCTTCCATTGCCTCCAAGGTAGTTGCTTGATTCTCTAACTGGGCCATTTTATCGTCCAAGGCTTTAATGAGCAATAAATTAATGCCATCAAAATCTCCCGAGTTAATTGTAGTTGAATCTGTTCCTAAATTGAAAGTGCTATAAAAATCTTGCGCCATTGGACCTATATGCGTAATGCTTGAATCTTGCGAGATATACGACCATGAAAACACATCAATTCGATCTAAGCGATTCAAGTATTCCTGTGCATCAATGACTTGGATATTCTCTTTTCGTTCTCTGTCTGAAAGGATTGACCAAGCTCCGGCACCTGGCAACAATTCAACACCTGTTGTTAAATCTGCGTCCGTATAAAAAATCGATCCTCCAGAAGCTTTTACCATAAATTGATTCGCTGCAGTTGTTTCAACATAACCAATTGCGTCAATTTTATCATTAAAAATAAAACTACCATCATGCATTGCTTGCGCGTGATAACCAATAGCAACTGAACTTTCGCCATGTGCATAAGTATAGTTCCCCAATGAAAGTGCATAAGGCGCATCTGCCGTTGGGTGATACCCAATTGCAATAGCACTTTCAGCATGTGCCAATGCACCACGACCTAAGGCAACACTATGATCACCCGTAGCTTGTGGATTATGTCCTGCAGAAAAAGCATAATCCCCAGAGGATACTGATGCATTACCTAAAGCCATTGCTCCTTCACCAGAAGCGCTTGTATTAAATCCGAATGCAACACCATAATCGCCTGCTGCACGTGCGTTATAACCTGAAGCAAATGAATAATCGCCAATAAAAGCTGCATTCCATTGCGTGCCTGATACTTCACCAGATCTAAACGCTGCTTTATTCGGATAAAACATCATTCTTGCCCCAGCGCCTTCGGTAGGAATTGCTCCTGTTCCAAATTCACCCGTAAATAAAACGCCGTTTACGTTATTCACATGGAAGTCAGACAATGGATCTGCGGTTCCAATTCCAATCAAACCATCTGACTTGACTCGCATGCGTTCAATATCATACGATTTAATAACTAAATCAACTTCATCTATCGTTCCTAAAAAGTGATCCGTTTCATTCACATTATCATTTCCAGAAATGCCCCAGTTATTATAAGCAAATGTTGCAACTCCTGCCGTATCTGCATAAAGCGCAGAATCTGCATAAACCGAATATAATCCTGAAGTTGCAAAATTGGCCGAATCTGAATAATACGCATAAAGTGAACTATCTACTAAAGTAGGATCGCCACAATTGTGAGCAAAAGTAACCGTGTCGGCATAGTTCGCTACATCACTCTCATAAGCGAAACTTACTGTATCAGGAACCAAATCTTCTGTTGGAATCCAAGTAGTACCGTCCCAAGTTAAAATATCACCGATTGATATTCCCGTAACATCCACATCTCCTAATTCAGATAAATTAAACTCTTGCGAAGTGGTTTTTGAGTGAAAAGCAAAGGGCACTGCCATCATTTGTTGCGTCATGCGTGATACAAATGCGCCAATATTATCGATATCAACTAACATTTCTAAAAAGTAAATATCGCCAGCCCAATCAATTTCGGCAAATGACGGTGAAGTTCCTGTTCCTGTAGCAGTACCTTCTCCTATGTTGGTTGCAAAGTGTCCCAATTCACTTAATGTAACCACATGACGCTCTTGCCATGCAATTTCACCGTCCATTGTTGTGGATCGAATGTTAAATTCTACTCCAATTGTTGCGTCTGACAAAAATCCACCATCCAATCCATGCACTTGGGCTTGATAAGGAATCCCCTCTGGGAATCCTTGAGAAAAGACCAAATTAATGCATAACAGGAATATACTAGTTATGATCCAATTCTTCATATAATTCATTTATGCGTTGCTCAATTGCATCAAGCCTCGCTTTTTCGTTTTCTAATTCTATTTCAATTTCTTCAACTTCCTCAGCTTCTGGCTGATTGTTAATTTCTTCATTTAACTTTTTAATTCCTAAAAATGTGGTGCCATCACTATCAATCATATTGATTAAATAAGGTTTTTCACCATAACCAAACGTACTGTAAAAGTCTTGAGCAATAGGCCCAATATGCGCCGTATTATGCCCAATATAATTCCAAGACAAAACGCTTAAGCTATCAAACTGTGGACTAAAATCTAACGGTGTTAATAAAGTGATGTTGCGTTTTTTATTTCGATCCGAAATCATTGACCAACTACCTGCGCCCGCCAATAATTGAACTCCCATACTAAGTGAGGAGTTTGTATAAAATACGACCCCACCATCAGCCCGAACCATAAATTGGTGGTTGGCTGTATTTCTAACTGTATCTGTTGTAGAATTATCGCCGTAAAGGAAACAGCCTACTTTACTATCAGCACTTGCGTTGGAACCTATAACGGTTGAAAAATGGCCGTTTGCGGTAAGGTTGCGTCCCATGGCCCAAGCCGTAGCGCCTTCAACTAATATATTATTCCCAACTCCTAAACCAGCAGATGCAACATTTGCCGTTACATCTTTCCCAATGGCTACGTTTCTGTAATAATTCGCAACAGCATTTTCGCCAAAAGCAAAACTCATATGAGCTACATGACAATCTTTACCTGCAGCAAAACTCGAAATTGATGGATATGGAATTGCATCTCCGCCAAAATAGGCCGTATCTCCATAAGTGTCTTTCCCAAACACGGTTGAATAAGAACCATTGGTAGCAACATTTTCTCCCCAAGCAAAGCTGTAAGGACCTTTTAAAGTGTCAAAAGATTCTGTTCTTGTTCCGCCATGAACTGAATTTGTTTCTCCGTCATAATAAAAGAAACTACCATCAATTTCATCTATACCTGGATTGGTATTGGGAGTTATCAATAAGCCAGATGTTGTTCCAATTCTAAATCCATCTCCTGGAAGGTTATTGTGTGTTGAAAAATTATCCGCAAATACAAATCGACGTATATTATTTGTTTTGAGAATGAATGATTCATCAACAGTAGATCCAACGAAATTCGTATCAGCTAAATCACTATCTCCAAAAATTGACCAATTGCCCGTGGATGAAAACGCATAATTTGTAGAATCAGCATAAGCTGCACTATCTGTATTAAAGACTTGGTTAAAGTAAGTCGCATAGTTAGCAGAATCTGAAAAATAACTGAACATTGCAGTATCAGCATAATCATTATTAAGCGCGTACCATGCAGTATCTGCAAAAATAACATGATCCGCTACCCAAGCATACTCGGCCGTATCGCCTACTGTTATCATTCCAAATGAAAAACCGGTTCCATCAAAGTATAAGGTATGTCCTGGTAAATACTCAACATCATCCACATCTGCCAAATCGCTTGTATTAATCGCACTTGCCAGATAAAGACTATGCATGGCATAAGGCACAGCTTGAACATCAAATGAACCTTGTAAATAGCGTGAATCTCCAAAATGATACAGTTCAACACGATCCGCATCTAACCAGTTCATTTCATGAAAATTACTCACTTCTCCAGCAATAAAAGTTCCCGAACCAAATGGCAGCGTAAAAGCACCTTGTTCACTTAAAGGTATACTCGAATGTGACTCGCGCCATAGTGTATCTCCTGTAATGCTAAGTACCAAAAATTCAAAATCAGTTTCGCTTGCGGTAGCATTCATGAGCTGCCCTTGAACATTAATTTTATTGTAATTTAATTCTTGCGCTTGCAAATTTCCAAATGCAAAAGCACCAATAAAAACAAACAATATGTGAAGCTTCAAATTTCGCATATCAAGATTTTATTACTTTTTCATTAAAGACAGTCCCTTGTTCGGTTAATCCTCTTACAAAATATAAGCCGCGTTCCCAATTTTCTGTATGAATTATCACTTGGGCGTCACTTGTTTTTATCCGTTCTATTAATGATCCGTTTATGGAATAAATCTCAATGGTTATTGTTTGTGCGCTTGAATTTGCCCAATTCACCTGGAAGGATTGACTAAAAGGATTCGGATAGATAGAATAAGACTCAATATCTTCGGGTTCATCAATGCTTAATAAAGTATGACTGAGCGGATAATATCCATGCTCTACTAATGGCGATTCAGATTCTCCTGACATAATTTGTCCAGCAGCAACCAATAAAGAATCGTTGGGTGTAATGGAACTAAACACAGCAAATGTAGTTCGCTCAACAGTTTGACCACTTACAGTAAGCGTCAACAGAGAGAGAGTAAATAATAGTGTAATCTTAAGTAAAATATCCGCCATTTAATTTATCTAATGGATTTGTTCATTTCACTGCAAAACTAGGGTTTAAATCTGCCAATGTCAATCTTTTAGTAATTTTCGTCATTGGTATAGCCACTTCCATAAGTACTTCCATAACCATATCCATATCCGTAATTATAGCCGTAGGTATACTTATAGGTATATTTTGAATAATAGTATTGGATCCTACTTTCTTTGATTCCATTCAAGACAACACCTTTTCCAATATCATCAAACTTTTCAAGCATGTGATTGATATGTTCTACCCCTTTTTTGCGGGTATAACGAGTGTTCATGATAATTAAAAACATGTCAACATATTTTGTTAACTCCAACGTATCGTTTAACAAACCAAAAGGTGGTGTATCAATGATGATATAGTCATATTTTTTCTCGGCGTATTCTATTAATTCTAACACCTTGTCTCGCAATACTAATTCTGATGGGTTTGGAGCGATTGGACCAGCGGTTATCACATCCAAATTTGGATAAACTTCTTCATTCAAAATTTCCTCAAAATTACTCTTTCCAATGATATAATTAGACACGCCTTTGACGTTTTGAAGCTTATATGTTTTATGCACTTTCGGTCGGTGCAAATCAAAATCAATGATTAATACTTTTTTACTTCCCTTTGCAATCAAATTCGCAAGGTTTGTAGAACAGAATGTTTTACCTTCTCCTGGGAAAAATGACGACAATAGTACTTTCTTCGCCTTACCATCCTCTCCGTCTTTACCAATAAATGTCAAATTTGTTCGAATGGTCCTAAAACTTTCCGTAACGTGAGATTTGGGTTGAGACTCAATCATTAAGTGACTTTCCATGTCTTTTACAAATGGAACGCCACCGGCAATATTAATTTCAGACACCTCAGCTAAATCATTTACATTTTCAATTTTTTCAAAAAAGAGTTTGCGAATAATTGCAATTAAAAATGCAAATATGAATCCACCCAAGATGAACAAACGAATAATTTTTGTTTTGTTAGGATAAACAACGCCAGTTCCCACAGTTTTTTCAATGATTTTAACCTGAGGAATAATACCCGCTCTTGCAATTAACGTATTTGTCTTCTTTTCCAATAAGAACAAATACATTTTATTGTTCACATCCAATTCACGTTGAATATTCATCACGCCTTGAGCGGACTTAGGCAACTTTCGAATATCATTTTTATAATCCCGAATATAACTGTCAGCGATTGTAATTTGTTGATTAAACGCTAGCAATAAATTTTCTAAATAATTTAAGATATCATTATTAAGCATGGCTATTTCCTTCCGCGCTTGTATCATTGTTCTGTTTTCTTCAGATTTTTGCGTTTTATCAATTTCGTATCTGATTTGCCTTTTTCTAACCTCTCCAATGGCTTCTCTTAAGTACTCATCATTCTCTTCAATATAGAATGATGGAGGCAAAACACGGTTATCTTCAGACGACTTTAAATATTCGGACAATGCAACTACAGAGCCTTTTTTCTGCTCCAACATTCGCTTATCCTTTGTAAACGAAATATATTCAGCAAAAAAGTCATCCTCCTCTTTATTAATATTCAGAATTGCATTTTGATCCTTGTATAGTAACAATTCACGCTCCTTTTGCTGAATTAAAATGCTAACCGTATCAATTTGTTTTTGAATATTGGTGAGTGTATTTTCATTCACCTCAAGCTGACTTCGCTTGGAATAATCAACGTAAGTATTGGTCAAAGTATCTAGGTAAACAATTGCTCGATTCGCCAATTCATCATTAACAGAAAGTGTAATAACACTCGTGTGCTCAATATTTTCTACATGTAGGCCCGATTGATACTTGTTGATTAAATAATTCCGCGAATGAAATACAATTTCATAATCAGACTCCTTTAACTCACTAATGTTTTCGTCATCCAATTCATAGCGCCGATCTAACTGCAAAACAAAATCAGAATTGGTAACCTCTTCATCAAAATTGTAAACGTCTTCTACATTAACTCCACCAACAGAATAAGCAATTTTATACTGCTCTTGATTTAATATTGTGACTTGAATAGGAACTTCATACAATTGCGGGTTTAACACGGAAACGCTCGATTTAAAAGGCAAGGTTTCAAAAACCTCCACTTTTTTTATTCTTCCAACAACATAATAAGATGTTCCAATATTGATTTTATCAATTACCTCTCCAATTAAATCACGTGAATTTAAAATCCGAATTTGATTTTGCACATCCATATAAATACCATAGGCACCTAGTCCTTTGTAAATTGGATCTTGATAATCGTACGTTTCATTTGACTTTAAAAGTAACTCGGCTTTTGCTCCATAAATATTGGTCAACCGATAAGTATAGACGTACCCAATTGCATAAGCCACCAACGGAATTGCGATAATGAATCCTAAATTTTTTAAGATCATTTTCCAAATGAAAAGAATATCCTTGGCTTCAATTAATTTATTGGAAGGTGTATTCTTATTTTGATTATTTCCTTGCATAACTTTATTTCACTCATCATTCTGCTCAACTCAATGAGACATAATTACTCATTACTTACATACGACCAATTTATAAAAATGTTCCGTTTTTTATTTCTATTACAAATTCTAACGATAAATTAGGGGAAAAGGCCGTTCAAATACATGAATTTAGAGATGAGTTAACAGACTAAACTAGAGCGGTAATTGTTTAAACAAATTATATAGACAAGTTGCCAACCGTAACAAAGAATCACACGTCTATTACAATATAAATGGATAATTTTTAGCACCTCAAAAAACTAAACACATCCAATTTACGTAATTATGAAACAAAAAAATAGTCATTGATAGACATTTTTGGGGCATCTAGCGAATTGTTTACAACAATTGGTGTGAAAGCCCTTGAAGTATTTCGATTTGTAGAAATAATTATCTATTTTTGATTAACCTAAACTGCTTGCGTTAAACCAGTTTAGGGAATAAACAACGTTTATGAAAAAACCTTTACACTACTCATTCGCATTTATTGGCTTTGCCGTGGCTACATTATTGTCCGGAACAGCATTTAGTCAAACTGGTCCAGCAGGTGTTGGTTCTAGTTCTGACAATAGAGTCTGGCTAGACGCTCACTCTTTAGGATTTCCTGATGGTTCCTCAATTGCATCTTGGACAGATTTGTCTGGCAATGGCGATAACTTTACGCAAGGAGCATCTTTAAGACAACCAACATTTAATACTTCGGGAATTAGTGGCGTTCCTTCCTTAACGTTTGATGGTGTCAATGATGTATTGGCTTCCGGGTCAATTCCAGCATTAGAATCTACCAACGTAACCTATTTTATAGTTTATGATCGTACAACTACTACAAGTGATATGCTGATTAATGCTGATTACGCTTCTAGTTTTAAGAAGTGGCGTACTTACATGAACAATGGTCAAAACACGATCAATAGCGCACATTTTTCTCCTTCAATTAATTGGATCAGATATACAGACCCTGCAGGAGCTAGTTTTTTATCAACACACATTACCCCAACTACAAATTCACTTTTCAACCAAGGAGATTTAGAACATTCGAAATCGGCAACGTATACTACTCCAACTGGACATAATGCCATCTTCGTAGGGAATAGAAATGCAACAGCAACAAGCAGCTATACATTTACGGGTGAAATTTCCGAAGTAATTGTATACAATGATGCCTTGAATCCTTTAGAAAGAATTTTAGTAGAAAATTATTTAGGCGCCAAGTATGACATGAGCATCCCAACAGATCATTATGCTTATAATGCAACACACCGATTTGGTTTAATTGCATTGGCTGATGATGGCACCGATACACAAACAAGTGCGCGAGGTTCTGAAGAATTAGAAATTTCTGGAGCAACTGATTTGGGTACTGCAGAATATTTCCTAACTGCACATACTGATTTTTCATTTACAACTTATAATTCGGACAATTTACCCCCTGAGTTACCTGCTCATTCGCGTTTAGAAAGAACGTGGCGTGTTGGTGAAACAGGAGATGTAGGAACAGTAACATTAACGTTTCATTTAGCTGACGGCGATTATGCTGTCCCAGAAACTTATCGTGTTTTAACGGATGATGATGGTGACTTTACAGATGCTACAACAACTGCAGGAACTTATGATGCAATTACACAAACAGTATCTTTTGACATTGATTTTGATGACGGTGACTATTTTACTTTAACTGGAATTCCTGAAATATTAGAAATTCACTCAGTTACAGATGGTGTTTGGAGTGATGTTGACACATGGGATTGTGTTTGTATTCCTGGCGCAAATGACTTAGTATATATTGATCCAGGAACGGAAGTGACTGTGGATGTAGATGGTTATGTAGGTTATTTCAGTGTTGAATTTACTGGAAGCTTGATCATGGATACGGATGTAACGTTAGACATTAATCAAGATTTTGACATGTCAGGTTCAACTGACATTACTGATGGAACAATTTCTATTACTGGAGATATTCCTCAAGACATTACAATCATTTCTACATTAGCATATGTGATGGACTTGAATGATGTGTTTATTGAAAACACAAGTCCAGGTGATGTAACATTCTATGCACATAATTATGCCTTACATGGAACACTTAGTCCGAATAGAGGGAATATTGTTTTTGATCCCTCAACAAACTTCATTATTGCATCAACTGCTGTGGATGAAGCGGGACAAATTGGGCCAATTATCGCTCCTACAACAATCTCAGGAAATGTTACAGCGCAGCGCTTTATTGGGCCTGGACTAGCAGATTGGAGAGATATCTGTTCGCCCGTTATTGGAAGTACATTTGATGATTGGGATCCAGACTTAGCTATGAGTGGTGAAGGTTTTCCTGATGGTTGCGCTTATGGAGTTGACGGTTGTTTCCGCTCAGTAACTTTTACCGATCACAGCATCTTTTATACAGTTATCAATAGTTATGAGCCCATTCTTAATGGACGTGGTTTTGAAGTGTATATGGGAGATGATTTAGAGACTTTCTCTGGAACAACGTTAAACTCAAGAGGATCGGTTAATACATCAGCAGATATTGTAAAGACTTACACAACAGGTTGGTCAATTTTTGGAAATCCTTATTGCTCTACAATTGCCTACAGCGGTTTGACTCGTTCAGGTTCAATTGGAAATTACTTCTATGTATACGATCCAGCAAGTGGCGCATATGAGTGGTATGACGGTGCATCTGGCACAACAAGTATTCCGGTAATAACGGAAGATGGTTTAATGTCTTCTGGACAAGCAGTTTGGATTTTTGCTTCTAGTATTGGAACGATCACTTTAAACCAAGGAAATAAAACTGAAACGCAAGGAACATACATCAGAACGCATACGGAAGACAATAATTTACATTTAACTTTAAGTGAAAACAATTCTACCTACGCATGCACCATGCAGTTAGAAGAACATCCTGATGCGAATGATGGAATTGATGAAGTAATGGATATTCGTCACTTAGCAACTGGTAAAGAATTAGCGCCATCTATTGCAGTACAAACTGCTGAAGCGGATATTAGAAAGAATTACATCAAAAATGATGGAATTGACAAATCGTTTGAATTGCTAACAAGCATTAAGAATGATGGATATTACACCATTTCTGCTGAGAATTGGGGGAACTTTAGACGTTATCACAAAATTCTATTATTTGATAGAATGACTGGGGAGACTATGAATTTGAAAGAACACTCGTATGTGTTTTATGCAAATGCTACAGATGCTGATACTGACAAATCAGACCGAAGATTCACATTAATATTAAGTAATAGTGCTGATGCGAATGAAAACAATACAATTATAACTCCTGACTTTGATACAGATGACGCCTTAGTAATTAAACAAATGGGGAATATCATTGACATTCAGTCCGTTAAGGAATATGAAACGCCAACAGTAATCACCTTGACGAATGTATTGGGACAAAAAGAAGTGTTTATTACAACAACTTCGCTTGTAGCTGGAAGTAATTTAGTAACATTGCCAACCACAATTAAAGGATTCCACATTATCACTTTGAGAACTGGAGATGAAATTGTCACTAAAAAAGTAGTGCTTTAAAGGAACTGGAATGAAGAAATTTATAAAATTGGGTGTATTAAAATTTACCTTGTCGCTTGCTTTTATCGCAAGCGACATGGCTTTGTTTGCTCAACCACCAGGTGGACCGCCTCCGGGTGGAGGTGGAACAACGGGAACAACACCCCCATGCTGGGAACCTGAGTGCGTTCCAATTGATTCGGGATTAGCATTTTTATTAATTGCCGGTATTCTTTTGGCGGTGCGCATGCTTTATACGCGAAAGCAACAGCATATTGCTTAAGACGCTTTTCTTTTAATTAGTTCCATGATCGGGTTAATACAATTGAATGTTAGATCAGATAAGGAAAAATAGAATCATCCAATTTCTTGTAGTCGCAGGTCTTCTTTATACTGCTTGGCTCCTACTCTATTACTTGCTCATTAAAACGCAAACTAATTGGGATTATGGCTTAAACTATAATATTGTAGCATTAGCCGAATCATTTTTCTCTATTTTTGGTGTAGAAACATCCATTGCCACAGAAAGCGACCATGTTGTGCTTTATTTAGATGCAGGTAATTTTAGGGGGATTTGGGTTGGAGACGAATGTAATGGATTTAAACTATTCTCCATATTCAGTGTTTTCATCATTGCCTATCCAGGGAAAATCAAACACAAATTATGGTACCTTCCGTTAGGTTTAATAATTATCCACTTTGTGAATGTATTGCGGATTATGGCCTTGGTCATGATTAACAATTACTATCCAAGATATTTAGATTTCAATCACCTTTACACGTTTACGATTATTGTGTACGCAGCCATTTTTGTTTTGTGGTATATCTGGGCTAAAAAATATTCGAATAATGAGTAAAAAAGCAAGCGCCATATTGCTTTCCGCTGGTATTGTTTTGCTAGGATTTTTACGCGGCTATTTATTCGACAATATTAATTGGGTTTATTTGACATTAACCAATGGCAGAATGAATTCAGCCCGGGATGAGTTTATGTTTTTAGTAGAATGGACTCCTGCGGAAATAAACACATTAAAATGGATACTCACCATAATATTTACGATTCTATTCTTTTTGCTAACCTTATGGACAGTTAAAGTCTACTTCAATAAAAAGAGTTTTAATCAAATCGTGATTTTTTTATTTGTAGCCCTGTTCTGTATTGCTGGCTTCTTGTTCGTAGTTGGAAAAATTTCTGGCTATAGCGATATGCTCTACGGTCCAATTCGAACTATTATGGGCATGGTACAATCTTTTATACCTTTAATGATCCTATTTGTGCTATTTAAGTTTTTACCGCAAATAAAGAGTGATTAGACTGAATCACAAATGAAGTCTTATATCGAAACAAATTAGATTTTTTTTAGATGGTCAAGACATTTTTTATTTGAGCCGCCTGAGCTACAGAAATAAAAAAAAACGAAGAGCAACAGAAAAAGATTTTTTTTAACACGCGAATTTGTCAGAGATCATGTCTGTTCATTTAAACAATTTCATATTTTTGTTAAAAACGATTTTATGTCTAGAGATACCGCCATTTTTGATTTAATTGAAAAAGAACACAAACGCCAACTTGAAGGAATTGAGTTAATTGCGTCTGAGAATTTTGTGAGCGACCAGGTAATGGAAGCTACAGGTTCGGTTTTAACCAACAAATATGCGGAAGGACTTCCGGGCAAACGCTATTATGGTGGTTGCGAAGTTGTTGATCAAGTTGAAAGTTTGGCGATTGAAAGATTGAAAAAACTTTTTAATGTGACTTGGGCTAATGTGCAACCCCACGCAGGTTCACAAGCCAATTATGCCGTAACTCTTGCGTGTTTAGAGCCGGGTGATGGTATTTTAGGATTCGACCTTTCACATGGTGGACATTTAACCCACGGATCTCCTGTAAACTTTTCAGGTAAACGATTCACGAACTTCTTTTACGGTGTAAAAAAAGAAACGGGTTATGTTGATTACGACCAAATGGAAGAAATCGCATTGAAAGAACGTCCAAAATTAATCATCTGCGGTGCATCTGCCTATTCACGTGATTGGGATTATGCAAGAATTCGCGCTATTGCAGACAAATGTGGCGCGGTTATCTTAGCTGACATTTCACATCCGGCAGGTTTAATCGCTGCGGGTATTTTAAAGGATCCATTTGAGCATTGCCATATCGTTACAACAACAACTCACAAAACATTAAGAGGGCCACGAGGCGGAGCAATAATGTTACGCCACGATTTTGAAAACCCATGGGGAATTAAAACTAGAAAAGGTACTGTTCGTAAAATGAGTTCTTTATTAGACTCCGCAGTATTTCCTGGAAGCCAAGGTGGACCTTTAGAGCACGCTATTGCGGCAAAGGCAATAGCCTTTGAAGAAGCTAGTACTGAAGGATATAAAACTTATATGCGCCAAGTAGTTACCAACGCTCAAAAGATGGCAGCACTTTTAGTAGGTAGAGGTTATGATATTATTTCAGGTGGAACAGATAACCATTCCATGTTAATTGATTTACGCTCGAAAGGCTTAAATGGTAAGCAAGCTGAAAACGCATTAGTGAAAGCTGATATTACTGTCAACAAAAACATGGTACCGTTTGATACGGAATCACCTTTTGTTACTTCGGGTATAAGAATTGGTACAGCGGCAATTACTACGCGCGGAATTAAAGAAGATAAAATTGAGGCGATTGTAGATCTAATTGATCGGACTTTAATGAATAAAGACAATGATGCCGAATTAGCAAACGTTAAAAATGAAGTGCATGCTTTAATGAGCAGTTTACCTTTGTTTACTTGGTAGTAAAAGTGCATTTCGATAATGCAATAGCACATTGAGGCTCTCGAAATGCGCTATTAGGCACTAGAAATGCGCTATTGGTTTTTTCATTTGTATCGTATTTCTAACGCCAATAAAAAGGGTGAAATCATAGATTTAAGATGAGAGCAATTGCATTTATCATAGCATTGAGTTTAATAGGATGTTCCAGCATTACAATTTGGACTTCGGGGTGGAATGGTTTTGAGGACAGCGCCCCGTTCACAACAGAAATCCAAATAACCGATTCATCCTATGCCGAATATTTGCCTAACTGGGGTGGATGCTTAACTAGTAATACGGGTACTTGTTTTATTTCTAATGCTAAACATAGTGGAGATACTTTATTCGTTTATAGCTTGAAATATCAACCTTCAATTGCTGATAGTGATTTTTATGTCTTTCGTCCGTTTATAAAAATGGCATATCTAACAAAAGGTAAAAAACTCTACCCTATTTATGACTGTCATCCTCGCAGGTTTCATCATTCTCCGTCTTATTTAGAAGAACCGGTAATATATGATTCCTCAGCAGTAAAGTCGTTCACAGTTAATTGGGAAGGATGGCAAGGCAATAATGCATATATTGATTTTAATGGCGGATTTCATTCAAAAGGAAAGTTTGTGGAGATGAGAGAATTTGTTGAGGGTAATCAAAGAGGATGTGATTCGATTGAGTGGACAATGTTTTATCCAAGAGAAGTTATTGATGACACAAACTATGTAACAAGTCAAAAGACTGATTATTTGGGTCCTTTAAAAAATAATGGGCAGTAATGAAGTCAAACAATTTCCATATTATTTTGATCTGCTTGATTCTGGGGAGCTGTTCGCGTACACATTATTGGAGCTCACGACACTGCAACGCCCCATATACCCCACCCCCAGTAGAAATCAACGTTAATGAAACGAGATTCACCCGATACGAATATTATGGAACGGGCTGTTTATTTGAAAACTCAGGATCGGGTGAAATGCGAAAATCTGAATTAAAAGGGGACACAATTTTAGTCTATGATTACCGCCCTATGTACACACCAGGCGATTCAATAAATTTTCAGTATAAATCTGTTTTATACGAGGCCTACCTCAAAAAGAACCGAAAACTTTATTTCATCTATAGCAATTATCCGTTGTTAGATTGGATGCAGAGAGATACCACTCCAATAGATTCTTCGAGAATTCAAAAGGCGACTGTAAATTGGGAAGGTTGGTCGACAGGTGAAGTTTATGTTGATCTTGAAGGTGATTATTTTAAGAAAGGAAAGAATCGACCTTTAAGAAGGCAACTACGCAAAAAATTCAAAGAAAATGATTCTACAGCATGGCATTTAGCCTTACCAAACCTTTTTTTTAGTGACACTATAATAATTCGATCATACACCGAAGATAAGCTAGGGCCTTTGAAAAATGGTGGATTTTAAAATACTATTTCAGAATCTATTTCCTCAATCGACTCAATTTAGCAAAAATAGAATTCCCTAAATCCTGACCTTCCATTCCAACAAAATCATCCCAAGCGCAAGTTGGTGCAAACCAAAACCATAAATCATCCAGAACAGTTAAATCTCCCTTCTTTAATACTATAATATGCGTCTTTAAAGCCTCATGAAATTCTTCAGCAGACATGAAGTCGCCAGAATAGCCTCCAGAAAATTGAGAAAGCAACTTTTCGGCCTCATCAAGTTCTTGGATTAAAATTTCGAGCGTATCCATTACAAAAACACTACTGCAACAACCACTCAATATTCTTGTATTCTAAATCGAATACCTTACCCAAAATTTGGCTGGTTAATTTTCCTTGATAGATATAAACCCCGCTTCTAAAACCATGGTCTTTCAAAATCATCCCTTTGCAACCGCCTTGATCTCCCATGTCTAATAAGATTGGAGAGAAGATATTACTCAAAGCAATGGATGCTGTTCTAGAAACACGCGAAGCAATATTTGGCACACAATAATGAATAACACCATGCTTTAAATAAGTTGGTGCATCATGATTTGTCACGCGAGATGTTTCAAAACAGCCGCCTTGGTCAATACTTACATCCACAATAACAGACCCAGGCTTCATGTTTTCAACCATAGTTTCGGTTACCACACAAGGTGTACGACCAAATGGGGCACGAATAGCTCCTATCACAACGTCTGCACGTTGCAAGGCTTTACTTAATAATTTAGGTTGAATCACCGAACTATAAACACGGCTTCCAATATCATTGTGTAAACGACGCAATCTCGAAATTGAACTGTCAAAAACTTTAACCGAAGCGCCTAAGCCCAATGCTGTTCTGCAAGCATATTCACCAACGGTTCCTGCACCTAGAATTACAACCTCTGAAGGTTGAACTCCTGCTACACCACCCATCATAATTCCCTTACCTGTTTTATAATCAGAAAGTAATTCAGATGCGATTAGGATAGAAGTATTCCCAGCAATTTCGCCCATTGCTCTAACCACCGGAAAGATAGTATGCTCATCTTGAATATAATCCCAGGCAATAGCCGTGATTTTTTTATTCATTAAACTAACCAAGGTTTTTTTTGGTTGCAATGTTAATTGCAGCGCCGAAATCAAGGTTTGATTACCCGGCATCATTTCTATTTCTTCATCAGAAGGTGGGGCAACTTTTAAAATTATATTGGATTGAAATACTTTGGCTCTTTCGTAGGCGATTTCAGCGCCAGCTTCAGAATAGTGTACATCTTCGTAGCGAGATGCTTTACCCGCACCTGATTCAACAACTATATGATGTCCATTGCTTACCAGAAACTCCACCGCTTCAGGATTTAAAGCTACACGACATTCTTGATAAGTCGTTTCTTTCGGAATGCCAATTGTCAATTTCCCTTTCTTCCTCCTTATTGCCAACATTTCTTCTTGTGGCAAAAGATTTCCCTCTTTCATCAGAGCTTTCAGCGTTTCCGGATCAGTAATCATAATTCTAAATGGATTATACGTACAGCGTTATCTAATTCTATATGAACAGATACGCAATTTTCAGGAATAAGGTTATCGATTTTTTCGGGCCATTCAATAAAACAATAAGCATTTTCATCAAAAATCTCCTCCACCCCAATGTCTAGGGCTTCTACCTCATCCTCAATTCGATAAAAATCAAAATGATATACCTTCCCATATACCCTCGAAAAATACTCGTTAACGATTGAAAAGGTTGGAGAAGAAACATGATCTTCAATAGACATGAGCGCCAAAAGACCATTAATAAAAGTGGTTTTACCCGCGCCCATTTCACCGTAAAAAGCAACCATTTTTCGATCGCCAAGTGCTGCAATAAACTCAGGAGCTACTTTTTTTATATCCTCCAAACTTGATAATACGAACCTCATTTCCTTGCTTTTATCAAAGATAAACCAAAAAATTTGAGCGTAAAAACTATTTGGGCGACAATTCTATAAAAGGAATGATAATTTCCTCTAAAGAGACACCGCCGTGCTGGAATGTATCCTTATAGTAATTGGCATAATAGTTAAAGTTATTCGGATAGGCAAAAAAGTCGTTTTCCTTTGCAAAGACATAGTTTGAACTCACATTGGTCTTAGGCAATTTAATAGATGCTGGATCGCTAGAAACCATCACATCTTTTTCATTATAGCTCAAGTTTTTACCAACTTTATAGCGCAAATTCGTATTGGTATGCTTATCGCCAACTATTTTAACTGGCGTGTCTACACGAATTGTTCCGTGATCGGTAGTTAAGAATGTTTTGATTCCTTTCTCTGAAATTTTCTTAAAAATATCTCTTAACGGAGAATGATTAAACCACGATTTTGTTAATGATCGATAAGCCGACTCATCATCAGCCAATTCTTTAATCACTTCCATTTCTGTCCGTGCATGCGAAAGCATATCTACAAAATTATAAACAATAACATTTAAGTCATTCTGCAACAAATCATTAAAGCGATCAACCAAACGTTTTGCGAAATCTAGTTTCACAACTTTATTATAAGACATTTTTACATTCTTATGATTACGCTTTAGATTGGCTTTGAGGAATTCCGCTTCATGCATGTTTTTCCCGCCTTCATCATTCTCATTCTTCCATAAATCAGGATGTTTCTTTTCAATTTCGCTTGGCATCATTCCTGCGAAAATCGCATTCCTTGCATATTGCGTAGCTGTCGGCAAAATTGAATAAAACACTTCTTCCTTTTCTACATTGAAATATTCACTTATCAACGGTTTTAAAACCGCCCATTGATCATATCTTAAATTATCGATTACAATTAAAAATACCGGTTCTTTTCCAACAGAATCAAATACACGTGATTTTAATAATTCATGCGACATCAGTGGTCGATCCTCATCCCCATCAATCCAATCACGATAATTTCGATCTACAAATTTGCAAAATTGCGTATTGGCATCCTTCTTCTGCATGGCAAAAATCTCCTTCATGCTTTCATCATTGGATTCCTCCAATTTAATCTCCCAACTAACTAATTTTCTATAAATATCTGCCCATTCATCTACGTCTAATCGATCATTCAAACGCATTCCTATTTGTCTGAACTCTACTTGATAATCATGCGTATTTTTTTGACTCACCAAATCTTTCTTGAGCAAATTCTTTTTTAATGAAAGCAAAATCTGATTCGGATTCACTGGTTTAATCAAATAATCAGAGATTTGTCCACCAATGGCTTCCTCCATTATATACTCCTCTTCACTTTTTGTGATCATTATAACCGGAACACTCTGGTTTTTTGACTTTATTTTTGCTAAAGTTTCTAAACCATTCAAACCGGGCATATTCTCATCCAAGAATATAATATCATAATGCTTTTCGTCAGCCATATCAACGGCATCAGACCCATTATTGATTGTGTCAATTTCGTAACCTTTCTGCTCTAAGAACAAAATATGCGGCTTAAGAAGGTCTATTTCATCATCCGCCCAAAGAATTCTTGCTTCCATCTCTTTATTTTTAGTTAGTTTTGGTGTGTTAAATTAATCATTTGAAATTGCATAGTAGCACGCACAACAAAAGAAAAATTATTAACGATCCGGTACATGGTTTTATTACAATCCCGGACGAATTAATATTCGATTTAATAGAACATCCTTTTTTTCAGCGCCTTAGAAGAATTAAACAGCTTGGACTTTCGCATCTAGTTTATCCTGGAGCGAATCACACCCGTTTTCATCATGCATTAGGTGCCATGTATTTAATGGTTGAAGCTATTGACGTATTGCGCTCAAAAGGAGTTGACATTTCGGATGAGGAAAAACTCGGAGCAACAATTGCCATTCTCCTGCACGATATTGGACATGGTCCTTTTTCGCATACATTAGAACATTCAATTCTAAATGAAATTCACCATGAAGAAGTGTCGCTCTTATTTATGCAACGCATGAATGAAGAGTTTAATGGCCGTTTAGATATGGGGATAGCTATTTTTGAAGACACTTATCAGAAACCTTTCTTACACCAATTGGTTTCGGGTCAGTTAGACATGGATCGTCTTGACTATTTGCAACGCGATAGTTATTTCACAGGAGTTTCTGAGGGTGTTGTAGGGAGTGACAGAATAATTGCCATGCTCTATGTGTCAAATAATAATTTGGTGATTGAGGAAAAAGGGATTTATTCAATAGAGAATTTCATTGGTGCACGCCGAATTATGTATTGGCAAGTATACATGCACAAAACAGTTGTTTCTTCTGAATTTATGCTCACTAGTATTCTAAAACGCGCCAAGTATCTTTTCAAACAAGGAATGGATTTATTTGCAAGCCCAAGTTTAAAAGTGTTTTTAAAAGAAGATGTTCAATTCGATTCTTTTAAACAAAACGAACAAATGCTACTAAATTTTGCTTTAATTGACGATAGTGACATTAGCTCATCCATTAAAGTGTGGCAATTTTGTGAAGATAAAATTCTTTCAAAATTATGTAAAGACCTTGCTTCGCGCCATTTATTTAAAACATCCATTTCGAACAAACCCTTCTCAGCCCAGAAAGTTTCAGATATTAAAGACAATATTCAAACTAAATTGGGTATCACGGCAGAAGAGACGCATTATTTTTTCAAAAGCGAAAAATTGGTAAATAGTGCCTATGATGGAAAACACAAACAGATCAATATTAAACTCAGAAACGGGGATATACTTGATTTGGCGAAGGCTTCTGATAACCTCAACATTGCCGCTTTATCCACGCCAGTTGAAAAGTTTTATATTTCATATACTAAAACTGATTAAAAATAATTAAGGTTTTATCAAACGATTTGTTGAAAACTTCGTCTATATGAATAACCCTTGGCAGTATTAATTATTAATTTTGGCATAATGGAATTTTCAGCACAACAAATTGCGGCCTTATTGGAAGGGGAAATCGTAGGTAATCCAGATATTACAGTAAACGGTTTATCAAAAATTGAAGACGGTAAAACAGGTACTTTATCTTTTTTGGCGAACCCTAAATATGAAGATCATATTTATACCACCGAAGCCTCAATTGTAATTGTAAACAAAAGTTTTGAACCTCAAAAGGAGATCAACAAAAATGTAACCTTAATTAAGGTGGAAGAAGCGTATAGCTGCTTTGCCAAACTATTGGGCATGTATGATCAAGCCATGGCAAAGGCTCCTCAAATCGAGGAAATGAGTTTTGTCGCTGAAACCGCAACCATTGGAAAAGATGTTTACATTGGATCTTTTGCCTATATCAGCGCGGGTGCAATAATTGAAGATGGCGCACACATTTACCCTAACTCATATATTGGTGACAATGTGAAAATTGGTGCCGAGACAAAGATTTTTGCAGGCGTTAAGATTTATCGCGATTGCGTGATTGGTAAATCCTGTACGATTCATTCAGGTGCAATTATCGGAGCAGATGGATTTGGATTTGCGCCGAACTCAGAAAATAATTATCAAAAAGTACCGCAAATTGGAAATGTGATTTTAGAAGATCACGTTGAAATTGGTGCCAATACATGTATCGATAGAGCTACTCTTGGTTCAACAATCATCAAGAAAGGGGTTAAATTAGATAATTTAGTGCAAATTGGGCATAATGTTGTGATTGGCGACAATACTGTTATGGCAGCTCAGGCTGGGATCGCAGGATCAACCAAATTGGGTAAAAACATGATGGTTGGAGGCCAAGTTGGCGTTGTTGGTCACATAAGCTTGGCAGATGGCGTAATGATTGGAGCGCAAGCTGGAGTGCCGAAAACAATTAAAAAAGAAGGAACAATGCTTTTAGGTTCCCCTGCTTATGAAGCAGAGGACTATAAGAAATCATATATGGGATTCAGAAGACTACCACAAATTTTGAATCGCCTGCGCGAAGTAGAGAATGAATTGGAAAAATTAAAAGAAAATAATCTTAAGTCGAATGGCTGATAAGCAACACACACTTAAAGGTGAAATCACCCTATCCGGGGTTGGACTTCACACGGGCGAAAATGTTAACTTAACAATTTATCCTGCACCTGACAATCATGGGTACAAATTTCAACGGATTGATTTAGAAGAAAAACCACTCATTAAGGCTGATCCTGACAATGTAGTTTCAACTGCAAGAGGAACAACGCTTGAACAAAACGGTGGCAAAGTCTATACAACAGAACACGTATTGGCTGCGTTATATGCTATGCAAGTTGATAATGCGCTCATAACGTTGGACGCACCAGAGGTTCCTATCATGGATGGTAGTTCTTATCCTTTTGTTGCTGCAATTGAAAAAACTGGTTTGATTGAGCAAGACGCTGAGCGTAACTACCTCGTACTTGAAGAAAATATCAAATGGGAAGATGCAGAAAAAGGCATTGAATTTTTAGCCATTCCTGATAAGCTATATCGTGTAACTGTAATGGTTGATTATAATTCGCCCGTTTTAGGAACACAACACGCCAGCATGTATAGCATTAAAGATTTTGCAACTGAAATTGCGAAATGTAGAACCTTTGTGTTTTTAAGGGAGTTGGAATATTTAGCCATGAACGACCTCATTAAAGGAGGGAATTTGGACAATGCGATTGTATTGATTGAAAGAGAAAATATAAAGCAAGAAGAATTAGATCGTTTAGCGAAGTTATTAGGTAAAGAAGATTTATCGGTAACAGTAGACGGCATAGGTACGCTCAATCATACGAAAATGCATTTTGAGAACGAACCTGCAAGACATAAATTACTGGATATCGTGGGCGATTTAGCACTTATTGGGCGACCAATTAAGGGTCATATTTTGGCTGCACGTCCAGGACATGGTGGAAATGTGCGTTTTGCAAAACTCCTGAAAGAGCATGCACGCAAAATGGAGAAAAAAGGTAAATTCTTTGATCTTGAAAAAACACCACTTTATGATATTGTGGCCATTGAAAAAATGTTGCCACACCGCTACCCATTTTTATTGGTAGATAAAATAATGGAAATTACTGATGACGGAATTGTAGGCGTGAAAAACGTGACAATGAATGAACCTCAGTTTACGGGACATTTTCCTGGTAATCCAATTTTCCCTGGTGTATTGCAAATAGAAGCAATGGCTCAGGTTGGTGGTATATTTGCCTTAGACAAGGTAGAAGATCCACATCTTTACTCCACCTATTTCATGAAAATTGATAAGGTGAAGTTTAAAAGCATGGTACGTCCGGGTGACACTATTATTTTTGACCTTAAACTACTCTCTCCAATACGACGCGGATTGGTAAATATGGGCGGTTCTGCTTATGTCAATGGAAAAGTAGTAATGGAAGCAGAAATGTTAGCATCAGTCGTGAAAGATAAAACTGAATGATAAGTAAATTAGCAAATATTAGCCCACAGGCTAAAATTGATAAAAATGTAACAATTGAATCATTTTCAACTATTTATGAAGATGTTGAGATTGGAGAAGGAACCGTTATTGGTCCCAACGTTACAG
Source organism: Crocinitomix sp. (assembly GCA_013138735.1). Lineage (GTDB taxonomy): Bacteria > Bacteroidota > Bacteroidia > Flavobacteriales_D > Crocinitomicaceae > Crocinitomix. The sequence continues at coordinate 5,105 of WTCE01000084.1, read as the reverse complement.
TATATCCTGGGGCACGAATCGGTAAAAACGTTCAAATCTATCCGGGTGCAGTTATTTCGGCTGTTCCTCAAGATTTAAAGTTTAGAGGCGAGTATACAACTACTGAAATTGGTGACAATACAATTATAAGAGAGTGTGTTACGATTCATAGAGGTACAGATGATCAATTAAAAACATCAATTGGTAAAAATTGCCTTTTAATGTGTTATGTGCACATTGGACATGATTGCACCATTGGAAACAATGTAGTAATTGCCAATAGCACAGGGATTTCTGGTCACGTAATTATTGAAGATTGGGCGATTGTTGAAGGCATGTGCGGAGTACAACAATTTGTACGCATTGGAAAACACTCTTTTGTTGCTGGAATGACTAGTGTTCGCAAAAATGTACCTCCATTTATTCGTGTAGCGAGAGAACCTTTAACATACGCAGGAGTAAACGCAATTGGGTTAAGAAGAAGAGGTTTGACGGACGAAAGTTTAAAAATTATTGAAGACATCTATCGGAATTTGTTTATTTTGAACAACTCTGTTGCAAATGGCGTGAAATCAATTGAAACAGAAATCCCAGATTGTGAGGAAAAAAGAATCGTTTTAGACTTTATAAGAGAATCAAAAAAAGGAATTATTAAAGGTCCTTTATAACAAAGAAATTATGGCAAATACTTCAGATATAAAAAACGGATTATGCATGATGTATAACGGTAAAATTGTTTCCGTTATAGAATTTCAACATGTTAAACCTGGCAAAGGACCCGCTTTTGTTCGAACAAAATTACGCTACATTGAATCTGGCAAAATAATTGACAATACGTTTTCTGCTGGGCATAAAATTGAGGTTGTTCGTATTGAAACTCGAAATTATCAATATTTGTACCCAGAAGGTGACGGATTTCATTTTATGAATACCGAGACCTATGAGCAAGTATATATCAACGAAAACATGATTGATAATCCGCTATTTTTGCAAGAAGGGGCAGTTTGTACAATTCAGTTTCATGCCGAGGAAGAATTACCACTCACGGTTGAACTTCCTTTTTATATTGATACTGAAGTGACGTATACTGAACCTGGTGTGAAAGGCGACACGGCTACAAATACATTAAAACCTGCCAAAATTGATACCGGTGCTGAAATTAAAGTGCCTTTATTCATCAATATTGGAGATAAAATTAAAGTGGATACGCGCAAAGGAGAATACTCTGAGCGAATTAAATCCTAAAAACAATACCATATTTAACCCGTCTTAATTAATTAGGACGGGTTTTTTATTTCCCCAAACCAATTAATTGAACCAAATGGCATTGAACCATGCATTTATTGGCGATCCAACTGCTAAAAAAATAATTGTTTTTTTGCATGAAGGTTTGGGCTCAATTGCACAGTGGAAAGCATTTCCAGAATTGGTTTGCAAAGCTACAAACAGCTATGGTTTGGTTTATGATCGCTATGGTTATGGAAAATCAGAGGGGTCACTTGTAAATCGAAAAATCGATTATTTGGAGCAAGGCGCGGTCGAATTAGAAAACGTAATTGATTCTCTTGTTCCGTCAACTTATGATTTGTTTTTATACGGGCATTCAGATGGTGGAAGCATTGCGTTGATCTATACGGCCAAACATCCTTTAAAAGTTACAGGCTTAATAACTGAAGCAGCTCACGTTTTTGTTGAGGATATAACTATTGCAGGAGTTCGTGCAGCGCTTCCTTATTTTGAGCAAGGAAAGTTTGATGGATTGAAAAAATATCACGGTGATAGATTTCAAGAAGTGTTTATGGCTTGGAATAAAATTTGGCTTAATCCCGCTTTTAGAAATTGGAATATCAGTCCATTATTGCCCCAAATCACATGTCCCCAATTAATTATTCAGGGTGAGGATGACCAGTATGGAACCTTAAAACAAGTTGAAACAATTGCGAATAATACAACAGGAAAATCAAGAGTTTTTACGCCAAAAAACTGTAATCATGCCCCACATAAGGAAAACGAAAAAGAAACGTTATTAGAGGTAACACGTTTTTTAGAACCACACAATTAATTGCAAATGAATTCAAACGAAGGACATATCAAATTTGAAAAGTCAGGTCGATTTTTCACTTATGGAAATGCAGATAAAGCCGAGCATATTTTGATCGCCGTGCATGGCTACGGGCAATTGGCCGCCTTTTTTATTCGTAAATTTCATGTGCTAGATCCCAATAAATATTTTGTAGTTTGCCCAGAAGGTTTGCACCGTTTTTATAAGGCGGGAACAAGTGGTCGTGTTGGTGCATCTTGGATGACTAAAGAAGATCGATTAACAGATATTGCAGATTACATTTCCTTTTTGGACGCCTTAATGTTGGATTTTGAATCGCGTTATTCTTTTAAGACTAAAACCTTGCTCGGATTTTCACAAGGCGGTGCAACAGCATCTCGCTGGATAGCATACGGAAAGCATCAATTTGATATTTTTATGCTTTGGTCGGCTGTTTTTCCGCCAGATATGGATCCTGCAGCAAAATTAAAATTCACTACACTAAAAAACTATTTTATTATTGGTACTACTGATGAGTATACCACGATTGAACAGGCGGAAGAATATCATAAAGCACTCAACAACGAACATATCCAATTTGAATTCGTTAAATTTGAAGGAAACCACTCCATAAATTCGGAGCTTTTGATTAAATTATTGCAATGAAAATATTTTTTTTAGGACTAGGCTTATTTTTGACACTCGGCGTTTTTGGGCAATATGATGTTGATGACATCAGAAATGACACGACGGATAAGCAATCCAATATCAATTGGTTTGAAATGAAGAAAAAAATCTATGTGGGTGGTGAAGCAAATCTTTCGTTTAGATCTGGATCGAGTTTCATCTTTTTTTCGCCGCAAATTGGCTATGACATTACCGAACGTTTCTCGGCTGGAGTGACGACTATGTATCAACTTCTTCGCTCTAATCAATTTAATGTCACTTATAATTTCAGCTCATTTGGAGGAGGTGTATTTGCGCGTTATCGACCAATAGAACAAATTGTGCTTCAAGCTGAATTTGATATTTATAATACGGTGGATTTCTTAAATGATCCACTTGTAGATAGAGTGAATGTCCCCGCATTTATGGCTGGGGCAGGTTATTCCAGCTCATTAGGCGATAGGGCTACTTATCAAATTATGCTCATGTATGATTTTATTGGAGATTATAATATGCCATTATCTAGTTTAGTATTTCAACAGCTTCACCTGAAAATGGGATTCTATTGGCATTTGGGTTAGACATAAAGCCCGGTTAGCATACAACGGATTCCACCACCCCCTATTTTCTCGAATACAGCAACATCAACCGCTACTATTTTCGAATACTTTTCAATTCTAGCTATTTGAGAAGAATCCAGACTCTTATACGCAGATTGACTCATAATTAAACAAGATTCACCGTTTGCATTTTTAACCTCTAATACATTTGCCGCAAATGCATTCATTTGGGCATAAGAAATTGTAATCACTTCTTTACCCGCTTTCTCCAAAGTAACTTTACAAAAACTTTTTTCCAATTGATTTTGAATGGAATATAAATTAATTATGCAGTATTTTTCTGCGATTGATAGCATTACATTGGTATGGTAAATTGGATTCCCCTTCAAGTCCAAACTTTCGAAAGAAACTGTTCTATATCCCAAGCCTTCACAATGCGATTCAAACAATTTCATGTCAGTTCTTACCGATTCACAAGCGAAGGCTGTTTTTGAAAAATGATCAAATATTATTGAGCCCGTTCCTTCCAAAAACCGTTGATGAGCAACCTCATTGGTCAAATCAATTAATTCCGTTCCTTTAACGCGCTCCATCACCCAGTCAGCAATATCCATTCGAACTTCTTTCCTTCGGTTTGGCGTAAACATTGGATACAGCGTTACGCGGCCTTGCGGATCTGACGAAATCCAATTATTTGAAAAAACCACATCTGGTAATGCCTCTTCTTGATCTTCAAAAACTTTATAGGGAATCGCGTTCGCATCAAAGTCCGCTAACACACTTTGAAACGAATTTTCAACTGCCTGACTTTGATCATGAATAGTAGTATTATTTTGAAAATGATTGGAATGTGCCGTTTCAGAATTAAAGCCAAAATGTTTCGGTTTTATCAACAGCAACAAATTCGGTATATTTGATCTTAATTTATTCATCATTATGCGCTTATTTACCATCCTAATATTATGCCTTGTCTTGACTTCATGCGGAGGCGAGAAAAATAGTGATAATAATACCAACACAACTATTATTGACACCATATTAAACTCACAGATCGATACTGCGGCAATAATTGAACCTATTGGAGCTCCAGAGCCAGTTTACATAATAGACACCTTAGAGCAAAGGTTAATCGATAGTGGTTTAGTTAATATTGAAGACATCATTCCTGGCGTATTAACAGATGTGCGTTATTCAGACACGAATAACTTCATGGCTACAGATGTTTACGGTCACCTCAATCGCATTTATTTGCAACCTTCAGTTGCTGCCGATTTAAAAAAGTGTCAGGACAAACTGAAAGAAATTGATTCGACATTAACATTGTTAGTTTATGACGGCGTTCGTCCAAGAAGCGTGCAACAATATATGTGGGACATTTTAGATATGCCAATTGGTGAAAAGGTGAAATTTGTTTCAAATCCTAAAAATGGCTCTTTACACAATTATGGAGCTGCGGTAGATTTAACGATTGCAGATAGCAATGGTTTTGCATTGGATATGGGCGCTGGATATGATGACATTCGAAAAATAGCCTATCCACGACATGAGGCGGCCTATTTAGATTCTGGAATGTTAACCCAGCAAAACATTGATAATCGCGATTTATTGCGCGACGTAATGCGTTCAGGCGGCTTTTGGGGGATTCAAACCGAGTGGTGGCATTTCAACCGCTATAGTCGCGATAAAGCTAAAGGATTGTTTGATATTGTTGAGTAGTCACCGCCACCCTTGCCCTCTGTTCTCCTATGTTTGTTTTTATATAAATTAAACGAAACAAACTTGATGAGGGGAATGACAGTTATGGATTGTTCTAAGTGACGAAAAGTACACTGTTATCGAGAAATTAACGTCATTCCTTT
>WTCE01000123.1 GCA_013138735.1 Crocinitomix sp. | reverse complement strand
GTGAGCTTCCTTCAGATTCCTGCTCACGCAGGACACCCTTGCTATTGGCTAACACTTCCTGCTATAAAGGCGTGCTCGGGACTTGAACCCTATAATCATTGCCCATGCTGGGCACACAACAAAAAAGACCGCCCTTTCAGAAAGAGCGGCCTTAACCCAAAACCTATGAATCTCCCGATCTCTATCGGGGTAGTCTAATTCAGATAACAGTAATACGACAATCGTGCCAAAGCATTGGTTGGATTAGAAATTAAGAACTATTTAACATTTTTTCATTCAGCAGGAATTTCATTATACTCGGCAGTTAAATTCGATTGCTCGAATAAATCGATTGGGTAAATACAATTTTATTGTTACCTTTCAATTCAAACCTAAAACATTCAAAGACCGCCCAATAGGAGAAAATTAATTGGCCCAAAAGAAAATTTCCAACCAATAAAATGCATAAAATTTGTTTTATACTTAGCGTCTTTATCGCTTCAATTGCTGTTGCACAACCTCAAGAATATATACTTTCTTCAGGAAGTCAAGGCGGGAATTATGACAAGGCTGGAAAGCTCATTGTTGATCTGCTGAACGCACAGTTGACTAAATCTTATATCGCCAATGTCAACAGTTCTGGATCAATTGAAAACCTCAACAATTTAGAGCAAGACTTTTCAGATTTTGCGATTGTCCAACGTAATTTATTGCTTGAAACCATTTATAGCAAATCCGACGGGGTTAAAAACATAGAAATAATAGCCCCCCTATTTCAAGAAAAACTTTTGATTTATCATAAAAAGGGGAAAGAAAATCGAAATACAATTGCCGCATTAAAAGAATACATTTCGACAGGAGAATACACCTCTATTGGATTCACAAGTATGGATGGGTATGCCTACCAATTATTTAATAAAATTGCTCAATTATTGCATATACAATTGGATGAATTGAACATTGAAACAGGAAATTACGATCAATTGGTCAGTCGATTTAATGCAAATGAACTAGACCTACTTGTTACTTTTTCGCTTGAAATTGAAGCGCTTGAAAAAAATCCTCAAGCATCCGCTTATCATTTTTCCCAACAAGAGGCCGCACTGATCACCACACGTATTTCCAATACCAATCAATTTCAGTTGGGTAAGGATGCCTATACAATTGGTTCTCATACTTTTTTAATTGGGCTATCTCCAGAACTTGAACGAATAGAAGCCAATGATGGGATTGGACTTAGTTCCATCCTATTTAAGGAAATCCAGAATGACACCTCGTTTGTTGGGAAGAAAATAAAAGAAACGTTGAATCTGTTTAAAAAAGGAGAAGATCATAATTATTTAGCGGGCATGCCTGTTAGTGAAGCCTTAGGACAAGAAATTAATTATGAATCGGATACCATTTTCGAATCTTCCTCCTTTTTAATTTTCATTATCATAACCGTTCTACTCTTCTTCTTTTTTAGAAAAGTCATTAAACAAAAACTTCGATTTCGGTTTTATTGGCTCCGTTTTAATCACATTTTCTTTGGAATTCTTTTACTTGTGGTGCTTTATGTTGCGAGCATTGAGGTAATGATTTGGGCAGAAAACGATTTATATGAGCAACTAAAACTTAAAAGTCAAATTCTAAATATGTCGCGCTCAGATTTACATCTCTGGGTAATCGTAAGTACTATGGTTAGCGATAGTAACGGTGTGTTTCCTTTGTCGACCATTGGAAAATTAATGCTATCGATATCGTTTTACACTACCTGGATAGGTGGGCTTTGTATTATTGGAGCAGAGTATTTCAAAAAGCAATCCTTTAAAAAAAGACTAAAAGGTATGAAGCAAATAACGTTTAAAGATCATGTTGTTATTTCGGGATGGAATATGTCCAGTGAAAAGTTCGTCACCAATTTTTTGGAAGCGGTGAATGAATATAGCAAAGAATCGCAAAAATTGGTTTGTGTTGTCCCAGATTCCGAAAAAGTGATTCAGGAAAATGAAGCCATCAATCTTTTACATAAAAACAGAAAAATTGAAATTGTTGCAGGAGATGTGCGGGAGGAAAGCATTTTGAAATTAGCCAATATTCATTTGGCAAAAACTGTTGTATTATTTGCTGAAAATAGCGAGGATTCAGCAGATGAAAAAACCTTACTCCGTGCCTTATCAATTTCACGATTTTGCCGAAAAAGAGCCGTTAAAAATCGGGGAACAGAGAAACGCACTATTGATCTCGACACCCATGAGGTCAATAAGTATATTGACTCCATTTATATTATTGCCGAATTGAATAACGAAAAATACAAGCCAGACCTTTTGTCTTCGGATGTAAATGAAATTATTTGTAGCAGTAATTACAGCAGGAGCATTATTACCCAATCTATCCTCAACCGTGGTGTTTCAAAAGTATTGGATGAGGTGCTTACATATGACAGCAGAAATGAATTCTACAGTCTCTCTTTATGCGACAAAGAAAATAAATTATTGGTAGGGAAGAACTTCGACGAACTTCTTATTTTACTGCGAAAAGTTCAAATTCAATTGATTGGTATTAGAGTCATTTATCATGACACAGATAACAGGGAAATTATAGACCGCGAAGAAATTGCGCGCTTATTAGAAGATGATGGGCTAGAATCCGATATGATTATCAATCCTGTATTGGATATTGAAATGGAACGAAAAGTTGACGACGACGATACCCTGATTGTATTCTGTAAAAGTGGGAAAGAATTAAGCCAACGAATGAAAAAACTGACTCAACTATTCAGTGCTTAAATCTTAGTCAATTCTCCTTCCAGTCAAGGGATTGGCAGGCGAAATCAAGACTTCGGAGCACAACCCTTCGCTAAAGCTACGGATTGTAAAAAAAAAGACCGCCCTTTCAGAAAGAGCGGCCTTAACCCAAAACCTATGAATCATTTAGTCTAATTCAGATAACAGTAATACGACAATCGTGCCAAAGCATTGATTGAATTAGAAATTAAGAACTATTTAACAAAACATGTCCGTTGGTCGGATTTTTATTACCGTTCATGGATAAAGGACTATTCCTCTTTCAATAAGTTGCATTGCAATTAAGATTGAAGAACTCATATTTGCGAAATTCACAAATTAACCTAGACCACTTGCATTAATCAATTATTGCATGCTGCATGATTATCTTACATTTATGGTATGAGACAGTTAGTAACATTCTTTATTTTGGCAATCAGTATCAGTGGTTTCTCACAAAACTCAATTGATTTAGCAAATGTATATTGGCGCACTTCACCTGGCAACCCAGCTCTAAACCCGGCTGGAGACACAGGTTTAAAACGCAATTTCAATATGTATGTGGTAGATGCAAAATTGCCGGTTGTATTAAATGACGATAACGTACTTATTTTCGGAATGGAATACCAACAAAATTCCATCACCTTTCAAGAGAATCCTCTTTCGTTTGAACTGGAATATAAATTTGCTTCTATCATGTTGCAATTAGGCTTAGAGCACAAATGGAACGCTAAGTCAAAAATGCTCTTTATGGCAATCCCTCGTTTAAATACAGATTACAACGGTATTGATCTATCACATTTTCAATTGGGAGGACTTGCTTTAGGAACCACTAGTAGATCAGAAAACTTTGACTGGAAATATGGACTATATTATAATGGAGAATTGTTTGGCCCTATGTTCGTGCCTTTATTTGGATTCAATTGGAAAATTAATGACAAATGGCGTTTAAAAACAGTGATACCGATTAACCTTGAGTTGAGTTATCAGGCGAATAATTGGTTTAGAACTGGTTTAAGATTTGATGGTGTAAACGGATCATATAAAATACCACCGAATGTTCTCCAGCAAGGCTATCATTTAGACAAAGCGGATAACAATGCTTGGGCATTTACTGAATTTAACTTAGGTAAAAACGTTTGGTTTCATTTAAAAGCAGGCGTATCTATCTTAAGAAAATACCGTTTTTATGATGATAATGAAACCTTGGATTTAAAACTAGGCCCGGTTAATATCGGGGACGACCGTCCAACAACCAACACGTTATTTGAAAACGGTTGGTCATTCGAAGCTCGGTTTATTTATCGTTTGCCTTTAGACTAGTGCTGGTGTCCACCTTCACCGTGAACATGTCCATGCTCAATTTCTTCCTTCGTTGCTGCTCTTACTTCCGTAATCTCAACATCAAAATGCAAAGTCATATCTGCTAATGGGTGATTTAAGTCAAGTGTTACTTCTTCTTCAACCTTAGTTACTAAAGCGATAGCAGGACCATGTTCAGTATCTAATTGAACGCGCATACCTACTTCCAATTCTTCCTCACCCTGAAATCCTTCTTTAGCTACAACACGTACCAATTCGTCACGGCGTGTACCGTATGCGTTTTCTGGTGTAATTACTACTTTTAATTCCGTTCCGGTTGTTTTTCCAGCTAACTCATTTTCAAGTCCTGGTATTAATGCGTTAACACCGTGTAAATATACCAATGGTTCTCTCCCTTCAGAAGTGTCCAAAATTTCTCCTGTGTCATTCTTTAACGTATAGTTAATCGTTACAACACTCTCGTTTGCAATTATCATAATTTATTTTTTTAAAGGCACAAAGTTACACATAGTTCTATGAATCACAGTTGTTTTAGCTATTGATCTGAAAAATGGTTATTATTGGAGTAAATACTATGGCCAAACTAACATTACAATATTGCTCAGACTTGCATCTGGAATTCCCTAAAAACCAGGCTTACATTCAGACAAATCCAATAATACCGAAAGGGGAGATTCTCCTATTGGCTGGAGATATCATTCCATTTCAAATGATGGAACATGTTGATTGGTTTTTCGATCAAATTCAAACACAGTTTAAAGCGGTTTATTGGATTGCAGGAAATCATGAATATTACGGTTCTGATATTTCTCTGAGATCTGGTACATTTCACGAAAAAATTAGAGAAAATATTCATTTGGTAAATAATTACAGATTAAATTTAGAAGAGTGTAGCATTCTTTTCACTACCCTTTGGTCTGAAATATCACCTCAAAATGTTATGCAGATCAAGCGTGGAATGAGCGACTATTACCATATCAAAAATGGACCATACACTTTTAATCCAGACGACTCAAGCCAATTGTTCAGGGAAAATGTGGCCTTTCTTGAAACAGAATTGAAAGAGATGGCCCAGATCGAAAATCAAATTATTGTCACGCACCATGTACCTACTTTCGAGAATTATCCATCAAAGTTTAAAAACAGCCCTTTAAATAATGCATTTGCGACTGAATTAGCCCCCTTAATATTGGACCATTCTATCAGTCATTGGATCTATGGGCATAGCCATTGTAATGTACCTGATTTTAAAATTGGAAATACGATATTAACGAATAATCAATTGGGCTATGTCGACCAATTTGAACATTTAGATTATCGGAAGACTGCCACTATTGAACTTTAAGCAGCAACGGTAAATACCAAAGCTGTCCTTTTCTCAGTTCCTGATGGGTCAGCATATGTTACAATAATTGTTACTTGTTTTCCAGCAGCTTGACCTAAAACTTGTCGGGCACTGTCATCTAAAACACCATCTGCCAAAATCTTACCTTTTATATTTACGCCTACTGCCGTAATTTCTCCACTCACTACTTTATAAGCTATCAATTTAGGATTAGCCGTAAACTCTACGAATAAGGTTTGTATTCCAGCAACCATTTCCTTACTCACATCCTTGTTGGCTTGTGTAACATTCCCAAAAACAATATTTGGAATAACATTGACATAAAAATGAAATGCAATTCCTATTGTTGTATTATCCGACTTATCTAACACTTTTACAAAAGCGGTCATTTTTTCACCCTTTGCATTGGTCAATAACTCAATAGAAGTGGCATCAAACCCACCCGTTTCAAGAATAGAACCACGCATTGGTGCATCACTTTGCGCTGGCAAAATGTGTCCTTCAAGAATTGTGAAATAGTTTAGTCCATTTCCATTTTGATCAACAATGCGGAATTTTGCTTTGCCAAAATCATGTTTGCCATTGACAGTTGATCCATTTAAAATTTTCTCTCCATCAACGATTAAGCTTAAAGAAGGTTCTAACTTTTCAACGGCAAAACTGCTTCCACCCATAAAAAAAAGAGCGAAGAAAAGGACTAAAAATCGTGTGCTAAATTGACTGATATTATGCATATTTCATGTAAATATATGAACTGAAAGTTACTAATAATTGATTGAACGACCTGTTAAAATGTTATTCTTTATTGACTTTTAAAACATATTGCTCGGTCTGTATAATAACATTTACAAAATACATGCCACTCGCTCCGTTAATATTTAATTCAATTTTGTGTGAGTTAGAATAGGTATAGGATTGCCCCATTTTTCCATCTGCAGTAATAACGTTTACAGTAATTAATCCTTCAACTTCTGGCAACGTTACTATAATTACACCTGTTGTTGGATTTGGATAAAATGAAAGTGAAGGCAAACTATTATTTAGAATATTTGCAGTTATAATGGCATAACAATCAGATGTATCTACGCATTCTCCATCTGTAATAATTACAGCGTAATTCCCATTATCATCTGGTGTAAATGATTGAGTTGCAAAGTTAAAAAGATTATAATAATGGATTCTAATAGGGAAATACTTTTTATTTTGCTGTATTTCCGACCAGATATTATCTATAATTTAGCGTGGCTACCGTCACAATAAGGTGGGTTGGATGTTTGTTTACATGCACAAAGAAAAACCTTTTTGTCTTCCGTTTCCACGCATACTTTCGGCGCAAAACTAGTGCCTTTGTGTGAACCATTGCAAAACGGTTGGTTGTCTGACAGTCCACATGTACACCATGCGTAATTTTTGTCCTTGATTGCTTCTACCATTACTGGTGCTTTTCCGGCTACTTTTGCTTTATCCATAAGTCAATTTTTTTGAACAAGATACGGTAAATTAAATGTTTAAACATGTAATAAGGAGTGTTTTTATTTCTGTTTTTAAACTTAAAATTCTTATTCAGGATCGATTTAGTGTCCAAAAAATGTTCTAAACGACGTTGAAGTGTTCTGAATGGACAAGTTAACGCTTACCCTTACTTTAACTTTGTATTGATATGAAAATTAATTAAAAAATTATAATTATGAAAACAATTTTTACCCTATTCGCGCTTGCTTTAACTTTGACGGTTGCTAAAGCACAAACAGCGTTAAATTTTCCTGATGCCGACGATTATGTTAATATACCACATGATGATCTTTTCAATTTTGATGGAATCAACTTCACAATGGAAGCATGGGTCAAATGCACTGGAGGCGGATACCAAACAGTAGCTGCAACTGATGACGTAGACGGAGTTGGACACCGCGGATTTTGGTTTGGCGTAACTCCTTCTGGATATGGCGGAATACAAATATTCAATAATACGTTTAGCTTTTCAACTGTTCAAGGTACCACTATAGTTAATGATGGTGAGTGGCACCATATTGCTGCTGGTTCAAACGGAACTACCATTTTTGTTATTACAGATGGCGTAGCGGAAGGAACTGGAGCGCATTACGATATGGTAAGCTCGTCTGATCATGCACTACAACTAGGGATAGACAGAGAAGGAAATGATTTTAATGGTTCCATGGACGAAGTTCGTTTTTGGTGGGGAGCAAAAACTGCCGCCCAAATTGACTTTGCTATGGATAGTTGTATGACAGGAACTGATGCTGAACTTCTTGACTCACTTATCGCAGTTTATGCGTTCGAAGACGGCTCAGGCACAGCTGTTTCAGAACCGGCGTATGGTCTAAATGGAACAACTATGAATATGACAGATGATGATTGGGTTGAAGGTATTGTATGTGTTGCTGATGTCGGTCCATCTGGAATTCAGGAATCAGAAGAATTAGAAGGCGTAACAGTATTCTATAATGACGTTCAAAATCAAGTGAATGTAAACTTAGTTGATCTTGAGAATGCAAACATTAAATTATACGACATGAGTGGCGCTATCATTCATCAGGCGAATAATATTAATGAGTCCATTTATACGTTTGATTTAAACACCCAAGCTGGTATGTACATTGCTGTTGTAGAAAGCAACGGAAAAACAGGTCATTTTAAAATTATGAAAACGAAATAGCATTGAAGTTTTAGTAAAATGTAATTCAATTAACAGGGTGAACAAAGCATTGCGCTTGATCATCCTGTTTTTTTGTGGTTAAGCCAGATCGTTTTTCAAAACCTCCGATCAATTCAATGGCACTATATTTGAATGAATTCTGCAAAATGAATAAAGATGACGAACATTTCGAAATGAGTTTTATGCCAACACGGCGTTCACTTGAAACCGATTCTTATCTTTATTCTATGAATCATTCATAAAATAATAAAAAGTAATGCGATTTATACCACTTATTATATTCACCATTTTTACGACAACCATTATTGCTCAAGAGGGACAATTGGGAAAAGAAGAACTCAAAACATTCCGCGACTTTGAAGGTAGCCAGGTCAACTTTGAATATGACGAGGATTTAGCCAATTATATTTATGTGACGCAAGAATTAAAAAAAGCGTCAACGGATGTTACACGTGCTCAAGTTAAACTAAAGGCATTTATTAAATTACTAAAACAAGAGGGTGACTACTGCTTTGGAGGCGTCTCATTTGCATTCAATCTTTCTCGTCAAGGAAAAGGTTGCTCGTACAATTACCTCAAAGTGCTCATTGGTTATCCTTCAAACATCAAAAAGGGTGATGCCATTGAATATGAGTTTGATCTAGAAACAGATGCCAAAGGAAATGCGATACTTGAAGGAGAAGAGGTAGATGAATTCCTTTCTAAATCATTAGAGATTAAACGCCCTCTTACATTTAATTTTTTCAATAATACTGACGTACTTTCATCTATGACCGTTTCAAACGCGAAGGTTGGGCAAAAATTAGGCGGAATAATTTCAACTCGCGATAAATTAATGGAGAAGTATATCCAATGTGATGAGTAGGCAGTTTTAATTAATGCGCTTATTATTCATGCATAAAACTTGAACAGTTCCTTGTCACTTATATCAGTACAGTTCTTGCAGGGACCGAACATAGTTGTGCCCTAAGGTCCAGCGTGATATCTGTCATTTCATAACAATTATTTTCTGGATCAAATGACGATTAAGTTTGCGCCTTCCGCACGTTATTATATCCTCGAAGGCTTAATTCTCCAATGATTTCTATTCATTTTATTCAGGGATTGGAGCAGCTTCAAGCAATCTTACAAAATTGTAGAGAAACGGTGTACCCCAACATCCGGGTCCCCAATAAACAAATGGCCCGTCTGCCTCTTCCAATTCAACTGTTATCAATAAACCAGGTACTTGGAGGCTATCCGGTAAGTCATAAGCAAAAACCCTATTATCGGGACTATCGCTAATAATTGAATCCAAAGGATAAGGAAAGGTGTCAGCGCTATCTAACAGCTCAATCACTAATAAATCATGACAACCTGTTACTTGCCCATAAACCTTTGCATTATACGTAAACACAGGCGCATCTATTGGTTCAACTTTTATTTCAGTTTCATTTTTAAGACACCCAACAATAGAAAATGCGACTAAAACAATCAATATCTTTTTCATAAGTCAATATTAAAAAAAAACTTCTGAGATTCAAATTCATAAAAGTTAAATAAAACCCTAAACCACACTTATCTAACTGGATAAAAGCACCTTATCGATAAAACTTCTTCGGTAATACTCGAAATCAATACCCGATTTTGTACTAAGCTAAATTAGCTTTCAAACTGTGCTCTTTTCTCATCCAATGTTATAATTCATTCGTAAAAAACGACCAAACCTTCAATTTCTGAGTCGGATAAGTCCCTCATTATTCATGCGTAACTACCTGAACAGTTCCTTGCCCGCTTATATCCGTTCCGTCATCAGTATTGATCTTATAGGTATAAAAATAAGTACCGTCCTTGCAAGGACTGCCACTCTTATCAGTTCCATCCCACCCATCAGTAATTGCATTCATTTCATGCACGACAACCCCCCAGCGATTCACAATAACACAATTGAATTCATTAATAGAAGCAGCATTAAATTCAAATGAAAAAACATCATTAATTCCATCTCCATTTGGTGTGAAAATATTGATTTCTAAGAATTCCTTTGGTTCGAAAATAGTAATCACTTGACAAGCTGTATCGCTACATCCATTTTTATTGAGCACTACTAAACAGACGTCAACCAAATAGGTTTGTCCATTCTTCAGGTATGTGGTATCCAAAACTTCAAAATAATCATGACTCACTTGCCAAGCCGCAATTGGCTTATTTAAATTCCAGAAAAAAGTAGTATCCTCAGAAGGGTTATTTGGATTTGCAAAGTTTTCAGATAGGTTCGTAAATAATGCTTCAACAGGAGCCGTTCCTTTTAAATCTTCATTTAGTTGGTCAGATGTTACAGAAAAATCAGCAATTGGATTGAGTGAATCTAAGAAGACCGATCTTTTTAGAACACAGCCATTTGCATCCATGACAGTTAGTTCATAATTCCCTGGATTTCTTCCGCCCCACGTGGAGTTAATGCCCGTTTCACCCGTTTCCAAATTAGTCCATAAATAATCATAATCTGCTGTTCCTCCACCGGCTGCTCCAAAAACTACTCCGTTGCCTGATTGATATTCATGTAAGCGACAATAAGCAGGTTCAGATCCAAATTCAGACAAGAACATAGAGTCGGGTTGTTCGATTACAAAATCAAAGACTTTAGAACATCCGTTATCATCATTTATGGTTAAGGTATAGGCACCTGCGCCCATATTATAAGACGAATCAGCAAATATTCCGCCAACATCAGCTGGATTAGGACTCCAGATATATGCTATTTCATCATATTCACCCGTTGCATTATAAACGGCATCTACCCTTGCCCATCCAGTACTAAACCCATAACAAAGTGGGTCTGAAATTGTAAGATCAATCGCTAGCTCATCTGGCTCATTTAAGAATATGGAATCTATGGCGCCACAGCCAATCTCATCAGAAACATCAAAATAATACCATCCACTATTCAAGGTATTTGCCGTATTTGAATAAGCCTCATTCACTTCAGTACCTTCGTCATCTGTGATGATAAATATTAAACCGTCCCCTGCTCCGTCAACGTTTACGGTAATAGAACCATCCGAAAATCCGAAACATGTGGGATCATTCACTAAAAATGTTAGCTCCAAACCAGCTGTCATTATAATATCAATTGAATAGGTATCTGTACATCCTTGATTCGTAGTAACGGTGAGCGTTATGGTATAGACACCTTCAGTATCATACGTATGTTCAGGGTTTTCTTCATAAGAGCCATCACCATCACCAAACACCCAATGCCATGCGACGATAATTCCAGGATCACCAACAATAGAAATATCATTAAACTGAACTGGATTTAGAAAACATCCTCCGGTTGCACCATCTTGCGAAGAGACACCTAGGATCATAAACTCAATATTGGCATTTAAGTCTGGTGCATCTGTGATGAATACTTCGATTGTATCAGTAGATTCACATCCCAACTCATTTGTAACAGTGACCCAATAAATACCTGGTTCGGTCACTATATACGTTTGGCTTCCACTACCATCTTGCCATTCATAAGTAGCACCTTCATTTTCCGCATCCAACGTAATCTCAGCCCCAATACAGTCTACTAAGAATGCATCTGGACCTAAATCTACTTCCGGGTTTTCATTTACAATAACGATTACCGAAACCGTATCAGTCAATCCCCCCTCATCTGTTCCTATGACTTGATAAACAGTCGTTTCATCAGGACACACAGTTACATTGGCATCCGTATCCACAATTCCAGGGCTCCATTCGTAAGTGATTTCACCAAAACCTCCTACTGTTAGAGCTTCAAGATCTGCACAATCTCCCTCACAAATCACTGCTGGCAAAACATTAATCGACATCCCATCAATACAGGGATAATCATCAACAACTATGCAAAACCTCCAACGATCACCAGGGGCTTCAGTTGCCCTCGCCTCACATAAAAAAGTTGCTGTTGCTCCACTAGCAACAAACGTGACAGATGCAACCTGCCAAGCGTCATCAACTCCACCATCACTTGTAAATAAAGTCTCGTCGCCATCAACGGTTATAGCCAGCCTCCCTTGCGAATAGTTAACGTCATCATTAGCTAAAGTCGCTTGTTGCCATTCTAAAGAAACACTATAACTAAAGCCTGGCGTTAAACCTGTTAAGGTTGTTTCTATCCCTTCTGTCGAAACTCCAAATGCAAGCAGAAGAGACATTTCTCCTCCAGCTAATGAAAATCCTTCTACTTCAGAAATAACATAACCTCCTCCTCCCGGATACGGTCCCTCTCCAGCCACAATATCTGGCGTTAACCCAACCGTTGACCAGCCAGTTGGAGCTGCGAAGACTGCCGGAGCACCATCAATTGATGTCAATGGAATACACGTTTGACTTTGCCCTGAATTAGAACTCAAAAGAATCAAGATTAGCAGTATAAGTTTTTTCGTTGCGTTAATTTTCATAATGTCTTTTAGACGAAAACAACAGAGACTAAGAAAAGGATGCTTCTATTATTTAAACGTATGCTCGTAATTTTTGATTAAAAATAGATAAAAAAGTGTTAGAGTGCTAATAAATGAGGTGTTTAGTGCTTTGCAACCTGCGCTCTTTCAAATCATTGACTTGTTATTTTAGACTATAAATAAGTGTGTTTTGGGAAATGCAGGAAATCCCTCATTTCTCAAACTCGAAGCGAGTAATGAAATTTGTTCCTCAATACGCGAAACTCACACTCGAAACTCAAAAAGGATTTCGATCTGCAGATCGTGATCCTTTTTAGTCGCCCTTGTACCCAAGAAAAACCAAAATTTCTACGAAATTCTTTTGGTTTTTTGTTTTTACATGAATTCTGAAGCGAGCTTCAAATTCATGTAAAATCGAGTAGGAAGATAGAGGTTATTCCCCTATCTGTCCTCTCACACCACCGTACGTACGGATCCGTATACGGCGGTTCATTAAGTTAGTAATTGTTTTGAGTACATTTCCATAAGGCTAATGT
>WTCE01000089.1 GCA_013138735.1 Crocinitomix sp. | reverse complement strand
GAATTCCTTTCTTGATAATTCTTTTAATATGCGCATAGTTGAACTTTTTTGTTCAACAAATATGACTCCTAAGAACGTAAACTATTTACGTTCTGCTATTTTCGACATCTAAGTGCGTAACCCTATTAAAAAATTTCTAATGCTTAACAGCAGTCTTCTGCTGAACCATTTTCTGTATTGAATGGCATTGCGCCACCACAACCTTCAAAAATGCCGTAATGCGTATCCCACGTTCCATAAAAATCAAAGTGGCCTTTAAAGCGTGTGTCATTTAACATTCTATATGTGTTTCCACAAACGGTCATGATTTTACCTTTTGGAAAATGATGATGATCATCTAAATCGAAAGCCGCCTCTGAACCTTGAATGGATCCTTTATATGTCGCGGCTTGCCCATAGTCCTCGCAATCGCTTTCTAAACCGTCTAATTTAAATAAACGATAGGTTACTGAGTAGAATTCTAGCTCACCAACTTTTTCTTCTAGTAGTTTATTCTCAATTGTAATAGGTTTATTCTCGGTTGCGCGCGGATCAGTAAAACCTGCCTTTTTTGCAAAGTTCAAAAAATCATTCCAATATAAAGCGCCACTCAAACATTCTCCCCATAAAATTGGATCATTTTGCAAGGCAACAGGAACTCTTCTATCCGAATAAACATCTGAAAAGTACATCTCACCGCCGGGTTTTAATAAACGATAAGCATCATCCAATACTTTTTGTTTATCGCCAGCCAAATTAACCACGCAATTAGAGATTATTAAATCGAAACTTCCGTCCTCAAAATCTAACTCATCTAAGCGCTCAATATTTCCTTTTATGAATGATACGTTTGGTTTTGAATAGCCAAATTTTTCCGTATGATAATCAATATGTCGATTCGCAACTTCTAATTGTTCATCCGTCATATCTACTCCAACCACAAAGCCACTCTCTCCAACCAACTTACTAGCTATATAACAATCACGTCCGCTACCCGAACCTAAATCTAAAATGCGCAATCCTTCAACCTCAAATGGTATGGTTAAACCACAACCGTAATACTTTGCCTGTACTTCGTCATGAACCTCATTCAACGCATCTAAAATGTATTTCGGTGGTGCTGTTAATGTGCAACAGGCATTCGTTTTTAAATCTTCAGAATTTTCCAATTCCTTACCGTAATAATTCTTTACCTCCTCATGTAACGTTCCCATAACTCAATTCAATTTTTACTTTAGATGCAGTTCTTCTTAAGACCTTACAAATTATTGCGCTTGAAGTTTTAATTAAAATGACTCAAGGCGCTTTGCACATCCAAATCATCTTCTACGTACACCTTATAAAAACCATTATCCTCCCAAACATGGCGAGCAATTTCAGCCTTCATTCTATTTTTGATGGCATCTCTAGATGTCACAATATCGATAGGCTTAGGCAGTACGCCTAAAGTTTCGGCGTATACTATAAATGCTTCAAACATGGTTGTTGTTACTTTAAAATCACGATTGAATACATCAAATTCTTTTAAACGAGTTCTGTTTTTGTCCAAATAATCAATGGTCCAATGGTTGAACACGCCCATATAATGTAATTCGGTTAAATAATAAGAAGCGCCAGCAGTATCATTTGGGATAAAGGTATCTGGATAAATTCCACCACCACCATAAACAACACGCCCACCTTCTGTCATAAACTTGAGTGACTCATCAAACTTCACGCTATCTTCATTCATTAATTCTCCACTCTCATAACGATCAAAATAATCGTTTTCATAATCAACACCTTCGCCATATGGTTTTTGAATACTTCTACCTGTAGGTGTATAATATCGTGAAATAGTTAAACGCAAAGCACTGCCATCTGTCAATTCTTTTTGATCTTGGACCAAACCTTTACCAAACGAGCGTCTCCCCATAATGTAGCCACGATCATTGTCTTGAATTGCACCAGCAACAATTTCGCTTGCTGAAGCAGATAGTGAATTGATCAATACTACCAATTCTGTTTCTTCCAAAATACCTCTAGAAGATGATTTGTAGTCGTGACGTGGATCCATTCTACCCTCTGTATAAACGATTAATTTCCCTGCTTCTAAAAATTCATCCGCAATGTCTGTTGCGTCTTGCATATATCCGCCACCATTATTTCTAAGATCGAAAACAAGTTTTTTCATTCCCTGATCTTTTAAAAATTGTGCGGCTTCGCGAAATTCCTCGCCTGCAAAACTTGTAAAGCTGTTTAATTTAATGAAACCAACTTCCGCGGTTAACATAATTGCCGCGTCAATGCTACTTACACCAATTGACCCACGAACAATGGTTAAATCCTTAATTAAGCCCTTTCGATAAACGGTCACTTTCACTTCTGAACCTTCTACACCCTTCAACAGCTCCATGACTTTTTCGTTTGTCACATCTCCCTGCGCAATATCTTCACCGTCAACCTTTATTAAGCGATCTCCTGGAAACATTCCCGCTCTCAAAGAAGGGGAGCCAGGCATTATATGTGTTGCTACTAAGGTGTCATTATGAATTAAAAACCGAATGCCCACGCCGCCAAATTTTCCAGCAAGTTGCTCGTTAACACGCTCTAAATCTCGTGCAGGAATATATGAACTATGCGGATCCAATTTTTGGATCATTCCTTGGATAGAGCTTTCAATCAGCATTTCATTATCTACAGAATCAACGTAATTCTCTTCTATAATTTCTAGAATAGAATTAAATTTATTTGAATTCTCTGCAATAATTTGCTCGGTTCCACTACCACCTGTTGGAATAAACATGGTTCCCAACCAAACACCAATTGCAAGGGTAACCCCCATTAAAATTGGAATTAGGAAAACATAATTGCCTCCGCTTGCTTCTTTCACCTCTTGGTTGTTTTGTTCTCCGTCTGTCATAACTCTTTAATATGTTTAATCGTGATTCCAAATTCTTTTAAAAATTCAACTCCCGAAACGTCTTTATATTCTTTCAAATAAACCACTCTTTTAATCCCTGCTTGAATAACTAATTTGCTGCATTCTTTACAAGGAGAAAGTGTGATATACAAAGTTGCACCTTCTGCATTTTGTGATGAACGCACGACCTTTAGTAGGGCATTCGCCTCTGCATGTAACACGTACCAATGCGTATGCCCATCCACATCTTCACAAGCATTTGTGAAACCTGAAGGGGTTCCATTATACCCATCAGAAATAATGGTGTTGTTTTTTACAATTAATGCCCCAACCTGTTTTCGATTACAGTGAGAAAGTTTTGCCCATTCTTGGGCCATTCTCAAATAGGCTTTGTCGTATTTTTCTTGTTTTTTATCCACTTTCAAAAGGCTAACTTGTAAAGGTACGGAAGTAAAGTTTTGAAATCACTAAAATTTGTTAATTTTTGATTACTGGGTGTTTGACTTGTGAATCAATGTGCAATGATCAATACGGTTTGGCCGGATTTTTAATAATTTAATGGATTAAGGTTGAATGATTTAATATTGAAAAACTAAAATGGAACACTGAGGTGCACGCAGTGCAAAACTCGCCTTGCTATTCCGCAGCTTCGCGAAGGCAATGAAGTGTGGCTATTGAGTGCTTTAATTCGATTTGACTTTTTTAATAAACTAAAAGTCTTTGCTCTTTAATCTATTAGCGCAGCGATCCAACAGTGAAACGATCTAATTACTAATAGCGCAGCGGTCTAATATCTTTTATCAATGATTTAATAGGTTACCTAGCATTTGCCTAAAATCTATTTACCCAAGCCATATTTTAGAATACACCAAATGGCTCGAAATCCATCTTTCCAACCTATTTTTTTTCCTTGCTCCTCTGTCCTCGCATTATAAGCTATAGGAACTTCAGTCCATTTAAGCGATTTATTTTTAGCAAGTTTAGCTGTGATTTCTGGCTCAAAACCGAATCGCTTTTCTACCAAATTAAGTGCTTTAAATTCTTTAGTTGGCACTAATTTATAGCAGGTTTCCATGTCTGTAATCTTAATTCCGAAAACCCAATTGGATAAGCGTGTTAAAAATCCGTTTGCCAAATTACTAAGTGCAGAGCCTCCTTTGGTCTTTAATCCCAAAAAACGAGAACCGTAAACTACGTCTGCATTACCGTCAATTACTTCTTTTAGCAATAAATTAATCTCTTTCGGCTCCAATTCGAGATCAGCATCTTGAATAATGGTATAATCTCCGGTGGCTTCTTTAATTCCAGTATGAATTGCGCCTCCTTTACCTTGGTTTTTATTATGATGTAAAACTGTAATGGGTAAATTTTTTAAAACTATTTGAGCCGTCTCAATCTCCCCACGGGTTCTATCAGTTGAACAATCATTCACTACAATAATTTCTTTTTTGACACCACCAATCAATTCCAAATTGCTGATCACGTGCATGACTTCGGCAATTGTTCGCTCCTCGTTGTATACAGGAATTATGATGGAGAGTTTTTGCATGGCGCCAAATATAATCTATTTGTCAAAACCTGAGTTGGATAATCTGAAAGAAAGCCGTTTATTCCTATCTAGACGAAAAGACAGCATCTTTCTAGATTGCCGTCAATTCAATCAATTTATTGCCTAATTTTACAGGAAAACAACAATTCTGAAACAAGCAACAGTCATAAAGTCTACCGGAAGTTGGTATAAAGTAATAGATACTGATGGCAAACATTGGGATTGTCGAATTCGCGGCAAATTACGTTTAGCTGGAATTAAATCTACCAATCCTATTGCGGTTGGAGACGAAATTGAATTTGACATTGAAGAACTCAAAGACGACGAAGAACAGATTGGCGTCATAAAAAAAATATTGCCTAGAAAAAATTACGTCATTCGTAAATCGATCAACTTGAGTAAGCGTTCGCATATTTTAGCGGCCAATATCGATTGTGTTTATTTGATTGTAACACTCGTTTCACCACAAACACAAACAGGTTTTATTGATCGTTTTATTGTGACAGCTGAGGCTTATCATATTCCAGTTACCATATTATTTAATAAAATAGATCTCTATACTGCTAAAGAATTAGACTTACTTGATACGACTAAAAAAATCTATGAAAACGCAGGTTACCGTTGCTTGACGATCTCGGCGAAACAAGCGTCATCTGTAGAATTTTTAAAGAACGAGATTAAGGGTAAAAAGGTAATGTTTGGCGGACATAGTGGCGTTGGAAAATCAACCTTGGTTAATACACTTGATCAAAACTTGAATTTAAAAACTGCAAATATTTCAAAGAGCCATTCATCTGGCTTGCATACTACAACTTTTGCAGAAATGTTTGCTTTATCAACTGGTGGGTTTATAATTGACACACCCGGAATCAGAGCTTTTGGACTTATTGATTTTGACAAAAAAGAACTTTCACATTATTTTCCTGAAATGCGGGAATTATTGCCAGACTGTAAATTCAATAATTGCCAGCATATGAATGAACCCAAATGTGCCGTAATAAAAGCTTTTACTGAAGATAGAATTGCTGAAAGTCGTTACCTGAATTATATAAAAATGATGGAGGAAGACGAGGACGAAACTTTTCGAAAAGATATTTATAAATAAACTATGCGAGTTGTATTGCAGCGCGTTTCCGAAGCGGCCGTTCGAATTGAAAATGTCGTACATGGAGAAATTTCCCTTGGCTTATTGGTTTTAGTTGGAATCGAAAACGAAGACACGCAAGAAGATATCGATTGGCTGGTAAAGAAAATTGTTAATCTTAGAATTTTTTCGGATGAGGCAGGTTTTATGAACCTTTCTTTGCGCGACATTAAAGGTGAAGTTTTGGTCATCAGCCAATTTACTTTGCATGCTAAAACTAAAAAAGGCAATCGCCCTTCCTACATAAAAGCTGCGCCACCAGATATTGCTATTCCGCTTTACGAAAGTTTTAAAACTGGGTTCAATCAACTCATTGAACAACCTGTTGCCAGCGGCATTTTTGGAGCAAACATGCAAGTGAGCCTTGTCAATGATGGACCAGTAACAATTGCAATAGATAGCAAAAATAGGATTTAAAAAAAACGCCTCAAATCGAAATTTGAGACGCTTTTAAAATCATTTACGAAATATTATTAATCACTTACTGCTGCGTTCGCATCAATCACTCCCCATCCATGATCGCCATCAGCGGTTGGATAATTCGAAGCATTTTCTTTCAATCGGTTATAAACTGCATCTCTAGTAATTCCAGGATTATTGGAATATACCAAAGCCGCAATACCAGCAACACTCGCAGTTGCACATGAAGATCCGCCTACATAAGTTGGTTGATCGGCATAAGTTGCCACGGTTAAGCCATGTCGATCTGCATCTGCTGATCGTTCCATTATCATAGTAAAATCAACTGCTGATCCGTCATGACATACATCACAAGATTCTGTTTCACCTTCTTTAACTCCAGTAACTGCAATTGTTTGAGACATTGAAGCTGGGAAAATCACACCAAAACCTGCAGTCCATGCAAATGAAGTTCCTGCTGCTGAAAAAATAGATTTTCCATTACCATAAGCGTAATAAATGCCGTCTGCAACAGTTCCACTATAAAAAGGTGTGCCAATAGACATGCTAATTACTTTTACGTCTGTTCGTGTTCCTGCAATAATCAATGCGTCTTTTACCCCATTCTTTTCATTTGATGAAGAAATAAATACATCATTCACTGCTCTAAAGCCAATCAAATCACAATTGTAAGCAATACCAACAGCATTGCCGTCAGTGCTTCTTGGTGCCGCTGCTAAACCAGCCATTTGCGTACCATGTCCACATTGATCATGCGGAGCTTCTAATGATCTCCACCACCATCTTCCAGTGTAATGCGTACTAATTTGTTCAACAGTTCTTCCAGAAGAATAACCGCTATTAAAATTACCATTTAAATTATCTTGATCATCTGAAATTCCAGTGTCGATAATCGCAATCGTCACATTGTCACCTGTTGTAGAAGTCCATGCTGTGCTAATATTCGACGGTCCATGGTGCCAAGATTGTTTAATTCCAGGTAAAATTGTTTCGTAATCTAATGGGTTCAAGCCATAGTCTGGACTAGCCCCACAACCCGAATCACTCCGGTCATTCGCATTTGCGTTTAATGGCGGCAATTCATAACCCATTGGTTCAAAATAACGAATCGTACTCATTGCTCTTAATTTTTGTACCGCTTCGAAGCTTGTCAAATAAACCGACATTGAAGGCACAACGGTTGGATATCCGTACGGCAATAAATCATCCATTGTTTTATTTGGATTTAATTTTTGCTCTTCTTTTAAAATGATGTCTAAAATTTCATCTCGCACTTGGATCCACTCACTTGATTCAATGTTTATGGTATGCATTTGAGAATTGATATCTGCAAAGGATGCAGGTTGATAACCAATGGCAAAAATTGAATCACTTTGCATTGCTGCACTCCACAATAATTCGTCTGAAGCAGTGCTCCAGTTATACACGCCTTGCTTTTCTACCTCGCGATAGAGTTGTGAATTAATGTCGTTGACAGACATTATTTCGGAAGGGTTTTCTACCGCCTCTTTTTTACAAGATACAGCAGTGATTGCCAATAATCCGTAAATAACTAAATATTTAAATTTCATAGGTTTGGTTTTGAATTTATTATGCAAACATAACAAATTCAAACGAAAAACAAAACCTAATTTATTCTAAAAGAGCGAATTATAAAGTGAATAAAAAAATGCATTAGCGCCTAAACCGTTTTAAATTTAGAATTCCCATTTAAGGCCTATTAAACGAGCATATCTTTTCATTGAAGATAATCCAATTTCTGCACGACGTTTACCCAAAACATGCTCAATTCGCTAGTTCAGCAGGCTCATTAACCTTAGCTCATTGCTTCTAAGTTAAATTCTTCCCAAATGATTAACTTTAGCCCATTGAAAAAAGTTTTAGTCATACGGTTTAGTTCGATTGGGGATATTGTTTTAACCAGTCCCGTTTTGCGTTGTTTAAAAAACACCTACCCTGACGCGACGATTCATTATTTAACCAAGCAACAATTTGCCTCAATCGTAGCAAGCAATCCTGCTATTAGTAAAGTGTATACTATTACGCAAGAAATTGACGAGGTTATTTCAGAACTTAAGGAAGAAGCGTATGATTTTGTGGTTGATTTACACCATAATTTGCGCACGTTTAGATTGAAGCAAAAATTGGGACAACCCAATGCTTCGTTTCCAAAAGTGAATCTTCAAAAATTTTTATTGACAACCTTTAAATGGGATAAAATGCCAGCCATTCATGTGGTGGATCGTTATTTTAAAGCCGTAGAAAAATTAGGCGTATTCAACGATAAAAAAGGCTTGGATTTTTTCATTTCCGAGCAAGATCATGTGGATATAGCGCAACACGGAATTAAAATGCCTTTTATCGCTTTTTCAATAGGTGCACAATTTGCTACAAAACGTTTACCAACAGAAAGAATAATTGAACTCGTTTCAAAAATAAATGCGCCTGTCGTTTTGTTGGGTGGTGCTTCTGATAAGGAAAATGCGAATATGATTACAGCACAAAGCGAAAATGTAATTAACCTTTGTGGAGTATTGTCTTTACAAGAATCTGCTTCTGTACTTCAACAAGCTGCAAAAGTCGTGTCGCACGACACTGGATTAATGCATATCGCGAGTGCCTTTCAAAAGGAAATCATATCCATTTGGGGGAATACAGTACCAGCCTTAGGCATGTATCCTTATTTACCACAAGAAGGCTCTAAATATTCTATTCACGAAGTAAAATTATCTTGTAGACCTTGCTCAAAAATTGGTTATCAAGCTTGTCCTAAAAAGCATTTTAAATGTATGGAGGAGCAGGATTTAGATGCGATAGCTGAGGTTGTTAATTTCAATGCGCAATGAATCAATGTGCAATGCGATTTGACTTTTTCAATGTGCAATTATCAATGAGCTGAGCTCGTCGAAGTGTTCAATGCGCAATGCGATTTGTCAGGGTGTTTGAATGATTTAATGCAATTTGACTTTTTTCAATAAACTAAAAGTCTTTGTTCTTTAACCCGACAACGCAGTCGTCTAATAGTGAAACGATCTAAGTACTAACAGCGCAGCGGTCTAAGTACTCGCGCAGCGATCTAGCATCTACATTTCAAACAATGCTTTTAATTCAGTAGCCTGATCGGCTTTAATTCTGCCAGCGATCAATAAACTCAATTGTCTTCTTCGCAGTGCAGCAGCATAGCGCTCTTTTTCCTCGTCAGTTTCTGGAAATATTTCGGGAACATTAATTGTGCGTCCATTTTGGTCTACTGCGACAAATGTAAGAATGGCTTGATTGCTTGCTGTTTTTTCGGGGGTTATACCATCTTCAATAAAGACATCTATAATAACTTCCATTGAAGAACTAAACGCTCTTGAAACCTTTGCACAAAGCGTTACAATAGTACCTAAGTCAACAGGTTTAGAAAAAGACACATTGTTAATTGCTGCTGTTACGGCAACTCTCCCAGAATGGCGGTGTGCCGCAACTGCTCCTATTTCATCAATCCATGCTAACAATGAACCTCCGAAGAGTTTCCCGAGCGTATTTGTATCATTGGGTAAAACTACTTTAGTTGTTGTCGAGATTGAATCTTTTGGATGTCTTTTTTCCATTATTTGAAATTAGTTTACGAACGAAGTTAATGAATTTTAAGTCCAAAAAAAAAGCCTTGCCCTTTTTTGACTCAATTGCGATTGAGCGTAAAAGGGCAAGGCCAATATTATATCTATTTTAACTCCTATTGGAACTCGATTCTTCTTCTATTATCTACTAAATCCGCTTTTTCTCTTAACGCTTTAATTACACGTGTATCAGAAATTTGAGCGCGTTTAATTTGCATTGGATTTCCTACTATCGCTAAATCTGTTGTTTCTTCAGCAGGAAGTTCAGCATCTACAATAAACAAATAAACTCCTTCTTCACCTTGGATTGGATTTAAAGGTTTACCAACAGTGATGTTCGTAAATAACATACCAATCACAGCCGGCTCAGGACGTCCACCATTGAACACTGATTTGCTATCAAAACTAACTTCACCTTTTCTAACAAATCCGTTAGTCAATACAGCACCAGCTTCTTCCAATGTTGCGTGGTTAGACATTTTAGCAATATATGCTATAGCTTGCTTATTAACTAAAGCAGGTGCTCTCATGATATCTTTTACATCTTCAAATTTTGGAGCGCCCTCGTCAATTACATTGTTAACAATAGCCACCACATATTTATTTCCATCTAGAATTGGATCTGAAACAGTTCCTACTTTCGTATTACTGTTAAAGGCATATTTCAACATTGGTTTTGATTTATTCATTCCCAATACGTAATCATTTGAAAGGTAAACACGTGTAGTTTTAACCTCTTTACTGCTATCCAAAGCCATTCTGTTAAATGTAGAATCACCTTCCATGCCATCAATCGCATAAATATAATCATAAGCGATTCCTTCCATTGTTCTCATTGTATATTCACTAGGGCGAATCACTTTAGAAACAAGTGCAAATTCGGGAGTGATACGATCACCTTGTCCTAACACTTCTACAATGTGGTAACCAAATGAAGTTTTGACCAATTGAATTTGACCAATTGCACCGTTGAATGCAGCATCATTAAATGATGGAACCATTACACCTTCAGCAAACCATTTATACTCTCCGCCGTTATCAATTGAC
This sequence comes from Crocinitomix sp., assembly GCA_013138735.1. Classification (GTDB taxonomy): domain Bacteria; phylum Bacteroidota; class Bacteroidia; order Flavobacteriales_D; family Crocinitomicaceae; genus Crocinitomix. Next base: position 68,185 of record WTCE01000089.1, on the reverse strand, counting down.
CCTGGATCTTCACTAACCTGAGGAACCAATGCCGCAAAATTGTCATTTGCTTTAATGTCTCTAATCAAACTATCTGAAATTGCTTTTGCACGCGCATCAGTACGAGTAGCACCAGCACTAATTAAAATGTGTCTTACCCAAGCTTGTTTTTCTGTAGGCGTATCAATTACCTTAAGAATAGCCATCTCTTCTCTTTGCTCATCATTATTGAATGCCAAAAATGGTCCAAAAATATCACCAACTTTACAATCTTGAATCAAAGGATCAGCTGATGCAGGATAACTTCCCGCGTTAGCTTGCATTGAGAATGTCATACGATCATCTGCCGCAACTTTATAGACAGCTGAATCAGATAAAAACTGAGCATCACTATTTTGATAAACAAAACCAATATTATTCACCGTTTTTGAAAACGGCACTTTCAATAATTCCAATTGCTCCTTTATAAGATTCTTGTCATCTTGAGTTGCAGCTATTGGGAAATAAACCATTTGGATATCTCTTGCTTCTTCTTGCTCATAATCAGCATCATCCTTGTGCTCATCATAATACTCTTTAATTTCATCATCATCAACTGTGAAATCACCTACTGGGATGTCTGAATAGCTTTGCAATACAAATGAAATTTCTTTCTTGTTATAAAGCGCGTTATATTGATTTTGTGCTTCCAGCTTATTTACAAAGATTCCTTTTTTAATTAAGGCTACATATTTGTCAGCTTTACGCGCATTTTTCAATTCATACTCAAAATCACTCCATTGCTGGCGAGACTCTAACCATTGCTCACGTACTTCTGGCGTTGCTCCTTCAGGATCTAACTCTAAACGTGTCAAAAAGTTTCTTACTGAATCACGAGAAAAACCAGTTGGCCCATTAAAAATAGGAATTTGAACTACCCATTGGTGAATATGATCACCATGAATCATATCATTCAACTCATCCGTAGTGCAATCTATCCCTAGCTTCTCAAATTCGTCTGCTAGAATAGTTCTTCTCACCATTTCGTTAAAAGCGTTATCTGCAGCAGTTCTTTCAGCAGCAGGATCAAATTCTTTCCCTTGGTAAGCATATTCGTTTTTGGAACGATTAACATAATCGTCCTTCAATTCACCAAATTCTATTTCATCAATCGGATCGCCTTTAAGGGTTGCGGTAGGCAATTGCTCTATTTCTGAAGGTCCTCCTTTAAGGAAATCCGTAAAGATAAAAGCAAGCATTGCTAAGCCAATCACAATGAGCAAAAGCAATGAGTTTTTTTGAATTTTTCCAATTACAGCCATTTCTGTCTTTTTGTTTATTTTAAGAATCTGCGAATATAGTCCTATTTCTTGGAAAAAGGAAAGCATAAACAGGATATTTTTAAGGAATTCAAAGCTAGTGCAGTAATTCATAATTAGCCTTGTTTAAAAAAGTTCGCAAAATTTTGATTATTCACTTCAATATTTTGTAAGTTTGGCGCAAAATCACCAGAGATTAATACCGAATTTATTATGAAAACACTTCAGTATAGAGAAGCACTTAGAGAAGCAATGTCTGAGGAGATGAGAAAAGATGATAACGTCTTTTTATTAGGAGAGGAAGTTGCGAACTATAATGGAGCTTATAAGGTTTCGCAAGGTATGCTGGATGAATTTGGTGAAAGACGTGTAATTGACACGCCAATTGCGGAATTAGGTTTTACAGGAATCGCTGTGGGTGCCGCTATGAGTGGTTTACGTCCAATAGTGGAATTCATGACATGGAATTTTGCCATTTTAGCTGCCGACCAAATTATTAACAGTGCAGCCAAAATGCTACAAATGTCAGGCGGACAAGTTGGTTGTCCAATTGTGTTTAGAGGCGGGAATGGAACGGCAGGACAATTAGGTGCAACACATTCACAAAGTTTTGAAGCATTTTATGCGCATGTACCCGGTTTGAAAGTTGTTACACCATCTACACCATACGACGCCAAAGGCTTATTAAAAGCTGCAATTCGCGATAATGATCCAGTTTTAGTATTGGAGTCAGAAAAAATGTACGGAGACAAAGGTGAAGTGCCTGAAGGAGAATATGTTGTGCCAATTGGTGTTGCGGATATTAAACGAGAAGGAACTGATGTAACTATCGTAAGTTTTGGTAAGATCATTAAAGAAGCGCATAAAGCGGCTGACGAATTGGCGAAAGAAGGAATTTCTGTTGAAATTATTGATTTAAGATCTGTTCGTCCAATTGACTATGGTGCAATTGTAAAGTCTGTTAAGAAAACGAACCGCGTAGTAGTGGTTGAAGAATCTTGGCCAATTGCATCTATTGCATCAGAAATTGCTTACCATGTACAACATTATGCATTTGACTATTTAGATGCACCTGTAAAACGTGTTATGCAATCAGATACTCCTTTCCCATTTAGCCCAAGCTTGATGGCCGAAGCTTTACCAAATGTTGAACGGATCATTGCAGCCGTAAAGGCAGTTTCTTACAAATAGGTTTTCTGAATGCTGGAGCGTATTCACAAGCTGGTTAAGCGCAATACAACTCCACCTCAAACTGTCATTGATTTACTCAAAAACACCTTAATTGGTACGAATGGGACTTTGTATCAATTATTAGATACGGAGCAAAAAATCTATGACCTACACCAAGCTACTTTTATTTATTTAGAAAGGAACGAAAAGGCAATTGCCAATTTCACCATTTGTAAACGAGAAATACGCGTTGGAGAAAAAAAAGTACCCTCTTTATACATTCGTTATTTTGCCTTTGACAGTTTATTTCAAGGTGGAAATCAGAAAAGTCAAGGGAATTCAGGCTTTCATCAGTATTTCAAAGCATTTTTTGAAACCAGCAATGGCGATCCCGTTTTGCCAGCGCATGAAAAAATAATGTACTGGGCATTTATAGATCCAGAAAATTTACGCTCGTTTAATATGAATGAGCAATTTGGATTCCAAACTATTGGCACGTTTAAGACGACCGCTTTTTCACGCGTAAACCCGAAGCATAAAGCTGTTGAGCGTGCGCAAGAGGTCGATCAAAAAAACATATTAGCGGCACTTGATCATTTTTATAAGGACTATCAACTTTATTCACCGATTCACTTATTTGAGCATGACAATTATTTTGTGATTCGGAAAAATGGAGAAATCGTTTGTGGCATTCAAGCGAACCCTGTTCATTGGCGCATAAAAAGCTTACCAGGGTTCAGTGGTAAACTCCTATTAAAATTTGCGCCGCATATTCCGCGAATCAAAAAATTAATCAACCCAAACAATCACCGCTTTTTAGCGACCGAAGGTTTGTTTTGGAAACCAGGACATGAAAATGAAGTAGCCAATTTATTGGAAGGCGTTTTAGCGGAGACAGGACACCACTCCTTGTTAATTTGGTCAGATTCGGAACATGATTTTTTAGCCAAACTTCCAATCAAGTGGGGATTTATTCAGCGCATGAAAAAGAACAATAAAGTTCATATAGTTGCTAAGCTCAATGGGTATAGCGAAGATGAAATTTCTTCACTTAGAAAACGCCCTAAATATTTGAATGGGTTTGACATGACTTAGAAAGCAAGTTAAAGCGTAAGTGAGGTAATTTTTCGAGCGTCATTGCCATTTTTCTTTGTTAATAGTCTTACTTTTATATTCCATGAAAAAACACGTCCTTTTATTTCTTCTATTTAGTTGGAACATTGGGCATGCGCAATCCTTTTTAACTCCCGCAGACTCTCTTAATAAAAACCGCGTAATTGGCGTAACAGCAACAGGCGCAACATTGTGGATTGGCTCAACATTGGCCTTAAAATACGTTTGGTATAACGACTTTGAAAAGAGCAAATTTCATTTTTTCGACGACAGCCATGAATGGCAACAAATGGATAAAATGGGGCATTTTTATACGGCATCCCATTTTGCAGGCATGGTTGACGACCTTTATAAATGGTCGGGCATTGATCATAAAAACTCAGCTTTGATAGCTGCTGGATATAGCTTTGGATATTTAGCCACTTTCGAATTTCTAGACGCTTATAATGCCGCTTGGGGTTTTTCTTGGTCAGACATTGGATTTAATGCATTTGGAACTGCTAGCTACTGTACACAGGCCTATTTATGGGATGAACAATTTGTTCGCTTTAAATTTTCTTCACAAAAATCGGGTTTGGCTCAGTACCGCCCAAATGTTTTAGGAAATGACTTTGCCAGCAGAACTTTAAAAGACTATAATGGACAAACTTATTGGATGAGCTTTAATCCTTTTCATTGGACAAAAAAGGATTCTAAAGTTCCAAAATGGATTAATTTATCATTGGGTTATGGAATAAATGATCAACTAATAGGTGATGGTGGAACTTACATTGTGACTGATGGTGATGCGCAGCTCAGTTTTACTCCATACCGCCAATACTATCTATCATTTGACATAGATTTTCAAGCAATCCCTACTAAATCGCGCCTTTTAAAATTATTGTTTAGAAGTTTAAATATAATTAAAGTGCCTTTTCCGACACTAGAATTTTCTCAGAATAAATTGAAATTTCATCCGCTTTATTTTTGACCTGCTAAGGTCTTATAAACGCCATCAAATTTTTCCGCTATTTCATCCAATGTATCTCGAATTTCTTCCAAATTCATAGAGGTTACCAACTTTGTTCTGTAGGGCTTAAAATCGGGAATACCTTTAAAGTAATTTGTATAATGCCGTTTCATTTCATTAATAGCCAAAATTTCATTCTTCCATTTAAGGGACATTTCAAGGTGTTCTTTTGTAACAGCCACGCGCTGTTGTAAACTAGGCTTCTCCATATGCCCTCCTGTTTTGATGAAATGTTTGATTTCGTTAAAGATCCAAGGATAACCAATTGCTGCCCTACCGATCATAACACCATCTACACCATAGCGATTTTTATATTCCACGGCCATTTCAGGTGTTTTAATGTCTCCATTACCAAAAACGGGGATATTGATTCTCGGATTATTTTTCACTTCACTGATCAGTCGCCAATCTGCGTCACCTTTATACATTTGCTTTCGCGTTCGCCCATGGATCGAAATCGCTTCGATTCCAACGTCTTGCAAACGCTCAGCAACTTCTACCACATATTTGGTATCATCATCCCACCCGAGTCTTGTTTTTACCGTAACGGGCAGATGTGTTGTTTCAACAATACGTTTGGTCATTTCAACCATTTTAGGAATATCTTGTAGAATTCCAGCGCCGGCGCCTTTACATGCCACCTTTTTAACTGGGCAGCCATAATTGATATCTATAATGTCTGGATTCGTTTGCTCTACAATTTCTGTAGTGCGAATCATAGAATCAATATCATGTCCAAATATTTGAATTCCAACCGGTCTTTCGTACTCGTATATATCTAGTTTTTGAACCGACTTTACCGCGTCACGAATTAATCCTTCTGATGAAATGAATTCTGTATACATTAAATCAGCACCATGTTTTTTGCATAATGCACGAAACGGTGGATCACTAACGTCCTCCATTGGAGCGAGGAGTAAAGGAAAATCTCCCAAATCTATGTCTCTTATTTTTACACCCACGGTTTGTTCAATGTTTCAATGTGCAATTATCAATGCTGTTTGACTTTCTTTTCAATGTGTAATTAACAATGTTCAATTATCAATACAGTTTGACCTATTTTTTAATGTGTAATACTCAATTATTAATGTGGTTTTGCTTTGTTTTTCAATGCGCTACGATAGATAAGACTGTCGAAGTATCCAAGCGTTCAATTATGTAATATTAAGTTCATATTGAAACACATATAACACGCACCAACATTGAGTCAAATCGTATTGCACATTGATAATTGTACATTACTAATTTGTTAATGAACACGGTTGTTACGTAGATTTCTTGTTCCAAACTGAATTCTGTATTTTAAGAAGAATTCCATTGCTCCAACACCTTTACTTGCTGCAGTTAATTTAGAAACATTTAAATCATAAGAAGCGCCAAAACTAAAGCCTGATAAATCAAGAATTGTACTGACTATTAGCGCATCACCTACTCTGAAATACGTACCTACAGAAAAAGTGATTTCCTCAAAATAACTTGTAGATCGCGAACCGCCTTTTAACAAAAATCTAAAATTTGACCCAATTAATAACTCCTTATTTGGCCCTTGTAAAAATGCGGCAAATGCTGGCAAAATTGTAACGCCAGATGTTTCATTTCTAAATTCACCTTGTCCATGGATGTTTAATTTACGGTATAATCTAGCATCTTCTGATGTGAAATTAATTCGTTGTTTCGTTAAATGCTGAGCTGATACGCCTAGTTTTAATCTTGAATTTCTATTGAGATAACCGCTCCAAAAAACACCGGCAGCAACATCAAACCGACTAACACTAAAGTTTTGACTTAAGATTAACTCATTATTATTAATCGACTGATCATAAGCAACACCATTCCATTGATTGAACCAATTTAACTCATCATTTTTTATGGTTCGTTGATAAAATGCAGGCTGTAAACCAATGGATAAAAAGTTGTTTTTATCGATTTGAATTGCATAATTCAAGGGCATTGAAATAACGTTGGTTTGGTATTTTGCAACCCCTGCCAAATCATTATAAAAATTCAACCCTGCGCCCATGAAGCTTCCACCTTGGTCAAAAAAGCGCCAATCGGCACTTGCAGATATTGTTCGGTATGGATTGTCAGAAACAGTACTCCACTGCAAACGATAATTTGTAAAGAGTTGTAAATCTCCTGGTGTAAATCCAGCGGCTGCAGGATTAATGTACACTGGTGATTCAGCAAACATACTAAAATGCTGATCTTGCTGTCCAAATGAGCAAAAAATAGTGCTGAACGAAAGGGCAATTAATGCTAATTTCTTTTTCATCTTTTCTATCTTAGTAATGTTGTATTTCCTTTTTTGAGGCCACTATTACCGTTAACAAATTGATATTCTACAATCCATGTAAATACCCCTGGATTTTCATCTTTTCCTTTAAACTTGCCGTCCCATCCAATATCTTGCGTTTTTGTTTCAAACACGAGTTGGCCATATTTATTGTAAACAGAAAAGGACACAGACGCCAAGCCAAATCCTTGTACAAAGAGTATATCATTTTGACCATCACTGTTTGGAGAGAAAGCATCTGCTACACCAATCGCCTCAATAAAGTTAACGAATACACGAACAGAATCTACTCCTCTACATCCATTCACATCAACCAGAGTAACTGTATATGTATAGTCAGTTGGTGGGCTCGCAGTTGTTATCGGGCACGTTTCACAATCAACATAATCATCCGGAACCCAAGTGAATGTTGCACCAGGAATACTTCCTGTAGCGATAAGCACAGCTTCACCTCCTACGTCAATGACCGTATCCATAACAGCTGTAACTGTTGGGGAATCATAAACTGTTACGGAATTTATTGTTGAAGAAGTTTCGCCAATAACATTTGTAACGGTTAATTGAATATCGTATTCACCAGCAGTTGTGAAACAAATTACGGGATTCTGCTCAGTAGAAGTTAGTGGATCAACTGCTTCGTCAAAATCCCAAAACCATTCAACAGGATCACCTGCAGATGTATCCGTTAATGTTATGCAGTCGCCCACACAAACTATATTGTCTAATTCGAAACCAGCAAGCAATGGCTCACAAGGAACTACTGTAATGGTAATATCGGCAGTTGCTTCACAACCGAAAGCATTTACGCCAGTTACTGTGAAAGTAGACGTTACATCTAGGGTAAATTCTACTCCTTCTATAACACCGTCCGACCAAGTGAAACCTAGTGCGTCTCCACCACCAAGTAAGGTAACAGAACCGCCTTCACAAATTGTAGTTGATGTGGCATTTGCCGTAACAACCGGTAAAGGATTTACTCTAATCGTAATTATTGTATCGTCAAATCCAACTCCATCCGTCACAGTTAATGTAACATCTATATCTCCTTCAGTTGGAAAACATACAGTTCCAGGATCAGCACCTACTAATGGGCCTCCAATAGCCGCATCCGAAAAGGACCAAATCCAACCCGTAATATCACCTGTACTTTCATCTAAAAATGTGATGCACTCATCTTGACAAATCTCTAAGCTTGATGGCACAAATGAAGCAAATAGAGGTCCGCATTCAATAATCGTTATTGTAATGGTTGCCACATCTGTTCCGGGACAAGGTGCAATACCTGGCAAAGTCGTATAATCAAAGGTGAATACATCACCGATTGTTAAACCTGCACCATCTAACACCCCTGTTCCAGGTGTGAATGTGCCACTTGGTGCACCAGATGTTTCCACCCAAGTTCCACCGCCATCAGCTCCTATCAATAAAGTATTTAAATCTAAGTTTTCTCCTACACATAAATCGGCACTAGCAGATTCACCTGCATATGGTCCGTCTTCAACTGTTACTGTAAATGATGTATCATGTGATCCAATTCCGTCTGTTACGGTTAAAGTTGTGATAAAGACTCCTGGTGTAGGATATAATACAACGTGCGGCCCAGCTGTTAAAGCACTGCCTGGAGTTCCTCCGCCAAATACCCAATTCCAATCTGTAATTACATCATCCGTTGTACTTAAATCAGTATACGTAATTGATTCTCCTTGACAAATTGTAATATCTTCTGGATCAAATAAAGCAGTTGGCCCGCCATCAACAACAATAACAGGTTTTTCAATACTCAAGTTATCTACCGCAAATGAAGGGTCAGTTGCAATACCATCATCTATATTTTTCCAAACAAAACTGATTCTTAAATTTGGAATTTCTTCACATGTCGGTGGTAACAAATATGTTTTTGTCGCCCATAACCCCTGCTCGGCACCAGTACATGGCACACCGCCACAACATAAAGATGTGAGCGGAGTCTCTAATGAAACCCAAGCAGCACCTCCGTCAATACTATAAAAAACTTCACAGAAATCTGTTCCGCCTCCTTGACCAATAAAATCAAAATTCATTGTTAAGTCAGCATGTCCTATTGTACTTATATCTCCAGATTCTGCTCTACGATCGGTCGTTGTAAGTCCTGTTCCTGCCTCTAGATACGCCGCACCTAAATCACCTGCAATTGGATTAACCGAAACATGCAATGTTTGATCACCTGCACCGCAAGCTTCTCCGCAGACTCCTGCCCCAACACCTTCTTCTTCACAAGAGATATACCAGAAATTTGGATTTGCCCCTTCTGCGCCTAAATCAGTGTTTAAGGTCCATGTTAAGGCTCCGTCAAAATCTTCACTATAGATAACTACTTGACCGAATAAATTTGAACTCGCTGAGAGGAATATAACGAGCAGAAATTGAATCAACTGTTTTTTCATGGTTTATCGTTTCTATCAATAAGATGCAAATATACTGAATACTTTATAAAAATAAAGACCCAATACCTTTACATTATTGGAATTCATACTACTTGCATGACGTTTCTAAAATGAAAAAGGTTGACTAAAAGCCAACCTTTTTACGAATAAAATTTTGTTTTAAACTAACTGCGACAAAGCAGTAGCAAATTTCTCATTCACATCACCGTATACATCAAGGTAATCTTCGTTACTCAATTTAATCACTTCCAAAGCTTCTTCTCTTCCATATGTATGGGTGATTTCAACTTTTTTATCAGATCCATCATCATTTGGATTTTCCTTATAAGTCAAGAAAAAATGCTTAACACGATCAATTACTTTTGATGGCACATCTTCAATATTTCTTATATGTCCATAAGCTTGATCATCTTTCAAAACAGCGATAATCTTATCATCAGCTTCTCCTCCATCAATCATGCGAAATCCTCCAACAGGAATACAATCCACTAAAATATTTCCGCGATCTATGTTACGCTCAGACAAAACAATTATGTCCAATGGATCACTATCACCAACAATTCCGGTCAATCCAGATTTGGCCATACAATAGTCTGCTATTTTTTTATCACAATATGTTTGAGGAACGAATCCATATAAAGCCGGAACAATATTCGAATACTTTTGTGGTCTATCAATCATGATATGACCGCTAGGTTTATCAATTTCATATTTGATTTGATCATTCGAATTGATCTCAATATATGCTTTAACTTCGTTTGGCATGTTTTCACCAATCGTAACTCCGTGCCATGGGTGAGCAACAAATTTTTGCTCAAATAACTTTATTAAATCCTTTGTATTACTCATATTCTAAATTGCTTTCTAAAATTCGCGACAAAAATATACTTTTTTATTGAAGTAAAATCTGTCTTTAATTAATTCGAGGACCAAGAGGTTCCTTCTTTACCGTCTTTTACCGTTATTCCGGCATCATTCAATTTATCACGGATCAAGTCAGATGTTGTCCAATCTTTATTTTCTCTTGCGTTTTTTCTCAATTCCAAAATAATATCCATTGCATCACCCAATTTAGAATCATCAGCTTGATCAACCGTATTTAGCCCCAAAATATCAAAGATAAACACTTTCATTGCGGCTTTCAACTTTTCTAAATCTTCGCTAGAAATTTTAGCTGTTCCATCTTTAACTCGGTTAATGTATGTTACGGCTTCGAATAAATGCGCCACAAGTACAGGCGTATTAAAATCATCATTCATAGCGTCATAAAAAGACTGAATTAATGCTTCAACATCCTCATCACTTTCCGATTGACCCGTTAATTGTGTCAAATCAGTATAACCATTCATTAATTTATTAAATCCTTTTTCAGATGCTTTCAAAGCATCTGACGAGAAATCAAGTTCACTTCTATAATGTGCTTGCATCATGAAAAAACGGGCAACCATAGGGTCAAAACCTTTATCAAGCAAATCCGTTTCACCCGTAAAAAGTTCCTCTGGCAATAAATTATTCCCAGTAGATTTACTCATTTTTTTACCATTGAGCGTAAGCATGTTTGTATGCAACCAATAGTTTACTGGTGCTTTTCCATTATAGGCGTGGCCCTGCGCAATTTCACATTCGTGATGCGGGAATTTCAAATCCATTCCACCACCGTGGATATCAAACTGTTCTCCTAAATATTTATGTGACATTGCTGTACATTCTAAATGCCAGCCAGGAAAACCATCACTCCAAGGAGATGGCCAGCGCATTATGTGATAAGGCGAAGCTTTCTTCCAAAGGGCAAAATCCAATTGACTTTGTTTTTCACTTTGTCCATCCAACTCCCGCGTACCTGAAATTAAATCTTCAATTTTACGATTAGACAAGATGCCATAATTATGCGTTTCGTTATATTTTTGGACATTAAAATAGACAGAGCCATTGCTTTCATAAGCAAAACCTTTCTCAATTAAGTCTTTAACAATCTGAATTTGTTCAATAATATGTCCTGTCGCGGTTGGTTCGATACTCGGTGGCAAAGCATTAAATTGACCCATAATGTCATGAAAACCAACAGAATATTTCTGCACAATTTCCATAGGCTCCAAGGCTTCTAATCGTGCCTTTTTCGAAATCTTATCTTCGCCTTCGTCCGCATCATTTTCTAAATGCCCCGCATCTGTGATATTTCTAACATACCTTACCTTATAATCAAGGTGCAATAAGTAGCGATAGATCATATCAAAAGAAATAAACGTTCTACAATTCCCTAAATGCACATCACTGTAAACAGTGGGTCCGCACACGTACATTCCTACTTGATCGTTATGTATTGGTGTAAATAGCTCCTTTTCTCCTTTGAGCGTATTGTAAATTTTGAGTTGACTATGCATTGTTATTACTATCTATAAATAAGAAACCCGTCAGCTTGAGGCTGACGGGTTCAAATTTAATACTATTTTTTTGACTAATTAAGCTGTCCGTCTGAATGATATTTACCTTTTTTCCAAACTTCAATTTTTAATAGAATTCCATCACTGTCATACTTGTACAATTTACCATCCCAAAGCTTGTTGCTTTTAAAGTCTCCATCCATCCAGAGCTCTTGGTCATCATTGTACACTTTATTGTATCCGTTTTTCTTGAATTTCTTGCCGTTTGTTTTCCCATCCGTTCCATCAGGAGCGTTTGCAGGTGGCGCTGTTACTACAGGTTCAGCATCAAACGGAGGATTAACACGTTCCTTCTCGATTCTTGAACCTACTGTGCCATCATTATTATACATGATGACTTCTTTCACATCACCGTTAGGCCAAAAACGTTTTGCCTCTCCAGTAGTTACACCATCTTTTTTAGTGTATTCAAACTCTAATTTTCCATTAGGGTGAAAGTATTTCACTTTCCCATCTTCTCTACCATCTTGATTGAAATGCTTTTCTTGAGACATTACTCCAGTATCATAATATCTTCTAAAAATCTCCGTTTGTTTACCTGAAGTAAACTTCCCTTCTTCCATTGTCACACCATTCGGATAATACTTCGTATAAGCGCCATTTGGTCGATTATCTACATATACTCCTTTTAATCTTGGTGTTTTTCCGTCTTTATGATATTTGATCCACTCACCGTTCTTTCTGCCGTCTTTATAATTACCTTCTTCAATCTTCCCATCTTCAGGGTACCCTTTATCAGGATTCATCCTTCCCCAAATCGTCCACATTCCCTGTCGACCCTTGTCGTCTTCAACATTTGGATAACCATCAGACGTCGCTTGCGCAATATCAAAGGGCATTGTATTAGATGCATTTCCCAAACTATAGGCTAACGCCGGGAGCACAAATAACAAGGTGATTAACAATTTTCTCATTCTTCGGGGTGTAATCTGGTTTAATTCGGTATTCAAGAGCAATCTACAAATAAATATTTAATGTTTCATCTACTTTTCGATTAACAGTCCAAAGTTCAAGATAAAAACTTATGATTAGACGATTACGTGTTTTGAGAAACGCTAATTCCCGCATCTAAAACGTTTTCTAACATGATTTTACAAAGTTTTTCAAGATTAAATTCACCATTCCAGCCCCAATCATTCCTTGCGTCAACGTCATCTATACTACTTGGCCATGAATCTGCAATTTTCTGTCTAAAATCAGGAGCATATTCAATTTCAAAGTCTGGCTTCGTTTTTTTGATTTCAGCATAAATTTCGGCTGGGGTAAATGAAATCCCTCCAAGATTATATGAAGATCTAATTTTAATAGAATCGTCTGGCGCTTCCATCAATCCTATTGTGGCGCGGATCGCATCTTCCATATACATCATTGGAAGGGCAGTTTGTTCAGATAAAAAGCAAGTATATTTTTCATTTCTTTTGGCAGAATAAAAAATATCAACCGCGTAATCTGTTGTACCCCCGCCTGGCAATGAGGTATATGAAATTAAACCAGGGTAACGAATACTTCTGACATCAACATTGTATTGTTTCGCATAATATTCACACCAACGTTCGCCTGCCAATTTACTGATGCCGTATACAGTGGAAGGTTCCATTATCGTGTATTGCGGCGTATTGTATTTTGGGGTATTAGATCCGAAAACGGCAATTGAACTTGGCCAAAACACTTTCTTTATGACTTTTTCCTTTGCTAAATTCAGTACATTAAAAAGACCCTCCATGTTCAGTTTCCAAGCGAAATCTGGATGTTTTTCGGCAGTTGCAGAAAGCAGGGCAGCTAAAAGGTAAATTTCAGTAATTGAATGTTTGTTAACAATGGCTTTCAACGCCTCATTATCCATTACATCCAATTGTTCATACGGTCCGCCACTCAAAGCAGCCTTAATTGTCTCTTTTAAATCAGATGCAATGACATTGTCATTACCAAACTTTTCGCGCAAAGCTATTACCAACTCTGTACCGATTTGCCCTGAAGCACCAATAACCATTATTTTTTTCATGTCTTTTCCTTTTGAGCGTTCATGTTCCTTACTTCAAGTAAAAGTGTGTCTTTTTAGTAGGGATTTGTTGCAAAAATAAATTTATTTCAAATAGGAAGTGATAATTATCATTGAAAAAATCGACAGAATCGTTATCTTTGTTGAAAGCTCAACATTGAGAAATGTCTGGAATATTTGAAACACTCGCTATCTATTTAAAGTTTCTCATCAAGAGAAATCCAGAGTGATATGTTGTTTATTAGCCTATTTGCTAATACCTATTATTCATAAATAATAGACGAAACATAATTAATTAATCAAAAAAAAACGAAATTATGCCACGCTATCACAAGTTGGGTTCAATACCCGATAAAAGACATACAACATTTAAAAAACCGACCGGAGGACTTTATCAAGAAGAGTTATTTGGAACTGCTGGTTTTGCAGGCATGTCTTCCTTAATTTATCATCTTTATCCACCAACAGTAGTTTCTGAGATTCGGAAAATTGAGGACATCAGTCCTAAGATTGCGATTGATAAAAACATGAAAGCTTTAAGCTTTAAAGGTTTTTCTTTACCTGCTGAGGATGATTATATTAAAAGTAGAAAGACACTTTTTGCTAATAATGACTTACATATTGGCTTAGCAGCTCCTAAAGCCTTTTCAAAAGGATATTTTTATCGAAACAGTGATGCTGATGAGATGTTATTTATTCATATCGGATCAGGAAAGCTAAGAACCATGTATGGAAATATTGATTTCAAATATGGAGACTATTTAATTATCCCGAGAGGAACTACCTATCAAATTGATTTTGATTCAGAAGACAATAGAATACTCTACATTGAATCATTCAGTCCAATTTTATCACCTGCCAGATACAGAAATAATTTTGGCCAATTCTTGGAACATTCCCCGTTTTGCGAACGAGACTTTAGGCTTCCTAAAGATTTAAAAACGCATGATGAAAAAGGAGAATTTAAAGTTTTATCAAAAAAACAAGGTGTAATTTGGGAATACACTCATGCCAATCATCCTTTTGATGTTGTTGGATGGGATGGGTTCAATTATCCTTACGCTTTTTCAATTCACGACTTTGAACCAATTACTGGGCGGATACATATGCCACCGCCAATCCATCAACAATGGGAAGCTGCTGGCTTCGTAGTTTGCTCATTTGTTCCGAGAATGTATGATTACCATCCAAACTCAATTCCTGCGCCTTATCACCATAGTAATATTGACTCAGAAGAGCTTCTTTATTATGTTGATGGAGACTTTATGAGCAGAAACAATATTGAGAAGGGACAAATCACACTTCATCCTGGAGGAATACCTCATGGTCCACATCCGGGAGCTATTGAAAGAAGTGTTGGTAAAAAGGAGACGGGCGAACTTGCTGTCATGATTGACCCATTTAAGCCAGTTATGATAACAGAGGAAGCAATGAAATTACAGGTGGACGATTATTATAAGTCGTGGATCACTGAATAAAAAATTAGATTAGTAATTTGAGATTATTTGTCAATAAATCATTAAAATAATTATTATGAGTAAAATAAAAAACGTAGAATACGGATTAGAAAAAATATTTGAAGGAGCACAAGATTTTTTACCTCTTTTGGGAACTGACTATGTAGAATTTATTGTTGGAAATGCAAAACAAGCTGCTCATTTTTACAAAACAGCTTTTGGATTTCAATCACATGCATATAAAGGTTTAGAAACAGGATGTAAAGAATATTCATCTTATGTTCTAAAACAAGACAAAATAAGAATTGTACTCACTACACCGTTAAATTCATCTTCTTGGATGAATGAACATTTAGCAAAGCATGGTGATGGCGTAAAAGTTGTCGCACTTTGGGTTGATGATGCTAAAAAATCTTGGGAAGAGACTACAAAAAGAGGTGCAAAATCCTTCATGGAACCTACTGTAGAAAAAGATGAGCACGGAGAAGTAGTTAGAGCGGGGATTTATACTTATGGTGAAACGGTTCACATGTTTGTGGAAAGAAAAAACTACAACGGTGAATTTTTACCCGGTTATAAAAAGTGGGAATCAGACTATAACCCAGAACCAATTGGACTTAAATTTATCGATCACATGGTAGGAAATGTGGGTTGGAACGAAATGAACGTTTGGGTAAAATGGTATGAAGATGTAATGGGCTTTGTTAACTTTTTATCATTTGATGACAAACAAATTACAACAGAGTATTCTGCATTGATGAGTAAGGTAATGAGTAACGGAAATGGAAGAATTAAATTTCCAATTAACGAACCTGCCGAAGGAAAAAAGAAATCTCAAATTGAAGAATACCTTGATTTTTATGAAGGTCCAGGTGTACAACATATTGCTGTTGCAACCAATGATATTCTTGACACTGTGTCAAAAATGAGAGCTAGAGGAATTGAGTTTTTATCTACACCTCCAGAAGAGTATTACGCAGCTGTTCCGGGAAGATTGCTAGCACACAACCATGAATTAGGAGAAGACATTGAAAAATTGAAAGCTCTTGGAATTATGATTGATGCAGATGAAGAAGGCTATTTATTACAAATATTTACTAAGCCAATTGAAGACAGACCAACATTGTTTTTCGAAATCATTCAGAGAATGGGAGCAAGAGGTTTTGGTGCAGGCAATTTTAAAGCCTTATTTGAATCTATCGAAAGAGAACAAGAGAAGCGAGGGACATTGTAAATTAGATGTTAGACCGCTGCGCTATTAGTCTTTAGTCTTTAGTCTTTAGTTAAAAAAATAAAAAAACCCCGTCAACCTGAGGCTGACGGGGTTTTTTATGTTTAATGTTTTGCTTATTTCATTCCTACAACCGTAGCAGAAAATCCAACCATTGGATCATGTTGCTCTTCAACCGGAGCTTCAACATCAGCAATAAAGAAAGGCATTTCGAAAGCTGTAAAGTCAACCTTGAATTCTCCTAACTCAAGCGTTGCACCATTTTCATCAGCTGAAATTGCTGTAGGCGCAGATACTTCAACCTCTGTACCTAATACAGTAAGGTTTCCATAAATCATTCCTTCTTCAAAATGATCGAATACAAACTCAGTAGTTGCGAATTGGTTTATATCAAAGAAATCCGGAGACATAAGATGACCTACTAATTTAGCACTTCCTTCAGATTCTGAGATTGAATTAAGATCGACAAGGATATATCCAGCTGAAACAGCTAATTCATCACCAGTTGTTGCAATTTCGAAATTTCCTTCAAGCGCCTTCACAGCACCATTATGACTTAACTCTTCACCTTCATACGTCATCCAATTAATGATCGTCGTAGCCGTATCAATAGTATAACTCTCATGTGTTGTTGGTATTACTTCTTCAACTGTTGCAGTTGTATCCGAATCGGTTGTGTCGCCTTCAGCTTCTCCTCCTCCGCATGATGCGAAGAATAGGGGCATTGCGAACAATCCTAATATAATTACTTTTTTCATTTTATTTAATTTTATTTGTTTAGACATGCAAATGTAAATATTTCTTAAAAAAGAACGCTTCATTATCTCATTTATTAATTCTAATAAATATTATACCTATTTTTAGCCCTGCTATGAGTAAAGTAAGTGGAAAAGGCAGAAAAGGACTGCGCACAGCCTATGTTTCGACTATTGTCGGGATTGTAATGGTACTCTTTATTATAGGCCTTGTTTCTTGGTTTGTTTTGGGATTAAATAATCTTAAAAACGACAAAATTGAATCATTTGAAATTGACTTATTTTTCGACAATTCAGTCAATACGCTTGAATTAGGATTGATTGAAGAAGAAATTGCTAATAAAATTTACACCAGTAGTGCCTTATATCGCTCTTCGGATGAAGCTTGGGAGGTTTACAAAAAAGACATGGGTGTTAGCGATACCGCATTAAGTGTTATAAATGGCGAAAATCCTATAGAGCAGTCTGTAATTATGACCTTAAAGAAAGACTATTTTTATAGGGATAGCATGACTTGGATCGAAAATGATTTGATGCAGGAATATGACGGCAGATTATTGGAAGTTTCTTATCGAGATGAAATTTTCACAAATGTTAATCAACGTTTACAGAAATGGGTCTATTTGACTTTGATAATTGCCTGCATGTTGCTGTTTATAGCAATCGGTATGATTAACAATACCATTCGATTGGCCTTGTTTTCTAAACGATTTTTAATAAAAACCATGCAATTAGTAGGAGCTACACCTCGTTTTATACGCCGCCCATTTTTTTGGAGCGCCATTGGGCAAGGATTTATTTCTGGCATAATTGCGGGCACAATGATTCTTGGACTCATTAAATTTGGAAGCCACTATTACCCCATGATTTTAGATATGACTAACCTGACACTTTTCTTTTATGTATTGGGCGGAATTATTTTATTTGGAATACTAATCACACTAACATCTACCTATTTCGCATTGAGAAAATACCTGCGATTGAACTTAGATGAATTATATTAATTAAATTTGAACTTCAGTTAAAGCTTTTCTTATGAACGAAAAAAGTAAATTTGTTTTTGGATCCCAAAATTATATGTTAATAGTTGGGGGATTTGTACTCTCATTAATTGGATTCTTTTTAATGATTGGTGGTGGTTCAGAAGACCCTACTCAATTCAATGAAGCTGAGCTTTTTAGTCATAGAAGAATCACGTTGGCACCAATCCTAGTTATTTTAGGTTATGTCGTTGTGATTTATGGCATTATGAAAAAAAACATAGTCAAGTAGGTTTAAATGGACTTGTTTGAAGCAATCATCCTTGGCATTGTTCAAGGTCTCACAGAATTTCTTCCTGTTAGTAGTAGTGGTCACATTGAATTGGTTAAAGCCATCTTTGGAGAAAACTCAGTAGGTAAAGAAAGCATGCTACTCACAGTAGTTTTACATTTTGCCACTGCATTAAGTACAGTTGTAGTCTTCCGTAAAGAAATTGCGCAAATTTTCAAAGGGCTTTTTGCTTTTAAATGGAATGATGAGCTAAAATTTTCTTTAAAAATTATTGTATCAATGATACCTGCAGCAATAGTGGGTGTCGTTTTTAAGTCAGAAATCGAATCTTTATTTGGAGGCGCCATCACTTTAGTTGGTTGCATGTTAATATTGACTGGAGTTTTATTATTCTTAGCAGATCGCGCTAAAAAAACAGATCAAAAAGTTGGATTTGGACATGCGATAATTATTGGTATTTCGCAAGCCATTGCTATTCTGCCGGGCATTTCTCGTTCAGGCGCAACCATATCAACCTCCGTTTTATTAGGGGTGGATAGAGAAAAAGCGGCAAAATTCTCCTTTTTAATGGTCGTTCCGTTAATCTTTGGTGCCATTCTTTTCGATACAAAAGACTTTTTAGAGAATCGTGAATTCGAAAAAACGACAATCTCGGAAAGAACAGAGGTTATTGTGGATGAATTAATGGCAGATGAGCTTTTTACTGATCAGGACAGAAGGATGTCTTTCCACATTATTAAAAGCAAAGAACGAAAATGGTCGGACGCAAAAGTAGCTGGCAACAAAGAAACGGCGACGATAGAAACAGAATACAAAACTGAATTAGAAAAGGCTGGATTCTCAGATGAGCGTGTCACGCAAATTTTAGAACATGATTACGGAATGGTGAGACCCTTGCAAGGCCCTAATATTTTGGCCTTATTTGTTGGATTTATGTGTGCATTTATTACCGGGCTTTTTGCCTGTAAATGGATGATCGCCATAGTTAAAAGAGCACAATTAAAATATTTCTCATTTTACTGCTTCGCGGTAGGTATTATTGCCGTGAGTTATTCCCTAATAAATGGATAGAACCTACGATTTTCAAGCAGGAGAAGTTTTATTGGTACACAAACCACTTCACTGGACCTCATTTGACGTTGTTAATAAACTGCGTTATGAAATGAAACAAAAGTTGGGCATCAAAAAAATTAAGGTCGGCCATGCGGGAACATTAGACCCATTGGCAGATGGCTTATTGATCTTGTGTACAGGCAAAAAAACAAAAGAAATTGAATCCTTTATGGGATTGGAGAAAAATTATACGGGCACTATAACGCTTGGATCAACAACTCCATCCTATGATTTAGAAACAGAAATCGACAGTACTTTCCCACTAGAAAATATAACGAAACAAGCCATTGAAGCAGAAGTAGAAAAAATGGTTGGCTCTTATGCGCAATATCCGCCGATCTTTTCTGCTAAAAAAATAAAGGGCCAAAAAGCTTATGATTTAGCTCGAGCGGGCAAAGAGGTTGTGCTTGCCCCAAAAGAAATAACAATTCACAGTTTTGAATTAACTGAAATTAGCTTGCCTCTTGTACATTTCGATATCACCTGCTCCAAAGGCACGTATATTAGAAGTATTGCGCATGATTTAGGGAAACTGTTGAATAATGGTGGGCACTTATCCTCATTACGGCGCGAAAAAATTGGGACGTATGATCTGAAAAATGCGCATACGGTAACAGAATGGATTGAAATAATTCAGACATCAGACATGAATAATAATCCCTCAATTTAGTGAGGAATTCACACTTATATAATAGTTCTAACGTATCTTTGTACCAATGTTCACTGTCAAAGAAATAAAAGCGAATGTCGCCGAAGAGATGGCCACCTTTGAGGTAAAGTTCAAAGAATCCATGAAGTCTGACGTGGCACTTTTAGACAAAATCACACATTATATTATTAAACGAAAAGGGAAGCAAATGCGTCCCATGTTTGTGTTTTTAACTGCTAAAGCCATTAACGGCAAGGTTGAAGAGGCTAGTTATACAGCTGCTTCGTTAATTGAGCTTTCGCATACTGCTTCGCTAGTACATGATGATGTTGTTGATGATGCCAATGAGCGCAGAGGCGTTTTTTCAGTTAATGCTTTATGGAAAAATAAAATTGCTGTCTTAGTTGGAGATTATTTACTAGCACAAGGTTTATTAGTTTCAGTTAAAACTTCCCAATTCACCCTTTTAAAAATTGTTTCAGACGCTGTTAAAGCAATGGCTGAAGGGGAGTTACTTCAAATTGAAAAAGCACGAAGGTTAGACATTACTGAGGAGGTATATTATGACATTATTCGACAAAAAACGGCTTCTTTAATTGCATCATGCTGTGCAGCAGGTGCGGCTTCGGTAAGTTCAGATGAGGCCTTGATTGAAAAAATGAAAAAATTTGGCGAATTGGTTGGGATGGCTTTCCAGATTAAAGATGATATTTTTGATTACGGTGATAGCGAAAAAATTGGCAAACCAACAGGAAATGATATTCGCGAACGAAAAATGACCCTTCCTTTAATTTATGCTTTAAACAACGGTAGTTCGGCTGTTAAAAAAACGCTCATCAATATTGTTAAGAATCATAATGAGACCCCTAAGAAAGTGAAAATTGCAATTCAACATGTTATTGAGTCTGGCGGAGTAAAATACGCTTACGATAGAATGATTGAATTGAAAGAGGAAGCGCTATTATTATTAGATGATTTGGCAGAATCAGATGCAAAAAAAGCACTAATTGGATTGGTTGAATACACTGTTTATAGAGATAAATAAAACGAAATGAAAAATTCCTTATACACGATTTTAGTTGGGTCACTTATCCTAGTAGGATGCTCAAATGATGCTGAAGACAAGCAATCAGATGTGTCTAATCAAGATCCGATTATAGATACGACTACAACAAATAATGACCCAAATCCAACAGAAACAGAAACCTTTGAGGTCCCTGAGGCAATTACTGCACTAACATCCGATAAGGATTATCAAGAATTTCATGAAACGGGTGAATTAAAAATTGAAGGTAATTATGACGACAATGAGGCACGTCATGGACTTTGGGTCTCTTATTACGAAACGGGTATTAAATGGAGTGAATCCCATTATACACACGGAACTAGAAATGGTCATTCCATCACATTTTTCCCCAACGGTAAGGTTCGTTATGTAGGCGAATACACTGATGACAAACAAGTTGGCCATTGGGTTTTTTATGACGAAGAAGGCAACATTGTTAAAGAAGAGGATTATTAAATTCTTTTAAATCTGAGTTCAATTATCCCAACCTTCTGAAAATCAATTTTTTGCTTTCCAATATTTTTAAAAAATAAATACCCCTTCCAGTAAACTATTTTAGGTTGGCAAACGTCTTATAGTAACTAAACAATAAATGATAACTACCGTATACACGAATAGTTATTGTTAAGTCATTGATTTTTAGTAAATTTAAACCTAATCTTATTCCATTTTTTTAATGGAAGGGTATGGTTTTTGTTGATTGTGGAGTAGGTATAAACCCGTTATAGTTCGACTTAATGTCAGCTTATGAATAAAATAGTACTCTTCTTGTTCACTTTTCTCAGCGTTTTTGGGCTTTTCGCTCAAGATGAGATTTGGATTCGTCCAAATAAAGGGCAGTGGCACAAAAATGTGGAGTACAAAATCGGAATTCCTGGTGGCCAAATGTATTTAGAAGAAGGCGGCTTTACCTATGAATTCAACAGTGAAGGCGAACATTATGATCATGGACATGGACACGAAGAGGCCGCTGAACCAGAAGTTTTGCGTCGCCATGTTGTCAAAACCACATTTATTGGAGCGAGTACACCCAGTTTTGAAGAACTATCTCCCTCCCCTTTTTACGAAAATTACTTTTTAGGCAATAATCCAGATAAATGGGTCAGCAACAGTTATGCTTACGAAGAAATTCAATACGTAGGTTTGTATGCTCATATTGACATGCGTATTTATGAAGGCAACAATACCTTGAAGTATGATGTTATCATTAATCCAGGAGGAAACCCAGCAGATTTTAAAGTACAATATGAAGGGCAAGACAATCTTGAAATTATTGATGGCGCTTTGCGCATAACTACCTCACTTGGAATTATCACAGAAGAAAAACCTTTCGCCTATCAAGAATCGGCAGGATTAAAATATAAGGTTGAATGTGAATATGCCTTAATTGGAAATGAAATGCACTTCGTTTTTCCTGATGGCTATGATGCGTCAAAAGCATTAATTATTGATCCTGAATTAAACTTTTCAACTTTCACCGGTTCCACAGCAGACAATTGGGGAATGACAGCTTGCCCTGATATAGATGGTAAAATGATTGGTGGCGGAATTGTATTTGGCACTGGATATCCAATAACGGTAGGAGCTTTTGATGATAGTTGGGGAGGTATTGTGGATTTGGGAATCACCAAGTTTACTGATGACGGCGGAGCTATTATTTTTTCAACTTATATTGGAGGTTCGGGTGCAGAAACACCGCATAGTATTATTGTGAATGATGCAAATGAATTATACATCATGGGGGCAACGTCATCTACTAACTTTCCAGTTGGCGGCACACCTTATCAAGCTATAAACAACTTGGGTGGTGGTGCAACCATTGACGGTATTGACTTTGGGGACGGCGCAGATATTTACATCATTAAATTATCGGCTGATGGAAATGCCTTACTCGGTGGAACATTTTTAGGCGGAACAAACTTTGATGGAATTTCAGAATCTGGTGCTGTGGTTTATAACTATGGTGATCAATTGCGTGGTGAAGTTTATTTAGATGCCGCATCAAATGTTTACATTACTTCAACTACAACTTCGACAGATTTTCCAATAGTAGGTGGTTTTGATGCCACATTAGGCGGCGGTAAAGATGCTATTCTAGCAAAACTTAATCCTGACTTATCTAACCTATTATGGAGTACTTATATTGGTGGATCTGGACATGAGGCAGGTAATTCCGTTAAAGTTTCTCCTTCAGGAGATATTTTTACGGTTGGAGGTACAACTAGTACTGACTTGCCAAATACTGCTGGTAATATTCACCCTACTTATCAAGGAGGAATAACTGATGGCTATTTAATGAAATTGACAGCTCCAGCGTATACTCCAGAGGCAACATATCTTGGAACAGATGATTATGACCAAGCCTATTCTGTTGAGTTAGATATAGATGAATTTGTTTATGTCTACGGACAATCAAGTGGCCCATACCAGACAGATGGAGTCAACTATATCAATGCTAACAGTGGACAATTCATACATAAAATATCGAATGATTTAGGCACGACAGAATGGTCCTCCGTATTTGGTGCGGGCGGTGGCGTTGCAGAAATCTCACCTACCGCGTTCTTAGTAAGTGATTGTTACGAAATTTATATTGCTGGCTGGGGTGGAGAATTAAATGTAGACGTTGGTGGCGCAACTGGAAGTACTACTACTGGTTTTCCTACTACTCCGGATGCCTATCAAGATGCTACAGGTGGAAGTAATTTTTATTTAGCTGTTTTCACAGCAGATATGGCAGCTTTAAAGTACGCCACATTCATGGGAGATCCATCTTCTGACGGAGACCACGTTGATGGTGGAACAAGTCGTTTTGATAAATCAGGCACAATTTACCATGCTGTTTGTGCTGCATGTGGAGGCAATGACTGGCCGACTACACCGGGTGCTTTTTCAGAGGTTAACGGGTATAGTAATTGTAATATGGCTGTTTTCCAATTTGAATTGGCACAAATTGATGCTGTACTAAGTACTGGTGCTCCAATTATTTGTATTCCTGATCCTGTATTATTTGAAAATGATAGTGAATATGGCGATACCTACTTTTGGGATTTTGGTGACGACATTGGAACTTCTACAGATTTTGAACCTTCATACTTCTATGCTGAACCAGGAATATATACGGTAATGCTAATTGTATCTGATGCCGCAGGGTGTTATGAACCAGACACAGCCTATATCGAAGTTGAAATTCAATTATTTGAAGGAACCGCAGGTACATTGACTGACACGATATGTCCAGGGTCATCCGTTCAACTCTTTGCGACTGGAGGAGACACCTACACTTGGGGTCCTGCAGATTTATTAACCGATCCTTTCGATTCAGATCCAATTGCGACAATTACAGAGGAAACTACATTTACGGTTACCATTGAAAGTGTTTGCGGAACAACAGAATTAACAGTTACAGTTTATGTATTTGACGTAGCAACGTCATCTGGACTGGATACGGCAATATGTGTTGGCGGAGAAGCTTTGCTAACCGCATCTGGCGGGGACACCTATTTATGGGCGCCTCCGGAAGATCTAGATGATCCTACAATTGCTAATCCAACGGCATCTCCCCCACTAACCACCTATTATACGGTAGATATTACAACCGAGGAAGGTTGTCTGATTCAAGACACGATTAAAGTACATGTGGATCATGATATACCATACCCGAATTTAATTGATGAAGTGAACCTTTGCAAAGGTGATAGTATTCGAATTACAGCTGGTGGCGCAACCGACTATTTGTGGACACCTGATTATAATATTAGTGATCCTACAATCTATAACCCTTACGTTTATCCTGATGTAGACACCGATTATTCTGTGACATTTACAAATGCTTGCGGATCCTCTTACGACACTGTTAAAGTTTATGTTATTGTAATTGACGGAGAAGCTTCTCCAGATACATTAATCTGTCCTGGAGACTCTGCATTTTTATGGGCAACAGGTGGAGAATATTATCAATGGTATCCCGGCGCTTATTTATCAAGTACCAACACTTCTTCAACGGTATCAACTCCTCCGCACGATATGACTTACTGGGTTTATATTTCAGATGATTACGGTTGTGTTGATTCAGCCTCAGTATTCATAGAATTATATGAACCACCTGCAATTACAGTTTCACCAGCAGTATATCCAATTGCAGGCGATACAGTTACTATTTGGGCGGAAGCTGATGGATCAATTTATTGGACACCTCCTTATAATATTGCATGTCAAACCTGTGCCACCACAATTGTTTGGCCAGAAGTGGAAACGTTCTATACCGCAACGGTAACAGATGTGAATGGCTGTACAAATTATGCGGTTGTTCCGGTTTATTTTGATCCGCTTATTTACGTACCAAACGCATTTACACCAGATGGAGATAGTTTCAATAATGTATTTAGAGCAATTGCGCACAATATTGATGAATTTGAAATGCTCATCTTTAACCGTTGGGGCGAACTCATTTACCAAATGGAAGATTTAGATGATTATTGGGACGGCAGTTACAATAATTCTTTGGTGACTGATGATGTCTATGTGTGGCAAATTGTATATACCGATTTGAAAGGTATTGCCCATGAACTAAGGGGGCATGTAGTTCTGTTAAAATAGAATTAGTTACCGCGAATTTCTATTTGAACCGATTTCGATACGAGCCGTTTACCGTAAGCCCAATCATAATTAAATTCAGTACTGTCAATTATTCTTCTACTTGTGTCTGGTATAATAAATGAATCAAATTTCACACTTGTAGTGTCCCTATATTCGGCACTTCGATAATCTCTGCGTCGATTCAATATTTCTGCATGTTGATTTCTGATTTCAGCGCTAGGTGGGTTATAGATAACTCTTAACCATGCAATCGATTGGATCCCAACTGGCAATCCTATCCATGGTTTAAAACGAAGGTTCGAATTCTCACAAGTTGAATCAATCAATTGAAATGATAACAATACTGAATCATTAGGTGCAAGATTCATAATGTCAGGTACACACCGCCACCATAACCTATGAGACCTACTGACTTCAAAAATTGTGTCTGCTGTTTCTATTTCAAATGAAAACGTACGATAACCCCAACAATGGTCTTTTTTATATAGCCGGATTGTTGAATCGCTATTATTCCTTAAAAGCACGTTTATTATATTATCGGCGGCACAAGGATCAAAGCGTATTATAGAATCCTGTTTAGACTGCTGAATGGAAAGCTCTAGGTCTAAATGATTGCTTGCAATTTGACAAAAACAGCCATTCCCCAATAGGAGCGTTAGTAAATTGAAAGCTACAAAGTTGAAAACTCGATATCGCATGAAAATACAACTAAGATTCCGCACTTTGTTACAAGGCTTAGCAGTTTATGGAAGAAAAAACTTAATTCCTTCCTCTAAATTTTCAGACTTTTTATCGATTCTACTCCATAAGCAGTAACTAAAGAAATGTAGTAGATTCCTGTTGGAAAGCCGCTCATATCAATATTTACCCAATGTGTTCCTTTGTTAAGCGTTCCATACTTTTCGATCTTGGCAACAGTTCTACCGTCAGGTGTGGAAATATGAATCTCTGTATCAGTCATTCTTGGAAGTGAAAAATTCAATCGTGTACTTAGTGTAGTCGGATTTGGTGATAAGCTAAGGTTAAA
Organism: Crocinitomix sp.; assembly: GCA_013138735.1. Lineage (GTDB taxonomy): Bacteria > Bacteroidota > Bacteroidia > Flavobacteriales_D > Crocinitomicaceae > Crocinitomix. The sequence goes on along the minus strand of WTCE01000089.1, from coordinate 41,291 downwards.
TAATTGATCGCTCGGGCTAAAAACAGCCACTAAATGATCTCCAAAAGTGGGATCATATTTTATAGAAGGGGAATAATAATGCGCTCCTGTAACTGTATTTTCCCAATATTTAAAAACGGCGTCTTGTGCAGGCACAACGGATATTGTAATCTCATTGCTTGGGTAATAAAAGTACAATTGAGGACATCTATCTAACTCAATCGAATTTACAGTCACTATTCCCGCACCAGTTGGAAAAACATCAAATACTACATCAACTGCTTCCGGAAGTTCAAATACTTCTGAGAGTTCTTCTCTTATAATCCCTACTCTTGAATCCAAAAAACCTCTAATCCCAATAAATCGATCGTCCCATTGGGCCATTGGGCCGCACCATTTTTCATAATGTCGGGTCATATCAGAACTGACCAATTCCTTTTCCATTTCATATCGGTGAAAGATTCTTTCCGGTCTAAAGATGGTGTTGAGCAGATCAGCATACCTATTTATAAAATAATTTTTAAAGTTTTCATTTTCTAATAAAGCCTTTAATAGGGCAACATGCGGATTCGATTCGCTCAAATTATTTAGGATGTAAGCCAGACTATAAAAATCTTCTGGATCGGATCCTAGATAATTAAATGTCGCATCCAAATCATAACAAATATATCGCCATTTTGGATGACTAGGCGCATTCCAAACCTTCAAATTATTATTAGGCCAATCACGATTGTTAGCATAAAGTTCAATAATAAAATAATCTACAAATGAATTAATATCCAACCGATCAGCCACCCATTTATAATTAGATTCAATTCCCAAATCAGATGCAATGGCATAATCTTTTAAGGCGATAAAATCTGTCGCTTCACCTGAGACAGGAATAATTGCCCCCCTCTCTAATAAATTAACTTCATTTGGATCGACTCCATAGTTGGACTCTAAATAATATCTCCCCACCTTTTCTCTCATATTATGGATCCCCCAATATGTCCCATTTATATAAACAACAACAGGACGAAAACCGAGTAAGTCAACATTTAATTCTGACTCTATAAAGTATTTATGCAAGGTTCCATCCTTTACACAAGTTCCACAATTATCATTGCCAGAATTACGAAGAACCAAGCGTTTAAAATGATTGATTGGTTTTTCTTCAAAATAGACTTGCCTAAATTCAGACTGATCATAAGAATCTTTTGCTTGAATTTGAAAAGATTTCATGGGTTTGGTACGTGATCCCGAACCGCCGTGTATTTTAATGTCACAGTCCAAAGACTCTAACAGTCTCATATCCTCGTCGAAGTATTCGTAATAGGCATGTATTTCCTTGTTGTCCCAGAAATTTGCACCAGAAAATGGAAAAGCTTCATCTGCGTCTGGCCCTTTCACATAGATCCCGATTAATTCATCAAATAATTCCAAACTATCAACTGTCAAGTTAACTACCCGAAGATCATGCGACACGTCTGTAAAATAAGTTCTCTCTATAGGACGAGAATCTATTAATGAATCTCCTGAACCAATTGCCTTAATGTATATTGTCTCATTCAAAACAAAAGGTGCGCTGTATAAGGAACCTAAAATTGGATTCGTACCATTTAAAGAATAATAAATCGCATCAGCTTCCTCTGCTCGAATTACAATATTAGTCCCTTTTGGATAAAGTCCGGAACTTCTATTGACTGTTGGTAAATTTGCATATCCATTATAGCCCGTTGAAACATTATTCGATCCATTGGGGCTTGGTGATTCAAAAAAGAACCATTTATCGGCTAGCCTTCCATAAGAATTGTTTACACGTAATTTTGGTTGAACAATTGAATCCGTAAGGACCCCAGATGGATTCAGTAAATAAAGTACAACACCGTTTTTAGATAAGGAATAAGGGAAAGTTTCCGCATTAATAGAGCCTTCGTTAGCTGCTATTAGATAATAGCCGTTTTCAACGATTTCTATTGCTGGAAAAGTCCACATTTCAGGAAGATTAATATCATTGGTCAAAAACCAACCCTCCATATTTATTAACTCTTCAGATGAATTATGAAATTCAATCCAATCTGTAAAACCTTCTGTTATATGCTCAAAAACCGAAGTATTAGAAGCACAAACCTCATTAAAACGTTGGGCATAGCCAGACAATGTTCCGAGAATTAGAAATAGTAAGATCGCTTTACGCATAGCTGGATTTATTACCCAACCGATAAAATCGATTGAATAGGTATACTCACAGCAAGTCTGCTGTTATATCGATAACGGCTACTGAGCTAAAAGCGTTTGTAAGAAATTGAAAAAAATGCAATTATTCCAATGGGCTAATCCATAAATCGCAGATCCATCTCCATTACATGACCACATTTAGAACAGGTACGTAATTCCTCTGAATTGTAGAATTCTCGAAAGCGTGGTTGAAAATCCTTTTCAACGTTTTGCAATTCGAATCGTGTATCATGCAACTTGTTGTTACAATTGTCGCAGAACCACATTAAGCCGTCTTTAAGGTCCGTTCCCTTACGAACACGCTCAATCACTAAACCAACTGAATTGGCAGGTCTAACGGGGTTGTGTGGGACATTCGCCGGCAGTAAGAACATATCTCCCGCTTTGATGTCCACTTTACGTGCTTTTCCATCCTCTTGAATGGTTACTACGATATCACCTTGTAATTGGTAAAACAATTCCTCTGTTTCGTTATAGTGAAAATCCTTTCGCGCATTTGGGCCACCTACAATCATTACAATATAATCTCCTGATTCAACATATAAGTTTTTGTTTGAGACAGGTGGTTTTAATAAAGCCTTATTATCCTCGATCCATTGATTCAAATTGAATGGTGCTGCAATAGCCATAGCGTGTTTTTATTTAAAGGTGAAGCATCTGTTTTAACATCCGAACAGAAGCGCCAACTAATTTAAGAATTAGTTTTACTATTTCATAATCATAAATGATCGAACTCGGGTTTGCAGCTATTGAGGTACAATCTTAATTTCAAAAATTGGGGTCTTTATCCCTCAGTTTAGTTGAATCATGTATTTCCTATTGAACAAAGTCAAGATCCAATGAAGCAAAAAATTAGGCACAAAAAAAAGGGGAGCTCATTGAGCTCCCCTTCCTTAAATATATTCTTATCGAATTACTGCTTTACAACTCTGACCTTTTGGACAGCGTCTTCAGTAGTAACTTTCACGAAGTAAACTCCGCTTTCGATATTACTCATGTTGATTTTGTAGTTTCCGAATACGTTAGCTACTTGGTTAGAGATAATTACTCTTCCTTCGATATCTAATACTTCGATTACTGCATTACCTTCAATTGAGATGTTTTGAATAGTCAACTCATCAATAACTGGGTTAGGATAAACAACTAAAGCGTTTTCAGCTTCTTCTGTTAATTCAGTACAGTCAATTAATGCTACTGTAATTGTTACAGTATCTGTTGGACAGTACTCACTAGTTACAGTATAGTTGAATTTGTAGATTCCAGCGTCCATTCCAAGAGGAATAAATAATCCACCAGCAAGAGCTACATCAGGATCAACTCCGTCGTACTCCCAAAGACCACCACCATCATAAGAACCAACAATGTGGTCAGATAAGATGATATCGTAATCGTTACAAGTAGTATAGAATCCATCATCACCAGCATCAACACCTTCAACAGTAGTAACCGTAGTCATTACAGTATCAGCATCACATCCGTTAGAAACAACGTAGAATAAATCAAATGCACCTGGAGAATCAGGGAATCCAACTAAGTTAGGTAATTCATTACCGTCAGCTACAGTTGGGTTATACCATGTTCCATCCTCAGTTGTGTATCCTGCGATAGCATCAAATAGGTCGTAAGTCGATCCAGCACAAATAGTTGGGCTTAATCCTAAACCAGCAGCTACTTCTTCAACAGAAGAAAGAGAGATAGTAAAGTGAACATCAGGAGAAACGTAAGCAACAGGGTTAACCATTACATAGTAAGTTTGTCCAGGTGTTAATCCACAAGCAGTAAGCTCAGAACCGAAAGGTGCTTCAGTACCATCAGCTCCAGGAGCTAAAGTATTAGCATATTCAGCAACGAAGTTTGTGATAATACCACAATCTCCAGTAGAGTAAATTGCAAGCTCAGTATAGAAGTTAGTCATACAAGTACTTTCATCAAAAGTATTTAATACAACTTGTCCAGATGCAGGCGCTTCGAATTTGAACCATACAGTTCTATCAACACCGTCACCAGCACACCATCCGTCATTAGAATAACAATCAGCAGCAGGAGGAGCAATAGTAGTCTCACCTGGTAAAGTTGTTGCTTCAAAATTGTGTCTTAATTGAGCAGGTCCGTCAAGAACTAATTCAATTGCGTCACATGGATCATCATTTGCAATATCAGTTCCGAATAATACCGGAGCAGACCATGCAGAAACTGAATCAACACCACAAGTAGCTCTTACTTGTACCCAATATGGAGTCGTGTGATCTAAACCAGTCATATAATAAGGTGCTTCAGTAGCTCCGTAGAAAGATCCTTCACCAGCTCCAATTTCGAAACAAGGTAATCCCCACTCAATATCGAACGTCTCAGCATCAGTTGAAGAGAAGTTTACATGAGCTGCAGTATTTGTAATGTTAATTACGTTTACAGCAAACGGAGTAGCACAAAGTGCAGGTTGTGTCCAACAAAATGGTCCAACCCATACAGATGAAGAATCTGCTCCTTCACCACAGTTAGCTCTTACATAGTAGCAATAAGTTTCACCTGGAGCTAATCCAGTTAAAGAAATACCAGGGAATACAGCAGCATCCTCAATAGTTCCAGCTTCTGGATCGTCTAATCCTAGACCCCAACTTACTTCCCAAGCAGCTTCTGCATCACCAAGTTCCCATGCTAAATCAGCATCAGTACCTGAAGTTCCAGTTGCATATAATGCAGATGGAGCAGGACAGAAAACATCAGTAGTAAAGCAGAATGGTCCAGCCCAGCTAGATAAAGAATCTAGTCCTTCACCACAAACAGACTGTACATAATAACAGTAATCAGTACCAGGTGTTAATCCACCTAAAGTATAAGGATTAGTAGGGATATTAGTAACAGTTGTACCTTCTCCTAGAGTGAAACCAGGCGTACCGTATTGAATATTCCATTCAGCTGCAGCAGGATCATTATTTTCAGTCCATCCTAAAGTAGCATTTAAACCACCAGAAGCAACCATAGTTCCGTCAGACGGCGCTAAACAAATTGGATCTGCACAAACCTCATTTGGTCCAACCCATAAAGAGTGAACAGTAATTGGTCCGTCTCCTAAATCAACAATACATTCAGCTCTTACATACCAATCATAACAGTCACCTGCTGTAAGTGGTTCTAAAACTTCAGAATCAAATGGTGTTCCATCAATGAATGTTCCAGTTCCTAAAACAAATCCTTCAGGTCCCCATTCAACATCCCAAGCACTTTCAGCTGCTCCAGCGTCCCACTCAGTGATTGCTGTATCAGAAGTTACATAAGATTCATCAGGATTCAATGGCGCTGGACAAATAGCCGGCGTACAAAATGTGTTCGGTCCTGATTTGAAACAACTTACTTCTCCACCACCACAGTTGGCTTGAACGTAAAAGTCATAACAAGTTAATTCAGATAAACCAGAAATTGTAGCTGATGGAGAACCATCTACTATAATTACAGTTCCTTCGATAGCTGGATCAAAACCAGTTGGTCCGTAACATACAGTCCAGTTAGTTTCAGAACCACCTGCGAACCAAGCAATGATTGCTTCATCCCAAGATGTTGCAAACGAAGCTAAACTTGTCGGTTGAGGACAAGCATCATTTTCGAAGTTTACATCAAACTGAGCTCCATTAGAGCCCGGTTGCCATGTATCATTAATTTCGAAATAATAAGTTTCACCTTCTGTTAAGGCAACTCCTGTAGCACCAATATTAGTACTATAGTCATTCCAAACTGAAGAACGCTCAAGCGTTAAACTTCCACAAACACCAGAGTGAATACGCTTGTCAGCGGCTAAGGTAGTTGTGTATGGCTGAGTTGTAATCTCTAATTCACCCGAGCATGGAGCAACGAATGAATACCAATGATCGTGTGTGTCTGCTGTTGGCGCCGGGTGAAACCCGTCGTTAGGCGTCAAGAAGCCCTTCGCAACATAGATAGGTACTGCGTCCTCACATGTCAATCCGCCTGGGTACAGACCCACCGCTTGACCATAAGAGACGTTCGCAAATGATGCAAAAAAGAGCAACACTAGCATTAAGTCAATTTTTTTCATAACTAGTTTTTAAATTATTAATTATAGATTTAATTTCGCTAATGTACTAAAACATGATTGATTAATCAAGTTTAATTAAAAAAAAAGCGTGTCTTACTTTTTTTAATTAATACTAAACATGATTAGTTGACCATAAACGTTTTAGGTTTGGCAAGATTCGACACTGTTATTATCAATTGGTCTTTACCGAAATTGATGAGTGTCATGTCCTTACAATCTTCAGACTCGAAGAATCCAGACACTAATGGTGTAAGTTGTTCAAAGTTCCCTTTTCCGTCTCCTAAAAGTACAGCTCCACGACCACCGTCGTATCGCATTGTTTCGACTTCAGTTACAAAATTATTACCAACAGTAATCAAATCCATATTCCCGTCTTTATTGACATCCATGGAAATTGACTTGTTTACAGGCCCCAATTGTGAATAGACAGGCAAGTTCTCTACGGTATAACTACTAGTACCACTCAATAAAATAACCGAATGGAAATTAGTTGCGGAATAATGCAAGGCATCATCTAATGCACTTTTACCATATATATTCTCAACATCCGCCGTGGCGAACTCATTAAAGGTTGGAAACTTTTCAGTAATAAATGGCATTTGCTGAGATGAACAAGATCTACCTCTTACTGGATAACATATATTACCTTGTTTTTTTGCTAATACAATATCATAGGTACCGTTCTCATCAAAATCATGACAATAAATATGTAAAGGTTTCTCCGTTGATGGATGGAATTTATTATTTGTTCCAACATTTCCTACAACATAATCGTTTTTACCGTCGCCATTATAGTCTGCTTTAGAAATTGAATACCACCATCCAATATCACCTTTTGGGTTATAAAGGTTAGTCACATCCGCAAATTTACCTTCTCTGTTTTCAAAAAAGGTAATTGGCATCCATTCTCCCACAACGATTAAATCTAAATCATCATCTCCGTCAAAATCATCAAACAAAGCATCTGTTACCATTCCTGGCCCCATTATACTTCTGCTTCCTTCTGCTTCATTAGCTGCAACAGCTTCTTGCGCCACATCCGTGAACACACCCTCTCCATTATTCTGCAATAAAAAGCTTCGCGGTGAAAAAGGATAATACCCTGGTGTTTGTCTTCCTGCAACAAACATGTCCAAATCTCCGTCGGCGTCATAATCTGCCACTGCAATTCGTTGACCTGAGGTTTCCATTTTAGGAAGACGTATTAAGGTTTCGTTTGTAAACTTGCCTTTACCATCATTAATATAGAGTTGATCTTGAATCATTGGAGAGTTATAAGCATATTCGTTTCCGCCAGACACTATATATAGGTCTAAATCACCATCATTATCTACATCTAACATTTCGGAACCTAATTCTTCTCTCGCTTTTTGAGCTGCCCAAGGTCCTTTTGTTTCTTTAAAGCCGCTTTCATTTTGGAGCATCAATCTTCCTGGGAAATCTGCCGCACCCGAAACGTAAAAATCTTCTAAGCCATCACCGTTTACATCTCCTTTAGAAATAAAAGGTCCCAATTGCGACATTTTATGTGGTAATAATACTTCACTCTCAAAATCATTTACCATTACTTCATTTGGAAAAAATTCGAAAAGCGAATCTGAGATATCTCTAAAAGGCTGATTTGAATATGAAGTTTCTGCATATTGTCCGTTTGCATTTGCAGGCGAGAAATTATAAACTTGATTGGCGGCTAAATTCTCTTTAGTCATTACATCACCATTAATCCATTTTATTTCGACCTTATCAATTGTTTCATTTTCACCCAAACCAAAATGAACTATGCGTTCAACAGATGATTCATATCCACGTGAAACCTGAATTTCATGAAATTGAATTTCTTCACCGTTTGTAATTTTAATTGTGGCGCCAATTGCACTTGTATTTTTATCTGACCCCGTAATATTAAAACGTACGTAATTATTTGGCCCTTCTAGTTTGTTCTCCATTATGAATGAAGCTTCCTCCATATTATTAACAACCAAATCTAAATCTCCGTCATTGTCAAAATCTGCAAAGGCAGCTCCACTTGAATTTACTGGTTGTTCAAATTTCCAATCTACCGTTTTCTTTGTAAAATGGATATCTCCATCATTTTTATAGATATAGTTGTAAATTTTGGCAGTCGGCATTAAGTCCAAACCATCTTGAAAGCTTTCAATTTCGCCATCTGCTTCTTTTTGAACATACTCTCTTGTATAATCATTATCACGCGCTTCACGATTGTACCCATTCGTTACAAACAAATCACGTTTTCCATCATTGTCAAAATCAGCAAAAAGAGGCGCCCAACTCCAATCAGTTTTTGAAATACCCGCCATTTGAGAAACTTCTGTAAAAGTTCCGTCGCCATTATTCATTTGCAAACCATTAAACATATATTGGTAATGGAAGCCAACAAAAACGAGATCCCAAAAGTTTTTCGTACTCATTCCACCCATGTTTCGTTTTGAGCGCACATGATCTTCAGAGGCCATGTCAACAGTGAAAACATCATTATAGCCGTCATTATTAAAATCGGCAATATCATTTCCCATTGAAAAATTGGAGATATGTCTTGTTCTTTCGCCTACTTCTTGCGAAAATGTACCATCTCCATTATTCATATACATAAAGTCAGGATCCTGATAGTCATTTGACACATATACATCTGAATAACCATTCCCATCCAAATCTCCGACAGCGATACCTAAACCAAAGCAGTTATTTTCTATGCCCACCTTTTTTGAAACATCAACGTACATGCCGTCTTGATTTTCTAGAAAAACATCAGCATCCTCGCCAAACTTTTTTAAGCGCTTAAATTCTTGCACCGTTACAAATTTTTCACCAGGCGTTTTAATTGGGTGATTTAAGACGTATAAATCAAGATCTCCGTCGTTATCATAATCAAAAAAGGCAGCATGTGTTGAGCGCTTTTGTACATTCACACCAAATTCTGCAGCACGTTCTGTAAACGTATTGTCTTGATTATTGATAAAGAGCATGTTTTGCAATAAGGTTTTGTCTTCTGGATTTCCAGAGCGACATACATAGATATCTAAATAACCATCTGCATTAAAATCGACCATATTTACACCTGTGTGCCAACCAATGTTTGCACTTTCATCAAAAGCTGAATTTGAAATATCTTCAAAAACCATATCGCCTTTGTTTAAGTATAATTTATCCTGCACTTGATTTCCAGTAAAATAAATATCTGTTAAACCGTCATTATTAATATCACCTACAGCAACTCCACCGCCATTATAGATGTACTCATAATTAAAGAAGTTAAAGTCATCATCCTCAGAAATTGTATTGTAGAAATCAATTCCTGTTTTGTCGGCGTTCAATGTTTCAAATTCCATTGAATATTCGCTCGTTTTAGTCGAATCAGTAATTACTTCATCAACAGGGTCAGCATCACCACCACAGGATGCAAAAAATAAAATTGGAAAAGTAAGGAGTAGCAGCTTTTTCATTTTTCTAGTTTATTCGTTTTTAATAATTGTGGCTGATCGGAAATATAGCAAAATCACTTCCATGCACTAACGTTTGGTCTTCAAAAGCTTCGCTTTTTCTTCTTTTGTGAAAATTTGTCTATTTCCGACCATCTACGAACTAACAAATATACTAACTTTATCGGAAATATATTTTTGATGAACTTAGATTTAACAGGTAAAACGGCCATAGTTTGCGGAAGCACACAAGGCATTGGACTAGCAACAGCTCAGGAACTTTCTGGACTGGGTGCGACTATCATTTTGATTGCACGAAATGAAGCGAAATTAAAAGACACAGCTAGTACTTTAGACAGTACAAAAGGACAAAAACACAGCTATTTGGTGGCGGACTTTACAAAACCAGAAGAATTACGTGAACGTCTTACTGCTTATGTTGCTGATAAATCTATCGAAATATTGATCAATAATACTGGAGGACCAGCAGGCGGACCAATAAACGAAGCGAATACGGATGAGTTTATTGCAGCTTTTAACCAACATTTAATTTGCAACCATATTTTAGTACAAGGTGTTAAAGAAAAAATGAAGGCGGCTAGATATGGCAGAATTATTAATGTTATTTCAACTTCTGTAAAACAACCCTTGCCCAATTTAGGTGTTTCAAATACCATTCGTGGTGCTGTTGCCAATTGGAGCAAAACGCTCGCAGGCGAATTGGGTCAATTTAATATTACCGTAAATAATGTACTTCCGGGCGCAACAAATACGGTTCGTTTAAAATCGATTATTGAAAATAAGGCTGCTAAAACAGGACAAACATTTGATGCTATATTAAATGACATGTCCAACGCTTCGCCTATGCAACGAATTGCACAACCTGAAGAGGTTGCAAATGCAATTGCGTTTTTAGCTTCTCCAGCTGCAAGCTATATTAATGGGATTAATGTGCCAGTTGATGGCGGAAGAACAAAAAGTCTTTAGACTTTTTGAGTGTGAGTTTGGAGGTTTGAGGTTTTTTGGGTTGGAGTGTGGGTGTTGGAGGTAGAAAAACGAATTGTTGAGGGCATGCGGGATAACTAGGGGTTAATTTTAACCAATGGTATCATACCCAAAGGCAATATAGCGCATTGATAATTGTTCATTGACAATTGCACATTAATAATTGACCCTAAAACAATTCAGCATCATAGACCGCCTGATGTGCGCGTCTTCTAATACCATGTTGGTAAATGCGATTATTAACGCTTGGGTGAACGCGATTGGATAAGAAAACGTAGGTAATTTTATTGACTGGATCCATCCAAATGCAAGTGCCTGTAAAGCCAGTGTGTCCATAAGTTGCTTGCGGTGCCGAATGGGCACAACCAAAAGCGGAAGTATTTAGTGAAGGCTTATTCCATCCTAGTCCACGGTGAGAACCCGGTTGCACATTTGTGAATTTAGTGACAGTTTCTGGCTTTAAATATTGCACCCCATTATAGGTTCCTTTCTGCAATAACATCTCCCCTAAAATTGCTAAATCATTGGTAGTTGAAAATATACCTGCGTTGCCGCCAATACCACCATAAAGCGCTGCGTTAGGATCATGAACATGTCCATGCAATAATTGCTTTCGCCAATAGCGCTCGTTTTCTGTTGGTACTATTTCATTTTTGGAAAAGTATTTCAAGGGTTTATATTTGGTGCGCTCCATACCCAATGACTTATAGTATTTGTCATAAAGAAATTCAACGTATAAATTGCGCTTTTTTAAGTCACCGTCTCTTAAGGTATAACCAAATTTACGTGCGTCATTTTGAATGATACTTTTGAATAAAAAATAAAGTGTGTTCATGTTCACATCACTGTATTTATAACCCTTACTTGGATCTAACCAAATTCGATTGAGTCTTAACCACATTGAATCTTGATAAATAATGTCTAAAAAGAAATTCTCAGCTACCTCAATTTTGTACATAGAATCTGCTATATCACAAAAATATTGATCAAAACGACCAACGTCTGCAGATGTATAACGCATGTATTTGATAATAGGGAAACCAGCAGGCATCCCACTTTTATGGGTAAATAATTCTTGGAAGGTTATGTGCCTTATCGTGCTTGGATAGCGCAAATGATTTCTCAATGAATCTGGCAGATAATCAGCCAAACTATCTAATAAGCCAAAAGCTTCCATTTCATAAAGTTTCATGCCAACCATTGTTGTTGACACTACTTTGGTTAAGGAGGCTAAATCATAAAGCGACTGTGATGTAACGGGCCTAACTCTATCATAAGAATGATAACCGAATGACTTATCATAAATAATGCATCCTTCTTTGGCAATTAACACTTGGCAACCAGGGAAAGCCCTTCCACCTAATGCAGCGCTAACAGCATAGTCAATTTGGCGAAGGGTATCTTTACTCAAGCCGCAAAAAGCAGGATCTGTTCGTGCCAATTTGATTTTTTTCGTTTTAGTTCCGGCAATAATTGAATCCGCTGAGATGAAATCGCCCTTAAAAGCAAGTTGGCCTGAGCACTGTTGCAATAATGTTGTATAATCTAATTCTCCTTTTGAATTTTTAGGTGAATAAATTAGGTTAGATGTACTAAATAAAGAGTTGTAATAAATAAGGTTTGAAAAACATATTATTGTGTTTTGATCGGATTCTAAGGAATCTATTTTACTAAGTAATTCAGCCGATACAGAATCATTTAAAATAATTAATTTGACGCCATCATTTTTCACTATTTTATCAAATTTCTCTTCTATATTTTGCTGATAAATTTTAAAATTATTTTCTGATTTCAATTTCCGATTCAAACTGATTTTATCTTCAGAATAGATGCTAAGTCCTTTATCAACAGGAATGCTTTTACTTTGATTATTGATGAGTGTTGCGCTACCATAAAGAAGGTTAATCTGCACGGCATTTTTTTGTTCTGCAATACCCGCTTTAATTTCAGATTGGATGAATTCGCTCTTGGCTTGAAGAATGCGTTTTGTGCTTTCTTCGAAAGTTGCGCGATTTTCGGCATTCAATTTCCAATCGTCATAAGGAATAGAGCCCAGCGTGTTCTCTCCCATTTTTACCAAAAATAAATCTCCACCTCCGCTCAACTGCTGGTTAATTGCCTCTTTTTGGGTCGACAAAAGAAAAATACCTTTAAATTTTGCTGCATTTCTAAAACCATTCAATTGGATTGTATCAAAATGTGCTAAATCCAATTCTATAATATCATCTGTATTGCGCAAGGCCATCATAAAATTTTCGTAGTCCCTTTTTACATGCTTATCTTCATAGGATGCTTGAACGATATTAATATTGGATCGCGTTTTTAAGCCTTCAATCCACTCGTTATAAAAGGTGTCTTTTTCATAAACACCTCGCATGCTTAATAATCCAATTCGGTCATTTTCAAAAATGCGCGACCATGTAGAATCCCGATTATGGGAAGATGCTTTCCAATACGGGTAATTCGGTACTTCTAAATAATCAAAGTAGTTGGCATAATACAAAGGTTGAATGATAGGTAGCGTATCTAACTTCATTTTAAACCGACTAATGCTATCAACATCCCAACCAGAAAAACGAATGCCACCAGGTTCATTTGAAACCACCCAACTTGCCAAACTATCTATACTTTGCTGAAAGGAACTTGGAATTTCTACGATAAAATGCTGGTAGTATTGCTGCTTTTCACTCAGTTCACCAAAAAGAGAATCTGAAAGGGTCACCTCTTCAGAATCGGGTTCCAGAATTTCATCTGGAATAGGATCATTTTTACAGGCAGCAACTAAAACTAAAATTAGAATCGCTATGAAATTAAGCTTATGCTTGGGTATCATTCCATTACATTTTAAAACAAATGTAGTGAATAAGATGAACTATCGGAGAATTGTTATCATTCCTTCGTACTCATAAATTTGATATTCACGATCTGTAATTTGTACTTTGTACACTACCACATCATCTGGAACATTATGACCATTATAAGTACCATCCCATTTAAAATATTGATCAGTCGTTTGATAAATCAACTCTCCCCATCTATTAAATATTTGGAATTTGAAATCAATTGCACCAATTACGCTAACACCGTAGTAATTATTGAATCTTCCATCATCTGGCGTAAATGCGTTAGGTGCGTAAAAGTAAAACTCAGGCTTAATGTATAAAGGTTTAGTAACCGTGTCTGAGCAGCCAATTTCATTATAGGCGATTAGTGTGACTTCATACCATCCCCAAGGGCTATATGTTGAACTTGGCGAATGTAAATTAGAAACATCTCCATTTCCTAAATCCCAATCCCACGTAACACCACCAACTGTAGTATTTTGGAATGAAACAAGTAAGTTCTCCATTGGATCATTGGATAAGATATTAAAATTAGCATCTGGCCGCACAACTTCAACAGTTGTCGTTCCCTCAACGGAATATGTATGACAAGCGTCTTCGACCGAAACGGTATAGGATGTTGTATAATTTGGTGTCACATCAACGTCTGCCGTAGTCTCACCAGAATGCATCCAGTAATAGGTATAATCTCCAAGTCCTTCTGTTGCAATAACCCAAATATTTGCTGTGTCTCCAGGGCAAACTAATTGATCTGGACTCATTTCCAATTCTAGCACTGATGCTATAACTGTAACGGTAATCTCTTTTGTTAATACGGTTCCACATCCGTCTGTAATGACTAAGGTGTATGTTGTAGTCACATAAGGCGAAACATTAACAAATGGTCCAGATGAAAGTAATGACCCGCCGTCAAACCATTCGTACGTATATGTTCCTTCACCTCCAAATGGCTCTGAAATTAACACTACAGGTGTATTTGGACATAAAACAGAAGTATCTGGCGTTGTATTTACGTCTAAAGGTGGATAAACTGGAACAATGATTGTACCTGAAACCGTGACAGGAATGCCAATACAAATATCATTTACTGTAACCGTATATGTGGTAGTTACACCAGGACTTACTGTAATTGAAGGATCTGTTCCACCAATATCCCAATCGTAAGTATAGTCAGGTAAACCTCCCGTTATATTTACGGTTAATTCCACTTCTTCTTCAGGACAATGGACTTCAATATCATCAATTGTAGCCTCTAAAGGATCGACATCTTGAATAAATAATTCTACCGCTACAAAGTTATCTTCACCGCAAGGATCAGGATAGTTAAGTTCAATGACTAGGTTTTCAATTCCTTCTATAAGCGCATCACTTAGCACATCAAAAGTAAAGGTTACTGTTGCTTGTCCAATAGCGAAATTTATATCATCAGGAATGTTTTCATAATCTATACCTTCTGTCGCTGTTCCAGAAATTAAGACTGGTAAACTTAGTGCTTCTGCTGTATGTGTTCTGTTAACCGTTACCGTTGCTGACTCGCAACCTTCTGCCATTGTTACGCCATCCCCATATCCGTTTAAATCTAAATTCGCTGACATTTCTAGCGGGCCGTAACTCGCTAAACTATTTGCTTCTAAAAAAATTCCAGAATCATAGGCTTGATCTCCGGCATCTGCAATTGCAATTTTTAAATGATAAGTCTCTCCACATTCTACCTTAGCTACTGCCTCCATTACGGTTGTAAAACCATCATATTGAATATAAAAAGCATCACTATCGTAAGGTGATGTAGCGCCTGTACCATTTGCATTATAGAAAGAACAATTTTGACAAGGCCCTGAATTACTTGGACCGTTGTTAATGTTATCAATTGAAACGGGACCACCTCCACCGGGGATTTGAGCCATATTATAAGTCCCTCCAAATCCGGGACCTGAAATGAAAAATGCAAAAGCATCATTAAAACCTTCATCTACAAATTCAGGATACTCATCTGAACCAAATACGTAACGAAAACGAATCGTATCGCTTTGCGGAATAAAGTCAAATTCTAGAATTGCTGCATTTTCAGTTTCAACGCCTGCAATCTCAGTTAAAGGTCCATAACCTGGTTCACCGTTTGATTTTCCTGCAGAACCTGTATCATTTGGGCCAAATGGACCACGTTGCTCTCCACCAATTCCACCCGTTTCATTATTAACTGTTCCAGTTGTTAAAATAATCCCACTTGCCAACCCAACATTTGTTGCAGTACCGTTAAAGGATCCAATTGCATCTGCCGCTCCAGTATATGTAACACCAGAAACCTCAACACCATCTCCCAACAATACATCTTCAACTAGTGCCGCCGGGCTAATCCCCGTATTGGTCACCAATTGGCTGTTTGCCGAAAAGCTTAGAAGCAAGACGCTAATAAAAAATGCTATTTTGGTTTGGGTATTCAAAGTATTTATTTGTTGTTTTTATTAAAACGGTTAAAAGTGGGTTGTCCCCTACTCAAAGTTAATTAAAATCCTCATACATATAACGTTTACAAGTATGAATTAGTTGTTAACTTAGATCAAAAAACGAGCCAAGTGTGCGTTTCATTGATTTAAATGAAATTTTGACGCTTAAAAGAGACGATTTTGCCATTTTATACCTTTACATTTGTAAATAGATAGTGAGTTTTTTAGAAAAAATAAAGAATTATTTCAGACGTTCGCGGGAAAAACATAAATTGACGTTTATTAATGATAGCAATTATCATGAAAAATGGAGTTTAAGAGTTTCCTCTTTCAATTTGATTTCTTTGCTAGGCTTATATACGTTGGTTGTGCTCGTTCTAAGTTTAGTACTCGTAAAATATACACCATTAAATTCCCTTTTTGTAAGTGACAATAGTTTTGGCGACGAACAAGAAATTGAGCGCCAAGGTGAATTAATCGATTCTTTATACCAAGCCACCGAATCGAACCAATTTCTTTTAAATAATTTGAAGACTATTTTATCGGAAGAGGATTTTGTAGATAGCACAACTCAAAATCGGGAGCTAGATTTAGAAAATTATCAGCCTGATTTTACTAAAAGCGTTGAAGATTCAATGTTACGTAAAAAGGTAGAAAATGCAGAGTCGAACAAATCACGCTATGCCGAAAGTGAATCGTATGATTTCTTTTTTGCCCCTGTTAATGGTTTGGTCTCTCGTTCTTTTAATGAAAATGAAGGTCATTTTGGTGTTGACATTGTAACTTTAAAAGATGAACCCATAAAATCTTGCTTAGAAGGGACAATTATTTTAACCGGCTGGATTCAATCTGAAGGAAAGGTTGTTGTTGTGCAGCACAAAGGAGATTTAATTTCGGTTTACAAACATTGCTCTGCCATTTTAAAACAAAGAGGTGAACAAGTTGAAACTGGCGACCCAATTGCTATTGTAGGTAATTCTGGCGAAAACACAACAGGGCCACACTTACATTTTGAACTGTGGAAAAAAGGATATTTATTAAATCCTGAAGAGTATATTTCATTCTAAGCTCACCCCATAAAACGCAATAATTTCGATCTAAATTAAGACAACAATTTGGCTTCTAAAATTTTCGGAAAATTAAGCTTTTGTACTTAAACGGATATTTTGACACAATTATCGTTCAAAGCCCCCCTTTTACAATTCGATTCACTACATTTGTGCCTGTTTAATTTTTGATTGAATGTGGTTTAAACTTTCGCAATTTATCCTTCGAAATAGAATATTGATTCTCTCCATGATATTGGGGGTTACTATTTTTTTGGGATACTTTGCTGTTACAAATATTAAAATTGACAATACCTACGGTACTATGTTACCGAAGGATTCTCAACCTAAGAAGGATTACGAACTCTTGAAAAGTTCTTTTGGTGGCAGTGAATCTTTATTGATTTTTGCCATTGAAACGGAGAATCTATACGAAAAAGAAAAATTTCAAGCCTGGTATGATTTTGGAGAACGCGTTAATGCTTTTCCTGCCGTGGACTCAATTCTATCTGAGGCTCATATTTATCAACTGACTAAAAATTCTGAAGAAGAAAACTTTTACTTTGAAGCTGTTATTAAAAACCGACCAGAGACTCAGGTTGAAATAGACAGCTTAAATAAAATCATTCGAAACAACCCTCTTTACAACGGTATTTTATACAACGAAGAGACAAATGCCTCGTTGATGATGGTTTTCATTAATGAATCCATCATGAGTGACATGAAAAAGGCAAACGTTCTTTTTGATGTTGAGGCTATTTGTGTGGACTACACTGATATTTTAGGTCCAATTAGAGTTTCTGGAATGCCGCATATTCGCGTGGCGGTTGGCGCTAAACTAAAAGCCGAGTTAGGTTTATTTATCGGTTTATCAATTGGTGTCACGTCCTTGTTATTGTTTATTTTCTTTCGATCAATTAAAATTGTACTAATAGCAAACACGGTAGTTTTTGCTGGTGTAATTTGGTCTTTGGGAAGTATTGGTGCATTGGATTATCAGCTTTCAATCTTGATGGTTCTTATTCCACCACTAATTATTGTTATTAGTATTCCGAACTGTATTTTCTTAATCAATAAATTTCATCAAGAAATTAAAAATCACGGAAACAAAGCCAAGGCACTATCACGTGTGATTCAAAAAATTGGGAACGCTACCTTTTTAACGAACTTAACAACCGCACTCGGTTTTTCAACCTTTATTTTTACTAATTCAGAGCGACTATCCGAATTCGGAATGATTGCTTCAATTAATATTCTTTTCGTTTTTGTTTTATCAATTACGATTCTACCAATTGTATTGAGTTATTCTAAAATTCCGAAAAGCAAACATTTAAAACACTTGGAAAAACAGTGGTTGCATTATACTGTTGATAAATTAGAGACACTTACACTGCATAAACGTAAATGGGTGTTTATTGGTTCTGGGGTTGTAGTGATTATTGCTTTAATTGGAGCCTTGCAAATTAAAGCTACTGGGAACATTACTGGCGATTTACCACAAGATGATCCGATCACAAATGACTTGAACTTTATTCAGGACAATTTTGGTGGAGCGATACCATTCGATATTCTTTTAGATACCAAACGAAAAAACACGTTTGTTAACCGTTTTGAAGAAATTGACTCGGCACAGCGCTATCTAGAATCATTTGATAAGTTTTCTAAATCGCTTTCTATTACGGATGCGATTAAGGTTGCTAACATGGCTTTTAGTGGTGATGGTAGTAATTCGAAAAAATATGAGATTCCATCTGATGTAAAATTAAGAAAAATGTTGCCGTACATTGAAAATACGGCTGATGATGCTTCTGGAACGAATGGATTCATTGATAGTACCCTAATGCTCACGAGAATAACAGCTCAAATTCAAGATTTAGGCTCTTATGATATTCAAGAATTAATTGATAGCATCCGTCCAGGATTTGAACGAATTATAAATCCTTATAAAGCGGTGACTGACAGTTTGTATCCTATTATAATTGAGCAAGAAGGCGAAGAAAAGAATGCAAGCTTAACAGCATTATATGAGGCAGATCCGGTAGTGTTTAGAGAAATAAAGGCCATGTATCTTGGTGAAAACACAGCCCTAATGGCCGAAATGGATGAAATCTCTTTTGCGTCTTACCATAATGAAGTTGGTTTTAACGATAGTTTATTTAAAGCAATTGATATTAACGAGTGGAAAGTCACCTTTACAGGAACTTCAGTTGTAGCATCCAACGGAACACAATACCTAGTAATTAACTTATTGATCTCATTGAGCATTGCGATTGTAATGATCGGGATTTTAATGTCCATCTTATTCCGCTCTTGGCGAATGGTGCTCGTTTCATTAGTGCCGAATTTTGTGCCTTTATTATTTACGGCAGGAGTTATGGGCTTTGCTGGAATTCCTATTAAACCTTCAACACTCTTAGTATTTAGTATTGCATTTGGGATATCGGTGGATGATACAATTCACTTTTTAGCCAAATTCCGTCAAGAACTTAAATTGTATGAACACGATTTAAGAAGATGTATTCTTTCCGCTTTACGCGAAACTGGAACCAGTATGATTTATACGTCAATCGTATTATTCTTCGGTTTCTTAATGTTTGCTTTCTCCCAGTTTGGCGGAACAAAGGCGTTGGGAGTACTCGTATCACTTACGTTATTAGTCGCCATGTTTGCCAATCTATTGATTTTACCAAGTTTACTTTTGTGGATGGAGAAAAAAATCAGTAATAAGGCTTTGGCAGAACCACTCTTCCAACTTTATGATGAAGAAGAGGATATTGAACTAGAAGATTTAGAGATTGAACCCGGGGGGCCTAATCCAACGAAAAACACTTTTCAAGAATAGTTTTTGAGTCATGATGAAATCCTTGTCTATTTATCAGGACTTTGTTGAAACAGCTATCGCAGCTTATCATTTACCTGAATCGCCGAATAACCTTTACGAGCCCATTTCATATTTTTTAGATTTAGGTGGCAAAAGAATGCGCCCTGTATTGGCATTAATGAGCGCCGAATTATTTGGCACACCTTTCCAATCAGCAAAGCAAGCGGCCTTAACAGTTGAACTATTTCATAATTTCACGCTTATTCATGATGACATTATGGATGAAGCGCCTTTGAGAAGAGGGAAAGAAACAGTGCACACAAAATGGAGCGAAAATATTGGGATCTTAAGTGGAGATGCTTTACTTATTGAAGCTTATAAAGCACTGGCCAATCACCCAGCAGAACAATTAGCAAAACTTTTACCCGTCTTCAATCAAACAGCCAGTGAAGTTTGCGAAGGGCAGCAATGGGATATGGATTTTGAAACCATGGAAATGGTTGAAATTGACGCCTATATTAAAATGATTGCTTATAAGACGGCCGTTTTATTAGGTTGTAGTTTAAAAATGGGAGCTATAGTAGCAGGTGCTTCTAATTCTGATGCCAACGATATTTATGAATTTGGTGTAAACCTTGGTGTAGCCTTTCAAATTCAGGATGATATTTTAGATGTATATGCCGACCAAAATAAGTTTGGCAAACAAGTGGGTGGAGACATTATTGCCAATAAAAAAACCTTCTTACTTTTAAAGGCAATAGAGGCTGCTGATGAAGCGCAACTGAAAGAAATAAAGGGATTAGTTTCTGAGAAAGATTCAGCGCTTAAGATTAAGCAAACAAAGGCCATTTACGCTGCGCTAGATATCAAAGCTAAAGCGACCGATAAAATGAATGAATACCACCATAAAGCCATGGATAATTTGGCACATATTGCCGTTTCAGACGAAAAGAAGCTTCCTTTGCGCGAGCTCGCTACATTTTTGTTAGGGCGCGAGCATTAATCTACAGTTCACCCAAGTTTCATCCAAATTAGCTTGATATTTTTTATAGAAATTTATCGCAGGCTCATTCCAATCCAATACTTGCCATTCAAAACGCTTTGCTTTTGTTTCTTTCGCAATTTGATAAACCTGATCAAATAATAATTTACCAACACCTTTGCGCCGCCAAGTTTCAGTCACCAAAAAATCTTCTAAATAAAGACAGCGCCCTGTCCAAGTTGAATAACTCGAGTAGTATAATGCAAAACCAATTACTTTTTGATCCACTTCTGCAACGATACAGTTAAAGACGGGGTTAGTACCAAAACCATCCTCAATTAAATTTTCTACAGAATTTGTGACTTGATTTGCAGCCTTTTCATAAACTGCCAGCTCTTTTATGAGGTTAAAAACAGCATCCATATCCGAAGCTTTCGCCTTACGAATATGGATGCTAGTATTTTTCATTTGAATAAACTTATTGTGCTAAGTTAAATCTTAGAGCCAATCCTGCGCTTGTGTTAGCAGTATTAAAGGCTGTAGATAGTTGCGGCTTGTTGACGACACGGTCAAAGTAAAGCGCTATATTCAGATTAGGCCCAATATTGTAATCTACTCTTGATTTAATCGAGTACATGTCTTGACCAGAAGTAATTTGTTCACTGTCTTCAATAATATTTCTGTTCAATGCAATATTGCTTCTAATCGATAAATCAAATCGAATGTTTAAATCACTCTCAGGCGTTTTACCAAATACTTGGAATGGTAATTTAACTCCCGAGAATTTATACCCTGTTCCAATCACCCATTCTCTACCACGCATTTCGGTAATTTGAAGGTTGGTAACACTTAATGCTAATGAGCGATCTCGTTTATACTCAAACTTGGTAATTAAACCGTTTTCACCGACTATCCAAGTTGCATCTACCCCTATGAACGGAGCAAATTGCTCAGTAATGGTTACACTCTGAATTTGTTTGCCAGGTATCAAGTTATTGGACGCATCCAATTGCTGATTGCCAAATTGATCAAACGCTGCCAAGTTAGTTTGATAGTTCGAAAGTGAAATATTAGAGCGATAAGCATGAGTTAGAGAGAAATTTCTAACATAGTCTTTCATAAAGTCCATTTTAGCTAAACCGTCATATCTAATGTCCCAATTTGGTAGTGGAATCGCTTTGAATACATCAAAGAATTTAGTTCCTGTTCCCTGCCCTGTATAGGCCGCCAAGAATGATCCTATTAATACATCTTGTTGGTTTTCACCAAAACCTGCATAGTAACCGTCTTCGCCTAGTGATGTTCCACTTTCTTCTCCTAATTGAGCTGAAACTGTTTGACGATATCCCCTTAATTCTTGAAACGTCTCCGAAACATAAGTTGAATCTAATTTTTGGAAGGCTGTTTTCCACGTAATTGTTGTGAAACTAATAGAACCACTATTAATTCTGTTTTGATATTCCCAATCACCTTCATATCCAGGTACTGGAGGTAGCGTGTCATTAAAGCGATAATAACTGTTCTCATTATCCGTCAACTTACGATCAATCGTTACATTAATTCGCAAATCCTTAAACGGCTCAAACGTAGCACGTGCATTCATTGATTGTGTATGCGAATTCGTGTGTAAGATATTTAAACTCGAATTATCTACTAACCAATCATTACTCGCGGCAAATGGCGCAAATGAATCATAATCACCCCAAGCGTTTGTCGGCCGGCCTAATAAATCTCTGTTTTGCTGTCCTGATACAAAGCCAAATCCCGGTTGGCTGAAATTATCCATACCAAAAAGACTTATATCACCAGCCATGCCCGGAAGCATTATTCCGTCCGTTTCTGCATAAGAGAAAGATAGGTTTCTAAAAGACATGATTAAACGACCCGTTGTTTTTACAATCGGATGAACTCCTTCACGTTTTTTCTTTTCCTTTTCACCGTCTTTGCCCTCTTCCTCACCATCTTTTTTGTCCTTCTCCTTATCTTTACCTTTGTCTGCTCCATTTTGCTGCGGAGCAGCTCCACGTCCACCACGTCCACCTTTACCGTCGTTATTGATTTTTCGTAAAAGACCAACCTTATTATAAAGTGTGACCATGTTTACCTGACCGTTAACAGTGAAGTTTCTCGCATTTTGCACCGTATTACCCAATTCAGGTAATGAAAGTGGCGCACGCATCCAATCATAACTACTTCTCATTTTCACATTGGCTGTTATCCAATTGGTGAGTGGTAATTTATCAAAAGGAATCTTGTATGAGATATCATAATTATGTCCGTAATTAAGTGCGAATCCTCCAAACTTAACATCATCTCCATCAAATGGCTCCAATGCGCTTCGAATACTCGTTTTGAACAATTGATAATTATTATAGGTCTCTAAATTCTGATCTGCACTTACATTTCCGTCAATAATCCCTTCTGGTTCTAAAATAATTGAGCGGTTTGAAGCAGAGAATGAAAACTTGATGTTTTTTGATATATCATACTTCAAGTCGTAATTCCGTGTCCAATTGAAATTTTTCAGATAGGTTGGTTTGAATTGGAAATTTGTATCCAAAGCGTTCCGGTTTTCACGTTCGTTATATAAGCGCGAAAGTTCTGTATTAAACCCGACCGATTTTGGACCAATATAGAAATTGAAATCTTTGATTAACCCAAACCATTTTGACTTTTTCAAGAATTTACTTTTCTTGAATGGTTCAATGTGCAATGGTTTTTTCGAATAGTTATAGGTTAATCCACCACGGTATGTCTTTGTTATATCATGGTCTGTATTAATATCGCGCAATTCAATCTCATTATAAGAATAACTTGCCGACCAGTTTTCAATATCCCAGAAGTGAATTTCTTTCCCAGCGGTTCGTTCACGCCTTACATTGGTGAAGTTATATGATCGCCTTATAACGGCATCCCTTGAAAATCTCGCTTTTTCCTTTCGCTCTTCGTCTGAATAGCTTTTCAGTCTAATATCAGGTGCCAAAAGGTCAAATTCTGGTTCAATAATACTGGCAGAATATCCAATATAAAATGGAATTTGTAAGTTCATTTTACGTCCGAAAAACTGACCCAGTTCCATATTAGACGAAACATCAAAGCCCATTTGCGTATCACGCTGTCTTTCACTTACTTTCTTTTCAATACTTCCCCATCCTGGAGTTGAATAATTACCAGATAGATTAACACTGGCAAAATCAGCCATTTGCACATTTACTCGTGCAGTTGAAGCCCAACCTCCCTTTTGATCGAAATCTGTTAAGCGCAATTCGTTCACCCAAACCTCAGCACATTTATCCATACCATCCTCATTCAATTGCCAAGGGTGACCGGTATCTTTTCCTGGATTACGAACCCCAATCATAATGGTTTTCATTCCTTGTAAGTTCGGATTACCTTTTACTTTTATACGTCGTACTACACCAAATTCATCTGGTAATAAATTTTGAATATATTCAATTGTCGTAGGTATATTAGTATCGTTTCTTCTAATCTTCAAATTGAGTAAAGAATCAAACACAATTTCCATATTATTTGCCTCAGGCCATATCAAATCTGCCGCACCTGTTGCTGTTGAAGCCAAGCCCGTTACCGGGTCGTAATCGGTCACTTTTAAAGGCATCTCAAATTCGTAGTAATTGTCTTCAAAGTCTGTCCCCAAACGAATGAAAACTGTTAATTGATCATCCTTTAAATCATCAGTAGCCCAGCCTGTCCTATATTGTTGTTCGCCGTGGACAAACATTTTTAGCTTTTTATAGGACCTGACATCAAATTGAACGTTTTTATAGGAAGCGCGTGCTTCTCCATCTTTTAAGCCGCAAATCTCCATTGATAATGCTTGCTCGTTCAATTGTCTTAAGTTGATTGATCCATTGTCTTGCTCACGTATAATTCCTGGAGGAATAACGTATGCTACTGGGAATTTACCTTCGTTTTCCTCTAAGTTAACCGCAGCTAAATTAAATTCAGTTGAATTTGGATCATCCTGAATAACTTCACCTGGCTCATTTAAATTGAATAAGTACTTTCTCCACTCACCACGAATTAACTCTAATTTTGCAAATCGCAATACCACTTCATGATCAAAATTATTCATGAACATACGCATGAAACGGATAGATCTAAAATCTGAAATTCCGTTAATAATTGATTCTGGATTTTCGATTGGAATTTTAAATTGATACCAATCTTCTTTTTTACCAGTAACGTCATTTATTACAACCTCTTGCTTGTTGGTCACAAAGTTTTGTCCCACTTGCAAATCAGATGGACGTAAACTTACACGGTATTGGAAATAGCTTTCTGATTCACTCAAGTTATTATCTTGATTTAAATCTTCAATATCTGGTGTTTGTGTTCCTCTTGTTGGGTAACCATCAGCATTTAAGGTGTTAGAGACATCAGGAGTCGCTGAATTTCCTTCAGTTCCGTTATAATACTTATATCGTCGTACAATATCATGCAGTGCTGCATCTGAATCGTCATCTCGGTAATAATTATAATTATCTGATGATGGATCATTCAATAATTTGCCTTTTGCATCACCCGTCATAGTGCTTGAACCAACCCAATCAATGAATTTCGTGAAATAACTAACCTCACCAGCATCACTAAATCCATCTAAGCCCACATCTTGATATATTCTTGATGAAGAGTTATTATCAAAAGCATTTACAATAACTTGTTCATTAGATACGACAGACCATGCCGTTGTATCAAAATCACTCGGATCGGCAACTGTTGGACCTGTTGGTAAACCATTTTCAAAACTTTTTCTAGAATCTGGCAATACATCTTCCGAGATATTTCCAAGGTTAAAGTAAAGGTCTCCACCAGATAAATTGACTGCTCCAGAATCTGTTGCATCATCATTAAAAGGATCCAATAACCAGAACTGAATGAATTGTACGTTTGCCGTTTCAAAATTTGTAGTTGTTAATGCACGCATAATCCCTGCCCAACGATCTTCAGGATTTGAAAATGAACCATCAGTTAAAACATTCGTATTAGATGTGTCGTAATTATAAGGCCCTCTTTCTTGCGGGTAATAAGCTAAATCAAGTACCGGAATGTTATTTAATGTTCCTTGCGGTGGATTGGATTGAGGGAAAAGGTCATTTTGCTCCAATTGGTGCTGTTGAGAATTCTCTAAAATCGCAGCATTATCCTTGATATGATCTGGCGTAGTGCTTGAGTTTTGATAGAAGGTAGACGGATCAACTTGATACCATGATAAGTGCGAACGATTGAACCCAGCTGCTGTTCCTGTTTTGATTGAAGCTTCTGGAAATAAATCCGTTTGCCCTTGAGGTATTGAAGCCAATCGCCACGTTTGAAATTGTTTAATATCAATCGCACTTTGACTTCCTTCAAAACCATCTATATATGAAATCCCTTCTTTACTAATGGCACGTTGCGTTCCTGGAATGAGGTAAGCAAATTCACCATAAGCGGTAATGGTTGATTTTTCTTTTGTACTGATTATTGGTAAAAAGTCAACTAATTTGGTTAAAAAAGGAGCATCTGTACGATAGCTAATATCTGTTCCGACTACTGAATTGCTAATTGGTTCATCACCAATGTTCACCTTTTGTGTTAATGGTTTTTCCGTCAAGTTCATGATGGTAGCACCAATATTAAAGTCTTTATTAATTTCGTAATTAAAGTGCGCTCCAACAAGTGATTTTGATTGGAATCCAAATAATGAATTACTTTCCAATTGAACTTTAATTGGCGTTTGCGACTCTAGAATTCCTTGATTTAGAATTTTTACGCGGCCTAAATTATAATCTACCGTATAATCTACTCCTTCTTGTAGTTTCGCTCCTCCGGCTGTAACCGTTACACTTCCTTCAGGAATGTTTAAAGAGTTTAACGAAATCTCAGAACTTACAGATGATTTATAACTTCCTTTAATACTATACCTGTTTTTACTCGGTATTTGCTGTGCGGCTGTTTTAGTTGAATCATACAATTCGTCAAAAACGATTCCATCAATTTGAATTGGTGCAAGAGGCTCTGACACACCTTCTAGCTTACCTCTTAAGGTTTGACCAAACGGCTCAATTGTGGTAAAGTATACACGTCCTGTTCTTGGGTCTACTGTACCTCCATTTATTGCGCGATTCCCCTCATAGCGGATAGCTACAAAATCAAAACGTCCATCAGAATACAAATCTTGATTCAGGTTTAAACGATCTAAATCTAACTGTTGCATTAGAAGAATATCATCTACGCCTGCATAAGGTAAATAGTTAACGTTTACACTTGTTAATGGATTGTTGTACCAAACATCAAATGTAAAGTCACCTGGGCTTACTTGATAAGCGCCAATCGAATAAACGTTTTTCATCATCAAATCCCATGTTTTGTTTTTAGGATTGATAATGGTTGGTTTCAATAGTTTTAAGATTAAAGCACTTTTAGATCCTTCTTCTACTGGAACATCAGTTGAAAATTCACCCACTTGGAATGTTCTACCATTAACTGTGTATTGATAAGCAACCCCCAAAACCTCATCTTGATTCAATGGAGATTTTAATGATACGAAACCTAATTGTGCATTATAAGTATACTCTTGCTCACTCAATCTTCGAGAATTCTCAACTTTTTCATAATGCACTGATTGTGCAAATGGCCCAGGACTACCCCCTATTACCGAAAGAGCACTTACTGCAGTTGAAAAACCACGAATGGCCGGATTTGATTTTAATTCAGCATATAAATTATTCGCACCATTTCTTGGTAAATCATCACCTATGGTTGTTGGTCCACCCTGTAAATTCTCTACATCCCCTTCTCCTAAATCGGTAAAGGCAATTACATTACGTGTGTCCTCCACTCGGTTAATTCGGTTTGTAACCCAAACCTCAATCTTCGTTACGTTAATAGGAGAATTTACAATGGGCATGGTTTGCATGGCCTCATCATAATGCTCGCGGTGATAATAGTTTAAGAAATAGTGTTTATTGGCTTCGTAGTTATCTACGCGCACTTCGTAATCTTGAACTTGAGCACCACCAGCAACATTAATTTCTTGGCGTTTACCTTTTTGTTGGGATAGAATTGTTTGAACGGTTAAAGCACCAAATTTTAAATCTGTTCGAATACCGAATAAACTTTGAGAACCTTGAATTAGCGTTGTGTTTAAAGGCAGACTAACGTTACCCGCTTGAATTTTTTGAATAATCTCATCTTCATAACCAGTATATTCAATTTTAACCTGATTTTGGAAATTGAATGTTGCTTCAGTATTTTGGCTAATGGTTAATTTCAGTTTATCACCAATTTGCCCCACCATATTTAACTGAATTTGTTGTTGAAAGTCAAATGTTGCAACTCTTCTTTGGCGTTCAGGTAATGCAGGATTATCATATCGCGAAACATTCACCCCAAAAGAAAGTTCTGCTGACCCTTGCGGACGAATATTAATTTCATCTCCACCAAAAATCACATCAAAGGCTTCTCCTCCCACTTTTAATGGAGGAATTACGCCACGTGCATTATCATTTGTTGCATCAACTTTTTCTAGCCAAACTTCTTTTTCTGCCTTTTTTCTTTGATATTCTATGTATTCCGCCTGTGTCATTGAAGTTGGATACCTGTAATATTGGTTTCCAATCTTCTGTACAATTTCATAAGTCCCTGTTTCAGGATTATAGACAATGTCCGTATTCAAGTTTGCCGGATCCTTTAGATCAATCATAGAATTCCTACGATCCGTATAATCTTGATAGTCGTAAATAGGGAAAGGCATATCCACTTTTGGTGAATCTGTCGCTATCTCGTAAGTGAGTACACCGTCACCAATATTCTCGCTATTTGCTAGGAGATTCAGTGCACAACTCAATGTAAATAATATTAAAAAACTTCTTTTCATGTTACAAATATTCTGGCTTTACACAGAATTTTTGATGTTAGGAATAATCACAGGGCGTGTTGTAATAAATATTCAAAACATGCGGTTTCAGTTTACAGGACCTTCAGGGCCTGCTTAATAATTTCTTCAACAGTTTGGTCCTCTGTCACTATATTTTTGATGGCTTTTTCGGCTCTTTTTTTATCAAAACCTAAAGACAACAAAGCAGTTAACGCATCATTTTGGTTTGTATTGTTTACCAGGACAATATTTTCTGTTCCAAAATCAGATTTTATAACCTTGTCTTTCAAATCAAGGATAACGCGTTGTGCTGTTTTTGCACCAATTCCTTTTATACTTTGTATTAAACCCACATCCTCTCCTACAATTCCTGCTGCTATTTCATTTGGTGTTAAAGCAGACAGCATTATAACCGCTGTGTTTGCTCCAATTCCTGAAACAGAAATCAAATGATTAAACATTTCACGTTCTTTTAATTCGTGAAAACCATATAAAGTGTGTGCATCTTCTCTTACTTGTAATTGCGTGAAAATTTTGATGCTTTCATCCGCCCCAATTTTCGAGTAAGTATTTAAACTAATTTTCACAAAATAGCCAACTCCTGCGCATTCAACAACAATATGTGTTGGTGTTTTTTCAATGAGGCGGCCATTTAAATGTGTAATCATTTTCTTATTTCGTTTGTGCGTCTACCACGGCGATTTTCACCATATTAGAAATTTCTCGAACAGTACTTCCCAATTGTAATACGTGAACGGATTTCTTTATCCCTAATAAAATAGGTCCAATAGCATCCACATCCTCATTCATTTCTTGCAATAATTTATAGGCTATATTTCCTGCAGACAGATTTGGGAATATTAACGTATTTACACTTTTATTTCCCAAAGTAGAAAACGCAAATTTTTCCATTCGCATTTCAGTATTCAATGCAAAGTTTGCTTGAATTTCACCGTCCACTATTAGATGCGGATATCTCTCCTTAATTATTTTACGAGTCAAATTCATTTTATTCGCATCAACACCAGGTGATGATCCAAAATTAGAATATGACAACAATGCTATTCTTGGCTGCCCATTTAATTGTCGCACTTTTTTAGCGACCATATTCGTGATTTCTGCCAATTCTTCAGCCGTTGGATCAAAATTAACAGTTGTATCTGCCAAAAACAAAGGTCCACGTTTGGTAACTAGCACATACATACCAGCTACTTTACCAACTCCTTCTTGCGTCCCTACTACCTGCAATGCTGGACGAATCACATCTCTATAATTTCGAGTAATCCCAGAAATCAAGGCATCTGCCATACCTGTTTCTACCATCATTGCACCAAAATAATTACGCTCTCGCATAATTTTGCATGCCTCGTGTAATGTAAATCCTTTCCGTTGGCGTTTTTCGAAGAAAATCTTACCAAACTCCTCACATTTACCAATTTCACCATCTTCTTTCGGATCGATAATAATTGCATTTTCAAATTCTAAGCCAAATTCTTCAATTAGCTCTGCAATTTTTTTCTTACGTCCCAATAAAATTGGTTGGGCATATCCTTCTTCCTCGGCTATATGTGCCGCCTTTAAAATCTTATAATGATCCGCTTCGGCAAAAACCACCTTTTTCGGATTTTTAATTGCTTTTTCAGTCAGTACGTTGATGAGCTTATTATCTAATCCCAGTCTGCGTAATAATTCAAATTCATAGGCTTCCCAATCTTCAATTGGTCTTTGCGCTACGCCAGATTCCATTGCTGCTCTAGCAACCGCAGGAGAGACTGATGTAATTAATCTAGAATCTAATGGTTTTGGAATAATTTGTTCAAATCCAAAAGATATATTCTTTTCTCCATAAGCCTCGTTCACTTCTTCCGGTACGGGTTCTTTTGCCAAATTTGCAATTGCATGAACGGCAGCCAATTTCATTTCCTCATTAATAGTTGTTGCTCTAACATCTAGCGCTCCTCTAAAAATAAAGGGGAAACCCAATACATTATTCACTTGATTTGGATTATCCGAACGGCCAGTTGCCATTATAATGTCTTTGCGGACAGAAATGGCATCACTATATGAAATTTCAGGATCTGGATTTGCCAATGCAAATACAATTGCTTTGCTTGGCATGGATTTTACCATTTCTTTAGAAATAATACCTCCCTTTGACAAGCCTAAAAACACATCCGCCATTTTCATAGCATCCACTAATGTAACGTCCTTGTCATGAACCGCAAACTCAGATTTATATTGATCTAAATCGTCACGTAATTTCGACAATAATCCTTTACTGTCATACATGAAGATGTTTTCTAATCTTGCGCCAAGTGCTAAATACAATTTTGCACAAGAAAAAGCTGCGGCACCTGCACCCACAACTACTATTTTTACTTTTGAAATTTCTTTTTCTGCTAATTCCAAGGCATTCAATAATGCTGCACTTGAAATAATTGCCGTTCCATGTTGATCGTCATGCATGATCGGAATGTCCAATTCCTCTTTTAATCTGCGTTCAATCTCAAAAGCCTCTGGTGCTTTAATGTCTTCTAAATTTATTCCGCCAAAAGTTGGCGCAATTGCTTTAACAGTTGAAATGAACAATTCAGGATCACTTGCATCCACTTCAATATCAAATACATCAATATCTGCGAATATCTTGAACAAAAGCCCTTTTCCTTCCATCACTGGCTTTGACGCCTCTGGCCCAATATTCCCCAAACCTAGAACAGCAGTCCCGTTTGAAATAACGGCTACTAAATTTCCTTTAGCAGTATATTTGTAAACATCTGCCTTATTTTCAGCAATTGCCAAACATGGATCAGCAACACCGGGCGAATAGGCCAACGATAAATCGCGTTGAGAACTATACGGCTTTGTTGGCACAACCTCTATCTTACCTGGACGACCATTTGAATGGTAATCTAATGCGTCCTGTTTTCTGATTTTGGCCATTAATATCTCCCTTTTGATTAAGCTGGCAAATATAAAAAAATATAGCGGAAAAGTCAGCATAAAAAGCTAGGAATAGGCATGTGGCGGCTTAAATAACAAAGGTCTTCTCTAAATTTAATTTTAATCCCTAAATTAGTGGTGGTAAAAAGCCTACTTGAACGTGAATAAATCTGAAAAAAAAATCGTCATTCTTAGCGGTGCTGGAATAAGCGCCGAAAGTGGCCTGGGTACTTTTAGAGATACTGACGGCTTATGGGAAAAGTATGACCTAAACGAAGTGGCTACAATTGATGCATGGCACAGAAATTCAGAACTCGTGCTTTCATTTTATGACGCCCGCAGAACGCAAGTTCTTGCATCAGAGCCAAATAAAGCACATTACGCCTTGGCAGAGCTAGAAAAGCATTTTAATGTAGAAATTATCACTCAAAACATTGATGACTTGCATGAACGGTCTGGTTCTAAAAACGTTTTACACTTACACGGCGAAATTTTAAAAGGCAGAAGCGTTTTGAACGACATCCATCTTTACCCAATAAATGGGGATATCAAAATGGGGGATTTAACTCCGGACGGACATCAAATGCGTCCACATATTGTGTGGTTTGGAGAGGCGGTACCGCGTATGTTAGACGCCGAAGAAATAATGAGTCATTGTGACATCTTAATTGTTGTTGGTACTTCTTTAAACGTGTATCCTGCGGCAGGATTAAGATATGCATGCCCTGATAATTCCGTCAAGTTTTTGGTTGATCCAAATAATTTACCGCTAGGTGATCAACAATTCGAACATTTTCAAGGTACAGCTACTGAAAAAATTCCTTTGCTAGTTGATAAACTCATTCAAGAATTCAAGAATGCATAAAAAAAGCCCTGACCTAAGCGGACAGAGCTTTTATATTTTTCCTCGTGAATGACTCCTAGTGTCTCACAATTAATTTCTTTGTTTCTAAGATATTTCCTTCTTTTAATATTGAGTAGAAATAAACACCATTCGGTAATTTATTCAGCGCTACTTCATTTGTCCCTGCATTCAATTTAGCTGTAACAACTGCTTCGCCCAAAATGTTATACAATGTAAAATCAACATTGTTATGCTCATTCTCCATTACAACATTTACAAAATTAGATGCTGGATTTGGATAAACAGAAACAGTAACTTTTAGATCCTCTTTAATACTTACAGTCGAACAATATAAAACGTCAACTGAATCTAAACGGATATCTGAATCATCAATCACATAATAACGGTATTGCGCACAACCGTCAATACCATTTGTTACATGGTATGTTGCTAACCAACCTCTACCACCGTCTTCAAGATCACTTGCATCTGGTGTGATGAATGGATTCTCAGGAGAAACTGCTCCAGCCGAATAACACGCTCCTGTTTCAGGATTTGCTCCCCAACATAAATAATCCTGTGTTCCTTCTAACTCAGTAATCTTAATTCGTTCTATTCTTAAATTAAGCGTAGCTCCAGAAGTATTTTTAACATCAAACTCTTGATGCATACTATCATCACCTGAATTTAACTCTACTACAGTACCCGAAATAACTTCATCTCCATCAGGATAATATATCTCAATTCCTTGAGCACTAGCGCTCAACGTAATTGCGAATAATCCCACACAAGTAATAATTTTTTTCATAACATTCATTTATAATTTCAAATATACGAAAGAATGAGCATAATTCATGCCATAATAGCTGATCCTCGGTTTAGATTTCTTAAATCATCATTTTAGGACTACAAGGATGCCTTTGTATAATTCTTTACAATTCAGTTGGTTTTTGTTAATTTAGCTATATATAATATAAATAGAAACTTAGATTATGAAAAAATTACTTATTCCAGTATTGGCACTTATGGCAACTGGAGCTTACGCACAAACTTATTTCGAGGATGATTTCTCGGGAGGAGCAGGAGCTTGGACAATGACAGATTCTGATGGCGACGGATTTGATTGGGAAGCTGTTGACTATGCATCTGGAGATGGACAAGGAAATGTTGCTACTTCAGCATCATGGGATTCAGGAGAAGGGGTTTTAACTCCAGACAACTGGATGGTTGCTGGACCTTTTGATATGTCAGGAGCAACTGGAACTGTAATGTTACAATGGGTTGCTAAAGCACAAGATCCGGATTGGGATGCTGAAGTTTACTCAGCTTACGCTGGAACAAGTGGCGCTATAGCCGATTTAATGGCTTCGCCATACTCGTTTAGCGAAACTATTGGCGCAACTGGCGGTGAATATGTATTGCGTTCATTGGACGTATCTGCGCTTTCTGGTGAATCTGATGTTTATATTGCATTTAGACACCATGATTGTTCTGATCAATTCCGTTTCAATATTGACGACGTAGTTGTTCGTACATTATTAGATTGGGATCTTAAAATGGTATCAGTAACTACTGCTGCTGTTGTTGAAGAAGGTACTGTAGCAATTACAGGTACTGTTCAAAATAACGGAGCAAATGAAATTACTTCTTTCGATTTAGATTGGAATGATGGAACTTCTCATAACGAAACGATCACTGCAACAATTGCTTCTGGTGAGGTTTATACATTTTCACACCCTACTTCATTAAGTGCTACAAGTGGCACTGCTTATGATATGGAAGTTTGTGTTGATTTAGCTTCAGACGGTGATGCTACAAATGATTGTATCGATCATATTGTTTCTTGTGTTGCTGAGATTCCAACAAAATATGTCGTTGGTGAAGAGAAAACTGGAACATGGTGTGGATGGTGTCCAAGAGGAGCTGTTGCATTAGAAGGTATGGAAAGCGAACCATTATGGATTGGAATTGCTGTACATAATGGAGATCCAATGACTGTTGCTGCTTATGATACCGGAATTAACACATATGTACCTGGTGGTTATCCTGGTGGTGGTGTTGACCGAGTGATCCCTGGTGATCCTTCGAACTTCCCTACAATGTATGCTGAGCGTTCGTCTCACATTCCACCGGCATCTGTAAGTGTAACTTACGAAGAAGTTGGAGCAAATATTGAGGTAACAGTTACTGCTGACTTTGTTGGTGCTTTATCTGGAGATTATAGATTAGCTGCTGTTGTTACTGAAAATGAAGTAACAGGAACAGCTTCTGGTTATAACCAAGCAAATTACTACTCAGGTGGTGGTGCTGGTGACATGGGCGGATATGAAGATTTAGCTGATCCAGTTCCTGCTGCTGACATGGTTTATGATCACGTTGCAAGAGCTTTAGGAAATAACGAAATCTTAGGTGATGCTGGTTCTCTACCTGCTACTATTGATGCTGGTTCTTCAGAGTCATATACATATACTATTGCTAAAGGTGCAGAATGGGAATTAAACCACTTACACTTTGTAGGAATGTTAGTTGATGGATCAACTGGTGAAATCTTAAACGCTGGACAATCTGCTTTCGGATTCGACGCGATTGAAGAAATCGAAGCAGGATTTGAACTTTCTGTATTCCCTAACCCGTCAAACGCATTAACTTATGTTAAAGTAAGTTTAATCGAAACTTCGGATGTGAATGTTGAAATTTACAATGCTTTAGGAGAATTAGTTTATAGCAAAAACACGCAAAACTTAACTTCAGGTGATTACATTTATTCAGTTGATGTTTCTGCTTTCTCTGCAGGAATGTATACTGTAAGAACTGTAGTGAACAATACTGTTCAAACTGCAAAACTTTCTGTTCAATAAGAACTTATATTATAAAGCTAAGGCCCTGACATTTATCGTCAGGGCTTTTTTTATGCCCTATAATTTCTTCTTTTTGATCCCAGCCCAATATATACAGGGGGTACAAATAGCTGCACTTATTGTTCTTGGGAAATCAACAATAAACGAATTAAAGAGTTGCAGTACGGAGAATTAATCCCTATTTTTGATTCTATATATCAGTTTGGTCTGATATTTGAATTACATAAGGAAAAATACAACTATGAAAAAAATAAGTTTACTATTCGCACTGGCAATTGGAGTAATTGGAGGATCATCATTTATCAATACTGATGATGGTGGTGTTGGAAAAACTATGCCGTCGGTTATGCTTGAAAATTTAGATGGCGATCAGATTAACTCAGCTGATCTAGAGAATGGTGGGAATCCAATAGTTATTTCTTTCTGGGCAACTTGGTGTAAACCTTGTCGATTAGAGTTGAATACAATCATGGAAGAATATGAAGCAATGAACGATAGCCTAGGTTTAGGTATAAAATTGGTTGCTGTATCAATTGATGATGAACGTAATAAAAGTAAAGTTAGACCAGTTGTTGATGCTGAAGGTTGGGATTACGATATCTGGTTAGATACAAATAGCGATTTAAAAAGAGCCATGGGTGTGAATTATCCCCCCCAAACATTTGTTCTT
The DNA here is from genome assembly GCA_013138735.1 of Crocinitomix sp. Classification (GTDB taxonomy): domain Bacteria; phylum Bacteroidota; class Bacteroidia; order Flavobacteriales_D; family Crocinitomicaceae; genus Crocinitomix. Next base: position 5,272 of record WTCE01000089.1, on the reverse strand, counting down.
GATGGGAATGGTAAAATCATATACTCTCACGTAGGTTTTGTACCTGGAGATGAGGAAGATTTATATGACGTACTTGGGTATGAGCCTGAATAAGTAAAACCACCCCACCAAAAACCAAAATCACTTTTTAAGTCTAATTCAAGCTAAATGAAAAAAATCATCTTGGGATTCTTCGGTATCGCCTCTTTTTGTTCTTATGGACAATTACAAGGCGGCACAGTTACCGGTAATATGGAATCGAACGTGCAATATTTAAACACGGACACTTTAATTGGAGCAACTGCTCCGGATCAAAAGGTGGTTGCAAATACTTACATGAATATTAATTATTCGGTTGGTAAGTTTAGAGCGGGTGCACGTTTTGAGAGTTATTTACCAGCTATTGCAGGATACCCGGCTTTTTACTCTGGAAGTGGAATGCCTTACAAATACGTGCAGTATGCAGGAAACCAAATTACGGTGACTGCTGGAAATTTCTATGAACAATTTGGGAGTGGTCTTATCTTTAGATCTTATGAAGAGCGTGCGTTAGGATTAGACAACGCCATGGAAGGAGCGAGCATTCGTTTTTCTCCATTAAAAGGTATAGATCTTAAAGGTGTAATTGGAAGGCAACGCGTCAACTTTTTTGAAGGACAACGTTTTTTATCAGAAGGTTTGGTAAGAGGTCTTGACGGAAGTATAAACCTGAATGAAGTTATTCCTGGTTTTAGTGATTCTAAATTTAAAATATCTATAGGTAGTAGTATTGTCAGTCGTTACCAAGCGACAAATAACGATACGCTAATTCTTCCTAAGAATGTTGGTTCTTATGGCGGACGGATTGATATGAGGTATTCACGTTTCTATTTAAACGCCGAATACATCCACAAGGACAATGATCCAAACGAGCAAAATAACTGGATTTACAATACTGGCCATGGCGCAATTGTAAACATGGGCTATTCTCAAAAAGGACTCGGTATTATTTTAACGGCCAAGTCGCTTGATAATATGACTTTTCGATCGGATAGAAATACAATTGGAAACCAAGCATTTATTAATTATTTGCCAGCAACCAGTAACAATCACACCTATAATTTAGCAGGAACACTTTATCCGTATGCAACCAACTTAAATGGTGAAGTAGCATATCAATTAGATATTTTATATAAGATTCCAAAGAAAAGTACATTGGGCGGTAAATATGGAACTGACGTACACTTAAATGTATCCGTAGCTACAGACTATGAGCGTGATACTGAAGCGGCGAATTGGGAAAAGAATAGAGTTTCTTATATCGCTCAACCGTTTGCAATGACAGATAGTATTTTCAACTTTGATTTCAACTTACATGTTAAACGTAAATTAAATAAGAAGTGGAAAGCTAGTGCTCATTATTATCATTTCATCTATAATAATGATGTCAATGAGGTTACTAAATTAGCCAAACATTATATCACTTCTGACATTGGTGTTGTTGATGTTTCTTATAAAATCAACAGAAAACATTCTATTAGAGCAGAATTTCAAGGGCTATTTACTGAAAAGGATCGAGGAAATTGGGCAACTGCAGTAATTGAATATACTATTTCTCCAAAATGGTTTTTCACCATTATGGATCAATATAATTACGGACATCCTGATGAAAGATTACAAATTCATTATTTATTGGGTGCTTTTGGTTACACACATAATAGTTCCCGTTTTATGTTTATGTACGGTAAACAAAGAGAAGGTATTTTATGCGTAGGTGGTGTTTGTCGACCAGTTCCGGCGACAAATGGTTTAACATTTACGTTTACACAATCGTTTTAAAATAAAATTTTATTGATATGAAGATTTACATTAAACTTTTAGGCCTTTTACTGCTTGCTGGAGTTGCATTCACAACTGCTTGCGACAAAGTAGTTTTTCCAAATGTGATTATTACGGATTTAGATACAAACTTCTTTCCTGGTAATTTCATTGATTATGAATATCCAACATTTGAGGAAAACACAAATACTTTTAGAAATGCTGTTATTGCGGATTATACAGGACACCAATGTCCGTTTTGTCCTCCAGCGGCAACAGCAGCAGAGGCACTTGCTGACGAAAACCCGGACCGTGTTTTTGTAGCGACAATCCATGGTTCACCAGAGCCAGGCGGGTCTGGAGTATTTCAAGCAGTGAACGAAGATTTCCCCAGAGATTTCACGAATCCACAAGGGCTAGAAATGTCTGCTGAATTCTTTAGTTTAGGTGTTGGTTTTAGCGGGAATCCAAGAGGAAACGTAAACCGTGTGCCAAGAGATGACGGATTTTACTTTTTACCAATAGCAGAATGGGCTGATAAAACAGATGAGGTTTTAGCCTCAACGTTGAATGTTAACATTCAAGCAAAATCTAATTATTATCCAGAAACTTCCGGTGTATTCTTGCATGTTGAAACTGATATTATTAATGAGCTTGAAGGAAATTATAATATAGTAGTTTATGCCCTAGAGAATACATTTGTTTCTCCTCAAAAAATGCCAGATGCAACTACAAATGAAACCTACGTTCATCATGACATTCATATTGGAAATGTTTTTGAAGAAGCATGGGGACGTGGAATTGCAGCTGATATTACACCAGCAGGCACAAAAATTTCGACAGATTTCTCTTATGAGTTACCAGGCGGCTTTACGAATGAGGACATGCACTTTTTAGTTGTTGTTTTCAATCGTGATACTTACGAAATTGAACAGGTAATTAAGCACGAGTTTTAGTCTTTAGTGTTAAATTATTAGACGAACTAAAACACACTCTTATCAGACATTAACGGAACTTTACAACGCTCAATTAATGGCACGCAGAGACAGGGCTCCGATCGCTATCGGAAGAGCAGATTTCCACTGATTTTTTAGGCCTGAGGGCAATCAAAAACAACATAATTCTAGCTGAATCGCACCTAGTCTAACACAGATAATGGCTAATCTAGTGCGTTGCTAATGCAGTTATCCAGCGTTTACTTATAATAGGACTTACATTCTAGTCGTTTTTTTAATTTCAATAATCGCCCTTGATTGCTGAGATAATATTACATTGTAGTTTACAATTCAAACAGTTACCATGAAAAAACTCATCCTAGGAATTATTACTTTAATTACTTTTTCGGTAAGCGCCCAAAACAACTCGAAAGCGAGTATTAGTGGGAACATTGAAACCAATATGCAGGTGCTCAATGAAGACACCTTAATAGGCGCCTTTGCTCCCACGGAAAAGGCCGTGATGAATACTGTTATGAACATTAATGGATCTTTCGGTAAATTCAGAGCCGGGGTTAGACTTGAAAGCTATTTACCAGCCATTGCTGGATATCCTGTCTTTTATAATGGAACTGGGCTTGGTTATCGTTATGCAGAATATGCTGGAGAACAACTGAACATAAAAGTGGGTAATTTCTATGAGCAATTTGGTAATGGTATTGCCTTGCGTGCATATGAGAATAGCGCCTTGGGAATTGACAACGCCTTTGATGGGGTAAGCATAAAGTTTATTCCTCGGCGCGGAGTTGAACTGAAAGCTATAATGGGACGGCAACGATTTAGATTTGAGGCGGGTGTTGTAGAAAAATCAAAAGGTATTATTAGAGGAGTAGATGGAGATCTTAATTTGAACGAATTAATTCCTCGCTTTAGCGATTCTAAGTTTAAGGTGACAGTTGGTGGAAGTTTTGTCAGTAGATTTCAAAGTGTGAATGACACCACTCCGCCTATTGTAAACATATATGCTGGTAGAATTGATATGCGCTATAAACGTTTTACATTGGGTGCCGAATATGGTTATAAAACCAGTGATCCTTCTTTACAAAGTGGGTTCGTTTATAATCCCGGACATGGTGCGGTTGTTAACCTTGGGTATTCTCAAAAAGGATTAGGGATCATTTTAACTGGCCGTTCCTTTGATAATTTTCAATTTAGATCAGATAAGAATGTACTCGGAAACCAATTAACAACTAATTTCTTGCCTGCTACAACAAATAACCATACATACAATTTGGCAGGCACACTTTATCCTTACGCAGCAAATCCCGCAGGAGAGGTTGCTTATCAATTAGACGTTTTATATAAGATTAAGAAAAAAACTAAATTGGGCGGGAAATATGGTACAAAATTACATCTGAATGTATCCGTTGCAACCGACCATATGCGACACAAGACGGGGACGAATCCTTCGGTAGATGGAATCACTTATGTTGGAAGACCTTTTGATGGGAATGATAGTTTATACAATTTTGATTTTAACATGCATATTTCCCGAAAATTTAGTAAAAAATGGAAGGCCAGTTTGCATTATTATAATTTCATATTCAATAATACAGTAAACCCTGTTACCTTGCTTGCAAAAGGATATATTGAGGCTCAAGTTGGCGTGTTTGAGTTATCCTATAAAATTGGCCGCAAACATTCAATTAGAGGTGAGTTGCAAGCTTTGTTTACAGAACAAGATCGTGGAAATTGGGCGGCGGCTTTATTAGAATATACCATATCGCCAAAATGGTTCTTTGCGGTGCAAGACCAATATAATTACGGACATCCGGATAGCGCACTTCAATTGCATTATTTGCTAGGATCATTTGGCTATATTCATCATCAAACACGGTTTATCTTTTCATATGGGAAACAAAGAGCCGGTATTGTTTGTGTGGGCGGCGTATGTAGACCAGTTCCTGCGACAAATGGCTTAAGCTTTACTATGACGCATTCATTTTAATCATAGGATATAGGTTTTTCGTAGATAATTTAACATATTTTATCGATTCGGGTAAAATATTTGTGGCAATAACTCGTCTACCTCAATAGATCCGTTGTTGAGCCAAATTTCATTCCAATATGTTGAAAAGTTTGGACTTGAAAACTTGACAGAGACGTGATCTTTTAGTACATTTAAGAAAACCTAAAAATTAACGTAATTATGCTAGAATTGTGCAAAGAGATTCTTATTAAAGTTAGTTTTGACAAAGTTTTATTTCAAAAAGAGCTGGGAAAATCGCTCTCTTGGATTAAATCAGAAGAAGTAGAGGGGTTTAAAGTCTGGTGTTTAAAAACATTCGGGAAAAAATACCCTCAAATACTTCAAGTCGAATTTGAAGATTAATTAACTCGAAGGGATGCTTTTAGCATCCCTTTTTTTTGCACCTGTTCTCCTATGTTTGTTTTTATATAAATTAAACGAAACAAACTTGATGAGGGGAATGACAGTTATGGATTGTTCTAAGTGACGAAAAGTACACTGTTATCGAGAAATTAACGTCATTCCTTTTATT
>WTCE01000119.1 GCA_013138735.1 Crocinitomix sp. | reverse complement strand
CGTTTTCACCCAAACCACTGTTTCCTCCCGGATTTGGATTCCAGATATAACTAATCATATCATCAGCTCCAGTATTATTAATAACATCTGTTACCACAGCCGTTCCGGTTTCAAATCCAAAACAAAGCGGATGCGTTAAATCAATTTCAATATCCAATTCGCCTGGTTGCGATAAATAAACTGAATCTAATCCTGAACATTCAGAATCATCAGTCACATTAAAATAATACCAACCTTCGCCTAGCGTATTTGCAGTATTACTATTGTCTTCATTTAACACAACATCATCCGCATCTGTAATTTCGAAAATCAAATCACCTAAACCGCCTGTAACGTTTACGGTTACGGAACCATCAGTAAAGCCGAAACAAGTTGGATCGTTAAAAACTAGATCCATAATTAGTGCTTCAGTCATAATAATATCTAACTCATAGGTTGCAGAACAGCCACCAGCCGTTGTTACAGTTAATGTGATAGTATACGTACCTGCAGCACCATAAACATGTTCAGGATTTTCTTCATCAGAACCTGATCCATCTCCAAAATCCCAATCCCATTCCGTTATTGTTCCGGGATCGCCCACGGTTGACAAATCATTAAATTCAACTGTGCTAACAACACAACCACCAGTTGCACCGTCTTCAGAAGAAAAACCATTAATTACAAATTCAAAGTCGCAAGTTGGTAATGGAGAAACTGTTACATCAACACTAGCTGTGTTAACACAACCAAATTCACTCGTACCCGTTACCGTATACGTTTCTACTCCAGTTGTTAAAGGTTCAAAAGGTACGCCATCTTCCACATCCATGTCCCATTCATACGTTTCTGCTCCACCACCCGTAAAAGTTACTGTTTGACCTAAACAAATTTCTTCAGGCTCAGCAGTAGCAGTTACATCAGGTAAATCATGCACTGTAATATCTACCGAGAAAACACAATCTAAATCATTATCGCTTGTTGCTGTAAAAGTTGTTGTTCCTAAAGGTGGCTCGAATGCTTCACCATCTACTACTCCACCATCCCAAGTTATGACACCGTCGTTAATAGATTCTGCTGTTAAGGTTACCTCTTCACCAATACAAATATCTGTAGCTGAAACCGTTGTTGTTAATTCATCACAATCTGGATCGACTACATCTTCACTAAAAGATATATTCCAAAAATTTCCGTTAACGCCGGGTGTACCGTCATACTTAAATGACATTGCCATTTCTGTTGCATCTGCAGTAAAAGTTAATTCTTGTAGCGACCAGCTATTGTCTGTACCACCAGAAAATGGATACAAATAATCCACTCCACCTATGGTTACTTTCAGGGTGCCGTCAAAGAGAGTTGGTGTACCACCCGCATTAGATCTCATTTCAGCCATATAAAAAGACATAGTATATTCTACTCCATCTGTTAAGTCACTGATTGTTGTTCCAACACTTTCTGTATAGAATCCTGTCACCCAGCGCAAATGTCCATTAGGTGGATCTTCGGGGGTATCTTCCCAAGGATAGGCAGCCCAGCCAGCCCAATAGGTTTTATTTGAAATATCTGTTGATCCTACAAGAATAGTCCAACCAGTTGGTGCTGCAGCATCATCCTCTGGAGAACCATTTGTAGGGAGGATTGTTTGCGCATTAATTGATTGGCCGCTTATAACTAAAACGGCACAAAGTAAAAACTGCTTAAAAAGTTGGGATTTATTCGATAAAAGATGAATCATAAAATTATTCAGTTTAATGGTTATTTCGGGCTTGCACTTGCACAACAAATATAGCTTTATAAAAGGAGTGTTAAAAAGCTTTACATACTACTTATCAAAGCTTTAACACACTGCTTGTAACTTACAATTTAGCCTGGTAAAATTTGTTGTTCTAATTTTTAACTTTTGGTAATAAAACCTAAGCTAATAATTAAACGAAATGAAAGGCCTAAAAGTTGTCTCGAATTGAAGGATGATTGCAACTTGATCTTTACTTACTCTAAATCGGTGTCAGAATTGGCATAAAACCAATTAATTGAAACGGAGGAGCATCTATTATCTTGCGCGGCATAAATCTTAAAAGCGACGGTAATTAAATAGTCTTCAGAATCATAAGTTAATAACGTAATTCCCTCAGATGAAACTGCTTCTTCATCAGGTTCACCCAATTTTGCCTTAATTTCTTCTGCTGATAAGCCAAACCACATGGCATCACAGGGATTGATTGAAAATTCTTGCACGGCTTTTGCTAAATCTGCATCAAAGTTTTTACCCAAACTTATGACTTCCATAAAAACAGTGTTGATTTTACTCGTTTTTGGATTGACCCAAACTGAAATCGGAACGCGGCTTACGCGATCGTATGTATAAATAAAAGTTGCCGAATCAACAGTATAATAGCCTCCTGTGAATTCGCCTAATTTGCTCTCTAGAAGAATTTCTTCATCTCCATATTCCAAACCCAAAAACTGATCAAAATCTGTCAATTTTGCATTTGAACAAGCATCTTCTGTTTCTTGCTCTGCTCCGCATGCATTTAAAGCTAGGGTTAGTACTAGCGTTGCTAGCGGTAGAATGAATTGTTTAAAATATAGCATGTTGTTAAGGCTCTTTCAAGCAAAGATATTGATTTTTTTTCCTTAGGCATTAGGCAGAAGGCAAAAGGCAGTAGTGAAAAGTTTTCGGATGTTGGATGATGGATCACTGTGTTGTTAGATGTTAGATTTTTTTGACACGAGGATTGAGGTTTCGAATTTATCGGCTTGACCTCGGTATGATTTCATTGACGACAGGATCAAGGATTGCTACACTTCAAAATAATTTCAACTTTCGGTACACTTATTGCGTTACCTTAAGTAGAAACACATGTAACTCACCTCTACATGGATAAAAAATAAAACTATGCTACTCGCAACTTTGAACACAACAATTAAGAAGCACAAGAATAAAGGATTGAGTGCTATTGATCAAAATCTTTTAAAACTAGGACCAAAATTGAAACCGGTACTTATCCCTATTAAAAAGGGTTCGTAGCGAATACGGATACTTCTGGAATGAATCCTCTACGGTCCATCTTTAGGGTTGCAATTAATACATCTGCAATTTCTTTTGGTCTCAATTTATTATCTTCTAAAGGACGTTCTTGACGATCTTCTGCACTAAATGCTGTTGGCACTTCAGACGGGTTTATTTGAATTACACGTACGTTATGTGGTCTTAACTCTGCCTGCCAACATTGACTTAATCCTCTTAATGCGAATTTTGATGCGGCATAGATACTCCCCATTTTAAAACCTTTCTGAGATGCTGTTGAGGCGATATTTACTATGTCTCCGTAATTTTGTTTTTTAAACATCTTAGCGGCATGTGATGCCATCATTGATGCCCCAAAAACGTTAATTTCAAATACGTGTTTCATTTTAGCACGATCCATTTCATCAATCGCGGCCCAATCTCCAATTCCTGCATTGTTTATTAAACCGTCTAAGCTTCCAAATTCAGTTTTAACAAATTCAAATAATGCTTCAATATCTGAATCACTTGCTACATCCGCATGAAAGGTTGTTGCGTTGATTTCCTCTCCAACTCGCTTCAATTTATCAGCATCTCTTCCTGTTATAATAACTTTTGCTCCATTTTCAATTAAAGCTAAAGCCATTGCTTTGCCTAATCCTGAACTTCCACCAGTAACTATGTATATTTTATCTTTTAATTCCATTTATTGATTTATTAATTGCGTTATCACTTTTGTACAAAATTATCCAATTTAGCGGCCTTATCAAATTCTGTGAACTTGAATTTGTATTTCAAATGAATTTCTTGAACAATACCGTATCGTAATAACATTTTTTTCAATCCTTTGCGTCCACCAAAATCACCTAAATAGAATAGAAAGAGTTGGTTGAGCACAATTTTATCATTTGTTACCGAAACCTCTTGAGAAAGATAGGCTTGCGTTGCTTCCTCCAATTCTAATTCTAAACCATCAACAGCTAAAGGATAGATTATCGGGCAACTTACTGCACCACAATTCAGCACAAAATGAACGCGATAATCCAACTGCTTAATTCGTAATTTTTTTTCCCATTTTTTAGGGAATGGTTTATTAAAATAACCCAATGCGAACTTCCCTTTTGAGCGTCTTAAAAGGGCATGTTCAATGTCATCAAAACTCAATTTCAAACCTAAAAAATCAAGTTGTTTACTTTTAAAAAAGCTACCTTGATTAGCGCTTAATTTAGTTTTATTTTCAGTTGCAATGATTTGAAAATAACTGTTGTATACATTCACCCAAAACACCTTTTTATCGGTGTCAGATATTAATTGGTTAAGCGCGTCTTGTAATGAAAAAGTTTTGAATAGGTTTAAGATTCGAACGATTTCACTGCTTTGTTTTTTTTTGACGGCAATTAAAAGGGCGTTCGAGCAGTCTAGTAACATCACACTTGGACGTATACGAAATGATTTACTTACACACTCACTAAATATAATCTAAAACAATTTAAAAATCAATCCATTAGTCAAAAAAAACATATCAATTTCAGGATTAATTCAAAAGCAATTCTAGCTATTTTGAGGTAAGAATTAAGGCCAATTAGTGCGAATAAATCCACTTACAAAACAGCCATATTCAAGCCCTTTAATTTTGCAAAAAAATGCTATCTTTGCAGCACTTAATTCAGATAGCTATGTCGGAACAAAATGAAGTTTTGAATTCATTAGATAAAAAATATAGAGCGGAGGTTTTAGCCGATTTTCGCTTGGCTCGGATTTCGAGAGAAACGTCCTTAATGGGACGTCGAGAGGTGTTAGGAGGGAAAGCGAAATTCGGAATTTTTGGTGACGGGAAAGAGATTGCCCAAATTGCCATGGCCAAACAATTCAAAAATGGCGACTTTAGATCAGGATATTATCGTGATCAAACCTTTATGATGGCGATTGACGCTTTAACGGTTCAAGAATATTTTGCAGCTTTATATGCGCATACGGATATAGCGAAGGAACCAGCATCAGGTGGGCGTCAAATGGGCGGACATTTTGCAACGCGAAGTTTAAACGCTGATGGATCTTGGAAAAATTTAATGGCACAAAAAAACAGCTCGGCAGATATTTCTCCAACGGCTGGTCAAATGCCAAGATTGGTTGGCTTGGCACTTGCGTCTAAAGTTTATCGAAAAGATGAAGCCTTACACGGTATGACCAACTTTACCAATAAAGGAAATGAAGTTGCTTTTGGAACAATAGGAGATGCGAGTACATCTGAAGGGCCATTTTGGGAATCTATAAACGCTGCGGGAGTTTTACAAATTCCGTTTGCCATGTCTATTTGGGATGATGGATACGGAATTTCTGTTCCTAGAAAATATCAAACTACTAAAGGAAGCATTTCTACTGCCTTATCTGGCATGCAACGCACAAAGGATAATCCGGGCTATGAAATCTTTAAAACCAAAGGATGGGATTATCCAGACCTTTGTGAAACATACGAAAAGGCGATTAAATTATGTCGTGAAGAACATGTACCTGTAATGATTCACGTTGAAGAAGTGAATCAACCACAAGGGCATTCAACTTCTGGTTCGCATGAACGCTACAAGTCTGAAGAGCGCTTGAAATGGGAGACTGAAATGGACTGTATTGAAAAGTTCAAGTCCTTTATTTTAGAAGCTGAAATTGCAACTGAAGCGGAATTAACCGAAATTGAAAACGAAGCTAAAAAGCACGTTAGAGAAGAAAAAGGAAGAGCTTGGAAGGAATTTAATGGCTTAATTGACATTGACTTAAACACTGTTCTTCAGCTATTGAACCAATTAGCTGGCGAAAGTTCGAATAAAGTCTTTATCCAAAAAATTGCGGACGACTTAAAGGCTACAATGGGCCCAATTAAGCGTGATGTATATACTGCAGCACGCAAAGCACTGCGCTTTACAAGAGGAACAAATTCTCCAGCTAAAGCAGCTATAATTGCATGGTTGGAGAATGGCGTTGCTGATAATTTTGATCAATATTCGTCGCATTTACATTCGCAATCAAGTGAATGTGCTATTCGTGTTGAAACGGTTGATCCTGTTTATTCGACAGATGAAAAAATTGACGGACGCCTAATTTTAAGAGACAATTTTGATGCTTTATTTGAAAAGCATCCTGAAATTCTCACATTTGGAGAAGATGTTGGTAAAATTGGTGGTGTGAATCAAAGCATGGAAGGCATGCAAGATAAATTTGGTCAGTTGCGTGTTTCAGATACTGGAATTCGTGAATGCACCATAATTGGTCAGGGAATTGGAATGGCTATGAGAGGTTTAAGACCAATTGCAGAAATTCAATATTTAGATTATTTACTGTATGCTATTCAAATCTTGTCAGATGATTTAGCTACGTTACAATATAGAACTAAAGGTGGTCAAAAAGCACCTTTGATTATTCGAACAAGGGGTCACCGCCTAGAGGGTATTTGGCATTCAGGTTCTCCAATGGGAATGATTCTAAATGCAATACGTGGAATTTACGTTTGCGTTCCTAGAAACATGACCAAAGCTGCTGGATTTTATAATACATTGATTCAATCAGATGAACCTGCATTGGTTATTGAACCTTTAAACGGTTATCGCACTAAAGAAGCAAAACCAGATAATTTCACTGCATTTACAACTGAGATTGGAAAAGTTGAAACGGTTGTTGAAGGAACAGATGTGACACTTGTATCTTATGGTTCAACTTTTAATATTTGTCAAGAGGTAGCAAAACAATTGGCAGAGGTTGAAATTTCGGTTGAATTGATAGATGCACAATGTTTGATTCCATTTGACCGCAATCATGAGGTTGTTGAATCACTGAAGAAAACGAATCGATTGGTTATTGTGGACGAAGATGTGGCAAGTGGCGCAACTGCTTACTTATTAGATCAAATTTTAGTAAAGCAAAAAGGATATTTCCATTTAGATTCAGAGCCAGTAACAATTTCGGCGCAAGATCACCGTCCTGCTTATGGTACTGATGGCGACTACTTTAGTAAACCAAATGCTGAAACTATTTTTGACGGCGTTTATGCCTTGATGAATGAGGCTGATTCTACCAAATATCCGAACATTTATTAATCTTACGCCAAGGCTTCGGATTACAATGTACAATTTTCAATGATCAATGCGGTTTGACTTGTTTGAATGATTTAATGTTGTAATGATTTAATGGGTTAATGCGGTTTGACCTGTTCTAATGATTTAATGTTGTAATGATTTAATGCGGTTTGACTTGTTCTAATGATTTAATGTTGTAATGGTTTAATGGGTTAATGCGGTTTGACTTGTTTGAATGATTTAATGTTGTAATGATTTAATGGGTTAATGGGTTAATGCGGTTTGACTTGTTTGAATGATTTAATGTTGTAATGATTTAATGGGTTAATGCGGTTTGACTTGTTCTAATGATCTAATGTTGTAATGGTTTAATGCGGTTTGACTTGTTCTAATGATCTAATGTTGTAATGGTTTAATGCGGTTTGACTTGTTTGAATGATTTAATGTTGTAATGATTTAATGCGGTTTGACTTGTTCTAATGATTTATTGTTCTAATGATTTAATGGGTTAATGCGTTTTGACCTGTTCTAATGATTTAATGTTGTAATGATTTAATGGGTTTTGACTTGTTTGAATGATTTAATGGGTTAATGCGTTTTGACCCGTTCTAATGATTTAATAAAATCTAACAGCGCAGTGGTCTAATAGACCTTTTCAAGGTCTTTTGTCTATACAAAAAAACACTATTCACTAATGACTAGCGACTAATTGTAAAGTTTCACAACATTGTTGATGGCAATAAAGCCCTTTCAGCTTCGTTTCGGCTACGCCTTCACTTCGCTGAAAGGGCTGGAAAGAAAATAGTTGATTATTTTTGTTTTACGACAAATAAAAATAATTATGCAACAAATCTATCATTCCAATGCCAAGACAAATATACATATTCGTCAAGAAATTAAAAACAACCAAGATTTAAGTATTGATCAATTAGCTATTCGTTTTGGCGTTTCTCGACAAACAATATTTAAATGGCGCAAAGCAGAAACTCCAGAAGATAATTCTTGTGCTCCTAAAAAAATAACATACGCTCTTAGTGAACAAGAAAAAGGACTCGCAATTTCATTAAGAAGTTCCACTTGGTTTTCATTGGATGAAGTTTGGGAAATGCTCCGGGACCATAATCCATCTATCAGTCGAAGCTCTGTTTCAAGATGTTTTGTTAATGCAGGTATTAATAAAGTTCCAAAAGAGCAGAGAGAAAAGGCTAAGAAATTCAAAGAGTACGAACCTGGCTACCTTCACATGGATGTAACTTATCTACCAAAATTGGATGGACATAAAAAATATTTGTTTGTAGCGATAGACAGAGCTACCAGAGTAGTTTTTTATTGGATTTATAATAAAAAAGCAGCTTCGTCTACAGTCGACTTTATGGATAAAGTGATTGATTTTTTTCCATTTAGAATAACTCATATTCTTACAGACAATGGTGGTGAATTTACTAATAAATTATATCGTACCAGAAACGGAAAGAGCGCTCAGAACCCATCAAAACTGGATATGATTTGTGAAAAGAATGATATTGATCATAGACTAACTAAACCTGCTTGCCCGCAGACTAACGGCATGGTAGAGCGCGTAAATAGGACCATCAAGTCCAATACAATTTTAAAACAATCTTACAATTCATACGACCAGATGCATAAAGATCTCTTTAATTTTATGTGCAACTATAACCTATATAGACGACATGGGTCATTAAGAAAAGAACTTGATGTTAAAACACCACTTCAAGCAATTTATAAATGGTATCAATTAGAACCAGAAATATTCAAGGTCGAACCAAAAATATTTGAAAACAAACTATTACATTTACAAGACAAGATTAATCAACTTCCATCAACAACCTTGTGAAACTTTACAACTAATAACTATTTTATAATCATCTCCGTCTAGTTGCAAAAAGTAAATGCCTTTGTGGTAATCCTTGATATCAATACGATTGTTGCCTGTCGCAAGTTTTCCAATGCGCATCACTTTGCCGCTTACATCAATTAGCGTATAATTTACATTGTTTTGATTAACGGATATGTTAATGAAATTTTGAGCGGGGATTGGGTAAATATTGACTAAAACGGCAAAAGTTTCATTTGAAATTGATAAACCGCAATCCGTCGTAAATGTTTTTTCTTCGGTAAAAGTATTCGTCCATTCTGTTTCTGAAAAGAAAGGATCATCCACTTCAATGCAGGTTAAGTTAGGTGTGTCTTCTGCGTTAAGAATAAAAAATGAATCCACTACTCCATTGGCCAAATTTAAATAAATTAAGTTATTATTAAATCCACAATAAACTTCATGTAATAATGGCTTGTCGCTTAAATCCATTTCAACAACAGAGGCTACTGATCTGAATTCAAAATATCGTAATGAATCGTTCAGGCTTACATCCAAATCTGCAATAGGATTTCTACCGCAGAGTAAATATTCTAATTCTAAATGGGATGATAGATCAAGTTCTGTGAGTTCATTGTCATCACAAAAAAGCCATTCCAAGGCAGCTATTCCATCTAGGTTGAGCTCGGTTAAATAATTTAATTCACAGCTGAGCTGCGTTAGATGTGTAAGGTCCGAAACGTCTAATTCGGTTAATATATTGTTTTTGCATTCTAAAAACTCTAGTGACGAAAAACCTTGAATGCCTTCTAAATCTTCTATATAAAGTGTGTTTAAATGCAAGGCCAAAACGGTATCAATGCTTGCGGTATATACGGAGTCATCCAAGACATCATCCAATCCTAAACTGATTAAATGCAATTCAAAATTATTATCTGGAATGTAGACTTTTTGCGTCCAAGTGCTGTTTGCTGCTAAAAGAAGTATAATAAAACTAAGGCCAAACTTCATGTTATACGTTTTTTAGATTTGAGGTAAAGAAATACAATTCTATAAGAAGATCAAAATTAAATTCGACGTGAAATGACCTTATTTATATTGGTCTATTTCCATTTGAAGGCATAAGATCCTCTTTTCAATTGATTATCGTTACTTTTTGTTGGTATTGCTTTTGGCTGTTTTCAAAGTCAATTTCAACGATATAGATTCCTGCATGCAAATTGGATGTATTGATTTCATTTACACCAAAATTTAAAGATCCATTTTGCATTAACTGTCCCTGCAAATTGTAAATTGAATAGTATTTAGAATTACTTGACGCTATAAAGAATTTATCAGAAGATGGGTTAGGATAAATACTATTCTCGTTTAGTTCTAGATTATCCAAAGCAAGGCTTTCACAATCTTCACTAAAAAACATGTAGTCATCTACCTCCCACCAATAATCGGTAGAATATTCTGCATTATCTACTTCAATACAATCCAAATTAATATTACTCGAACATTCAAAATCTTCAATCGCTGGATTATTGCCACTCTTCATATTCAATTTAGTTAATGTTGGCATATTCTTTAACCAGACACGTTCTAAATTAGGATTTCCAGATAGATCTAGTTCAGAGATAAAATTGCCCTCACAGTGAATTAGCTCTAACGTATTATTCTCCATAAGATTCAATTCCGTTAGCAAATTTTCAAAACATTCTAAATCAATCAATGCTATATTTTCGGTGAGATCGATTTCTGTAATCAAATTACTAAAGATTACCAACTTTTTTAAGTCTAGACAATTGCTAACATCAAGTTCTGTTAGATTATTATCGCCACAATACAAATATTCTAAAAGCACATTATTTGTGACGTCCAACTCTTCTAGGTCATTATAACTCAAGTCCAATATTCTTAGATTTGCATTATTCGAAAGATCTATTGTCTCAAGATCAGTGGACATCAAGCCATTCATCCGCAATTCTTCCAAATTTATATTTGAACTCAAATCTAATCCACCAATATTAGTAGAACTCTCTAAACTAAGCTCAAGAAGACTAGGAACTAGACTAAAATCTAAAATTTCTGGGGTACTAAAACATGCTTCAAGTTTACGCAAAGCAACAAAGTCTTCTAATCCTGTAAGATCATGGATACAGCCAGGAGTGTATAATTCGGTAACCCAAAATAAATTTGCCGTCAGAATTGAATCATCCATTACGTCATCTAAACCTAGATCACGCACCGCCGCCTCAATAGTACCATCAGGAACATAGGTTTTTTGGGCCATTAGATTGAACCCAGCGCAAAGCGTAAAAAGGAGAAGCATTTGTTTCATAATAACACCGTGTGCGATTTAATCACATAGCAAATATAGATAAATAATTAGGATACCTATACCTGATAATATATCGCTAAATCACAGTAACTCTCTAAGCATCAGATGATCCTATTTTATAATCGTTTTATGCGCGGTATTATAATGATCATTCTTCAGTTTTAAAAAATAAACTCCAGCTGGTAATTTGCTTACATTTATTGGATTGACTCCTTTTGCTAAACTGCCTGCAACGATCAACTTTCCCGAAATATCAATTAAATCAAAATCCATTTGTTTATCCGAAATTTCAACGTTTAATATTTCCGTTGCTGGGTTTGGATAAAATGTAACTTCAACGGTATTAATTCCAGCTATACTCAAGCCACAATTCAAATTGAAATTGGCCATAGGATCTTTATCTAACCAATTTGCCAAAGAATACGTAGGATCATCCACCTCAATACAATTTAAACGCGGACAGAAAGTAGAATTATAAGTTTCTAAATCCATATTGGCTCCATTTTTAACGGATAAATAAACCAGCGCATTATTATCTGCACAGTTCATATATATCAGATTTGGATTATTTGAAAAATCCAAATGTGTGAACAGATTCGCTCCCACTCCCACGCTTTCTAGCTCTGTACAATTACTAAAATCAATTGCTACAAATTCATTCCCATAACCGCCAAATTCTCTTAGGTCTAACAAATTAGTTAAATCCATTTCAAGCATTTCATTTCCTGAACAATTAAGCTCACGCATTAAAACATTAGCTGATAAATCAATTTCATTGATATCATTTCCATTAAAGTTGAGAAACCTTAGTTCAAGATTGGCCGAAAGATCAAGTGTTGTTAGATTATTCATATAACAAAAGAGCGATTTCAACTCTGTAAAACCCTCAATTCCTGTTAGGTCAGAAATATCTAAATCATTTAAACTGAGCCCAATAACAGTTTCAATATTAACCGTTAAAACAGAATCATCAAGCACATCATCTAACGCCAAGTCAATTAATTCTTGCTCAAAATTATCATCTGGAACATACGTTTTTTGCGCGTATCCTGTCGCAATTAATGAGATTAAAGTTAAGGTTATTAGAAATCGATTCATAATATTTTGTTTTAATGGATTACAATACTATAATCAAACTTAAGGTCAATTTAATGAATAAATGGTCGGAAATATTTCAGTTTAACACTATTTTATAGCTGTCTATCCTAAAAAGTGACTACAATCACCTAAAAACACGCTTAGTAATTGTAAATTTGCAGAACCAAATAATAAAGATATGAAACTAGCAACATTAAATAATAATACAAGAGATGGCCGTTTATTGGTTGTTTCGACAGATTTGAAAAAGGCCGTAGAAGCAAAATCTGCGAACACTATGCAGGATGCATTAGATGATTGGGCTACAATTTCGCCACAATTACAAGCGGAGTATGCCGAATTAAATTCGGGGAATGCTGCTTCATTTGATTTTGATGAGACTGTTTGTACTTCACCTTTACCGAGATCACCGCAATGGTTGGACGGTTCTGCTTATGTCAACCACGTAGAGTTGGTTCGTAAAGCTAGAAATGCTGAAATGCCACCAAGTTTTTGGGAAGATCCTTTAATGTATCAAGGTGGATCAGATACTTTTTTAAGACCATACCAACCCATCCATTTTGAAACGACTGATTGGGGAATTGATATGGAAGCTGAAACTGCGATTATTTTGGATGACGTACCAATGGGTGTTAAGAAAGAAAAAGCGCTTGATTATGTCCGTTTGATCATGTTAGTGAATGACGTTTCTTTAAGAGGTTTAATACCGCAAGAATTAGGAAAAGGATTTGGATTTGTACAATCTAAACCTTCAAGTGCATTTTCACCAGTAGCTGTTACACCTGACGAATTAGGTGATAATTGGAATGGTGGAAAAGTAACTTTACCGATTTGTGTTGACTTGAACAACGCTCCTTTTGGACGCGCGGATGCTGGTGTTGATATGACCTTTGATTATTCTCAGTTAATTCAGCATGCAGTAAAAACTAGACCTTTGTGCGCTGGTACGATTATAGGATCAGGAACAATTTCAAATAAAGGGGCTGATGGAGGCCCAGGAAAACCAATTGTAGAAGGTGGACTTGGTTATTCTTGTTTGGCTGAAGAAAGAATGGTAGAAACAATTTTACACGGAAGTCCAACGACGCAATTCATGCAGTTTGGTGACAATGTGAAAATTTATATGAATGATGCTGCTGGTAATTCCATTTTTGGGATGATTGATCAGGATGTTGAGCAATATACTGCTCCTAGTTAGTCTATAAAGTACGATTTCGGCGTTACGCTTGTCCATAAATTGCTTATTTACAAATGTAAACGCGCAATTCCTGGACTGCACAAGCCTTGAACTCGAACTTTCTATATCTAACATATATTGGTGAAAGATTAGGCAGATTCGAGATTACTTAAGGAATAATAAAAATTATTTAGGGCGCTCAATTAATTTTGGGCGCCTTTTATTTTTGGAGTGTTTTTTTTTTGGAGTTTTTTTTTAATTGAATGGAAAACTACTGCTTTTATTGACAACTTTCAGCTCTAAGGCGTGCGGCATAATTATCACCTAGCTTTTCAGCAACTGCAAGAATTTCGCACATTTTATCCATTTCATCTTCCATGGCATAGCATTCGGCTAAAGACAGGTAGGCGTTCATTTTTTCTGGATCTAATTCAATGGCTTTGATGAAATGTGGAATTGCAGCCTTGTAGTTAGCGAGGCGTTTTTCACATACGCCAAAATTGTTTTGAAAAATAGCTGTGGTTCCATCTTTCTCAATCGCTATTGTCAACTGATTTTTCGCTAATTCATAATTGCCTCGCGCCAATTCAATATAACCTATTTCTCCATAAGCTGCTGCGTAATTTTCATTCATTGAAATGACTAATTTAAAATCTTCAATGGCATCATCAGGTCGATTCAGTTTTCGTTTTGCATATCCTCTTTCATAGAAATAGGCCTCATTGCTATCGTCATAAGAAATGGCCTTTTCTAACTGAATTAAAGCATTCGCATAATCACCGATCAATACAAAGCCTGAAGCATTATACCAATGCTCGGTACTTAAAACCTTGTTTTCATCCATATATTGACCACACTTATTCAATACAAAGTCCTTACTGTCTTCTATTTGAGCGCGTGCCGGAATACTCATATCTGCACATGCTCCTTCCAAATCCCCTGCTCCTTCTTTTGCTTTTCCTCTTAAATAGAAAAATAAAAAATTGGTAGAATCCAGTTTAATTAATTGATCTAATTCCAAAATTGCTTTTTCAAAATCGGCCCCATTATTCAATACTTTGGCGCGTTGAAAACGGACTTCTTGATCGTCAGGGAACTTCAATAAATAAGGTTCTAACACAGCACTCGCCTTTTTGTATTTTTCTTGCATTGTTAGGCTTGTCGATAATTGAATATAAGCATAAGAATTATCTGGCTCCAAAGCAATTGCTTTTTTTAAATCTTTCATTGCTGCGGGAAAATCTTCTTGAATACTCTTGGCTACTCCGCGCTGCGAATAAATTGGTGCATAAGTTGTATCGCGAGAAATATAGAAATCACAATCTTTAATTACTGCGTCATAATTCTCTAAATCGAAATTAGGACTTGTACGAGAATAATAAGCATACAAAAAATCGGGATTGAGTTCAATGGCTTTATCAAAATCTAAAACTGCTCCGCGTTCATCCTCTACACAGTCATCTCTTAATCGCCCTCTCTCAACGTAGGCTCTATAGTCATCTGGCGCAATTGCAATGGCTTTATCGTAATCTTGAATCGCACTGAAACAGCTTCCCAATGCAAAAGTCATTCTTCCACGTTCTAGATATGCCGAAACTTCTTCTGGATTTGTCATTACAAAACTATTCGCGGCCTCCCATGCTTTGACAATATTTCCATTTTCCTCAAAGGCGCGCACTAAGTTTTCGTAGGCCTTAATATTATGCATATTTAATTCTACTGCTTTTTCTAAATCAGGAATGGCCAAGTTAAATTCGTTCATTTGAATATACAAAAAGCCCCTATTGTTCCGGTTATCTGATCGTTTTGGCTCCAATTCTATTGCCCTATTAAAATCTGCCAATGCAGTTTGGTAGCTCCCCATTTCCGTACGCACAATTCCCCGATCTTTATAGGCATCATGAAAATTGGGATCTAATTGAATTGCTTTTGAGTAATCCTCCAAAGCTCCTAATATATCATTCAATTCTAACTCAAAACTAGCACGTAAATGATATGTGGTCGCCAAATCGGGTTCACTAGCAATGGCTAAATCCATGTTTTTTAAACCTTCTTTTAAAAAACCATTCACAAATTGATTTTGTGCGGATTGGATGTATTTAGCCGTTTTTTTATTCTGAGAAAGTCCTACAACTGGCAAAAGCAGTAAAAGCATGAATACAAGAAGGTAGGATTTTGTCATATAATTCTTTTGATTATTGTTGCTCAATTAAGTCAATGGTAAATTCCATTTGCGGGTCTATTCCGCTTTTGAAATCGGGAATTGAATGTCTTACTTCATAAGCTGGAACAACTCCTTTTGTGTCTAATTTATTTTTCACGTTTAAGTCGTATTGGGCTGTTGCAAAATGAACCATTAATCCCGTATACGGTAAACGAATAGCCATAACCATACCAAATGTTTTACTTTGACAACCTCCCGTTTCTTGCCCAATAAAAATGGCCTTTGTATGGTTCCTCATTAAAGCAGAAAAAACAGCCGAACATGAGCGGCTCATATCATCAATCAATATATAGCAGGTGCCATTAAATATATTCTGTTTAGCTGGACTTACGTTTAAAAATGGGTAATTGACCCAACGCTGCAATCCATTCTCTTGTAACTCAAATTGAAAAGTATCCAAATAACCCGCTTGACTTGTAATCAAAGGTTCAAAAGAATAATCTTCATATTTTTTAGTTTCAATCTGATTTATATAGGCCTGTGGTTCATCAATGAAATAAGAAAATAAATGGGCCCCATTAGCAGTCCATCCACCAGTATTTCCACGAATATCGATAATTATATTCGCACTATTTTGTTCGTTCAATTCCTTAAAAACAGAATCTGTAAAGGCATAAAAATCTTGCCCATCTTGATTAATGACTTCATTGCTGAATGATTGGATCGTATATGTAGCCGTATTGCTCGATTTGTCAATATCCAATTCCAACGTTTTGTGTTTTACTTCAGGAACTTTCCTTTTTTCCTCACTCGCGTTAAGGGCTACAAGGCCATAAGCTTTTAGATCTACCTGAAATTCATTTTTTTGCGCATAACTCTTTATTTTTAGATTAAATACCTTCGGATTTCCAATGAAATTGGAATAGGCCATTCTAAAATAATTTTGAACGAGAGAGGTTCCATTTTCAGCACTAAAAGAATCAGGACTCATGTGCTTTTTAAGCGTTATTATGATTTCAGCAGGTGTTTTACCATTGATTTCCAAAATCTCGTCATAGGGACGAATCCGAATGTCAAACGAGTGATTGGTTTTTACATAAAAGCGATCCTTAATGACATATAAATCCAAAGGGAAAAACTTCATATTAAAATACCGATAATTGAAATAGTCAGAATGATGGCCCAAGCCACTGTGACCGCAACCAACAGCATTAAATATTTTCGCTATTTCGCGAGCAAATTCTAAATAAGTCAAAGAATCGGAAGCCTTTTTGTTTGCACTTAAGAAAGCATTATCTAATTCATTTTCTCCGCGATTGTCTAAGCCAGTTTTTGCCTCTCTCAAGACTGACTCTAATACAAACAAATCCCATTGCAGTACATTGGGTGCATATTTTGTTTGAAAATCAAAAGGAATAATTGACCCTCCATTGCTTTCATATAAATTGTATAAACTGTCTAATCCAGCAGAATTTGGAGCATTCAATTCTTGAGCAGTACAAAGGAACTGCGAACCAAAAACAAGGGCGAAAAGGAAAATTAATTTAGATTTGATCGTACGGCTCAAAACGCTTTATTTTATAATGTAATTCGATTTAACAATAAGGTTACTAAATATAAATATTACCGCTTAATTGTCGACAAATTCATGGGAGAAATCTTTATATTGGCATTATGTAACATTAAAAAAATGAATCTCAAAGTTAAATTAATCCTATTCATTGCATTCAATATTCATTTTAACAATGTAAATGGACAAGATACACTAGGCGCCTGTAATGATAGCGTTCCAGAATCATATAGTAAAATGGTTTTTTCTCAGAATGAAAAAGAAATTGATTCAAAAACCCTATATTCTTATCAAAATTTAACGGATACCTTATTAGATTATAATTCCATTTATTGTGAGTATATTTTAAAATATGTTAACTGTGAAGGTTTTATGGAAAACGATTCCAAAGTTTCTATTGGTGGTAATTTCTGTGAATTTTTAACAGACAAAAGTACATTATTGCGGCTACGCGGAAGTTCATATAGGGCAACACTTAAGATTCTTCAATATGGAGATAAATATATCGTATATAAATTAGCTTTAAACACAGGGATGAACAACTCTATATGGTTCTATTTCGAACGGAAATCAATTGATTAATAAAACAAAAATTAAATATAAAGAATCCCCTTCTATTGTCAATGAAAGCAAGGGAGAAATCACTATCTTGATCTCAAAACTTCAAAGTGATTAAAAAATTTCTCAAGCGAAGCCTTATTTCCGCGACTATCATTTATTGCGGGATCTGTATTCTCGTTTATTTCGCACAAGAAAAAATTATTTTTCATCCCGAAAAATTGGATGCGGATTATGCCTTTAACATTAATGGAGATTATCAAGAGTTTACATTAATGACTGATGACAACGAGGCACTTAATGCACTCCTTTTTAAAGCAGATTCGAGTAAAGGCGTAGTTATTCATTACCACGGAAACTCAGGTAATATAGCCCATTGGGAGAATCGAACAAGCATGTATACCGATTTAGGCTATGATTTTTTCATAATGGATTATCGGGGATTTGGAAAAAGCAGTGGAAGCATTGAAAGTGAAACGCAATTATTTGAAGATGCACAATTGTTCTATGATACACTATTAACGTATTATGATGAGGCGAATGTAATTATTGAAGGCTATTCGGTTGGGAGTGGAATTGCAGCAGAAATTGCATTAAACAATAAGCCGAAACAACTTTTACTATTGGCGCCTTATTATGGTTTGAAGGATTTAATGCGTCATACCTACCCAGTTTTACCAACGTTCCTTTTAAAATATCCCTTGGCAACTTACGAACGAATTCCGAACATTAAAGTGCCAATAACAATTTTTCATGGAGATGAAGATCAAGTAATTCCGTTCAATTCATCTGAGCGTTTATCAAAACTTATAAAAGATGGCGATTCGTTTATTCCTTTGGATGGATGCGGCCATAATGCCGTACAAAGTCAGGAGGGATATTTGGAGGAGTTGTTCTCCTATGTTTGTTTTTATATAAATTAAACGAAACAAACTTGATGAGGGGAATGACAGTTATGGATTGTTCTAAGTGACGAAAAGTACACTGTTATCGAGAAATTAACGTCATTCCTTTTATT
>WTCE01000181.1 GCA_013138735.1 Crocinitomix sp. | reverse complement strand
CTGAAAGGCTAATTGCAAAATACGTAAAGGAGCAAGGAATTGAACAAGAGTATAAAAAGCTAAAAGAAAATCATCAATTGAAGCTATTTTAATGCCTCGCGGGCTTGCCCCGAGGATTATTTACTTTTGCCTATCCTGCGGTGGTTCAAAAGTAAAAAAATTCCTAAAAACATTTCAATATTTGCAATTGTGCTCATCTTAGCGGCGTTTTTTAAAATTGGAATTGAAGTTATTCAATTATCGAGTCATGAAATTCTATCCGCAGATCAAGAGTTTCTTGAAAAAGCCGAAACGAAAATCGTAAATGCGGTTGTCTATATTGAACAGTATTTTGGCGCTGAACGACTTGAGGGTGAGGATATTGTAAGTCATTATTTTCACGGAAATAACTCAGTTCAAAGTTTTGGTTCGGTCTTCACAAGTATACAATCTGGAGTTACAATAATTTTAATGACCATGTTCTTTTTGATTTTATTATTATCGGAGTCCATTAACTTTGAAACTTTAATGAATAAGGCGATATTTAAGAAAAGACAAACTTCAATTAAAACGTTCGTCAAAATAGAAAACGACATCCTGAAATTTGTAAAGGTTAAGTTCGTTGTGAGTCTCTTGACAGGAATTGGATTTAGTTTGGCTTGTTGGTCGTTTGATATTAGTTTTCCAATTTTTTGGGGTTTATTTGCCTTTCTGATAAATTTTATCCAAATGATTGGCTCTGTAATATCAGTAATTATGCTTTCACTTTTTGCTTTAGTTGAAATTGACTCCTCAGGAACATTACTCTTTTTTGTACTGACAATTTCAGCTGTTCAAGTATTATTCGGTGGTATAATTGAACCGATTATGATGGGGCGAACTTTTTCCCTAAATATAATTACTGTGCTAATAATGCTTATGTTTTGGGGTTTTATTTGGGGGGTCCCAGGTTTAATCATGTCAATACCAATTACCGTATTTATTAAAATTGCTTTAGAACAATTCCCTAAAACTAAAGTGATTGCTGGCTTTATGGCTGGATCAGAAAGTAAAAAGAAACTAGCTTAAAACCAAGCTAAATTAAAAAGCAATTTGTCAATTAGCCAGTGTATTAATCCTCTTTTGTTTGGCATTTAACATAGACCGTTTAAGCAGCATTAATTTTCGAAATTCTTTTTTTGGATCTGAAAATTTTCATTAACTCAATAAAGGAAAAAATCATTCTTGTTAGCAATGACTATCCGAAAAAATGATAATAAAATATGTTTATGAAAATCTCAGCAATTAAAACAATTATTGTCATTATTCCTGAAATTAAAATCCATTTACTTGATTGGCCTCCCAGTATGAGAATTTGCCATGTTAAAAGCGGAATAGCAAGAACAATAATTTCAATAGGATGTTCGAAAAGACCTAATAACGAGACGATAACAAATAATACCACAATAATTAGAACCAGTAGTTTAATCATTATTGCTCTCTTTTTTTCAGGATCTTTCATAAAGCTAATATTATTTGTGTCTGTTAATGCTAAAATTTAAAAGGCAGTTATACTGTCGCATTTGTTATTCTATAAATATAAGATCAATTTTCAAATCTCAAAAATATATCTTTCAGAACAGCGCGTTTTACAAGAGTGAAAATTGACAATTATCAAAAATATCACCGATTATTTGAAAGACAATACTACGAAATGTGAACCTGTTTTAATTGACGTAATTCACATATCACAATGAGAGTTGTCATTCTTTTTTTCCATCTTTTAATCTAATTTTGTTTTTTTAAAATCATCAAAAAAGGAGTGGTTAAAAATATAAATACTATTAAAAATATTCTGGTCATATTTTTAGTGATCTCAATTGTGTATTTACTAAGTGCACTATCTTTTATTTTTATTCCATTTGTATTAGCGCTATTTGTTGCACTTTTGATAATGCCCATTATAGAATGGTTATATGCTCGCAAAATTCCCTATTTTATTGGTGTTACCTTATCTTTTATAATAGCGAGCGCAGCAGCTAAAGGAGTATTCGTAATTATTCAACATACTTGGGAGAAAATGTTGAATAATCAAGATGTTTTAAAAGAACAGTTTACCTCCAAACTCACACCAATAATTCACAAAATTGATAATTGGTTTGGATTTAGTGATATCGAATTTAAAAGTGGCGTAGATCATGGTTTTAGTGAATTTTTATCACCTTCTTTTATAGCAAATACATCAGCGCAATTATTTGAAAGTATGCTAGGTTCTGTTTCGTCCCTAATTGTATTTTTAATTTTTTTATTGATAATCCTTTCAAGTCTACCTCGCTTAAACCAGTATCTGATAACCTTAGCGGGTGATAGTCATACTAAAAAACACATAGCTACTTTTCGAAAAGTAAAGAAGTCTTTAACCCTTTTTATAAAAGTTAAATTAATTTCTAGTCTAATCACGGGTATCTCTTTTGGATTAATTACTTGGTTTTTTGGCGTGGAATTTCCTTTTTTCTGGGGGTTAATGGCCTTTGTCTTAAACTTTGTTCAATACATTGGTTCTATACTGATCACAATTGCCGTTGTTTTATTTGGTTTTATACAAATTGAATCATTAGGATTGTTTGGGCTTTACGTGCTGCTACTTGCAGGAGTTCAAATTATCATTGGAAATCTTATAGAACCTTCGTTAATGGGTAGAAGTTTTTCAATTAATACGCTTTCGGTAATTATTGGAGTTATGTTATGTGGATATGTGTGGGGAATTGCAGGATTGGTTTTGGCAGTTCCATTAATGGTGGTTACTAAATTAATGCTTTCAACGGGTTCTAAAGATTACCTTATAACAAGAATGATCAGCAGAAGTGTTGAAAAGATAAATCAATAAAATTATCGTATTTTTAAGTTAACAAAACAAATTTTTGACAAAATAAACAAACGAATTATGAAGAATACAATTGTCCATCCAACGGATTTTTCAAAATGTGCGAATGACGCATTAGATTACGCAATAGAGTTGGCAAAAATCTTGAATTGTAAAATAAATATTGTCCATTCTTTAGACTTCGACGGAGAGCTTCATGCAACGCATAATGCCTCCTCTATGTTGGCCATGTCGCAAAAGGTAGAAAAAACGGCGGAAATAAAATTAAAAGCGTTAGGAGATAAAGTGATTGAAAATAATGTTGAGTGTACCGCTGGAATTTATACTGGGAAAATTCATTCTTGGTTACCTGATTATATCTCGGAAAACAAACCAATGCTGGTGATTATGGGAACCACGGGTGCAGGCAGTGTTGCAAATAAAATATTTGGAAGTAATACTTATGCAATAATTAAAAATTCGAAATCTCCAATTTTAGCTATTCCAGAAGCTACTGAATTAAAAAATGGATTCAAAAACTTTGTACTCTCTACTGCTTATAGAGATAGGGATGTTGAGGCGATTATGTTTCTAGCAAGATTGGCGAAGCCTTCGAACGCGGAAATTAGTGTGGTTCATGTTTTAAGTGCCGAAGCCTCCAAAAAGAAGAATAATCAACACTTGCTTGATGATTTAGCACGAAGAGTCAGAGTAGATGAAAACTATTTCAATATCAAATATGACCTTTTGTATAGTAATGACCCAGAATCAAGGCTTCGAATTTTAGTGGAAGAAAAAAATCCTGACATGCTGACTTTGATAATGCGAAAACAAGGATTCTTTGAACGATTATTCTTTGGAAGCCTTACAGAGAAACTGGCATATAATAGTAATGTGCCGTTATTAATTTTTCCAGCTGATTAAAACAAATGATTATGAAAAAAATAGTATTAATGACAGACTTTTCTGAGAACGCGAGAAAAGCGATTAAATATGGTATCAACTTATTTGGAGACTCTGTTGAGTATTTACTCGTCCACAGTTATACCGTAAGAAAGGCTACGGGGTCTTTTGCTGATATTGGGGCGCTTATTAGACAGGATGCTTTAAACGATTTTGAAAATGAAATTCATTTTATCAAAAATGAGTTTTCACATTTTCCAGATTTAAAAATCTCAACGATATGTAAAGAAGGTGATCCTGTTGATGTGATAAACAATCTTGATAATAGCCTTGGAATAGACTTGATTGTTATGGGGACAAAAGGAGCATCTGGATTAAGTAAAATATTTATTGGGAGTGTGACAGCTTCTCTTATCAGAAAAACTAAATATCCTGTTTTATCAGTTCCTGAAGAGGCTGTTTTTAAATCGATCGATAAAATTGTATTTGCTGCTGATTTAGCTCTCAATAGAAATGCAGTGCTTACATATCCTTTAAAAAGTATAGCCCGCAAAAATAATTCTGAAGTCCTTTTATTACATATTTTAAATGAAGGGGAGTTGGCTAAGGGTTTTGACAACTATAAACTAAATAAACTTGAAATGTCCGCAGATTTAGAGGGAATAAAGAAAACTATGAATTTTGTGGAAACCAATAATAAGACGGAGGGAATAGTACAATTTTGTATTAAAAACAATGCTGACCTTCTAACTGTGATTGCAAGACATAATACGTTTTTTGATAAATTATTTCATAAAAGCGTATCACAAGAGTTGGCTTACAGTTTAAAAATGCCATTATTAACTTTAGAAGATTCGTTTTAATTAGGAAACGTGTAATGGTGTTTTCACTATTGTCAACTTTAATACTGTTAGACGTTCCATAAATTTATTAAAGATTACGGTAACTGTTAAGTCACCTGTAACATTTACAACTGTTCTAAACATTGTTAAAATTCGATCAATTCCAATAATAACAATCAAGTATTCTAATGGGATACCAGCACCTTACAAGATTGAACAATCGTTAAAGGTTACATAACTAAGCCATAGGAAAAGTGATGAGTTGAAGAAAATAGAATCCTAAAATAAGTGAACCTAAAAACAGTTCAGCCATTGAAGCAAAATTAAACTATGAAAAAGAATAGGATACTAATTACTGGAGCAACTGGTAACGTTGGTGCCGAAGTTGTGCGAAGCATTGTTAAAACTGAGCCGCAAACAGAAATTATATTAGCTGTCCGAAATCCTGAAAGCGCGAAGAAAAAATTCCTTGACCTTGAACATTTGTTATTCAGAACAATTCGATTTTTTAGATTCCAACACTTTTGAAGATGCCTTTAACAAAATCGACATTCTTTTTTTATTGAGACCTCCCTACATTTCAGATGTCAACTTGTATTTTGAGCCACTATTGAAGTCTGCTAGGCAGAGTTACGTGAAAAACATTGTTTTCCTTTCCGTTCAGGGTGCCGAACGGAGCAGTATTATTCCACACAACAAAATTGAGAAACTCATAGAATCAATGGGCTTCAATTATACTTTTGTTGAACTCAACCTCCGGTAGCTAAAGAAAAAATATCCATAGCACGTAAGCTTAGTTATGGATAAAAATAAACAACAAGAATTATATTCAGATGTTAAATCGGAAATAATTCGTTCAAAAACAGC
>WTCE01000064.1 GCA_013138735.1 Crocinitomix sp. | reverse complement strand
GAGCTTCCTTCAGATTCCTGCTCACGCAGGACACCCTTGCTATTGGCTAACACTTCCTGCTATAAAGGCGTGCTCGGGACTTGAACCCTATAATCATTGCCCATGCTGGGCACACAACAAAAAAAGCTTGTCTTTTCAGACAAGCTTTTTTTCTCAATGGTAGCCCCAAGCGGACAAATATCGAACCAGCCAGAAGGCGGGCAGGCTTTATTGAGGGTTATGGATGTGGAGAGTTGCTTGTGTTGAGGAGGGATTATTCTACGATAAGTTTTGCGCTGAACAATTCTTCTGAATCAGAATTAAATAGTGACAGGATATAAACACCAACTCCTAATTGTTCTTTTTTGATTTCTAGGGTTGATCCTGTTACACTTTCATTTCTATAAATTTCTTGACCAAGAATGTTAAGAATAATAAGCGTATGACTCTCAATTAAATCATCTGAAAAACTGATTGTGGTATAATCTGAGAAGGGATTGGGAAATACCAATGTGCCGCTTTTCTCTAATTCATTCAATCCTAAACAATCCGACACGGTTACCATTATCGAATCAACTCCGGTACAGCCATTATCATCTTCGTAGGCATAGAATAACCAATGGCTTCCTTCGCCCGCGCTTTCGGGATTAAAAGTTGTTCCACTAACACCAAATCCAGAAAAATCACCTCCACTGGGTTCAGCATTGAGCGCAACGCTTGGATGATTCAAACAAATAACACCTTCTGAAACAGGCTCAAATGAAACAATTGGAAGATCATTTATCGCTAATTCTCTCGTGAGAATGGAATCACAACCAAAAATTTCGGATGTCAATGTATCAGAATAGACACCCGCACTGATTTCATAAGTATCAAAAACTAACAAGCTATCTCCTGCGCAAATAGTCATTAACTCTAATGGAGTAATCGATAATTCATGTACCATAATTTCTAACATAATGATGGAATCACAGCCATGAATTTCCGTTGTTAGCAAATCAGAATAAACCCCAGGCTCACTTTGAAAACTCCCAAAAATCAACAAACTATCACCACTGCAAATCGAATCCGATTCTAAAAAAGTTATGGGTACTTCTTCCAAAACTGTAATCTCAATATTTGCTGAATCAGCGCATCCGGTTTCCAGATAAGTTCCAACAACATTATACGTAATACTCCCTGCTTCATCTTCAATAAACGGAACGCCATTTAGCACATCACCATCCCAATTATAATCATCTGCTCCACTTGCTGTTAAAATAAGTTCTTCGCCAAAGCAAATCAACGATTCTGAAGCCATAATGCTGACACTTGGAAAATCTTCACTAACGACAATTTCTATACTGGCAATATCTGTGCAACCTGTTTCAGAATTGCTACCAATTACCGTATAAATTTCGGTAGCAATTGGATAAAATGGTTCTCCATCAATAATCTCTTCGTCCCAACTATATGTATCGCCGCCATAAGTTGTTAAAATCATACTGTCGCCTATACAAATCAATGTATCTGTTTCACCGATTGCAATTTCCGTTGAGTTTACCGTAGCGAAAATCGCAAATGCAATTTCACAACTGGGTTCAATACTCACTGCTGTGACAGAATACCAACCTGACGTTTCAGGAGTAAATGCGACACTATCTTCAACGTCATCACTCCATTCAAAATAATCAGGAAAAATCGGATTTAAAGGATCTAAATAACCACCATCATCTATACCACCATAAAGAATAAGCTCTTCACCTAAGCAAATCGAGTCATCAGAAGCATGAACAGATGCGATAAGTGTATTCACTACGACCAAAACACTGGCGTCCATGAGGCAACCTGTATCCATGGACTCTGCCGTTCCTGTTATGGTAGATGTCTCACATATTGCAATAGGATCACCTGTATAGATCTCCTCACCACATACGGGACCATAATCCCATTCACACCAACCTCCTAGCACTTCAAATACGGTAGTCTCTCCAGCACATATCGTATCAGGCGTTGCAATAACTTCGACATCATCCAAGGCATGAATATGCATTTCATAACTTGTCAAACAATCATCAGGAGAACTACTCGTTGCTGTATAAACTATGTCTCCTGTTCCCATTGGTAAAAATGGCTCTCCATCTACAACTCCTAAATCCCACGTAATATCGCCATCATTAGTTGACGTCGCTTCCAAAGTTAAGGAGTCGCCTGTACAACTTTGTTCCCCTTCAATAAAATCAGCATCAGCATTTGTCAGGTATATTGCTGTAATAATTAATGAATCACATTGAGCCGATACCTGAATCGTTGCTATTAAGAAAACAATTAAACTAAGAAACTTCATTAGCATTCTAATAATTAGTCATTTACAGCAAAGATAATGAAATCTTTTGTAGAAGGGGCGTTGAAATTCAATGACCAAATAAACTATGGTTCAACTGAGTTCTTTCATCAAGTTATCGAAGGCAGCTTGTAGTTCGGCGAGCTGCTTTTCCAATGCAGTTACTCTATCTTCTAACTCCATACTTTTTAACGAAGATGAATCGATTTCGTCAGTATTAGTATCCAAATCTTCTAACTGCGCGATTTCAGCAAATAAGTGCACTAAACGCGCTTCTTTTTGTCCTGTTATTTTTTGCATACGAAATATAAATGGTATTTCTGTCTCCATTAGCTGTTCCGCTGTTCTTTGAACCTCCTCAAGATTTTCAAAATCAAACATTCTTCCAGACATTGAATTAATCTCACCGCTGGTTAGAGGTCCACGCAAAAATAATAATCCCAGAATAGTTAATTCTGCCAGATCCAATGGATATTTTATAGCAAGAGTATGTCGATATTTTGTTGACCTTCCATCACCGTGTACTTTGGCTGCGAACTCCTTTTTCCGAAGTGAATCCAATGCATTGACGACTATGTCCGTATCGTATTTAACAACAGGATTTCTGGAAGATTTTTGATTACATGCCGTTAAAATTGAATTGATCGTCATGGGGTAATAATCAGGAGTAGTTTTGGCTTTTTCAATCAAAACACCAAGAACCCGAATTTCTTCATTTGACAATCTTACTAAAGGAATTTTTTCGTTCATAATGTTCGAGTAATATTATTTTACAATATAGTGGAAGTCTTGAACATTTTACCGGAAAGAGTGGTGTGTTTTTATCAGAAATAAGTCAAAGGTTATTTCAAAATGGAAAAAAGTGATCTATACTTTTTTTTGTAGCGGGGACAGGAATGACTCCTTACAATCGTCAGTCCTAAATGGGGGCTTCACAATGAAAAGTAGCTCACTTCGTGATCTTAACTTTTTTTGTAGCGGGGACAGGACTCGAACCTATGTCCGTCAGCTGACGGATATGAGCCCGAGTTCGTCTAGTTTATTCCAAATGTAATTTCTTCCACGGCTACTTTTCAATTCTTTTTCCCGCTTCATGGCCTTAACCTTTGTTGGGAATTCTTCATAAAAAGCTACAACCCATGGACGAAACCTTACAGTATAGCCTTTAGTTGCTTTTTCGTTGTGAGACAAGAAGCGATCTTCTAAATCTGACGTATAGCCAATATAAATTTTATTGAATTTTTTCGAATATAAAACGTATGTGTAAAACATGTTTTCAGAAGTTTGGGATTCTATAAAACAAAAAAGCCGATCATAAATGATCGGCTTTAAAAGTAGCGGGGACAGGACTCGAACCTATGACCTTCGGGTTATGAGCCCGACGAGCTACCAACTGCTCCACCCCGCAATATATCTTTATTGCATTTTTTCAATATTTCAATTTTCTCGAACCTTAGTCCGTCAGTTGACGGATATGAGCCCGACAATTCGTTCTCTCACGGATCCACCCCGCAATATATCGTTGGTAATAAATATCTTTTTTAAGCGCTTTCGTTTAAGCGAGCGCAAATATAATTGATCTTTACGCGGTAACCAAACTTTTAATAGAAAATTCATAGTTTTTTTTTCATTCTTTCGTCTGGTGTATTGACTGTAAATGTTTTAGAATAATGATTCTTATTTTGAAGGAATCTAAATTTTCAAAATAAGTCGTTTTACACTTGATTGGTCTTCAATTAAATCGTTAAATTTAGAAAAGAACGAAACTTATAGATATGATGAAAAAATACTTTAATTATAAAAAGGCAACAATGCTTCTAGCACTCTCGCTTGCCACAACCTCCTTTGGACAGGATGTAACGACCTTTGATTATACTGGTGGAGAACAAACTTTTGTTGTTCCTGCAGGTGTGACTGAAATACAATTTGATGTTTTAGGCGCTGAGGGAGGTGACATAGAAGGAACCACTATTGGCTGGGGAGGAACGAGTGACATTTTTGTTGATGCTGGAAACGGTGGCCAAGTCACAGGTTTATTAACTGTAACACCAGGTGAAACTTTATATCTATATGTTGGCGGAGAAGGCTCTGAAGCGTCTGGTGGCTACAATGGTGGTGGAGATCCTGAAACTTGCAGTGGAACTGAAGTTATTGCTGCCGGTGGTGGTGGTGCTTCGGACATTCGACAAGGCGGAGCCACCTTAGCTAACAGAGTAGCCGTTGCAGGTGCTGGTGGTGGAGTCGCTGGAAATGGCGGTGGCCCCTATAAATCAACAGCTGGCTCTGGTGCCGGAGGTGGATTAACAGCTCAAATGGCATTGACTGAAACAGGAAGTGGTCCTTGCACACGTGGAGGCGCAGGATCTGCAGTTTCTGGTGGAGTTGGCGGCAATAATTCTTGCTGGTGCTCTGGTGGTTTGGTAGGCGGAAGTGGAACTTTAGGTTTTGGTGGTAGCTCTTTATGTGCACCATCTGGATTAAGTACTTGCTCATGTGGCGGAACTGGATGTACATCTGGCGGCGGCGGCGGCGGCGGATATTATGGCGGTGGCGCAGGAGTTTGTTTTGCTGGTGGCGGCGGAGGATCTAGTTATGCTGATCCTGGAGCGACTGACGTTGAACATACGCAAGGAGTACGCGAAGGACACGGACAAATTATTATTACGATATTGTGTACGGCGATTACGGTAACTGCTTCTGACACTGAAATATGTTTCGGTGAAACAGTTACGCTTGATGGTGAAGGAGAAGGAACGATTACTTGGGACATGGGTATTGAAGATGATGTGGAGTTTGAACCATTGACTACTGGAATAATTACCTATACAGCAACGAGTGATGACCCGACGGATTGTGATATTTCAATTGATATTGAAGTTTTTGAACTACCAGAGGTTACGATTTCATCTGATGAAACAGAAATTTGTGAGGGAGCAACTGTTATTCTAAATTCAGGAGGAGATGCTGACACGTATGAATGGGATCCAGCTGATGTTACTGAAGGAGATGCATATTCACCTGATCTTGGAGTCACAACCTTTACAGTTACCGGGACAAACGATATTACTGGGTGTGAGAATGAAGCAAGTATTGAAATTTTGGTAAACGCATTACCTGATGTTACAGCAACGGTTGATGACGATAAAATTTGCCTAGGGCAGGGCTTTACAGCAACAGGAACTGGAGCAACAGATTATAGTTGGTTACCAGTTGACATTTTGGATGGCGTTGAATATGTGCCTACTGAAATTGGAACAATTTACCTTTTGGTTACAGGTACTGATGATAATGATTGTATAAATGAGGCGGAAATTGAGGTTGAAGTGAGAGACTCTATTCAAATAGATTATGTAGCGACAGATGAAATTTTTGGTGATGATGGTGAAATTGCAATTGACGTAACTGGCGGATATACTCCTTACACATATGACTGGGATAATGATGGAACAGGAGATTTTGATGACACTGAAGATTTAACAGGTCTAGCCGCTGGAACTTATATATTAGTCGTAGAAGACGCCGAAGGATGCAGCAATACATTAACAGCAGTAGTTGGAAGCCAAGTTGGTATTGATGAGCTAAATGGTAGTTCGTTAGCCGTTTATCCAAACCCCACAGTTAATGAAATTACGATTGCTTTGGCTGGGAATTTCTCCTATGAATTAGTTACTGTAACTGGTGACATCATTCTAAATGGTGTAGCTACAGATCAGGAAACTATTACCTTGGCAAGTCTTGCAAATGGAACGTATTTCGTGAAGATTAAGCAAGAAGAGACAACAAAGACCATCCAAATTGTAAAACAATAGGACTAAAATTAGATGAAGGGGCTGTTATTGAATTAACAGTCCCTTTTTTTGTGCAGCAGAATTGCTTACCTTTGGCTAGCTAAAAATCTTATTATGCGCCTACTATCTTTGTTCGTTTTTATTTCACTTTTTATGGCAGCATGCAGTGGGCCAGAAGACGATTCTGACGACATTGTAGTTGACGCCGAAATTAGCTACTGTGATTGTAAGGAATTGGCCTTTGACTTACCTTATAATAACTTCTACTTAAACGAACCGCGCAAAGGATTTACGGGGCTTTGCGAAAACTTTTACAGCAATGGCGAATTGTCACTTTCCAAAAATTTTTATAAAGGGAAAGTGCATGGTGATTTTACTACCTATTACGAAAGTGGCAATGTACAGGAGACCAAAGAATTTGATATGAGTTTTCAAAGTGGTGATCACTTTATCTATACCGAAGATGGCACTTTACTTTATCATGCAAAATACAAATGGGGGAAACAAACTGAGGTTGTGTTTCAAGCGAATTAATTAGTGTTGAACAACTAACCTTTTTATTCCAGTGCTAAATTGAAGGTAGTATGTTCCGTTTGCCAAATCTTTGGTATTTAGTAACACACGACCATTTAAAGCATTAAACTGTACGGGGATTTCTTGTCCTTGAATGTTAAAGAGCTTGATGTTTGAAGGATCTGATTCACCTACAATATAAACCATACCCCTTGTTGGATTTGGAAAAACAGATAAATCATCCTTAAGCTGGACAGCAATTGGCCCAAAATAAGCAGTAGTTAGATCAAAATCTGTCTGTTTCAAACGGTAATATGAAATACCTAAATACGGGTTTTCATCAAGTTCTTGATAATTAATTTCAACACTACTATTTCCAGCTCCATCAACCAGTGCAAATGCCGTCCAATTGATACCGTCAATACTTTTTTCAAGGGTGAAATAATTATTGTTGATTTCAGATTTTGTTGTCCAATTTAAAGCTACAACTCCATCCTGCAATGTAGCAGTGAACTCAGTTAATTCAATTGGTAATGGGTTTATTGCATCTATGGAAGAAAGCGTATAAGGATTCGAATCAGAAAATGCTGAAAGCGCTACACTATTATCAAGCGTTCCTGTTACCGGTGATCCTGTAATGCTCGCTGCGCCTAAATCTCGCCAAACGGCTCCATCCCAACGTGCAAATCTCAAATCTGCTTCATTTACGACTCCACCACTGCGGGTAGTTCCCCAAGACAAAGTAACAGTTGGTGTTGAGGCTCCAGAAGTACGATTTAATTTCCAATATTCAACCAATGAGATATGATCCAATGTACCATCTAAACTCGTTTCATCAAATCCGTCATCATCTGGTCTTGTCCAAATATATTGCGCCTCAAATTGATGGGTTGTTCCGGTTGGTGCTGAAATGCCGATTGGCCCGTAAAATCCTGCATTGCCAGATGGGAAAGTAAAGGCATCATTTCCTACTTTGCGCATATAACCATCTACATAACTATCATCAGATGCATTAGAGGTTGTTCCATCATCTTCCACTATTAAAATATCTGTAACATCAGAAGCTACAACACCATCATTCATAGTTAAATCTCCAAATACTGTTGCATCACCTTCCATGGTTAATTGCGGCGCAGTACCAAATGAATTGTCAATTTCAACGTTCATATATTGAAAGCTATCGCCTCCTCCACCAGCATCCTCGGCTATAACCTGTGTAGCCGTTCCTTTATATTCAACAGTACCATTCCCTCCCGTAGCATCCATCTCTCCAAAATTATTAGGAGTTGGTGCTCGTAAAAAATCTCCACCAATTCGCAAAAAACTATTATTACTTAAACGAACCTCTAATTCTCCTGATCCAATTGCGTTTAAATCAATATCTCCATCCACGTCTAGTTCAGCTGTATTAATAATATCAACCAAACACAATGCCGTTCCTGTAAAATCTGTAGTTAACTCTAAATTACCACCAACTGTGAACCGAGTGTCTTCATGAATTCTTAATCTCCAAAATGGATTTGGACCTACATCACTCGACATAATGATACTAGCGTCTCCCGTTACGGCTAAAATAGCTGTACTCAACGCTACATTATCTCCAATATCAATTCGTAAATCGTCACCACCCGTAATTTGTGCAAGAAAGTCTCCACCAACGGTAATTTGCCCATCCCCATCTAAATCGATATCCATATCGTCGCCACCAGTGGCATTGGTCAAAGTAAAATCATCTCCTGCTGAGAAAGTCCCGCCATTCACATCAATCAAACAATCGACATTTCCAGTTTGGTTCAGCCATAAAAAATCGTCACCAACACTTAAGGTTGGATCATCTGCTCCTCCCGCTAAATCGATTTGAGCAGATTCGGCAACTGTTGTTGTGATCGTTAAATCACCTGTAATATCCAGGGTAGAATTATTATCCATTTGAATATCAAATTCCTCACCATCAGTGCAGGTAATTGACATGTCTCCTCCAACTGTCATTTCTGAATCATCATCATCAAGAAAAATTTGGATATCGTCACCATCTATGCGCAGAATTGTTACATCATTGGTGACATTCATTTCTGCAGACGTTCCTGCATTTTGATTGATATGAATATAAAAATCATCTGCCCCTGTGAAAGTGACATCAAGCGAATTGCAATTCACTTCCGAAGCTTCATCTATAAAAAACCGCACTGCACCCAAAGAAAACAAAGCTCCACTAGAGTTGATTACAATATCATTACATGTCAGGATACCACCATCCAGATCAAAATCGACCGGGCCGTAATCATCTGCACGCGTAATTAAAATATCACCAGCTACATTCATTTCTCCGGCATCTAGATTAAAGTTAAAATCATCATCTAATCCCGTATTCATATTTACAATAACATCCCCATCTACATTTATTAAACTAGAAGCGGCATCCGTTCTCAAACGAATATCATCTCCACCGTCATGATCAAGTGTGAAATCGTCAGTTACATTCCATTGTGCAGCAGTTCCTGAGTTTTGATTCATATTCAATTCCATATCATCACCACCATCTTGCAAGAAATCACAGTCATCACCAATATTAACTTGAGCATTGTCATCAATGTCAATCAATAAATCATCACCCGCATTTTGATCAGCCAAAAAATCATCTAGAATATCTAATCCTGAACCTGCGCCAACAACCGTTAACTCCGCGTCATTCCCGCCTGAATCACTTTCAATTTCAAAATCTGTTGTAACGGTTAATGTTGCCCCCGCTTGAATTCGCAAGCGAACATCAGTACCTCGGGCATTTGTAATAATTATACTGTTGATCGTTACATCTCCCGTTCCGGCATCAATATCAATATCATATCCATCTATTAGAACGTCGTCACCAGGCCCAGGTGTACACCCACATGACGGACCGCCAGTGCCAATACTTGACCATCTAGCAGGAATATCCCAATCTCCACTACTGCGCGCAAAAAGAGTCTGCGCATTTAAGTTGGACACCCAAAGGCTAATTATAAATAATACGACCAATTTAATTTTCATTCAGGTTAAGTTTTTACACTAAGCGAAAAATTATTTCCACAATAATACTAGCTACTAAATTAAGAAATAAAACTACAAATGCTGCTTTTTTATCGACGAACAGCTTGTTCCGCGCCCTTAATGACAAAACTCATCATAAGCAAGAACCTCTCCTAAGCACTAATAATTGATTCAGAGAAACATACAAATCCTTGACTATCAGTGATTTAAGTCAAAGCGTTTTATCAACTACACGTAGTTGTGTAGAAGTCACATGACACCATGACTTAAATGATTTATATTAAATACGTTAGGGGATAAATTAGTTACTGAGCAAGTCTTCTCATGTCTGATCCTGCAGGTTCTTCAAACACCTCTAGGTCGAAAAATGGAACAGCGGCTAAAAGATGATCGAAAATATCGGCCATTATCAATTCATACTCCACCCAATCATGTGTTTTAGTGAATGTGTACAATTGCACGGGCACCCCTTTTTCAGAAGGATCAAGTTGACGAACCATTAAGGTCATTGAATCATTAATAGACGGGTTTTTCTCTAAATATTGTTGGATATAATATCTGAAAATTCCAATATTGGTTTGGTTCCTTCCATTTAACAAAACGGCCTTGTTAATATGATTGTCTTTATTATAGTCCAAAATTTCGTTTTCTTTCTCTTCAATATACTCACGAATCAACTCAATTTCGCCAATTTTATTGAGCAATTCTGGCGAACAAAATTTAATCGAATGAATTTTAATATGAATGGCTCGAACAATTCTTCTTCCGTCAGAATCTAGCATTCCGCGCCAGTTCTTAAACGAATCTGAGATAAAGGAATAGGTAGGAATGGTTGTGATTGTTTTGTCAAAATTTTGAACTTTCACAGTGGCTAAATTAATTTCAACCACATCTCCATCCGCTCCATATTTTTCCATTGTAATCCAATCCCCAATACGAACCATATCATTGGCTGCCAACTGAATACTTCCAACGAATCCTAAAATTGTATCTTTAAAAACTAAAATTAAAATAGCTGTCAAGGCCCCCATTGATGTTAGAATAACCAATGGTTCAATTTTAAATGCGACGGATATAATTAGAATTATAAACAAGGCCCTAAAAACAATTTTCCCCAACTGGAAATAAGATTCAATTGGCTTATCCTTCAAACGCGGCTTTTCGATCAATACATCTTTTGCTGTATTTAATACACGTAAGATAACATAGAGCACAATGACAATTATTACGATATCCGTTGCTCGCACCAAAAACTCGGCAATTCTTGGGAAGCTTGAAAATACCGATTGAATCATAAAGTCTAGAAACAAGAACGGAACCAAATGTGCAATTGCAGAAAAGACCTTATTTTTTACTAAATAGTCATCCCATTTAGTTTTAGATTTATTTGCAAAGCGGTGAATTAATTCAATAAGAACTTTTTTAGTGACCCACCAAAGAATAAAACTGATACCAACAGCTGTCAACAAAAGCAGCGCAGTTCGAAGATACATTTGCGTATCACCCTCAATTCCTACAGCACTTAAAGTATCATTTGTCCAGCTAACCAATGCCTGTGCTTGCAAAGAATCTAGTGCTGCTACCCCACTATTGGTTGAAAGATCAGTTACCGCAGTATCCATAACCGAGTTTTGCGCCGTTACAGCCATTAAACCTTCTTCAATATTTGAGCTATTTGTCATTTTTGCGTGCTTTCTTTTACAATTCTTACAAAGTTAAGAGAAAGTAAGAACCTTTGTTGGATTTTTCAAGTTTCCAGTACTTGGAACCTTAATTTGAAGAAAACAAAAAAGGCGCAATCCGCCTAAGGTGGACTGCGCCTTTTCCAAATTAGTCTACAAGGGTTTACTCGATTATTATTTTAGTTGGATGCAAAGCTCCGTTTTGATTCAAAATCAAGATATAAGAACCTGGTGCCAAATCGGCTTGAATAGTTGATGTGCCCGACAATAATGCAGACTCATAAACTTTGCGACCATCCACCGTGTAAATTGCGGCTGTATATTCTCCTTCCGCTTGAATAAAGAATGCGCCAGTTGAAGGATTTGGATATACGTCTATTTCTAATTCTTTCTGCGGTTCTGGATTCGATAAAGTGAAATCGCAATATGTGTCAGGTTGACTTTCGTAAAAAGCCTGAATGATTGACGCTTGATCTGCCAAAGAACTTGCATTTTCTAAATGATTACCGTCACGAGAGCTGGCCATTACTGCATAATCATAACACAATACTTCGCCTGCCGCGAAAGAGGTTGCTGCTGCCGACATATGCCCCCTACGGCTACCCGCCCAATTTTCCGCAGATACTTCACTCCATGTATCCGCTCCTCCTCCATCATCAGTTGGATCAGATGGGAAAATGAAATTGGTTGGTATAGCTGCGTCTGTTGAGTGCCCATATCCTCCAAATTCAAATGGATCACCGTTTGCCCATAATGCATGTTGATAATTCCAAAATTGATATGCATAATAAGGGGTGCCGTGGGTACCAACTCCATTATCATAATATCCAGCAACCGTCATTTCATGATTCAATAACATAAAAGCAACAGCCGGAGGGTTTTCACCATATCCGGTAATACCGCCGCCAGGTTCATCCAAATTATCTGCATTATAACCAAATATGTAA
Source organism: Crocinitomix sp. (assembly GCA_013138735.1). Classification (GTDB taxonomy): domain Bacteria; phylum Bacteroidota; class Bacteroidia; order Flavobacteriales_D; family Crocinitomicaceae; genus Crocinitomix. The sequence goes on along the minus strand of WTCE01000064.1, from coordinate 38,861 downwards.
TTACCTTCTGGATTACAACCTATATAGTCATCTGAATTTCCAGAATAACCTATATTTGAATCCATATATGTGGACATGATAAACTCGGGATAATTAACTGAGCTTCGATTAATAATTCGCGCATTAATAAAGACGGTATTACTCACATCATCATCCCCATTGTATTGATAAAACATATAATGAATCTCAATTCCCAAAGGATCTCCCTCACTCGCAAGATGCGGTCCCGCTTTGTCATTCATAATCATATATGCCGCATGGTCGCCTCTAATTTCAGGATACTCCCCAATTTCAGGTTCATACAAACCGTTTCCATTCAAATCTGCAAAAGGTGCCAATTGATAATCTAAGCCCAAGCTTACGTCGCCATGTGCTGGCCATTCTAATATGCCATGTGGAATGACATAACCAGGCTCCACTATATTAGCAACATGATATTCAATATCGTCCTTTGAAACCAAATAAATTTCATCTGCAAAAGGCTCTACAGGAGCATCTGCGGATCCATCTGACTTTAACGCTCCTGGGTAGGTGTCTCTATATTCACCACCAAAGGCATCTGCTGCCATTTTTAAATTGCCCAATTCATCTTTTGCTCCAAACCAAAAGCTACTCGCATACATCAAATGATTTCCGCTATCTTTGGGTGATTCAAAACCAGGGTCATTCCCATCAGGGTTATGAAAAAATGCCCCCGTATTCGTTATAGTAGCTCCAATATTATTTCCTTGTAATGTATCCACTAATTCTTCCTGTCCAAATGTAAGACAAGATATGCTTGTTAAAAACAAGACTGCACTAATTTTAAGCATGGTTTTTTAATTTTTGGGTTAATCTTTTATAATTGCTAGCTGTCGCTAATTGCACTTGAACTTGATGTGAAATTATGACACAACATCCATCCGCAAGTTTTGGGCGAAATACAAATATATTAAAATTATCCCATTGTCTGCTGCCCTTTGTAAGTCTCTTTTATTAACGCTTCCAATGCGCGGAGCCTCAATTTGAAGAAAAGAGAAAAGGCGCAGTCCACCTAAGGTGGACTGCGCCTTTTCAAAATTAGTCTACAAGGGTTTACTCGACTATTATTTTAGTTGGATGCATTACTCCGTTTTGATTCAAAATCAAGATATAAGTTCCTGGCGCCAAATCTGTTTGAATAGTTGATTTGCTCGACAATAATGCCGATTCATACACTTTTCGTCCATCAATCGTGTAAATTTCAGCAGTATATTTTCCTTCAGCCTGAATAAAGAATGCACCTGTTGAAGGATTTGGATAAACATCTATTTCTAATTCTTTTTTCAGTTCAGGTGTACTTACAGTGAAATCGCAATAAGTATTCGGTTGAGCATCATAAAAATCTTTTACAGTAGCGGCTTGAGGAATAATTGCCATAGCATTTTCAAAGTGATGTCCAACGAAACTTGTTATTATAGCATAATCAAAACAACGTACTTCGCCTGCGTTTAATGAAATGGATTCTGAAGCCATATATGCACGACGGTCTCCAGGCGGATTATCCACATTATTTTCACACCAAGCACCTACTTCCCCCATATATGGCGCTCCGCTATACATGTAATTAGTCGGGATTCCAGATCCAGAAGTGTTCCCATTTCCGCCATATTGAAACGACAAACCATTTAGCCAATTCCCATTCAAATAATTCCAATAATCTGCCGCATTATTTGGATCTCCGTAAGGGCCTGCAGTACTCCCATAATAACCACCTACATTCATCACATGATTTAAACTTACGATTCCAACGGCCGGCGGATTTTCATCATATCCAGGAGCACCACCAGTCCCCTCATCTATAACATCTCCATTATAAATGTATATGAGGTTATTTGCCGAATCACTCCCCATAAAGTCATCTCCAGCATATCCAATATCCGCATCCATATAGTTACCTACAATAAACTCAGGATAATTAGTTGAACTGCGATTAATGACACGAGCGTTCACGAATGTCGCCTGCCCGATTTCACCGATAGCTTCATATTGATAAAACATAAAATGTACCTCAATACCCAGTGGGTCACCACCACTCCCCAAATGAGGGCCGCCAGTATCATTCATAATTAAATAGGCTGCGTGATCGCCTCTTATTTCTGGATATTCACCGATTGCTGGCTCATACATTCCGTTTCCATTTAAATCAGCAAATGGTGCTAAATTTTCAGCTAAGCCTAAATCAACATCTCCATGTGCAGGCCAATTAGTTATTGCATCAGGTGCTTCATAATCCCATGCCGCGTAATTAGTTGCATGGAATAGAATTTCTTCACGAGAAACAACATAAACATCATCTGCAAATGGGACCTCTGGAGCATCTGCCGTGCCATCAGCCTTAATTGCTCCTGCATAAATATCCTTTAATTCATCTATGTCATATCGTGTGGCACACATTTTTAAATTTCCACTTACATCTTTTGCCCCAAACCAAAAACCGTTTGAGTAGATGAGATGATTTCCACCATCCTTTGGGAATTCGTAGCCAGGTCCTGATCCATCAGCGCCGGTAAAAAATGCCCCTGAATTGGATATTGTCGCTCGAATATCATTCCCATCTAATGTTCTTACGGTATCCTGAGCATAAGTCGTTGCCGCAAGCAAACTTGCAGAGTATAGTATAATTTTTTTCATCTGTTTCTCTATTTAATTTGGGTTCATAATCTTACTTATTTGCGGCTTTTATTACTGGACAATGAGCTTAGATTGATAAATCTTATCATTTTGAAGAATTTTAACAATATAAATTCCTGACGAAACACCTGGTTGAATAAATTGGTTTCCATTTAAATTCGCGGATTGATAAACTTGTCGTCCTTCTAAAGTATAAATTGTTGCGGTGTAAATTCCATCTGCCTGAATGGTAAATGTTCCGTTTGAAGGATTAGGGTAGATATCAAATGACAATTTCGCTGCCTTTTCATCAATACCTAAAACAATATTATTGCAATAAGCTTCTCCATCAGTTAAATAATGTGTTTTGGCATATTCAGCCATGTTTATTACATTGACTGCATTTGAAAGGAAATTACTTGCTTGATTTGATACGATAGCATAATCATAACACAATTCCGTGTTTGGTGCAAAAACACCTCCAAAATGTTGATTACTCATCATCATTCTGCGTTCGCCAGGAGGATTTCCCACTGTAGTCTCAGTCCAACCACCCCCGTATGGCAATCCATCATAAATAAAATCCACTTCCACATCTCCTCCATAACCGGTTCCGCCGTCAGTAAAGGAAGTTCCATCTAACCAACGCCCACTCATATAATTATAATAATCAGATGGTGTGATTGGCATACCCGTTGCGTCGAGTTCACCGCCTACAGGTGCAAACTTATTCACTTCACGATTCAAAAGTGCGACTCCTATAGCAGGAGGATTTTCGCCATAATCGGCATCAAAATTAGATCCATTATAACAATACATCACATTATCTCCCTCATTGAATCCTACATAATCGTCAGATGAGTCGCCCAAATCTCCATCAACAAAACATGCTGAATGAAAATCAAACAAAGTTTGTGACCCTCTGTTTATAATGCGCATGTTTAAAAATGTTGTGTTATCTAAATAATCCCCTCCAACATATTGATAAAATAAGAGGTGCATTTCCATTCCAATTGGATCACTACCAGAAGCATGAATCCCACCTTTATCGTTCAAAATCATATAAACTGCTTGATCACCTTTAATAATTGGAAAATCACCAAAAGTCGGATCATAAATTCCATCACCATCTACATCCTCAAAAGGAGCCAAATAAAAAGCTAAATCAAAAGATGGATCACCGTGTGCTGGCCAATCCTCAATAACAGCTGGCATGTCATACCCCACTTCGTCATAATTCGCAATGTGATAATCAATCTGAGCTTGTGAAATTAAGTAAATTTGTTTGCTGGCTTCTTCGGCTTCGGGCGAGCTTGCATCACCACTAACTGTTAATGCGCCTGGAAAAAAATCTCCTTCTTGCGTATATGTTGTTGCGGCCAATTTTAATTGTCCATTCACATCTTCCCCTCCAAACCAAAAACTCATGGCATAAATACCGTGATTTCCAGAACCTTTTGGCATTTCATAACCTGGCGCCGCATCATCTGTATCATTAAAGAAAACTCCGCCATTTGAAAGCAATGCGTTTACATTATTAAAATTAAGTGCTTGATATTCTAATTGACATATTCCCGTAGAGCTGAATGCAATAGCGGCAAACATTATGTATAATTTTTTCATAATTATAGGTTTTGTACAGTTCAAATGTAAAAAACACATTGTTATGATAAAATCTAAATTGGAACGAAAAAAATCATTTTTATAGCGATCAAAGCAAGGCTAATCTCTGTCCAAAACCACAAAAATCTACTCCAACAGTGGACTATACATCATTATCGCATGATTTTCAGTGACTAATTCTTCTGAAATTTCACCTGTTGACAAATGACTGATTGTTCGCCAAATTTCGTTATGGCGCGTATATCCGCCCCACCATTGTTGTTTAAATATATGGTTTTTCTCCACCACTTCATAAGAGTTTTGCAATACTAGTTCTGTACAAATCGATCCGTTCAAGTGTGTTTTATCTAACCATAAATTAATTTGAAAGGCTTGAACAGTATTATTTTTTATTTGCAAATCGATATAATTATAAGAGAGTGTTGCACCACTTCCAAATGGGATTTTACGATTGACATCTGGAAATACGTCATAACTATGGCGCCATCTTTTGGTAATCGTTAAAGGTGTGTGAATGGTCATCCAATATATTAAATTACCCAATTGGCAAAGGCCCCCACCAGTTCCTGAAGTCACTTGCCCATTGCTCAATGTCATTCCTTCTAAATAACCTTTCGCTTTTGTTGGACGCCCCACCATTTGCCATAATGAAAATGTTTCGCCAGGTTGAATAATGACGCCATTAATTTTACTGAGAGCCAAGTGTAAATTCGTGACTTTGTTATGCTGCAAATGCATGTCAACGTCTTTTAATTTACGAAGCAGAAAGGATTTATGTGCTATTGCCAAATAATCCAACTGGATGTTTTTTCGAATTTTCGCCAACTTCTCTCGCCTAGTAACCCACTTCATTTTTTCTTTCAAGCAGAAATACTCTTTCCCCAACTTTTTCCGTAGCTCACTTCTATGTTTGGGTTTTTCTACTTGTTTCATTTCCATTATGACAATTTTAATATTTAAATGTAATGGTAAATTGTAGCTAATAATCAATGCAGACGAATATTCTGTTTTTAATCTATTTTCTGAGTCTAACTGCCAATTATTTGTTGCACTCATCTCAGAAAAAGTCTTTTACTAAAAAGCAAATTGATGCCTACCATTCGGCAAAACATGAAAGCTACGAACTTCTTGATACTTCTTAAAATTGTCATACTCCGTTTTCAAGTCTTGCCAAAGCCCTAAATCTGGATCAATAAGGGTATCTAATTTGAGTTCATTATAGTTTTCCAACGTCAGCTGACATGGAAAAATTCTAATCGGTATTTTTTTCTGTCCATTGTTTCGAGCTTCAACAGCACAGATGTAAAGTTCTTTCATTAAATCATCAGTAATAGGCAAACATCCTACACTTACACATGCTCCATGAATCGCAATACTCCCTCCTAAATTGCCTTTCTCTCCTAAAATTCGGTCAGATTGACTGGGATAATTAATCCCAAGAGATAGAAAGTTTGAACTTGTAGGAAGAAAGGAATTGACTTCATAAAAACCTTCTGGCACCTGTAAATCATACTTTCTACGCTTTGATCCTTGCACGCCAGATGAAAAGCAGATTTTGAATTGCTTTACTTTTAGAAATTTATTGTCTTGTTTGTTCTTCGCCCATAATTCAACTTGTTTCTCTGCTTTATAAATTCGGATGTGAATTTCAATTTCATTGAGAACTAGTTCATGCGTTTTAAGTAATTCCGAAATTAACGCTTCTTTATCGGCATATGCTAAACGCACATTTTCATAGCGTTGCTGCGCTGCTTTAAATCCGTTTTCTGCGGAAACAGAAAAAGTTAAGCATAGAATTAGTAAGAGAAGATAATTTTTCATTTCCACTAAATTAGCTTTCATTCGTTGTTTTTCGTTTCTTTAAGCTGAAAAAAACACTTTACTTGCGCGATATAATCTCTTCCATATGGTTCATGGGGCTAGCAACGCTTTTGCTGCTGCCATTATTGGCATTGCCCATTCTTTATTTTACTGACGTCTCTTTTTTAGGATTGTTTGCGCTTGGTGACTCAAGCATATTCTCGATTCTGTTTTTTATTTCTGCTGGAATTTTCTTTGGGCTATTCATTATGTGGTTTGGCGATTTACCGTTTTTTAAAAACACGCTGGTTGAATATGGTAAAATGATGTCAAAGCTTAAAATTAACACCCAACAAGCTTTCTTTTTATCCATTTGTGCTGGTGTTGGTGAAGAAATTTTATTCAGAGGTGCTATTCAACCCATTTTAGGGATTTGGTTAACCTCCATAATCTTTGTAGGATCGCATCATTATTTGTACAATGAAAAATTCACCAAAAAAAATACGTTCCCGTTTATTGTAATGGTATCCTTTCTTTTAGGACTTGGTTTATTGTTAGGTTGGATTGCTGAAGAATTTACCTTATGGCATGCGATAGCCATTCACTTTAGTTATGATTTGGTGCAGTTCATGTACATTCGAGAACCTAATTAATGTTCGCTCCGGATTACTTTACCAGTTGCTGTTTCTTTAAATTGAGCGACAAAAAAGATTTCTTTTGGACGCTCAAATTTGCTTAATCGTTGATTCATTTCCAATTGAATTTCCGCCCAATTTGTTGGTTGATCTCCTTCAATATACAAGACCAACTCTTCACCAAAAATTGCGCTTTTACGTCCCACAAAATAGAAGCGGCTATCTGGAAATAAATCCTCGACCTTCTTTTCTAGCTCTTCTGGAAACAACTTAATTCCTGCTGAATTGACTACATTATCTATACGTCCATGCCAGCGGAATTTTTGCGCATCAATTTGTGTAATGCGGTCATTTGTTACTAGGCGACTAGAAATTTCACTTTCGTTAATGATTAAACAGCCGCGCTCATCTTGCTCAATTGTTATATCTGGTAAACAGGTGTACACCCCATCTCCTTTAGTGATACTGCGCAATGCAATGTGCGTTATAGTTTCTGTCATGCCAAAAGTAGCATAGGATTCGTTTCGCAATAATTTTAACTCGGCTTCAACTTTAGACGGAATTGTTGCACCACCAATTATGACTTGCGTTATTTTTTCGTAAGCAGCTTTGGTTTGCGCGTTCTGCAAAACTTCGGCAACTTGATAGGGTACAAATGCGGCAAAATCTACCTGAATGTTAGGCAATCCTAAAAGAGGATTTTTAGATGCTGGAGCAACCAAAATACGCATATTATGCTCCAAGGCTCTAACGATCATCAATTTACCGGCAATGTAATTGGGCGATAAATTCAATAATAGGGTCTGCCCCTTTTTTAAATCAAAAAATTTACCAGTGGCAAGTGCTGATGCGCGAACCTTGGTTTTATCCAATAGAATTTGCTTTGGCGTTCCAGTTGAACCAGACGTAGCGACTGTTATGGTTAATGAATCAGATTCCCATTCTTTCAAAAAATTTTCAATTTCTTGTAAGTAATTCTTTGCAATATCGTCGCATAAAACAATACTTTTGTGCATTGGAACAAATTTTGCATGAAGGTAATTAATATTGTAACGAATTTAAACTTTAGGACTATTTAAGTCCTAACAAATAATTGAATAAGATGAAAAATATTTTGGGATTAGTACTGCTTTTAGGAATAGGATATACGGCCAACGCAACTGAATTGGTATTGGCAAAAGCCCCATCTGCAATTCCCGCTGAAGATACGAAAGTTGGTATAGATTTCTTTCATGGAACTTGGCAAGAAGCATTAGCCGTTGCGCAAGAAGAGAATAAATTGATTTTTTTAGACGCTTTCGCGGCTTGGTGTGGCCCGTGTAAAATGATGGCAAGAACTACATTTAAAGATAAAGAAGTTGGAGATTTTTTCAATGCGAATTTCATTAATGTAAAAATGGACATGGAAAAACATGCTGAAGGTCCAAGACTTTCCAACGATCTTTATCTAACTGCTTATCCAACACTATATTTTCTTAATTACTCAGAAAAACCAGTTCATCAAACATTGGGCTATTTAAAATCAAAGCAGCTGATTACAGAAGGTAAAACGGCGCTTGCTATATAGTGTTAAGTTTTATGTATTAAGTGTTATTCAAGAGCACTTCGAGAGCCTCAGCGTTCTTGAATCACTCGAACTGACGTTCATTACTATTGCGTTTGGTTTGTGTGTTCAATTTTGATGGAATAAATGTATTAGATGCTGTAAAGGCTCATTTTGAAAATTGAATGATTGAAGTTATTTCAATTACTCTATGAAAAACGCAAAATAAACTAGTGACTAACGACTATACATTAGATCGATTCGCTATTAGATTTTAGTCAAGTAGGCTAGAAAAAACATCCCGTACCGCCATAATATCAAACAAAAACTACCAATTCCCAAACAATAACATACAGTTGACGGGGATTAAAAAACTCTCTACCTTTTGTCTTTTGTCTATGGAGCTTTTGCCTACTGCCTCAAAAATTTGGGCAAAAAAAAAGCGCTTCGACGAATGTCAAAGCGCTTTTTTTATTCAAATTTTCTACTTCTGATCTGTATCAACTTTCGCCAAATCTTCAGCTTTATACTGTCCAGCTTTTAAGCCTTCTTGCACTGTTTTAAACGTCTTAATTGTGTACGCAACATCTTCTAGGGTATGCACGGCTGTTGGGATTAATCGCAACATAATTACATCCTTAGGTACAACCGGGTAAACCACAATTGAACAAAAGATATTATAATTCTCACGCATATCAAAAGTAATATTCGTTGCTTCTGCTAAGGTACCTTCTAAAAATACTGGCGTTACTGCCGTATTTGTTCTACCGATATTGAAACCAGCGTCTCTTAAACCAGTTTGAAGTGCTGTTGCAACTTTCCACAAATTTTCTTTGTGTCTCGGTTGCGTTCTCAATAATTCCAATCTTTTTCTAGCACCAACAACCAATGGCATTGGTAAAGACTTAGCGAACATTTGAGAGCGCATATTGTATCTTAAGTACTCAACGATATCCTCAGTAGAAGAAATAAACGCTCCAATAGAAGCCATTGATTTTGCAAAAGTTCCAAAATAAACATCAATTTCATCTTGAACTCCTTGCAATTCTCCAGTTCCCATTCCCGTTTCTCCTAGTGTACCGAAACCATGAGCATCATCCACTAAAATTCTGAAATTATAAGTACCATTTTTTCTATACTCAACAATCTCCTTCAATTTACCTTGGTCTCCGGCCATGCCAAACACACCTTCAGTAATTACTAATATACCTCCACCAGTTTCACCAACTAGTTTAGTTGCTCTATCCATTTGTTTAGCAAAGCTCTCCATATTGTTATGTTGGAAAACAAATCTTTTTCCAGCATGCAATCTTACACCATCAATTATACAAGCGTGAGATTCACTGTCATAAACAATAACATCTTTTCTATCCACTAAACAATCAATCGCGGATAAAATTCCTTGATATCCAAAGTTTAATAAAATGGTATCCTCTTTCTGCATAAAATCAGACAGCTCATTCTCCAAAGCTTCATGCTCTGAAGTTTGTCCAGTCATCATCCTAGATCCCATTGGATAAGCCAATCCCCACTCAGCTGACGCATCTGCATCTGCTTTTCTTACTTCTGGGTCATTTGCTAATCCTAAATAGTTGTTGACGCTCCAAACAAGGCATTCTTTACCTCTAAACATCATCTTATTCCCTATTTCACCCTCTAACTTTGGAAAGGTAAAATACCCATGCACTCCTTTAGCGTGTTGACCAATTGGTCCACGATTCGCTTTGATCTTTTCAAATATATCTACTGCCATATTTTTTTTTTCTACCCTACTAGCGCGGGATAAATTATGCTGCGAAATTATAGGGAATAATCAGATTTACCCAATTATTCGTGAAATATTATTCACATTTTTACGTTTACCCGACTAATTTTCACTTTAGTTAACAAATCAAAGCTTATCTTTGCGGAGATTAAATTTATTAGATGAACTTAAAAATAACATCACTTTTCGCCTTAATCTTGACAGTATTTGTAATGGGATCATGTTCTGATTACTACAAAATGGTTAAGGAGAATTCGAAAGCAACGCCAGAAGAGAAAAAAGTTGCTGCTCTTGAATATTACGAAAAGGAGGATTATGTGCGGGCCGTAACACTACTCGAGCAAATTATTCCTTTTTATAAATTGACATCTGAAGGGGCTGGATTATACTTTAAATATTGCATGGCCAATTATAAACTGGGTGATTATTATTTATCTGGTTATTATTTCAAGCGTTTTATTCGGCAGTATCCAACAAGTAAGAATACTGAGGAGGCGCTATTTTTGAGTTCCTTATGTTCTGTTGAAAACTCGCCGCAATTTAGCCTAGATCAAACGGAGACTTATAACGCTTTGGATCAACTTCAAATCTTTATTGATCAATATCCAAACAGTTCTAGAATTGATACGTGCAATAACATTATGGATGATTTGCGTGCTAAACTAGAGTTAAAACAGTTTGAATATGCACAGCTATATTATCAGACTGAAAACTACAAATCTGCAGTGGTTGCATTAGAGCAAACATTGGTGAAATATCCTGAATCAAATTACAAAGAGGACATTTATTATCTCTTGGTTAAAAGCAATTTTGAATTAGCAATCAACAGTGTTCCGACTAAAAAATTGGAAAGGTTAAACAATACTATAAAAAGTTATCGTAACTTTGTAGCCGCATTTCCAGAATCGAGTAAGCTTGGGGAGTTAAGTAGTATAAAAAAACAAACCGATAAAGCCATCTCAGATATAGAGGGGAATAACTAAGGAAAATTAGGAAGTTATGAGCATGAACTATAAGAATACGAACGCAGATCGTACAACGATTACGAGAGACTTAGAATCAATTTCAGATAGAGCAGATGGAAATATTTACGAGTCGCTAATTGCTATTTCAAAAAGATCCAATCAAATTGGAGCTGAAATGCGCGAAGAGTTAACCAGTAAATTAGCTGAGTTTGCTTCAACTACTGATAACTTAGAAGAAATTTTCGAAAACAGAGAACAAATTGAAATCTCTAAATTTTACGAAAGCTTGCCTAAACCTGTTGCAATTGCAATTCAGGAATACATTGAAGGAAAAGTATACGTAAGAGATTCAAGAGTTACTACTGAAGAAGCAAAATAAAACATAATGCTTTCCGGAAAAAAAATCTTAATCGGAGTTACCGGAAGTATTGCGGCCTATAAAACGGCTTATCTTATTAGAGCACTTATAAAATTAGAGGCTGAAGTCAAAGTAATTATGACTTCGGCCTCTTCTGGTTTTATTTCCCCGCTGACCTTAGCTACACTGTCTAAAAACCCTGTGGCAATAGATTTTGTAAAAAATGATGAAGGTGAATGGGAAAATCATGTTGAGTTGGGATTGTGGGCAGATTTATTTGTGATTGCACCTTGTTCAGCCAACAGCCTATCCAAACTAGTTTCGGGTAATTGCGACAACCTATTAATTGCGACTTACCTAAGTGCGCGTTGTACGGTTTGGATTGCTCCAGCTATGGATTTGGACATGTTTACCCATTTTAGCACCACAGAAAATTTAAGATTACTGAAAGAAAAAGGTGTTGGTGTTATTGAACCAACATCTGGCGAATTAGCTAGTGGTTTAGAAGGCAAAGGAAGAATGGAAGAGCCCGAAACCATTGCTGCTTTAATTGACGAACACTTTGCAATAAAATCAAACTTAAAAGGTAAAGCCATTTTAATAACTGGTGGCCCCACTTATGAGCCAATCGATCCCGTTCGTTTTATTGGGAATCGCTCAAGTGGTAAAACTGGCGTATTGTTAGCAGATGCTTTTGCCAGCCGAGGTGCAAAGGTCACTTTAGTGACTGGACCAACGCATGAAAAGGTAAAAGATTACCGGATCAACGTAATTTCGGTAGAAACGGCTCTTGAAATGTATACGGCAGTGCAAAATAATTGGCCGCAAGCTGATATTGGCGTTTTTAGTGCAGCAGTTGCGGATTATCGCCCAGCTGATCCTGCAACTGAAAAGATTAAAAAGAAAACGGATAAAATGACCATTGATTTGGTTAAAAACCCCGATATTCTTTCATGGGCAGGGGCCAATAAAACGAAGCAACAATATTTGGTAGGCTTTGCGCTAGAAACCAATAATGAAATTGAAAATGCGCGTGGAAAATTCGACCGCAAAAATCTTGATTTATTGGTATTAAATTCGCTGCAAGATAAAGGTGCCGGATTTGGACATGACACAAACAAGGTAACCTTTATAAAACATAACAATAAATTGATTAATTTTGAGTTAAAGACTAAGTCCAGCGTAATGAATGATATTTTGGATGAAATTGAAAGAGAACACTAGATGAAAAAAACGCTTTTTATACTGTTATTGTTAATTCAAACGTTGGGCGGGACAGCTCAGGAGTTGAATTGTCAGGTATCGATCATTCCTGCACCAGCTTTACAAGTAGGGCCTGTTGAAAAAGAAATTTTCACTGAATTGGAAAGCGCTATTTACGATTTCATGAACACCACTAAATGGACGAATGATATCTTTGAAATAGAAGAGCGGATTAATTGCAATATTCTAATTACGTTAACTGATCTCCCTTCAACAACAACCTTTAAAGGTAAAGTTCAAGTGCAATCTTCACGTCCAGTTTTTAATACAAGTTATAATTCAACTGTTTTTAATCATGTTGATTCTGACTTCTCTATTAATTACTTGCGAAACTCTGCCATTCTACCAATGAGTAATTATCAATACCGCGACAATTTATCCGCGATTCTTTCATTTTACGCCTATATGATTTTAGGCTATGACTATGATAGTTTTTCGTTAAAAGGTGGTGATCCTTATTTTAAATCCGCACAACAAATTGCCAATAATGCAAAAAATTCTGGTGATGAAGGTTGGTCAGCATCTGCCTCGAAAAAAAGAAATAGATTTTGGATGGTTGATAATGTACTACAACCTGTTTTTTCCCCACTCAGAAATGCTTATTACAACTATCACCGTCAAGGTTTAGATCAATTTTATACAGATCAATCTATCGGTCGAAAAAAGATTCTAGAAACACTGCAAAGCCTTGATAAAGTGCAACGCTCACGTCCTGGATCAATGAACTTACAACTTTTCTTGACAAGTAAAACTGCCGAATTGATCAATATCTTTTCTCAATCTGAGATTAAAGAAAAGAATGCAGCTGTGAGTATCTTGAAAAAACTAGATCCTGTTAACTCTAGTAACTATCAAGAAATCTTGAATTAATCTCGCATCCGAATTAAATTCAGCCCTGCTTAATTCTCGAATGTTATTTCAACTATTCCCTACTAAAAACCATTAATAATTCGGGTTTAATTCCTTACTTTTGATATAAATGCGGACTGACTTATGCTGAAGCGATTAGATATCTCAAATTATGCCCTTATTGAAAATGTAAACCTGACCTTAAATGAAGGGTTTACAGTAATTACTGGTGAAACTGGAGCGGGGAAGTCAATCTTATTAAAAGCATTGAATCTATTATTGGGTGAACGCGCCGACACTGCTGTATTGAAACAGTCTGCGAAAAAATGCATTTTAGAAGCCGAATTGGATATTTCTAAACTCGCTTTGTCTGCTTTTTTTGAAGCAAATGAATTGGATTATGAAGCCAATTGCATCATTCGGCGCGAATTTAATACTGCTGGAAAATCAAGAGCGTTTATAAATGACACGCCTGTTCAATTATCGGTTTTAAAAAATTTGGGTGAAAAATTAATCTCAATTCATACCCAACACCAAACATTACAAATATTAAACACCAATTTTCAGCTAGATGTTCTAGACCATTTTGCTGGAATTGAAAAATTGGTAAGCGCTTATACGAAGACTTATTCCTCTTATAGAAACAAGGTTAATTCACTGATCGAACTTCAAGTTAAGGACAAAGAAGCCCGGAAAGAAAAGGACTATTTAGCATTTCTTTTAACAGAGCTTGAAACGGCCAATTTGGCAAAAATTAATTTAGAAGAACTGAAACAAAAATCGGCGAAGATTGAAAACGCCGAGAAAATTCAAACGGCCATTAAATTTGCGCAATCCATTTTTGAAAACGATTCATTTTCACCAGCTATTGGAATTAAAACACTCATTGAGACCTTTGATGAACTGAAACAATTTGATCCTAGTTTTGCTGATATATCCGCAAGGCTTTGGAGTTTAAAAATTGAATTGGATGATATTGAATCCGAAGTTGGCAATAGTAATGACGACGACTTATACACCGAAGAAGAAGCGATTGTTGTTAAAGAACAATTGGAGCAATTCAACAACCTCTCGTTTAAGCATAATCTAACTGAAGTGGCCCAACTCGTGGCACTACAAGAATCGATTAGCAACGATTTAGAAGCTATCGCTTCGTTAGAAAACGACATCAGCAGGCTAGAGAAAGAAATTAGCGGACTTAAAAAAGAATTAAATGCAGAAGCAAAAACAATTCAAAATAAACGAAAAGCTGCGACTAGAAAATTAGAGCAAGAAATCAAAATGCGTTTAAACAACTTGGCTATGCCAAATGCCGAGTTAAAAATTGAATTGACGGAGAAAGATAGATTGAGCGCTAACGGTTTAGACCAAATTGACTATTTATTCAAAACGAACTTAGGAGGTGCCTTTTCTTCCATAAAGAAAGTTGCTTCTGGCGGAGAATTGTCACGGTTAATGCTCGTTGTTTTATCCATTTTATCTGAAAAGAAAAACCTGCCTACCTTAATATTTGATGAAATTGACACAGGTGTTTCGGGCGAAGTGGCTTCTAAAATGGCTGTTGAATTTGAAAATATGGGCAAAAAAATTCAGGTCATTGCCATTACGCATTTGGCACAAGTGGCAGGTAAAGGAAAAGCGCATTTACATGTTTCAAAACAATCAACTGCTGATAAAACGAATACTTATGTTCAAGCAATTACTGCCAATGAACGAATAGAGGTTTTAGCTGGCATGATAAGTGGTGAGGAGATTACGCAAGCCGCAAAAGAAAATGCCGCAAATTTACTATCTAATTAGGCGAACAACACTTCGATTTTCCTGCACTACGCGCAGACTTAGTGTTCGAGTCATAGATTAATTATAAAACAAAGTACTATAAACTAAGAAAACATGAAACGACAACTTCTATTACTAACCTTTTTATTCTCATGCCTGACGATCTTTGCACAGCGTACTGGAGATGCCACTTTTTATTCGAATACAGGAAAAAAATTCTTCGTTGTATTAAACGGAATTCGCCAGAATACGGAGGCACAGAACAATGTAAAAGTTTCGGGATTATCGGAGTCGTACTACAGTTGTAGAATAATTGCGGAAGACAAATCCTTCAATCTTGAAAAGAACATTGGTGTTAAAAAAGACACCTTGGTCACTTACCGAATAATTGAGAAAAAAGGAAAATATAAATTACGTTATTATTCAGAATCTGCATTAGGGACAGCACCAGCAGTGCAAGACCAAGTGAATGTTGTTTATCACAATAGCGATCTCCCTGAAAACACGAATACCGTGACCACTTCTGGTGGAAATGTAAATACATCCACAAACGGATCAACAAGTACCACAACAACGAGTACTTCTACAAATCAAAACGGCAATTCTGAAAACGTGAGTATTGACATTAATTTAACCGAAAATGGCATGGGTGCAAATATTAGCATTCAAGGAAATGTGACAGAAAGTGGAGATGGAAATGGTGGCGCAGTTGTTACTTCTACGTCCACCGAAACAACTACAACAAGCTCATCTAGTACAACTACAATTAACGGTGTGACAACACATTCTGAGGAATCGTCAACTGTTACAAGTTCTGATAATAATGGCGTTACAAGTCAATTTGAAGAAACAACGACTGTTGGATCAGATGGAAATATTTATACAGATGACGATATGACCATGACAATGGAATCTGGTTGCGGTACGACTGATCAAGACATGCAAGAAATAACAGCTCAAATAAGCAATGAAGCATTTCCTGATGATAAATTACGTATTGCAAAATTGATAGCTGCCGAAAAATGCATGACCGTAGATCAAATTAAAACGATTAGTCAATTATTTAGTTTTGATGATAATAAAATGGAATTCATTAAAGCGGCACATACCAATTGCATGAATCAAAGCGATTATCATCAACTAATGGAGGTCTTTACTTTTTCGGATGATAAGGAGGCATTAGAAAAATTTATTCTTTCAAAATAGTGTTTGTCTATAAAGTCCGATTTCGGCGTTATGCTTGCCCATAAATTGATTTTTTACAAATGTAAACGCACAATTTCTGGACTGCACAAGCCTTGAACTCAAACTTTCTAGCTCAAACACCTGACTATGGGCAGCCTCTAAATAACACTTGTCTATAAAATCAGATTTAGGCATTATGCTTGCCCATAAATTGATTTTTCACAAATGTAAACGCACAATCTTTGGACTGCACAAGCCTTGAACTCAAACTTTCTAGCTCAAACACCTGACTATGGGCAGCCTCTAAATAACACTTGTCTATAAAATCCGATTTCGGCGTTATGCTTGCCCATAAATTGATTTTTTACAAATATAAGCGCACAATTTCTGGACTGTACAAGCCTTGAACTCGTCCGCCTCAGGCGGACTCGCTCAAACACCTGACGCTATGGACAGAAACTAAATAATGTCCGATCGGGAATAGATTTATCGATTACAATACTTAATTTTAGGGATGCACTAGTAGCATTCCTTTTTTATGTCAAAAAAAATAGTTTTAACAGGTGGTATTTTTGTTCTTCTAGGAATTATTCTAGGCGCTATGGCAGCGCATGCGTTAGAAGATGTGATTAGTGCAAGTCTCATTGAAACATTTGAAAAAGGTGTTAAATATCAATTTTATGTTGGCTTAGGTTTATTAGCCGTTGGTTTTAATGCGGAACGAGTTCCTTTTAATCTAAAATGGTTTTATCTGTTTAATTTACTCGGCGTAATCATATTCTCAGGTTGCATTTATCTCTATTCTTTGCATGAAATCATTCCCAGTTTAAGACCCGCGGCAATGATTGTGCCTATTGGAGGTTTAAGCATGATAATTGGCTGGACGATTTTCGTCATTCAAATCGGCCGAAGTAAGTAGTGCCTGGTCGGAAATACACCAAAATTAAAAGCAATTCTTTTGAGTCTATTTTCCGTTTTTTCTTGTCGTCTGATGCTTAGGCATCTCCTAAAGAAATAACGAAAACTATTTCTCAAAATTTATTTGATTTGTAAAAATTCGTCTATTTCCGACCAAGCACTAAGTAGCACTTAACTTACGGGTTTGAAAATCCAACTCTAATCCATTTTTCGTTTTTTAAATCGTTTTAAATAGCCTATCTTTACCCGATACAACTCTTTATAAAATGAAAAAAATAATTGCAATTTTATTGATATTAACTGCAAATGTTGGTATTAGTCAAGACACTACTTTTGTTCAAACATTCACGTACGACTCTGTCTCAACACGCCGTGCTACCTTTCCGTTTCCTGCGGAATTGGATGGGAAACAGTTTGAAAAGGTACTCATGTATTATAATATCAAATGTGATCCGCTTACACCATGGGATGGTTATAACTGCGGCGAATGGGATTATTTAGCCTATTCTCACATCTATGATCATACAGGTAATTTAGATTCGAATGAGGTGAATTCACAACGTTTAATCGTGAATGGCGAAATGCCAGAAACGGTTTCATATGTTTATGACCCCTACTATCATTATTACCAGAACTATGAAAAATTCATTACTTATACTTCTGAAGCAGATACCAATTATTCTTTAGGAGTTGGTGCAGCAAGTAGTAATGCGCCATTTGGAACTACAAACCAAACTCAACGCAGTCAAATTCTTTGGCAAAATGCAGAATTAACAGGAACTGGAATGGGCGCTGGCGATATCGCTAAACTTCGTTTTGACGTTACCGACCTTGGAACTTCAATGGGGCATTTAACAGTAAGAATGAAACATACAACAGCTGGTGAAGTTACCAGTTTTGACGAGGCTGATTGGACAGTAGTATACGATAGAAACACTTCGTTTTTAGCTACTGGTTCAAATACATTAGATTTAACTTATCCCTTCGCTTATGATGGAGCTTCGGATATTCTAATGGACATTTCGTTCGAGAATGGCGAAGCAGGTGGAAGCGATAATACGCTATCTGCTACCGTAACTGGTTACAATTCTGTTGTGACAACAAATGAAAAATTGGGTTATTTGAATGTGGATGCTGGTCAATGGGCACAGCTTGAATTGAGTGACTATGATTTTGGGGATGAAATTACGATTTCGTTTTGGGCCAATGGTAATGAAGATTATTTACCGGTTAACACCTCTTTATTAGAAGCATCAGATAGTTTAACAAATAGACAATTAAATATTCACTTCCCTTGGTCAAATAGTCGCGTTTATTGGGACGCTGGTGCAGGAAGTGGAAATGATAGAATTGATAAATTGGCGACAGAAGCAGAATTTGAAGGCAATTGGCATCATTGGGCATTTACAAAAAATGGTCCTTCTGGGATCATGAATATTTATGTGGACGGCGTTTTATGGTTTACAGGAACAGATAAAAACAGAGAAGTTGGCGAAATCAATCGCTTTATTTTAGGAGCGAATAAAAACCTTGGCAATTCTTGGTCTGGTAAATTAGATGAGTTTAGAATTTGGGATGTTGAGTTGGATGAAGTAACAATTGCATCTTGGATGAATCAAAAAGTAGATGGCGGACATCCGAACTTTGCTGACTTGGTAACTTATTATGATTTTGATGAAATTCCGACAATTGCGGATAAATCTGGCAACGGAAGAGACGCTATGATGAACACCACGTCAATGATTCAATTCTATGAAGGATCTCAAGCAGGATTTGAAACAAGTACTAGCAGGCCCAACATTACTTTTGTTCAAGGAGCTTTTACAAGTGAACTGGATTCAGTTTTAATTGTGGATTCTGTTATGGTGAATCCAATTGATATTATTAAACAAGAAGTGAATGGTAGAAAATTCACAATCGTTGACATTACGCATCAAACGCCAGATGGATATAGCTACACTTATGATTTTGAAGGAAACGCAATTGATTCAACATGGCACGAAGCAGATGTGACGTTAACAAACGAGGCTATTGTTTACTATGAACTGCCCTATGAAATAATTGATCAATATGAAATAGGTCGATTTATTACACCTTATGGAATTGGTTTTGATTTAGGACCGAACGGTTTTACTTATGTTTATGATGTAACAGACTACCAATCTTTATTGAGCGGTGATGTTGATTTTCAAGCACACAATACACAAGAGTTAATTGACATTCAATTCCGATTTATTGAAGGAACACCTCCGAGAGATGTATTAGGCGTTGAGCGTTTATGGAATGGTCGTGGAAGTTTCTTATACAAGAACTTGGATGATGATGTAAACCTATCTGCAACTGAGGTTGATTTAGATCCAGCGGGAGACATGTTTAAAGTACGTTCTAGAATAACAGGACACGGACACAACGGAAGTAACAACTGTTGCGAGTGGGGCTTTGGAGTTGGAAGAGATCATGAATTATTAGTTGATGGTGTATTGAGAGATACTTGGGAGATTTGGCAAGAAGATGAATGTGGCGACAACCCTAACATTAGTCAAGGCGGAACATGGCCATATGCGCGTGAAGGATGGTGTCCTGGTGATATTGTTGAAGAACATGAATTTGATTTGACGCCATTTGTAACGCCTGGTAGTACAGCAATGATTGATTATGACATTGAAGATGTACCGGGAGGTGATCCTGCTCAAGGAAACGGAAACTATGT
Organism: Crocinitomix sp.; assembly: GCA_013138735.1. Lineage (GTDB taxonomy): Bacteria > Bacteroidota > Bacteroidia > Flavobacteriales_D > Crocinitomicaceae > Crocinitomix. The sequence goes on along the minus strand of WTCE01000064.1, from coordinate 18,837 downwards.
AATTGCTATGCACATGGTAACTTACGGTCAAGCTAACTTTGCTTTGGATGCAGCTGTTGTTGATGTATTAAATCCAAATGAATGGGAATACTATAGCAAGTGGAATCCAACTTGTCAAAATCCTAGAATTTTAATTAAAAACACAGGTTCAACACCTTTAACAGCTTGTAAGATTGATGTTTGGATTGGTGGTTTTGACAATGTATTGACGATTGATTGGACAGGAGATTTAGCCTTTTTAGAAGAAGAAATGGTTGAAGTTCCAGTAACACCAGAATGGTGGGCTGATTTTGAAGGTAAATTAACCTTTAATGCGCGTGTAAGAGAACCAAATGGCGGAATGGATGAATATGCAAACAACGATATTTATCGTGTAAACTTTGAAGCTTCTCCAGTGATTAACGAACCGTTCTTTATTTGGTTTAAGACCAATAATAAGGCGGCTGAGAATCAAATCTATTTGAAGGATCAAAACGGTGACATTGTTTATTCAAGAACATCTTTAGATAATGAGACGGAATATAAAGACACTATGTTATTAGAAACAGGTTGTTATACTTTAGAACTGTATGATAGCGATCATGATGGTTTAAGTTTCTGGGCTGCTACAGATGAAACAAACGGTTTTTTACGTTTGAGAGAAGTTGGTGGTGGAATGATTGAGGCTTTTAGTCCAGATTTTGGACACTATATTAAATACTCATTCAGTGTTGGATTTGCAGTTGGTTTAGATGAAGAAGAAAAAGCAAATTACAATATTGAAGTTTATCCAAATCCAAATAACGGCGAATTCAATTTAACGCTTGACAATTTTATTGGGGATGATATTTTATTAGAAGTTTATAATGAAGTGGGCGCTATTGTTTATACAGAATCTATCACAGACATGACTGCTGATGGTTATATGCAACGCCAATTGAACTTACAAAACTTATCAGAAGGTGTTTATATGATTCGTGTAGTCTCAGACAATAGAGCTGTTACAAAACGGATTGTGATTCAGTAACGATTTACTTTTTACTACTTACTTTAAAAAGGCTGTTAAGTTTTACTTGACAGCCTTTTTTATGAGGTATGTTCAAGAGCACTTCGAGAGCCTCAGTGTTCTTGAACTGAGCATGGTGCTTCGATCATTTTCATAGCTAAGGATAAGGCTTGTTTCGCTGGTCCCGAAAGCTTTTGGGATGTAATCCTGCGACACGAGCACACGGAATGTTGAGACTGAAATTAGCGTAGCTAGATTTGGAATACTTCGTCCTTTTTTATTGTACATATTTATCTGTAGGGTTTTGTGAAGACCTTTGTTTACATATCAAACATATCTCTATTATCAAAGCCCTCCCAAACTGGCAACCACATTTCGTGTTCTCCGTCATAATCAGCTTGAATGAATATACCTCCGTACTCATATGTTTCCGTATTTAATATTCCCATATACATAATAGCTTCGCTCTCCCCTTTCTTTACTAAAACTCGAGAAGGAACTAAAATAAAAGGCTCATCACTATTTCTAGTATTCATATCGAGAAAACATTTCAATTTAGGACTTTCATAATAATCTTCCTTAACAAAATTAAATTTGTAAACATCAGGAGCTAAATTGGAATAAACTGAATCGTAATAAATTAGTCGATCAACTAAAAGTAGCTCATCAGCACCAGTTGCCGAACGTATATCAAAACCATCACTCCTAATTCGTAACCTGTCGATCCCAGCAGACGTGATTTCAGAGAATGCGGCGAGATGGACACTAAAGTCAATATTTTTACAATCCTCAAATTCTTGTCTTTTTTCACAGGATGCAAACAAATTAAGTATAACGCATACATTCAATAAAAAAAAGTTCCTCATTTTCATAAATTAGGGCTATATATTCTATTCGAGTTCTATAGTGTATTCTCCTGATTCTGAATCATTATTTTTTTGTTGAAATTCGTCCTCCTTTTGCGTTTTCACTTCTTCAGTTATATCACTTTCATCCCGAGGTGTACCAGCAGCCCAATTTAAACCTCTTGCTTCGCTGGATCTAATTAAAAATCAGCAATAATCAGCTTTATCTGCGTCATCAGTGTTCTATTGACTAGCTTTATTTTTTACTATTGAGAAGGTTCCGAAAACTTGCTTTTACATCCCGACCGCTACCAGCGCAGCAGGTTGTCCCACCATGATTACTAGAACCCCCATCCTATAGCAACAAAATAGATTTTAGGGCAAATTTGTAAGGCAGTTTAAAACCCAGCCTATTGAATCACCAACCTTGCAAACATTGGACGATTATCCTTGGTTTTTAACTCCAATAGATAAGCACCAGCACTCAATTGACCTTGATTGTATGTGAAGCTGTTCATTTCAATGTTTGATTCGCAGAACACTTCTTTACCTGTTAACTCATAAATACAAATTGCATCAATTTGAGCGTTCAGATCTGTCAATGAAATTGTAAATGTGCCGTTAGACGGGTTTGGATAAACCATTAAATTAGCCGAGTGTGCAAAATCAGCGATTCCTAATTCCTCGTGAATTGAAACGCTCATTGAATCTTTACAGCCTTTATCATCTAAAACCCAAACATGCCATTCGCCAATTGGTAAGGCCCAAGCTGTGTCTGTAATTTGTGAAAGTGGATCATTCCAGAAATAACTATAAGCAGGAGTTCCACCTGTAACAGTTACCCAAGCTTTGCCGTTCAATTCGCCAGGCATGTCTGAAGTTGAAGCCATTGTTAAATTAAGTTCGCTTGGTTGATCAATAAAGACTGAATCATTTGTAATGCAACCGTTTTCATCTTCCACGGCGATATAATACCAACCTGTGCTTAAATCTGCAATATCTGCTACGGTTTCACCCGAAACCCATTCATAGGTAAATGGTGCCGTACCACTTACAAAAGTTGAAACGAAGCCATCAGCATCACCAAAGCAGCTTACATCTTCGCTATAAAAAGAAACTTCAGGACCGTCCTCGCTTGGAATGACGACCACATCCTCATAAACACAACCCAAGCTATCTATAATAGTAATTTCAAACTCTCCTGAACCTAGACCAGAAACAAGGCCTCCTGTATCACCACTCTCCCACTCCCACTCGCTCACATTCACACTTAAATCGTAGATAATTGCTGTACCATTTTCTAAGCCACAAAGCTCAGGTGTTGTTGTGAAACTGTATGCAATTTCGCTGGCTTCAACAACTACTGATTCGGCCGATTCGCTAAACCCAAATTCGTTTGTAATTTCTACAGAATATGTTCCAGCACCCACATAAATGGATTCTGATGTTGCTCCTGTTGTCCACAAATAAGATTCTCCAACTCCTTCTGCAACTAATAAAACAGAATCTCCTTCGCAAATTAAATACGAATCAATTCCAACAACCGCATCAATGGCTACTGTGCTTCCTTCAATCACTAAAATGGTTTGATTGGCAGCAACATCTATTAATGAATCAATATGTCCACTTGGCCATTTAACCGTTAATAAATCAACTACTGTCATGGTGTCTAATCCAAAAAACTCGGTAAATGAATTTTGTCCATTATAAGATTCACCTAACATGGTGAAATTATAACGATCTCCCATTGAGGTTGAAATCTTAATGACACAACCAATCCCATCTCGGTTACTTAATGTTCCTTCTGTATTTACTTTTAGCCAATTATTATCATTTCCGTCATTCTCATAAAAAGAGACACTATCTGCAGCCATATTATGAATCGCCAAATCAGCAAATCCATCATTATTGACATCTCCCATGGCATTTGCCAAACTTTTCAGAGTGTCCCCTTCAAATCCAGCTCCTAAAGGAATTGAAAATGTTTCAGTTCCTTCGTCATACTTATAATAAGCCGACGGCAAAGGTAAACCTGGTGCTTGGAGCATTCCACTGACATATAAATCTTGCCAGCTATCATTATCACCGTCAATCCATTGCGCTCCCCATCCTATTGATTCGAATAAAGTGCCATTTGTTGCAGCAATGTTCGTGAAGGTGCCATCAGCATTATTCTTTAAAAAGTAGTTTCCTAAGTGCGTATTTGTTACATAAATATCGAAATAGCTATCATTATTATAATCCCCAACCGATACACTCATGGCATCTATACTGTCTGCAACGCCTGCTAAATCACTTACATCTGTAAAAACGCCAGTACCGTCATTCTGTAATAAACGATTCCGCATAAAGTCTTTATCATTGGCTATAAAAATATCCAAATCATTGTCATTGTCATAATCCAAAAACCCAGCACAATTGGTGAAGTCTGAAGTGTCAACTACGCCACACATCACACTAATGTTTTCAAATGTAAAATCACCGTTATTCAAATACATGTATGAATGCAATGAGTCAATTCGAGTGACAATGAGTACATCTAAATAACTATCATTGTTTACATCTCCCCAACAACCCTGCATGGCATTTGCAAAGGGTCGGTCGATTCCGGCTATATCCGAAACATCCGTAAAGTTGAGTTCGCCATTATTTCTGAAAATTCTTGGTTGATCCTCTAAACTCGTAATAAAAAAATCCAAGTCGCCATCATTGTCAACATCAACCCAATTCACACCTAAGACTTCGGTAGTATCGAATAATGTAGGAATTGAAATTTCCGTAAATGTACCTGCGACATTTCTAAAAAAGTGTAAACTATCTCCGTGAGTCGTACTGAATGTTAGGTCATCCCATCCATCTTGGTCAAAATCGCAAAATGTTAAGCCGCCAGACAATTCATCAGGAATTCCATAAGACAAAGCCAATCCTTGTGCATCACTCGTTTCTGTGAAACCAGTTTGTGCAAAACTGTAGTGCACGATAAAACAGGTTATTATAAGCGTATAAATTTTCATTTCAAGTAGGTTGGTTGCCAGTAAAAGTAATGAAATTAGTACAGCGAAGCAATTATTGCTTGAATTGCAAGGAATTAGGGCGAATTAGAGAATTATTCCGTCAGAATTCGATCAATGGATTCTGTATTTTCTGCTTGAGGCGTTTTGTTATAAGTAAAACCTAAATCGATATGAAAATGATCGTCATGCAAGGCATTAATTAATGGAGATAATCCCTGCACTACATAGATTTCAGAAGCTTTTAAAATTTTCCCGTATTCTGTTGCAAACAATTCATCCTTCAACTCAATTTTGATAATTACTTTGAAGATATTCAATCCGTTTTGGCGGGCAAAATAGTCCAAGAGCAATATTTTTCGTGCCACTAAATTAAAATCAATGGATATGGATGGATCGCGTGAGTATTTTCCGTCATCATCAAAATTAAGCATATAATGAGCTGCACCAATTGTATCTAAACCATAATAGGGTTTATTGTCTTTGAGCAAAGGCATCATAAAGTCAATGCTCATTCCCGTTTGATGCGTTTTATGCGGAAACATTTCTCCACCATCCTCATTGGAGCACTCCATAATATTAAAATAGCGGTGAGGCAATGAACGGCTTAAAGAATCATAAGTTGTCAATACGGATTTACGCACAGAACCATGCAAAAATCCACGCCCGGCTAAATAACTCTCGCGATCGAAATAAATGAAATTTTTGCCTTTATACGGCATTAGTTTCGCATGTTGCAGCGTTCCATTTCCAACAGTCCCAATTGCCGCGCTGACGGTGTCATCATTCGCTTTTAGCTGCATGTATTCCATGATTTCATAATCAACACGCAACCTTTCTTGCGCGCTTAAGAGAGTTGGCACAAAAATCAGCAGTAATAAGCTTAAGCTCATTTTTGCCGCGTTGAATTGAATTTTATAAAATGTCATTCCTAAATGCTGTTAAGAGATTTAAAGCAAAAATAGAGGAATACAGCCGAGAAACTACCGAGGAGACTTGCTTTTTATACGTTGAGCAATGTTGATAAAGTCACTCTACATTACTTACCGGAACACCTACAACAATTTTTTCAAGGATTTCTAGTACGTAGTTGATCTCTTCCATTGTCGTGTATCTACTAAAAGAAAAACGAGAATTTGGTCGATTGGAGTCTGCTTGAATTCCGCGCAAAACATGCGATCCTGTGCTCGCACCTGATGTACAAGCGCTACCGCCTGAAGCGGCAATACCATCCAGATCCAACAAGAATAGTAGCATTGATTTATTTTCAAAAGGGGGGAAACAAACATTTAATACTGTATACAAACTCTTTTCTGGTGCAATTTCACCATGGAAACTTACCCCTGGAATTCGCTCACGTAATTGTGTTATCATGTATGATTTTAACCCTTGCACATATTCTTGATGGGCTAAAATATCCGAATTGGCCAATTCTAAGGCTTTTGCTAAACCAACAATTCCAGTAATATTTTCAGTTCCGCCACGCATTCCACGTTCTTGAGACCCGCCCTGAATCAATGGGGAAACTTTTACACGCTTATTCACATATAAAAATCCAATTCCTTTAGGTCCGTGAAATTTATGCGCTGAACAAGTTAAAAAATCCGCACCAAACGATTTGACATCAATTGTGTAATGCCCCATTGTTTGAACCGAGTCCGAATGGAAATATGCATTGTACTTTTTACATAAAGCGCTCACGACTTCAATATTCAATAATGTTCCAATTTCATTATTCGCATGCATTAAGGAAACCAATGTTTTTTGCGGATCTTGTAAAAGTAATTCTAAATGCTCCAAGTCAATTGAACCTGTTTCAGAAACACGCACATAGTCTACCTGAAATGCTTGTTCACCCTCAATACAACGTCCTACTGCGTGATGCTCGATTGTGGCTGAAATAACACGCGTAACACCCATATCGTTAATAGCGCAGGAAATAGCCATATTATCAGCCTCGGTACCTCCTGAAGTGAATACAATTTCTTTTGGCTCTGCACCAATTGATGCTGCAATTTTTCGTCTTGCAACTTCAATTACCCCCCTTGCTTCACGACCAAATGCATGTGTCGAAGATGGATTTCCAAAATTCGCCTTCATCACATTCGTCATTTCATCAATAACTTCTGGTGCCATGGGTGTAGTAGCGGCATTATCTAAATAAACTTTCATAGCTTTTTTCTGCGTAATATTCAATTTCAAGCGTCCGCGGTACGGAATTATTATGCCGCGAAGTTATGAAATATTCATAAATCTCCAATAAAAAATGTAATTCCATAAAGGAATAGGAATCCAAGCTATACTTGTTCGGTAGACAATAAGGAATAGTCGTTAGTCTCTAGTATTTAGTACTTAGTATTTGGTATTTGGTATTTGGTACTTAGTATTTGGTACTTAGTATAATCCAAAAGCACTTCGATAGTTCGACACTTCGATTAACTCAGCACGGCGCAGGTTTACTAACCAAACCTCAATGTTCTTTAATCAAAAAAACTCATGTTACCACTCGTTTCCTACCCGTTTTGTTTCGTTATTATGGAATAAACTTCTCTAACATTTTTGATTTCATCTAATCCAGGAGTTGGTTTCATTCCAGGCCACCAGCTCATTCCTGCTGACATTCCAAAGGGATCTCTTGGGTTTTTAGGGCCTAAAAGAATTGTTCCACTGCCATCATTACGTTCGTTAAATTCTAAATTTGTTAGCGTTTTCAAATTGAATGATTTGGTTGTTCTTGAAAAAATTCCAGAGCGGATAATAATTCGATCCTCCGTTATTCCGTAGAATGTTTTTTCTCTTAGTTTTTTATCAATGAGAAATCTTCCAAATACGACGAAGAGTCCTACAAGAACAAAAGGAATCCCAAAAAGTGCAAACATTCCTCCAGTGTTTGAGGCCATAACTACCCAAAAAATTGCAAAACCGCACCACATCAGACTAAACGGTATTAAAAAAAGGTCAGATTTCCGAAAAATAATCCCGCCTCTCGGTTGACCAGTCCATACTAGCCGTTCTCCACTATTTAGATATTCGTTAATTTCAGTCGATTCTGTAAATATCATATTCTGAATGTTATGAGGATATCTAATTCCTAAAACTGCGGACCGGAAAAGAAACGGATATCGCGCATTAGTTTTCCGAATACGTAATATTGCCCAACAACGACGGTTCCGTCTTCTAACGCTACCCAAACACGATCTTGATCAAACTCAAGTTGTTCTCCGTCTAATCCTATTTTTTGATATTGTTGCTTGCGTTTAAAGATTCTTACACCTTTAGTTTCCCCGTCTTTTGAGGTAACTTTAATGGTATAGAACGGTGTACTATTTTTTAATGAGTCCACACTTTCTTCTGACAAGATATAATTGTGGTTTTCAAAATGGACTTTGCGGAATCCAACTAAATAATTTCGCACTTGACTCGTATCAAAAACTTCAACTGCCACAGCGTTATTGAATACTGAGAAGGAATTTTCGCTATTGGCAACCACCTTATAGTTTAGATGAGAAGAATCTGGAATAGTTACTTCTACCGAAGCAATATCCAAGGGATCATAGCTAAATACTTCACTACATTTAAATGGTAAAGGGCTTGTGATAAAACGCGTACTCAAGTTACCATACATATTTGGCAAATGCATTATAAATGGCTCTGGAGATTTGCCTTTTTCTGCATCTTTTAGCAACATGAATGTTCCGTATTGATCTTGGGTTGGGTCACCTACATACCAGGTTTTAGTCAACTTACCATTTTGGTAGATTTCCATTTTTTTATTATGTGCAGCGAGTGATTTGTTGATTGTTTCAATTGCTCCTTTAGAAACCGGACCTTTCACTTTAATATATTTTATGGTTTCCAATAGGGTTTGCACTAAATGTTGCTGTACACATTCACCTTCCGCAGTTGTCCATCCTCCTGCTGTTCGCACAACAGTTACACCTGGATTTCCATCTGTGTCTGTTAGCACTAACTTGTCAATTGAAGCTGTATCTTTTATTGCAAAATCTGAAAGTCCTTCATCTGCCAAGTTACTACTTATGCCTTTATCAGATAGTTTCCAAGCTGTAAATGCTAATCCGCCTAGTACTAAAATTATAATTATTGTTTTAATATTTTTCATGGTTTCAAGTCCTTATTCAATGCTTAAAAATTTATGCAATTGGGCTGAATGATTTAGTTTTTGGTGTAGTTGACTCTTCGCATCAATAGCTGAAAGATTGCCAAGCACAAAACCAAGAATAAAGGCAAACCGATATTCAACACTTTCCAAAACGTTTTGCTTTCGTTCACCTTTTGCGAATCCAAGACTCGCATTGTTATTGTTTTTGCCCGTACATCAATTAAAGAGAAATCATCCAGCATATAGTCAATACTATTGAGGACAAAATCTTTGTTTCCATACACATACTTTGGTGTATTATTCGGGTTCATCAATCCAAAAGGGTCTTCGTCTAAGGGATACCAAGTATATTGAACTTTGCCAACAACCATATTCTGTTGTACTTCATTTCGAATAATATCACCATCTGAGACGATCAACATTTTAGTAGAATCACTTTTGAATTTTGTAACAAAATCTTGTGATTCGAGAAAAGCATCATTCAAGCGGTTTTCAAACGGCGAAGAAAAACGCCCCTCTAGCATTATTGCTACGGGAAATTGCGCATCTTCAGGTTTGCCTTTATTAAACTTAGGTTTAACGGCATCAGGACCAATTGGTATAATACCATAGTTTACACGCGCAGGTGCTTTAAAAATTTGCGAATTGGCAGAGGAATGCAATAAAACCGTTTTTGTGACATCTGTATCTTCCTTATTCACAATTTCAACCGAACTGACATATTCAGCTTTAATAGGATCTAAGTTGTTTGTAATTGGATGATCTGTCCGTTTTAAAAGCGGCGCAAAATACCAATCTACATAGCCAACTTCTGGAAGCGGGATAAATATAGGGCCGCAATCTTCATCAATAATTAAATCTGGATTAAGACGCGCGCCATATTTATAAAGCATATCCTTTTCTATATTCAGATTTGCAGCAAGTCCCATTGTTGCGCCTGTAAAACGCAGTGAATCGCGATTTATATCGATTGGATCAACAAACCAAAGAACTTTACCACCGTTCATTATAAACTGGTCAATTACAAATTTATCTTTTTCGGTAAAAGCTTTCCGTGGTTCTGCAATAATCAATGCATCCACCGCATCCAAAGCATCTAATTTACCCCCAATTTCAACATCCTCTACTAAGTAATAACGATCTAAGCCTTTTCTTACGTCTGCCGTTTGAAGGGGCGCTAATTCATCCTGTCCTTGCAAAAAAGCAACTGTTTGTTTTGATGAAGCGCTAACGCGTCTAATAGCACTGATTAATAAATACTCTAAATTATTAATGGTTCGATCGGCTAATCCCCTAATATCTTCATTGGCAAATACAATCTGCTTATTGAAGAACTGAATTTGATCTACCGTTTTACCTTTATACTCTATGGTTGCTCCAGGCCAGATAGTTCGTGTCTCTGTTTGACCAGATGATATAATTTGAATATCACAGGGAATAATTCCTTCTGTATATATATTCTTTTGTACTTCTAAATTATAGGCTGGATCATCTTCTCCATTTGGATCGATAAACTCATACTGTAATTTATCTCCGGCGTAAACAATGAATTCTTCTAGTTTTTCTTCTAAAGAATTTCTTATTTTCATGATGTCTGCAGGCAGATCACCCTCCAAATAAATCTTTAAAAAGATCCGATCCTCTATGCGCTCTTCATCCTGCAATAACGCAATGGTGTTTTCAGATAATGAATGGCGCTTATCTTCTGTTAAATCAAAACGACCTGAGAAAAATGAAAGGATATAGTTTGCTAAAATAATAATGGCAACTATTCCAATATAATTTATGAGGTCTCTTTTGGGGCTATTTACTCTTTTATTGCTCATACCTACCATTTTCTAGTTTGAAGAATCAACTTAGTTGATAAGATGAATACAGCAATAAAACTGATGAAATAAACAAGATCACGGGTATCAATTACACCGCGCTGAATTGCTGCATAATGTTCAACTATTCCTAAATTCCTAAGGACTAAATCTAAACCGCCAAACTGACTATATACTGCTAAAAGGTCTAATCCTAGATATAAAAACCAGGAGAGAAATACTGCTGTAATGAATGATACAATTTGGTTTTCGGTAATGCTCGAAGCAAAAATTCCAACAGCAACCATGCAAGCGCCTACACAAAGTAAACCTAAGTAGGAAGTAATTGTTGCGCCATCATCTACAATACCAACAGGATCTCCCAATGCATGTACGGTATAATAATAGACTAATGTGGGTAATATTGAAATTAACACCAATGTTACTCCTGCTAAATATTTAGCTAAAATGATAGTTAAATCAGATATAGGGCGGGTGAATAATAACTCAATCGTTCCCGTTCTTCGCTCCTCAGCAAACGAACGCATTGTGATTGCTGGAATCAGAATTAAAAAAATCATTGGACTTACTTCGAAAAACGCTCTCAAATCAGCTGTTCCGCCGTCTAAGATATTGGTTTCGCTTGCAAATATCCATAGAAACAGGCTATTTAAAATCAAAAATATAGCAATAAAAATATAGCCAATAATTGAACTTAAAAAACTCCGTAACTCCTTTAAATAAAGTGCTTTCATTTATACTTTTTTGCTTTCTTTTAATTGAATTAAAACTGCAAGTTCAAAAATAGTGGTTTTGAAAGGCTTTTGCATTTAAAAAACGCTAAAATTATTAATATTTAAATGTGTCTAACGATTTCTTTTGCTTCTAATGCTGTTTTTAAACCTTTTTGAATGGTATAAGGGAAAATGTTGAAATGGTAACGGGTTTGGTAATCAATGTTCAATGTGGTGTTGGAATGTTTTAATGTTGGTGGTAAAAAGAATTAGAACGATTACACTATTTCCTATTGACTATTTCCTATTGACTAAATCTAACAGCGCAGCGATCTGTTATCTTTCTTTTTGCCTCCTGCCTATTCCCTCTTGCCTATTTCCTTTTGCCTTTGTTCTTTCTTTTTGCCTTTTTAAATAAAAAACAACCTCGATTAAACCTTTTGCAGTATCTTAAGTCTTAGAAACATAACCATTTAAAATTTAAACATGAAAGCATTAAAAATATTAGGATTAACATTTGCACTTGTATTTAGTACGGTTGCTATGTCGAATGTAGTAGCTAAAGAAGTTGCCGCACCAGGCGCTTGGGAAAAATTGGGAGTAAAGAAAGTAGACTTGAAAGCAGACCATGACGTATTGGTTGTTTCTTTTCATGAAGGTTTTTATAGCAAAGTGAAATTTGTTATTCGTAAAGCGCCTTTGCATTTGACGAACGTAAATATTGTTTTTGGCAACGGAGAAAATAAAAATATTATTTTCAATAAGCGATTTGCTGCAGGTTCTACAACACGAATCATTGATTTACCCGGAAACAAAAGAATTATCAAAAAAATTAAAATGAATTATAAAACGATTCCAAGCGGAACAGGAAGAGCAATTTTCGTGGCCTGGGGGAAACACTAGGAACAGGATTGTCCCGATAACTAAAGGGGTTGAGTGTGCATTTTGAGGAGTTTGATGTGTGGAGAAGGGTTTGATATGTAACGTACTATTTAATGAGAATTGAGGTTGAGTGAAGAGGATTGTGAGTTGGAGTGATAGATGCGAATCGTGCAGGGTTGAGGTGATAGACAAATGTGTAAATTAATTGTGAGGAGACTTTAATCAACTTGAAGGAAGTGACGCTGAGGATTGAGGAGCAAGAGTGATTAAGTTTGGCAGAGAAAGCGTTAATTGCGCATAATAAAGCATACAATAAATACCGTCGTGGAAGTTTTCTATGGCGGTATTTTTTTGACCTAGTTCCATTTGAAACAAACGGTTTATTGCAAATGATAAATAATTCTTTTCAAATGAAAGAGGCCATCTTAAATTTATTTTAAGATGACCTCTTCTAAAAAAAACTGCTCAAAATGTCAATTATACTATTTGACAGTGAACTTTAACTCCTAATTATTCAATCACAATTCGCGTAAACGAACTTCCTTCATTCACGATTATTGTGTATAAACCTTTGTCCAAAAATGAGAGGTTCAAGCTTATCGTTGCTAATGAGTTAAAATTAGTTGCCTGATAAACCAAATTTCCAGTCATTCCGTAAACAGAAACTTGTTCTATGTTTTCGCCATTGTTCAATAACATTTCAAAATTCCCGTCTGAAGGGTTCGGATAAGCAACGAGTTCACTATTAGAACTTAGCTCGCTAACTTCATTTTCCGGTTGTCGCTGTTTTTGGTCTTCCTTTACTTCTTTAATACGCGTTATACAAACATTATCAATTTGACAATTGGCACGTGGTAAATCCTTAGTTGCTGCGGCCTTTAATAATGGGTAAAACCAAAGCTGGGTATAATCACCTCCTGCATCAACAGTAAACTCTTGAGTAATTGTAATCCAAGTACCTGAATCTATCCAATCTAACTCACTTACATCCTGATTACCAGATGTGCCGGGCAAAGTGATTGTTGTAGAATATTGTGGAGATAAATCATCTGTTAATTCTACACGGAATGTAGATTCTATGTTAGACGTTGCATCTTTCAAAATATCATAAGTGAGTATATATGTTTCACCATTTACAAAATCATATTCGGTATATAATCCCTCTCCATAACCAAACTGAGACCACATTTCAAAATTCACAGTTGGACTTGTCATTGCGTAAGGTGAACCATGTGAAACGTACCAGTTGTCGACATCATCATTTATCCATGTATTTCCAGCTATCGCAGGCGAATTTGTAATGGTTCCTGAATATGTTTCAATATCACCATTAATATTTGTACATTCTCTTGGGATCTCCACATGTTTAATACAAACATTGTCCACTCTACACTTCGCGTTGTTAGTAATTGTTCCGCCATCTAAATGCGTGTATAGCCAGTACTGCGAATAATTAGCGTCTGCAGTAATGGTGGTTGTTATTGTAGTCCAAACAGGAATGAATGGCACCCCTACCCAATCATTTGTAGACACCTCTTGTGTTCCTACCAATGAGGGCAGTACATCATAAGTTGATACTCCAACATTTGGAGTCAATCCATTTGATAAACGTGTTACAAATTCAGCATCCTCATGAACAGATTTAAACTGAATTAGGTCAAATGAAATTTCATAGGTTTCACCAGCAACAAAACTATAATCAGTATAAGCTCCTTTACCTTCGTCTCCGTATGATGACATAGCAATAAGGGTTGTACCATAATAGGCATCTGTTACTTCGGGCACTCCATGCGAAACATTCCAATTCGTAAGATTACTATTAAACCAAGCGTTACCGCTGGTGATTGTACCTGTATAGGTTTCAATATCGCCATTTACATTGTCGCATTGCGCAATTGAGTTGACGGTTCCCAGCAACGTGATTGTTGCAATTGATAGGAACTTACAAAAGTATTTTTTCATCTTTATGTATTATAGGTTAATAAAAAATTCAATACAAAATTAGAGGTATAATACCGTTGTTTTTTTCTCATTTAGAATTTGGTGGTCTACAATTATAATTTGTTATAAATAATTGAGAATTTGGTGAAATAAGGTTGGCAAATCCCAATGCTTTTATTATTTATTGATAACAAAACGGGCTATTTAGAACCTCATATATTGAAGTGATTCTCGTCTTGTTTAAAAATTATAAGTGTCCGAAGAATTTGAATATAGTTAATATTCAAAACAACATTGATAAAGAAATTCATTTCCGCTTCCCAATCAATTAAACTATTTTCACATCAGATACCGGTATCGCCAATTGTTAGTAGACTTTACTTCATCCTTTCTCCATAACGGCAATGATACTAATGGATGGAATGGTGGATATTTATCTACCTCTACGAATGTGTCCTTATCATCCCTATACCTTATGCTACAAATTAATTTTATGCTTGTTTCACTCTTGGTTGAGCAATAAATATCGACATTAATCCATAACGGAAATCTCCCATTATCTAAGAGCTGTTCAATAACTTCATCTGTATTAAAAAGCCGGTCAAATCAAGTCGCTTAATTGCCTTATTCTAATTACTTTAAATACCAAATTAAAGTTTTGGCGGACTTCATTAAAACAGAGGCTATTCCTTTTGTAGAAAACCCGCATTACGCATAGGTTTTGTCAGACCTATTTTAAAACACATAGTTAAAGTACGCGATATCTTTTTTGCATTTTTCAGCGATTAGGCTTCGACTTTTATCCGTGTAAAATTCTTTGTAGTTTTTTTTGCTCGTTTCATTTGTAACTGGAATTTCTTTTATAGTTAGATTGAATTGATTCAGTAATACTCCAATCTCACTCTCGATATTTTCATAATGGAATATTTCATCCGCTATGAGTTCGCTTTTTTCTGTTGAAAAATAGTCGAGCGCGTTATAATGAAAAAATTGTTTTGTAAAATCTGCCGCAGAATCCAATTCAAGAAATTTTTCAAACCTTTTCCTTTCTTCCGGAAGACTCTTTTGATCGTTAAAATATACGAGTGAATACCAAGATAACATACGGGTCCAAGGATTTCTTGTAAATCCAAACGTATAATAATCTTTGTACTTTTCTAAAAAAGCAGGATCGAAAGTCCTCGTGTTACTGTGTTGGCTATGATTGTCAAAACTGGCAACTGAGTTTTCTCGCAGAATATTCGAAATAGTTGTACCTCCGGTTCTTTGTACATGAATGAAGATTATTTTTAATTTGTGCGAAATTATCATTGAATGGATTTAGCTTGTATATAAAGCATAAGAGATTGGCTAAATTTGCGTTGCTGCAAAGTACGAAACAGTATTGAAATTCACTTTTTCTTAGCTATTGTTTTTCTAGTTTTTGTGGAGCGCAAACCGCTCTTAAGCTCCTGATTTGTATTCAACAGATCAACAGCAAGCGATTCTCTCCAGCTTTCTCATTTGGTGCACGGTGAAGACAAGGAAGGACTTTACTTTCAGGATGATCAACCGCAATCCGCCATAAATGACCCAGGCCTAAGTTGATTGGATGTGCCTTGGGTTTGGCGCGATAGTGTAGATCAAAAAAATATTCACTTAAAAATGATTCAAAACCTTCATCTGCTCCACCATATAGTTTTTTGAGTTCTTCACGTATTTCGGGAACAAGCACTTTTTGTTCGCCTTGTGAGTTTGGCAATATCTCACTCGACGCGCCATGGTAAGTGCATAAAAAGGTATCGGTTGGTACGGGAGAGCGATCTACATGATAAGAATAAACATCAGTTGGAAAAAACGGGTAGCTATCATCTCTGTCATAGCACTTGATCAAATTAAGTATTGGAGATGCGCCATGCGCTTTCAAGACCTTCAAGTCATTCAAAAGAATTTCACGCGCCAATTGTCCCTCTTCACTCAACTGAAGTTCACGAAGCTGCTCTTGATCAAGCACCGCCATATTTTCGTTTAGTTCTAGCGCTGCAACAATCTCAGAAAAATCACCTATTAGTTTACGAGTCCAACAAAGCGCATTAACTTCTCCATGAAAAGGTGTGGAAACAAGATCTTGAAAATTTGTGACACAGTTAATTTGATTCTCAGCATAAGATAAATCTGTCATAAGGAGTAATGTTTAAATAAGATTCAATATCTGAATAAAATGCGTTTTAATGCATTTTGTGCAATGTCACTTATTTTTTTCTTTTCGGTTTTATGTAGTATATCAGATTTGATTTGGGCGGCAGGTTCCCCGTTACTTTATTGCCATATGCTAAATTGTAAGGTATACTTATGTATCCGGAACTTCCAGCACTGAACTGAAGTAATCCTTCTTCAAAACTTTTAAGCATCACCCCTGTGCCTATTGTAAATTTGAGATTATTTAAGGTAATATCACTGTTATCGAACTGACTACCATCTTCAAAATATCCAATATACCAGATTTCAACTTCATCACCTTTCCTTAGCTTTTTTCCTTTCCCTTTGCTTTCAATAAAAACTGAAACTCCTGATTTTTTCTTTTTCCAAACAATCGAGCTGAGGTCTTTTTTAGGTTGAGAATTAAAAAGTGGAATATTACTTTTATTTATGGTGTCTCTACTGAGATTTAGAGTATATCCATCATTCAACACCCCTTGTAAATCATAAAAAGATTCACCCTTAAATTCTCCAATTTTATAAAAATAAGATATTGATTTCTTGATACCTGATTCGTAATAAAATGAAACATTCATTAATTCACCCGTATCATAAAACGTACTGTCCTGCTGAGCGAACAATATCGTTGGACTAACGAGTAATAGTATTATTAACCTCTTCATTTTTTTAATTGTTATTTACTTTTTACTGCGATTTGGCTAAAGATCCCTTTCTATCCGCTTGTCGTAGATATAACATTTAAGTTATGTTAGCCTTTTTTTAATTCAATTAAGTTACTTAGGCATGTATCTTGAATGATCAGATTTTTCAAATTCTTGACCTTTCATTTGTTCTTCTTTATTTTTATCCAAAGATATTCGAGCCTTCGTTTGTGTCTTGGAGCTTTTATCTTGTTTGTGTTTTGAACTATCAACCTTAGTTTTATTTCCCCACTTCCCTTTAAATAAGCTCCAACCCAATGCCATAATGAAAAAACATAAGATGTTTAAAAAAATATTTCCTATTCTTTTTTCGGTCATAAAATAATAAACATTCATCCCAACCAAAAGACCTAAACCTATAATAAACAATATTACTCCTATAATTTTTTTCATTTAATCATGATTTGTTGATGAATGGCATAATGATCCGAATAAACGATCGTTTTAATGCCGTTTATTTTTTGTTAGCAAATGTTTATTACTGTGCCCAATCAAGTTCATTGTTTAGTAAATCGATTTGTCCATTTCCCCCTCCCATATTAGAGTTCCCAAATCCTTCTTCAAATTCTATATAGTAAGGACTGAATTCAGGAGTTGCTTGAACGGGATTAGCAGTTCCTCCAAAATGTGTCTTTCCCCAGAATCTATCTCTTAGTTTTAGTTCCTCTCCTTTTTCTGAGTCCATATCAATGTATGCATTTTCGTCTTCTTCGTATGGGCAATCTTCAAGTTTTCGTCCCGTATTAGGGTCATTTTCTCTTTCAAATAATTTCACATATTTCGGAGGCTCATTTTGTTGAAAACAATCCGTCCCCTCATCATTATTGTAATTTGGAAATACCGTATTTTTATTATTAGGAAGTTCCGTTAGCGTAGATTCAAACTCTTTTTGCGTTAACCAAATTAATGTCCAACCACCACCAATTATATCTTCCAGATAGATTTCCATTGGATGTATGTTTTCAGCATATTCTAATATTGAATCCCAAAAAAAACTGAACGTTAGAATCTTTTATTTCTTTTTTCTTATTTATTGTATCCTCAACCCCTTTAACTTCATCTGCCACATGGTCATCTGCTTGGAAAAGAGAAATTGCTATGTAATTTTCTCCCTTTACTCGATATTCTTCAGGAACAAGAAAAGTCCAGATATGGGCCATTGGCAATCCATTAACTCTGCTTCTTGGCCATTGTATTGTTTTTAGTCCTGGGGGTCTTCCATTTGCCCAACCTTCGTTGTTATTTGAATCAGAAAATTCAATATTAAATGCTTTGGTTAATTCTTTCATTCGTTTCTCAAAATTTGCTAACGTTTAATATATGGCAAGTAGGGCAGTAGAAAGCGATAACCTTTCGAGATTGCTCTGAGCCAAAACGGTGTTTTTTTTAAAATTATTATTTTTTAATACCAAACCTAAATTTAGACGGACTTGTTATGAAATGCAATATTTCAATCAAGATACTGAACTCCGTATTAAATATAGTTGTTGTTGAACTCAACCTCCGGTAGCTAAAGAAAAAATATCCATAGCACGTAAGCTTAGTTATGGATAAAAATAAACAACAAGAATTATATTCAGATGTTAAATCGGAAATAATTCGTTCAAAAACAGC
>WTCE01000164.1 GCA_013138735.1 Crocinitomix sp. | reverse complement strand
GTCTTCAAAAAACCTTTGGAATTTCAAAGACAGTCTTGAAGATGGAAGGGCATGGAAGAGAAGAAGTAATCGATAATGTAGATGTAAGTAGAACAGTAGGTTGGTTTACGAGCGTTTATCCTTATGTCTTAGCTGCAAGTTCTAATAATCCATTGGAGGCACTGGTAGAGGTAAAAGAATCATTGCGAAAAATTCCGAATAAAGGAGTTGGTTACGGTATGTTAAAGTACTTAACAAATAGTTTTGAAACGGAACTAACGCCAAGTGCTATCTTCAATTACTTAGGTGATTTTGGCAGTAATGCTGGTGGAGACGAAGGAACTTCACTTTTTGAATACAGTGGAGAATATAAAGGGCATGATTTCGCTCCAAGATCCCATAGCGACGAGTTATTGAACGTTACGGGGATGTTAGTAATGGGAGAATTACAAATGTCTATTCGCTATTCCGAGATGCTATACGACTTGGCTACAATGAAGACATTAATTGAAGCATTTGAACTCAATTTAAAAACACTCATTCAAACACTTTCAGAAATAAAAGTGAGTACTGTTACCCCGTCTGATTTGACTTATGCAAGATTAGAGACGAAAGAATTGAATACGTTTAATCAAGATAATCGTGTAGCGGATGTTTACAAATTGTCACCATTGCAAGAAGGTATTTACTTCCATTGGTTATCGAACCCATCTACAACATTATACTTTGAGCAAATGTCTTATCGTTTACGCGGAGAACAATTACCTGTTCATGCTATTAAAACGGCTTATGATAATCTAATTGCAAGACATTCAGTATTGCGAACCGGATTCACCAATGATTATGGGGGAGAAACATTACAAATTGTAAGAAAAAATATTCCAAGTAATTATCAGTATGAGTTATTATCACCAGAATTAGATGAGGCTGCAAAAGATAAAATAACGCAGCAATTTAAGGAGCAGGATCGTGCTAGAGGATTTGATCTTACATCCCATTCGCAAATGCGTTTGCAAGTTATTGATAGAGCAGATGGAAGTTTTGAGTTTATCTGGAGTTTCCACCATATTTTGATGGATGGTTGGTGCATGAGTATTCTAACAAATGAGTTTTACCAATTACTTAATGCGGCGGCTCAAGATCAAGAAGCTAGTCTACCTATCGCAGCTAATTATTCTAACTACATTAAATGGTTAGACTCTGTTGATGGTGATGCTTCTAAAGATTATTGGAGAGAATACTTGCAAGGGTACGAAACTGTAAATATTATCCCTTTTAAAAAGACAAAAGAAGAGCAGACAGGCTTTGTCGAAGGAAGCGAAATGGTTACAATTCAAAATGATGAGTTTAAGCAAATCCAAGCATTTTGTAATAAGTTAGGTGTAACTCAAAATACATTTGTTCAAGCCGTTTGGGGATATTTATTATCACGTTACAATAATACAAGAGATGCCGTATTTGGAGCTGTAGTTTCAGGAAGACCTGCTGAGTTGACAGGAGTAGAGGAAATGGTTGGATTATTTATCAATACTATTCCTGTTAGAATTAGTTATGAAGAAGAGACAACTGTAGGTGAGTTATTGAAGAAGCTCCAAAAAGAAGCCATTGACAGCGGGCAACATCATTATTTGAGTTTGTCAGCTGTGCAGCAGCAAAGCGAGCTAGGGATGGATTTAATCAATCATATTCTTGTGTTTGAAAACTACCCTATCAAAGATGTTGTTGAAGCAGATGTTCAATCCAATGCGCAAGCCAGCGGAAATTTGACGGTAGAAAACATGGATGTTTTCGAAGAGAATAACTATGAGTTTAGTGTAGTCGTTGTTCCAAAGGAAAATGAACTGTATTTACAGTTACGTTATGATGCCAATTGTATGGAAGCTGAAGCAATTCGAAAGATAGGCCTCCATTTTGAACAATTGATGAAATTTTTCTCAAGTGATGAGAATTTAAAATTAAAAGCGTGTGATTATTTGTCAACGGAAGAAAAAGAGTCCTTACTCGCTATTAATAGTGCCACAGCTTATCCTTCTGAAAAATCGGTAGTTGAATTGTTCGAAGAACAAGCAAGAAAGACACCAAACAATACAGCTGTAGTTTTTGAAGACAATACATTAACTTATGCCGAATTGGATGCGTTTTCTAATCAGTTTGCGCGCCATATTGAAACAAAGTTTTCGGTAGAAGCAGAAACTCCTGTAGGAATAAAATTAGAGCGCAGCGAATGGTCGATAGTGACAGTGTTGGCCGTTCTGAAATTAGGAGGGGCTTATGTTCCCTTAAATGCCGATTATCCACAAGAACGACTTGACTTTATTCAGCAGGATACTCAATTACAATTGTGTATTGATCAAGGCTATTTAGAAGAGGCAAAAGCAGATTTAGTAAACCATTCTGCAGATAAATTGAATAATCCGCGAAATGGTAATAGTTTAATGTACATCATGTACACTTCAGGTTCTACTGGAACTCCTAAAGGGGTTGAAATTATGGATCACAGTGCTGTGCGATTGGTGAAGAATATCAACTATGTCGGTTTAGACGAGACGGATCGTTTGCTCTCAACAGGTGCATTTGCCTTTGATGCAACAACCTTTGAATATTGGGGGATGTTACTAAATGGAGGACAACTCGTCCTTTGCAGTCAACCTGCATTATTGAATCCTGATTCTTTGCGAAATGTTATCCAAAAAAATAGCATTACTAAAATGTTTATAACCGTAGGTTGGTTTAATCAATTAGTAGATGAGAAAATAGCAGTGTTCGAAGGAATAAAAGCCTTGCTTGTGGGAGGAGAAAAACTTTCGCCCGAGCATATCAATCAACTAAGAAAGACTTATCCAGAATTGGATTTAATTAGTTGTTATGGACCAACAGAGAATACAGGCTTTTCTACAACTTTTCCAATTTTAGAAGAACATGCAAATATTCCAATCGGGAGTCCAATTAGCAACAGTACATGTTACATTTTAGGATCCGATAATGAACTAATTCCGCGTGGTGCAATAGGAGAAATATGTGTTGGTGGAGATGGTTTAGCAAGAGGATATTTGAACCGGCCAGATTTGACTGCCGAAAAATTTATTGAACATCCGTTTATTAATGGGGAACGTTTATATAAAACGGGTGATTTAGGACGTTGGTTACCAAATGGTATTATTGAGTTTTTTGGTCGGGTAGATGATCAAGTGAAAATTCGTGGTCACCGTATTGAGATTGGTGAGATTGAAAACACACTTTTAATTAAAGAAGATATAAAAGAGGTTGCTATTTACGCAGAAACAATAGGCAGTGCAAAAGAACTGTTTTGTTATGTGGTTTCAGAAGAGAAACAAACGGCAGAAGAATTGCGAACCTACCTATCAGATAAGTTACCTGATTATATGATTCCGTCTAGTTTTATTCAATTAGATAGATTCCCTTTAACAACAAATGGAAAGGTAAATAAACGGGC
>WTCE01000169.1 GCA_013138735.1 Crocinitomix sp. | reverse complement strand
TGAAAGGCTAATTGCAAAATACGTAAAGGAGCAAGGAATTGAACAAGAGTATAAAAAGCTAAAAGAAAATCATCAATTGAAGCTATTTTAATGCCTCGCGGGCTTGCCCCGAGGATTATTTACTTGGAGAAGATTTAAATAATGTAGAATACGACTGTTTTTGCTTTGCAGATGATGGAAGAGTATACTCCTTTATGCCACAGTATAATCCTGCAACGGATGCGACTGATTGGTTAAGGATTTTGGACTCACCCATAACGGATGAATAATTGTGAACAAACGAATAAGACATTCACAAAAAGCCACAGATAATAAAATGTGAACGCCAATCCCCTCCTTGCTTCAATACAAATAACTCCAGCCAACAACAAATAAGATTAACTGCTATCGCAGTTCGGCATAAATGGCTAATTTTATTCAAGCATTAGAATTTACCCTCATGGAAAAAGAGTTCAATATTAACACCGTCAAACTGAAGCTAAATAGGCTAAAATTAAAACATTCTTATTCTGAACAAACGGGCGCGTTAACAATAGGTGGAGCGACTAACCTTACCAAGGCCTGGATCCTGTGGTTTATCTTACCGCTATCAATTGCGCTGGCCATAATTTTTATGTTAAAATTCGAGATGCTTCCTATGTTTGGCAAGGGACGGGGAATTGCTAATATTTATGGTATATTCCTCGGTTTCCCAATTGTGTTTGCCATTATAGGATTCTTTAGAGTTCTTTTAAGGATGAAGCATAATAAAGGGGAAAAGATTTTATCAAAGGGAAAAATTTTGATTAAAAACAAGCAAGGTCAGGAAATCGAAATTTTAGCGAATCAGATTAATGAGTTCGACTTCACCATAACCTTTGACAAAGCAGTTTCGTTTGGTGAATTAGTTGTAATAGACAATACTGGAGAAAGACATACGTTATTTGGTCTTCAAGAAAGCGACCCCCGTTTATTGAGGGATGATATGAATTATTTCAAATCTTATTTCACGCAGTTGGTAATGCAAAACTGAAGTTTTGTAAGGTTGAAATCAGACTAAAACACGATAACAACCAAACTATTCGCATTTATTTTAACCGTTGGAGGATCACCAAAATAGGTCATCCAACGCAACATATCTTCTGGAAAAGCCGTTGCAGGAAACCAGGGTTCAGGTAAATTTTTCAGCTCATAAGTCACCAATTCCAAAAGCGCCTCATTATCTGCTGTTGGACCATGAATTTCAATGTTCGTGACCGCACCATTCGACATGACCACAAATTCAACGACATTTCCAGCAAGCACCACTTTTTTGGTTTCTGCATTTTTCTTAATAGCTGCAATAAGTTGCTCTTTGATCGGAATTAAACTACTCGCCTGATCGTCGAATTCCTTGAAATTATAAACGGCAGAATCTTGAAGTTTTTCAATAACTTTTGGTGACCAATGACCAAGAGTATGGGGCATGGTATCTCTCTGATAAGCCAAGTTTTCATAGTTTAGGGGCTTCGCATTTTTTTCTGTTACCACCCATGCAATAAATGGTTTTAGGCTTTTATCTTCAAATTGCTCCATGCCAAAAAACCCACCATTAATCAGCATTTCCGTGGTTTTATTTGAGAAATAATCGCGCCATTCTAAATCAATCTTAGAAACACCAGCAGGGAAATGCTGTGTTGATAAAGTTGACATCAAATAATCAGTTCCATTTAAATAAGGATTGGCTTTATAACTAATTCCTGCCCGATATCCCATATCAGACACAAAATCTGTTTCATAATCATAGGAATCTTTTATTTTGATGTATGGGAAAAATTTGATGATCCAACCTGAAATATAAAAACCATTATATTCAACTGCATTTTTATAAATGTCCTTCCAAAAGGGCAAATTCACCTTGCCGTCATAGCTTGCAATAAACTCTTGAATTATAGGTTTGAGGTTTTCTTTCCACTCGGTCAAACCGAAACTATCTAATTGATCCAAGCGGTCATACATGGCTATCCAATCCTTTTGATAACCTTCCAATTTTATAGAAGGTATTCCACAACCAGATTCGCCAACATAGGTAAAAGCTTTTTCAAAAGTCTCCAATAAATTAATTTGATAAACCATTTTATCGATTGGAGTAGTTGTAGAGTATTCTGGCACAAAAAAATCCGCGATTGTTGGATTTGTATAAGCAGTAGCTTGGTCAGCAATATCATTGATCAAGTGCGACCATTGGTCAGCATCATTTGTTAAACTATCATTTCGCGCAATAATTTCATCTGGTCTATTTTCATTAAATAAGACCGATTTCAAACTATCAAAATTTTGATTGACGTGCAAAGAAACGCCTTGACAAATCGTCAACCAAATTACATCTGGCGACAAAATTAGTGGGCGGTGCTTATCATAACATTCTTGAACCGTCCAAATTAAGCCATTGCCATGTATGGGTGCTATATTTAAGGATTCATGTGCCGCAGGAAGATAAGTAATTGGCAATAATAGCTGATTAGAAATTACCGTTTTGATAGGATGAACTGGCAATAATTCAGTTGCAATAGCAACACTGTCAACAGCAAATGTAATTCCATTCACAGTTGAGGTATCTTCAAATATATTCGCTTCTTTTATTAAAGTATCAACGCTTATTTTTTCGGTTGGATGCTCAATTGAACTAGCGCAAGAAAATGCAATTATTAAACTGAGTGATATTGTTAAAAGATGCTGCATTGTTATTCGTAATAATTAAATAATTCTATGAATAGAATGCAATTAGAAGGGAAAGTAACAAGATAGAATTTTACTTGGTAATTCTGTGTGCTTCATAAGGTGCAGGATTACAAATCCTGCACAGCTCTCATTCCCCACTTAGTGTTACTACACAGTTAATTAAGATCCAAAAACCTTCTTCAATAACTCACTCACACGAGCAGCTGGATTTTCACGAATTTCTTTTTCTTGCTTTTCAATTTGAACAAACAAACCGTCAATGGCTTTATTGGTTGCATATTCGTTTAAATCGGGATCAACTTTTTCAACCATAGGAATTTTATTATAACTCGTAAAAACGGTATTCCAATGTTTTGTTGCGCCCACTTTTTCTAAAGACGTTTCTATAACAGGCTTAAACTTTTCAAAAAGAGACGAGCGTGTCATTTTTTCTAAGAAAGTTGTTGCTGCATTATTTTCTCCTTTTAAAATGCCCATTGCATCTGTCAAACTCATGCCTTTTATGGCGTTTACAAAAATATCTTTTGCGCCAACCGCCGCATCTTCCGCCGCACGATTAATAGATTCAATGGCTTCATCAACCTTTTTACCTTGCCCTAATTTGCGCAATTTGTCTTCCACTTTTTTAGCCTCTTCAGGTAATGGAATCTTAATGGCTAAATCTTTAAAATAACCATCCGGTTTAGAAAGTTGTGCCACACCAGTTTCAACTCCGCGTGTTAAGGCTTCTTTTAAACCTGATGCTACTTCATCCTCTGTTAAACTTGATGCTCCGCCCGAAACGGTTTCTTCAACTTTATCCTTAAGTCCCTTTAAGATTTGTGCATTTCCTGTATTGGCGCTAAATAGGAATAATCCCAAAGCTATTATGGTTAATTTTTTCATATATCCGTTTTTGTCTGATTGTAAGTTACAAATATCATTCCTAAGTTGAAATGTCATTGAGCAATTGTCAATGTACAATTTTTCAATTATTAATATTTTAAAGACTTAAGATTGAAGTGAGCAGAATAAAAAGCACTAACGATTTAATCGTGAACGTCGTGCACCTTCTCCTCAATAATAATTCCATCTTCATCATATTTGATCCAGCGTCCTATGCGGTTGCCACTAGAATCATGTTTCCCTTCCAATGAAAGATAAGAAATTGGTGCAACATTAATATCTTTTGAGTAGAGACTATATTCTTGATAGATTCCCGTATAAATTCTTATAGGGAATTTTCCAAATGTAATTATCGAAATATTGCAGAATATTATTTTACGCCCAATGTATTCATAACCATTTAACCAATATTCCTGACCATTAATTTTTTCTGAATGTGAATAGGTGATAGCAGTAGTATCATTGATGGTAATAATTGAGTCTATAAATATAGTCGCAGATTCTAATGGCATACCAAATTTACTGTATGAACATCTTTTATTAAGGCTATCGGATTGTATTAAATGATTTTGTAAAGTCCCATCAGGCCAGTAGATAAAACGTTCATCTAAATGTATCGTTGAGTTCTCTTTACGAGTTGATTTTGAAGTAGATAATGTGTCGTTGTTTTCATTGTGAGTTACGCAAAATTGATCTGTAAAGTCGGAATTAAAAGCACATGTTCGTATTCTGTTTTTATTCCATGATTGTTTAAACAAAACATGGTCCTCCTTGACATACCAAACCTTTAAAATTGTGTCTTGGGCCCAGTCGGGAATAAGATATAGCATTTGATTTTCGTCAGAAAATATAGATTCTTTCAAACTAAGAGGATAGAATTCGTTTATTGCTGCTTCCGACCAGCCTGCAATTTTAAGTCGCTGAGCTATACTATCTGCGTATGCGTGCGGATTGATATCGAAAGTTGTGTCTTTAATACTGCCGCAAGAATTGAGAATTCCCGTAAGGATCAAAATAGAGAGAATACTTAATAATCTAAATTTTTCCATTTTTTCAAAATCGCCCTTGAGCTTCTGGCACTTATAAAAGTAATTATGTCAAATTCATAAAAAGAGTGCTTCACCCTATTTTACGAAATTATCAAAGCCTGGCATGATATGCTCCATGGAAAAAGGATTAAGTCCCATATGAGGTTGCTGAAATAGTTTCTAGTCAATTTTCTAACCGCTAATAGCGAAAAGAAAACAATAATGACTTCAGCCAAAAACGGTTATACAATTTCCAAAGATCGACTGTCAAAAAAGATGATTTATAGATAAAAGAACAGGTATAAAAAACCTGCATTTTAGAAAAATAGGATCTTAATTTCTGAGCAAAGAGATAAGACATTATTTCATAATTATGATGGTTTTCCTTTAAGGCGAAAAAAGATCAATAAATGAATTTTTATGAAAGAATGCGCATTTATTTAACAGGTTGAAGTATTTTTTTCATCTCCCAAAAAACACAATCCGTCGATTTATTTGAGGCTTACGGAATTATTTATAATGTTAAAGAATTGAAAAACAAGAAATTAACGTTCGTCTATGAAATTTATTGATTTGTCGAGTAAATTTTGATTCAGTCAAATTTACACATAGCTTATTATACGTGTAAGAAAACATTTTTTTTTATTCGACCAACCAACCACCCTATGAAAGCACAAACTAAGTTACCCGTTCGTGGCTTAAAATCGTTTTTAACGATTAGCACTTTATTGATTGCTGCGACACTATTTTCACAAGACACTTATTCAGACACCTTAAACTGTGATGGAGGAACGCCCACCTTTATTGTGGATTTGGAAGGTGCTCCAGATTCTTTATGGGTAAGCGACCCTGCATCACGTGATGGAAGTTGTTGTTTCCCGCCTGATGACAATTGTGTCCAGTTTTCCTTAACATTGGATTCGACGGCAACAGGAATTATTTTTTACATTCCAGATGGATGCGGTGCATCACCAACGGGAGCACTTTTTTACCAAGTTGATTGTGGGCCACTAACTTCGGTTGGGACCGCCCTTTGTTTGGATGGGCCGGGGCCATACACAATTACTTTTTGCAAACCTGGTAATAATGAAAATTGTTATTCCATCAAATCAATTTCTGCACCAAAAGAAAGTGATGACATTACAATTACAGACGCCTGTTTGGATTCATTATGGATTACCGGTTTAGATGAACCTACAATCACATGGACATCAATTTTTCCAGGAGAAATAGGCGAATATGACTATTTATTGGACTGTACAGAAGGTTGTGATACTGTAATTGTTGAAGCAGATCCAGGAGGATATTATCCTGAATTGGTTAAGTTTCAAGTTTGTGGAGTTAGCTTAGGAGGATGCGCAGGCGATCCACATTGTGATACATTGGCGGTTGCGATTGTACCTTCGCTTGAAGTAATGATTGAACCTGAAGAACCAACAATATGTTTTGGAGGAACGGGAGTCGATTTAGGAGCAATAGCAATTGGTGGAGCCGAGCCATATACGTATACTTGGAATACAAGTGATACAACAGCAGGAATATTTGTAACTGAACCGGGAATCTATTTTGTTGAAATTGGTGATGGAACGGGCTGTGCAATTGCTTATGACACGGTTGAAGTTACCGAATATGATGCGTTAATAACTGCAGATGCTGGTCCAGATATAACAATTTGTGCTTTGCCATCACCAACAGTTGATCTTACGGGCTTAATAACTGGATCAACGACGGCAATTTGGTCAGGTGGCGCAGGTGTTTTTGATGCAGATGAAACTGACTTGACACCTACTTACACCCCTTCAGATTATGAATTAGAATCTGGAAGTGCTACGTTAATCTTGACAACAACTGATAATGGATCTTGCCCTGGGGGTGAAGATACCATTACGATATATTTCCCAAAATTTACCACTGACGTTACGGCGATTCCTGAAAATGTGGACTGTTTTGGAAATGCTACTGGTGCCATTGATGTTTTGGCAACTGGAGGGGCTTTACCTTTGACTTATGAATGGGATACTGGTGATCTAACGGAAGATCTTGAGGGATTAATTGTTGGTGAGTATGCGCTAATTATGACAGATGATAATGGGTGTACTGATTCGCTGATGATAACTATTCTGGAACCAGAAGCATTGGAAGAGTGGGCCATTCTAGAAAATATATCTTGTTATGATTTTGAAGATGGTGGAATTGATTTAACCGTAACGGGTGGAACGATTGCTTATTCATTTGAATGGGACACAGGAGAAATTACGGAAGATATCGCTGGTGTTGGAGCAGGCCTTTATGCGTTTACAATAACAGATGCGAATGGATGTTTGTTAGCGGGTGAATATGAATTGACACAACCTACAGATTTGATATTTGAGCATACAGTAACAGCTGTTTCTTGTAACGGTTTTGCCGACGGTTCAGTGGATGTGACTTTAATAGGGGGTGTTCCAGGATACATTTTTAACTGGGATACGGGTGATTTAACAGAAGATATTACTGGACTAATTGTAGGAACTTACAACCTGACCGCAACAGATGAAAATGGATGCGAAAAATCCCTCTCAGTACTCATTAACGAGCCAGAAGAATTGGAACTTACGGCTGAAATTATAGATGTATTGTGCTTTGGCGAAGCTACAGGATCAATAGACGTTTCAGTGCTAGGTGGAACTCCTGATTATTACTATACATGGAGCACTGGTGAAATAAGTGAAGACGTAACAGGTCTCGTTGCAGGCACCTATTTATTAGAAGTTGTGGATGCAAATGGATGCATCCAAGATGAATCGTTTAGTATAACTCAGCCTGATATACTTACGGCTGATTTTATTATAGAAAATATTGCATGCTTTGGTGATTCAACAGGAACAATTGACCTTTCGGTTAGTGGTGGAATTGGTGTTTACGAATATTTGTGGAGTAACGGAGAGGTTTTGGAAGACATTGCTACGCTTGAAGCTGATATTTACACCGTTACCATAACAGATGAAAATGGATGTGAGTTAATCGCCGCAACAACATTGACCGAACCAACCGCACTTGATGCTTCAATTGAAGGCACAGATGTTACCTGTATTGATGCTGCTGATGGAATTGCAGATCTTACTGTTGTTGGAGGAATTCCGCCATATACCTTTGAATGGGATACAGGAGATGTGACGATTACAGAGGAAGATTTGATTGATATGGAGGCCGGAATATACTATATTGAAATCACGGATGATAATGGATGTTTATTATCGGATTCTATTTCTATTGCTGAGCCAATTGATTTTGATGCCGGTCCTGATACTAATTTAGTAGCTTGTTCGAATGATGGGATTATTGATCTATCTGAATTTTTATTTGCAACAGCTACTGGAGCCTGGTCTGAAGTAACCACTTCTGGGCAGTTTAATCCAATTACAGGTGAATTTGATTTAAACGATTTGCCATCCGGAGTTTATGTTTTTAATTATGTAATTCCTGTTTTTACCCCTTGCACTGATACGCTAGCACAATTCATTGTAGTTGTTCACCCAATACCTGCTGTTATTTTTGATGCAGATGAGGTAATGGGTTGTGCACCACTAAAAACCTCTTTTTCTAACTTAACTGCTTATGAAGGCTCATCTTGTGTTTGGAATATGGGAGATGGTACCATAATTGAAGAATGTGGTTCATTTTATCACAGTTATGAATATCCTGGCAGCTATGATGTTTCGCTTGAAATTACAACTGAATATGGCTGTTCAAATTTTTTCACGGCAGAAAGTTTTATAACCATATTTGAGGGTCCAGAAGCAGCATTTACTTCAACGCCTGATTTTCCAAGTATTCAAGATCCTGAAGTTGAATTTACCAATCTTTCATACAACGCAGTAGCTTATAATTGGAATTTTGGAGACGGTTCTTCAGAATCAACTGTTGAAAATCCTTACCACCTCTTTCCAGACACAGGCAATGAATCTTACCGTGTTTGTTTAATTGCATATAGCGATATGGGATGTACTGATACTGCGCATCAAATAATTAAGGTTGAAGATGTGCTTTTGTTTTACGTGCCAAACGCGTTTACACCAGATGGGGATGATTATAATAATGACTTCAGACCAATAATGACATCAGGTTATGATGTCTATGATTATCACTTAAGAATTTTTAACCGCTGGGGTGAAACCGTATTCGAATCTATGAATGCAGAATACGGTTGGGACGGAACTTATGGAAATAATGGATTGGTCAAAGATGACGTTTACATTTGGACCTTAGATTTTAGCGAAACTATGTCTTCAAAACGACATACACATACTGGGCACGTTACAGTGCTTAAATAATGTTGGTAGCAGAAGGGAGGGCGGGATTCATAGCTCGCACTCCTTTTTTATTTAAATAAAACTTATTAATCTAACCTCTAGAAGCGCAGCGATCCAATCCCGAGCTATCGGGACTAAAAGCTATTTTAAAACCAACTGCATAAACACCAAATCCAGCCATCTATCAAACTTATAGCCGGCCTCTTTAATATGGGCAACTTTATTGAATCCGAACTGCTCGTGGAACAAGATACTCACCTCATTTTCGGCATCAATTCCACCAATTAAGGTATGTATTTTATTTTGCTTAGCAATCTCAATTATAAAAGGCATGAGTACTTTTGCAACTCCTTTACGGCGGTGCTCATGATGCACATAAATAGAATGTTCCATAGTAAATTGATAAGCAGGGCGCATGCGAAATTTACCATAGGTTACAAAGCCAGTTACTTCATCACCTTCGGTGGATACGTAAACAGGAAAATTATTTACCTTTTTTTCGTCAAACCATTCCTGCATCATTTCAGGCGTGAACGGATCATAACAATAAACCGCCGTGGTGTGTTTAATTGCATGATTATAAATGGTCAAAATGTTGTCTAAATCTGCAATTGTTGCTGGTCTAATAGTAATTGACATAAGCGCTTTATTTTGCAAACAATTGGTTCATATCCTTAAACGCTTTAAATTCTAGCGCATTGCCATCTGGATCTAAAAAAAACAAGGTGGCTTGCTCGCCAGGCTCACCTTTAAATCGAATATAGGGTTCAATAATAAAAGTGGTATTCAATGCTTTTAATCGCACGGCTAATTGCTGCCAATCGTCCCAATCAAGGACAACTCCAAAGTGCGGAATGGGGACATTTTTACCATCAACAGGGTTAGAATCTGAAGGCAATTTTGTAGGCTCACCAGCCTTTTTATGAATGACAAGCTGGTGACCATAAAAATCGAAATCAACCCAAATATCTGAGCTTCGTCCTTCTTTACAGTTTAAAACTTCACCATAAAATTGACGACATTTTTCTAAATTATAAACGGGAATTGCTAAGTGGAAGGGGTTGAGTTTAGTCATGGTAAATGATGTTTGGCTAAAGATAGACATTTTAGACTTTTCTGTGGAGCAACTTACTATTCTAAAGTGATGGAGCGCCAAGATTTAGGACAATCAAAACAGAGTTATATGCTGACCCAATGAAAGGGGTTTAGTTTTCTCTAATTTGTTGGCACATGTTGTTCTTTAATATTGGTACAAGGATGAGTTTCCCAAAAGGAATGTAATATGGGTAAAACCTCTGTTCTTAGTCTATCAGCTATCCTTTTTCTCTCTGTCTGGTCTAGAATTGTATCAGTGTAGGCTATTTCAAAATTGTTCTTTTCGTAATAAACTCCAGTAACCTGATGGTCGAAATAGAAACTGTAAAATCTAACGCGGTATGCTTCGACTGGAGGAGAATTGAAATATATTATTTCCCTATAAGCCATATAATCCCAGTCGGAATCTCGATCAATTTCATCCGGAAATATTTTTGGGGTTTTAAAAGTTGTGTCAAATGCGAAAAGGTCTTTAAAACGCACCGAAGAGCAAGTGTCAAACCTTGCAACAGTTATCGAATCGGGCACGGCTATATAATTATCTCCAAGATTAAACTTTTCATTTTTGACATCATGCGATTCTTCATTATTGACTCCACAAGATGAAATGTATAGTAATGATATGAAGAGAAGTTTATTAGTCAAATTGCAATGTGAACTTATTTGAACCTAAAGATACAAGGAAAACAATTACGCGCTAAAAAACCTTAATCCCAAAACGCATTCCAAAATGCAGCTTTGGATAAAATTGACTTCCACCTTTATGCACCCAATTATGTGGCAAATCTGATCCGCCATACTCGCGATCAATTTCTTGCTGATAGGTCAGTTCTACGTCCGCCTTATGATGTCTTAATCCAACGCCGATATAAGGATTAAACGTATACCTGTTTTTAAAGACATAAACGCCGCCATAACGAATAGAAATGTCCTGAAAAGTTTTGTCTATGCTGTATTCGTAATACTCGGATGAATATTGATCATAAGCAATAAAATCAGTCCGAATATAGTTTTGCTTGCCTTGCATGTATTGTAGTGAAAAATAAGTGCGACCATTTTTAAAATAGCGCTTTGCTTCTACTAAAAATGAGTACCCTTTTTGATCATAATTAGAAGAAAAGAGGGTATTTGGAATGTATTTTCCGAATTCACCATAAAAACTATAACGTTTATTGGCGCGCATCTCAATTCCAAGATTTGCAGATGCCCCATGAAAAAACTCAAAAAAATGGGTGGGAGTAGCAGAAATAATGAGATTGTTTTTCACCCAGTTAGTGTCCTTTTGCGCAATGGCAAAGGGGGTGATCATGACAAATAGTATGATGCTAAATAATTTCAGGCGGGTGTGTTTTCTACAATTACATCAAAAACTGCGCCGAAAAATGTTTAAAGAAGAGTTTTATACTTAATAAGGCAAAAAAACGGAAATAACAATGGCGTTTTACTGCGGTGAAATTAAACCATCTGGAATTTTATTAAAAAGAATTATAACAGGATTACCAGGGCCTTCTTCCCCGCCGCACATATAAAATGTTGTGGAAGATAGCCATTGGATGGGATAATAATAATCCTTAAGCGGATCCAGTTTTGAAGATGAACAGGGACGGAGCTGTTTCATAGCTAATTCCCCTTTTTTATAATCCCACTCACCAGTTGTTTGATGGGTTTTTCCCTTGCAAAAAGAACGACCATTCCCAATGAATGTTCCGTTGGGTTTAAATTCAATCTCCCAAGCGCTACTATCGCCTTCTTCTTTTATCAAATCAATCATTAAGCTGTCTGACAGAAATTCATCCAACGTAAAGTCTAACAACGTTAGCATAGGAATGCTATCTAGACTACAAGAATCGGTCACGATAAAAACGTATTCAGTCCAATAACCAACAAAGTTATCCTTATTATATTCTTGCGCATTCGCAACCGATAAGTTTATGAAACTAAGCAAGAATAATAGGCAATAAAGCGACCTCTTTTTCATAACGGTTATTTTAATTATTGCAATATTTCTGAACATTAGATGCAGCTTCAGCATTACCAAAATATGATGCGGTTGCCATATCATCACAAGCATCATTCAAATCACCCATTTTATAATGACAGATTGATCTGTTCATATAAGACTGATCATCTCCATTACCGAAGGTCATAAGTTCATCCAAATCTGCTTTTGCTAACTCATAATTCCCCTGTTCCATATAAATATTGGACCGGGCCGAATAAGAATCATTGACCTTCCTTTTTTTACTAATTGATACGGTATAATCGCTAATTGCAGCATCATAATCTCTAAGCCTGTCGTAGACTAATCCGCGTCTATAATTGTACGATTTAAAGCTAGCGCTAAATTTTATTGCATTGGTATAACATTTAATCGCGTTTTCATACGCGAACACCGCAAAGAGGATATCTCCCGCTAAACCATAAGTATAAGCGCTTTCGGGATCTAACGTAATGGCTTTATTGAACAGCTCTGTTGCCTTAAGCGGCTCTTGCCGATAAATTAAGTAAGCTAGGTCACTATAACAATCGGGATCATCAGATCCCAAATCAATTGCTTTTTGATAATATTTTACTGCATTTTCAAGGTCTCCTAAATCTTCATGACAAATACCAATACAATAGGCTATGTCTGGATCTTTTTCTAATTTAAAAGACCTTATATAAGCGTTTAATGCTTCCTCTGAATGGTCATCATCTTGGTAATAATAGATGTCACCAAGTGTGGCATAAAGCAATGGATTGTTCTTGTTAAGTGCTATGCCTTTATTGACATTAAAAAGTGCTTGCTCGTAGTTATCTAAGTATAAGTAGGTGTCGGCTTTTCCGAGAAAAGCATCTGAATTTTCAGGGTCTAATTCCAGCGCTTTGTCATAAGCTAATAATGAAAGATCATCTTCATCTGTTAAATAATACGCATCTCCTAAATCCACCCAAAATTCTGAATTGGAAGGAAAAAGTTCTGTCAATTTTTTAATATCAATGAGTGCCTTTTCATACTGTTTATCAAGCATGTAAAGTAGTCTGCGATTTAATAATGCATTCTCGTGGTTTGGAGCCTCTTTTAAAACGATTGAATAATAATAAAATGCTGAATCATTTTGACTGGATTCGAAATAGGCCGCACCTAAACCATTGAGATAATCTAAATTAGTTGAATCAAAAGATAAAAGCTTATAATAGAGCGGTATTGCTTTTTCATAATCGGCCAAGTACATATAGCTCCGTGTTTTAAAATGGAGCAGTTCTGAATCTTCGTTTATTTCAGTACAACTTTCACTAACTTTTATCGCCGCTTGATATTCGCCCTGGTTGTATTTTTCTTGAAAATCTAGAACACATTCATTTTGCGCAAAAAGACTCCAACTTAAAAAGCAGAGAAATGTTAAAGCAGTTCTGATTAATTTCATCTCGTTAAAATACGAATTTCCGTTTCAACCCTACATGGAAGCGAACCTAAAAGCACCCTTCGTCTAATAAAAGGAACTGCTCCTCATTTAAATTCATAATTATGTCTGAGAGCGCATTATATTTGTTTTCAAAAGCTAAAAAAAGAAATAGCGTGAAGAAATGAGTGATAAAAAGAAATTAAGTTTTTGGGAGAAATTTGCAACCAAAGAACTAAGCAGAGTAACAGCCGTTCAGTCTGGCAATGAACTGTTTTTATTGTCAGAGGCCGAATTAAAGGCCCTTCTCAAAATTAGAAAAAGTACGTATTGGAAAGTGGGACTTTCGGGCATTTTGGGTGTTGCTTTACTTTATGGACCCTATCATATATTTGGCGCAAGTCTTTTTCCTGAAACACAGGTGTGGATTCCAATTTACAAGGAATATATTCCACTTGAAATTGGATTTTTGATTTACAGCTTAGTGCTGGTTTTAGTCGAGATTTGGTTTTTAACGTATACCAATATAAAAGCCGTTGTTAAAATTGCACATGCCTGCGGACATCCAAACCCCAATGATCCAAATTTTGATAATAATATCAATGCATTAATTGCAGTGGGATTAGAGAAAAAGCAAAATGAATTGGAATCTATTGGCATTAATCCCTACGAAGGGCTAAACCCTTGGGGTGTGCTTGTTTTTCAATTTGTATTGCGATTAAAAGCTGCAGCAACAGGTTTCCTATTTAAATTATTGATTAAAAAAGCCTTAGGCCGATTTGCTTTACGTGCGGTAATTGACTTTGCCGGAATGCCTGTTTATGCCTTTTGGAATATTTGGGGAGCGCGTAAAATTATGAATGAGGCCAGAATTCGTGTTATGGCTCCGCCATTAATTAAACGCTGTGCCGAACTGCTATATGAAGAACAAAAGGACAATCAAGAATTTAAAAAATTCTTATACGATACGCTTCAATTAATTTCAGAATCAAAACGCTCGTTTCACTACAACCATTTTTTATTGAGTGTTACCGTTTTGGAAAAATTTGGAATAGAAATTAAAGAAGAACCGCCTTATAACGAAGGTTTTTTAGAGGAAATCTCCTTGCTTTCTGCTGAAACTCGGCGTGGTGTTCAGCAATTATTTATTTTTGGAATAATGATCGACGGCGGCCTTTCACGGAGAGAGAAAAAAGCCATTCGCTATTTAATTGATAAAAAATTACTACAATATTCTGAGGCGGATATTGTGAAATGGTCAAAAGATTATTTTGACGGACGTGGAATCGAGGCTTTTTTTAAAGCTTAAGCCCCGATTCAAAATCTCTAATCCAAATAAACCTCATTGCCTTTAGGGTAGGTGACTTTATACTTGAATGCTAGTTTTTCTATTTTACTTGCTCCAATTTTTAGTTTCCAGGTGATAAAACCTGTTGTTTCATCTATCCGCGCCTTGTTTATGTCATCCTTATCAATCTTAATTTTTGCATCATTTGTCAATGGAAATTGATCTTCTACAATTAAATTTATTTGCTGGCTTTTTTGGTTCTTAATTTCAATATTCCATTTAATGGTTTTTACCTCATTATCACCCACCAATTTCTTTTTGCTGATTTCTTTTTCTTTCTCCCTTTTTACAACTATTCGTTTGTCTCTTCCCAAAGAAATATCTAAGGTGTCGCCTACAAATTTAGCGTCCAATAAACTGGTGCCAACATAGGTACCTTCAAAAAATATACTGGCTTGTCCTTCTAATAAGTTAAGCGATTCCCAACCTAATAATTGTGCCGTTAAAAACACATCCGCATCTAATTTTGGAGCGCAATAATATTGGTAATGTGCCTTGTGTTCTATTTCATTTATTTGAACCGTATATTGCTTATTGTCTGATTTGATGGTATAGCGCTCTGTAATTTTAAACTCGGCCGACACCACATTTTCAACTTGCTGAACTTGCACCGCTACGGATGGCGTAACACTGCTCACCATTTGCTTGCTGATGCTTCTGTCGGCTCTTTTGTTATTATATTCACTCATTGTTACAGATTCTGTTGAACTCATAGAATAAGCCACATCTACGCTGTTAATTGAAGGCGAAAGAGCTTCTGCCGTAGATCCGGCACTATAATATTCCATATCATCTATCACCGTTACTTCTTCCAAGGTCATTCGTTTTTCTTGCATCACAATATTGTGCTCGGCCGAAGAAACAAGAAAAGTCACTGGATTATAGCCAATATAATTCACTTGCAATTGATTAGAACCAGCGGGAATATTCATTGCATAATGTCCGTCACCATCTGTAATGGTGCCCACAGTTGTGCCAATTGCCATAATATTGGCATAGCGCAAAGGTTCGCCAAATTGGTTCGTTACACGACCTGTTACTCGAGGATAGCTATTGGGTGTATATCTATTTTTGTTATTATTTGTTGGGCGACCATTATACTGATTTAACACAATATACCAAGGTTTTAAAATGGGTTTTTGACCACCCAAATTAGGATCATTTGTTGAAAGGGTTATTTTCGCATTCTTCCAATCTTCACCAGTTTGCTGCGAAATATTGGCTTGGTAGTCAATTGTTAGGGGACTTTTCACGTCTTTTACACGCAAATTATACGAGGGATACCAACGGGCATTTGGCGTAAAATAACTGATTTTCATTTTCACCTTTTGCTCCCGATCTGATCTAATTTTGACCACAACCTGTGGTTCAATACTTGAATAAACTACTCCAAAAGCTTGAATTTTTTGGTTCAATTCATTGAGCGTGACGTTAACGGTATTGATTTTTTCTTGCAAATCAATTCGGCGTATTTTTATGGTTTCTAAATTGGCGTCAATAATTTCCTTGGCTTCAACTATGTCCGAAACTTTAAAATCTTTCATCTGTGTTTGAATTTGACTTAAATTTTGAATCATAGTCTCTTGAATACGAATCACCTCCATAGAGGCATTGTAGCGATTCACTTTTTTGCTCAGTTCATTCCGTTTGCTTTCAAAGGTTTTTAATTCTTTTAAATCCTGCTTTTTCTCGGTCAATTTTGTTTCATAATGAACGGAGAGAATGGTGATATTCGATTTTGTTCCGGCCTGTAAGCTCTCTCTTTTTAAAAGCGGAGAAATTCCAGTAAAAATAACTTCAGACGATCCTTTTGGAACAGATACAGAACCTGTGCGCGTAATTTGTGCGCCACTTAAAAACACCGTTACTTCTTCAACGGATGATTTTGCTTTTCTAATATCGTAAGCGAATAATTGTAAACTTGTTAATAGGAATAATGCGATCAATAACTGTTTCATTGTGTTGTTTTTGTTTTGATGCTGTACAATCCTATTTTCCATAAGTTCATTTTGGATTTAGAAAGTTAACGAGTTGGGCTTCGCTGGTCCCGATAATTCCTAATACCCGCAAGTCATTAATCAAAAAAGCCGCAAAACCTTATTAGATAAAGTTTCACGGCAATGTATTATTCACTAAATTTAGTGTTAGACAACAATACACAAGTGAAAGTAATTAAATCAGACTCAATCTCGGCATTTGGAGGAATAAATTTTGTTTTTGATCATCTTAATAGGATGAATATTGAACAGCTTTGCAATAATTTATTGCCCACTT
>WTCE01000010.1 GCA_013138735.1 Crocinitomix sp. | reverse complement strand
ACAAAATTCTTTTTGCTATTTTTGATTTGCATACGTTATAAGATTTCAGAACCTTAAGGTATGAATTTAGGGGAGCTTTCAAAGGTTCCCCTTTTTAGTGTCTTTTTTTTAGTCGGTCAGTAGTGATAAAAAATATATAAAACCCCTTGCAAGGGCACTTCGAGTAACCTCAGTGTCCATGCAAGGGGTTTTTTTACGCCTTTTAATTTTTGAATTGCGGGTCAATCGGATTTAATAATTGAATTTATATTTTGAGTAAATTTACAGATGCCTAAAGTAGCACTTTTCGAAATTGAGTTTCAGGATGCTACTAGTGCTATCAATAAAAGTCAAAAAAATGGCCGAAGGGCTAAAAAACACATATGAATTTCTTGAGTTGGGGTTTATTCGGTTTATTGGGCGGTACTTTTATTGCCGGATCACTTATTCCCTTTCCTTCCGAAGCATTAGTCATTGGTGCATTCGAAATCGGCTATGAATTTTGGCCTGTTTTAATTGTAGCCACAATCGGCAATTTCTTAGGCGGTCTAACTAATTATTGGATTGGCTTTAAAAGCAACTCGGTAGGTTTAAAAAAACGCTTCAAACTCAACGACGAGAAAATTGCTAAATGGGAAAAACGTTTAAGTAAGTGGGGCGTTTGGTTAGGGTTATTATCCTGGGTTCCATTTGTAGGAGATCCTATGGTTGGGGTTTTGGGTTTTTTTAAGGTGAGGTTGCTGCCGTTAAGTGTGATGATGCTGATTGGGAAATTTGGGCGGTATTTTTTATTGCTTTGGATGTTTGTTGGGGTTGGGGGGTGAGGGTTTTTGCTGGTGGAGCAAGGATAGTTTTCGTGTAAGCAGAGGCGGCTACTTTCGTAAAAATAAACCTGGTACTTTAGCTATAACAAAAGATCAAGTATTTGCATAATATTTGTTAATAATAAAGGCCGAAATTATTATGACTTTTGCAACATGATAAAAAAAACGCACATCATCAATATATTCCATATTTTTGGACTATTTTTGTCCTAAAACAATCATTAAGTATGACGGCAACTTTCGGTGAATATATTAAACAACGAAGAACAGAACTTGGGTTTCCTTTAAAAAAAGTGGCGTCATATCTTGATATAGACACCTCTACATTAGGAAAAATAGAGAGAGAAGAACGAAATTTATCTGAGAATCTATTAAGTCCATTAGCTGAAATCCTTGAAACTGAACAAAAAAAAATTCTAAACCACTTCTATTCTTCTAGGGTTACTCAAGAAATTAAAAACTATCCGCACTACAAAGAAGTTTTAGACATTGTTGAACAACAATTAGAACTATATTTTACAAAAACAGAGATTACACAGAATTGGACTGAAAAAGAATTTCAAAATCCTAATGCTAAATTAAGGGTAGCGACAATGTTCTCCGGAATTGGCGCAATTGAATACGCTTTTAAAAGGTTAAAATTAGCCACCGAAATAGTATTTGCAAGTGACATAGATAAATATGCAAAGCAAAGTTATTTTGCTAACTACAAAATAGAAGAAGAGAATTGGTACAATAATGTTGAGGATATTAAAGGGAAAAAGTATAAGGGAAAAGTAGATTTATTAGTTGGCGGAAGTCCTTGCCAATCATTCTCAATGGTTGGTAAAAGAAAAGGATTCTCTGACACAAGAGGAACTCTTTTTTATGAATTTGCAAGAGTTGTAAAAGAGAGTCAACCAAAAATATTCATTTTTGAAAATGTAAAAGGCTTAATCAACCACGATAGTGGTAATACATTTGAAACTATCAAAGCCACTTTTGATGAATTAGGCTACAAATACTACTATCAAGTATTAAATTCCAAAAACTATGGAGTTCCTCAGCATAGAGAAAGAATTTTTGTTGTAGGTTTTAAGGATAAAAAAGTGGAATTTGAGTTTCCAAAGCCTATTAAATTAGAGTACAAAATGCAAGATTTTCTTGAAGATTATACAGACAGTAAGTATTATCTTAAGGAAAAAGGGGTCAAATTTGTAACGAGCTCAAAAAACAGAAAAAAGCGATACACACAAATAAATGGTGAAATCGCAATTTGCCAAAAGGCAAATCAACAATTCAATTGGCACGGCGACTTTGTATTTGAAAGTAAAGATTCTCCAGAATTTAATGAATTAATCTTTGATGTTAATAAAGTTGAGGAAAAATACTACCTCCTTGAAAAAACGAAAAAATACGTTCTTACAGAAGGCACTAAGAACTTTAGGACATCCATCAAAACAGATCTTGAAATTGCGCGCCCTTTATTACAATCAATGCACAAAATGCACCGCGCTGGTGTGGATAATTATGTGACACATGATAAAGGAAGGATTCGAAAATTAACTCCTAAAGAATGTTTAAGACTAATGGGGTTTAGAGATGACTTTAAACAAGAGGTTAGTGATACTCAAATGTATAGGCAAGCTGGAAATAGTATTGTAGTTGATGTTTTAATAGCACTTTTGAAGCAAATGGATATCACAAAATTTGGTGAATAAATGAAAATATTTGATTTGCCCTTTGAAGTTGCAAAAGAAGTCGTCAAAAGGGTCAAAAACGACAATCGAAGACTTAGAAATCAGAGAGAAAATGGAGGAAATAACATTTTCTACTTAGGGAGTCATGACGTTTTTGAGAAAAAATTTAGAAGCAATATTCAATTGACCCAAGACCTTCTAAGAATAAAAAATTTACTGGTCGACAGAACAAGAGATCCAATTGCCATTCAGAACAATGAAGGTATCCATGTTCAGCATAAAATTGACAAAAAAAGTTTAATTTTATTACTTCCTTTTTTAAGATCTTTCCTTGAAGAATATGGGGTCTCCTATCATAATCCTAATTTAGAATATCAGTTAATAAGAGATAAATTAAATGAAATTCAGGGGGACGATTTACTTTTTAACTCAGATCTAGTTTACATACATGATAATAATTCAGTTAAGCCATATTTCAAATGGTTCACTCAAAAAGAATCGGCTGAAAACTGGAGGTTAATACAGGAGTTTTTTATTCCAAAACTTTCATTTCTAAATTTCAACTTTGACAGCTATGAAAATAGCGTTTTTAATGTTTCTTGGCAATTGACATATGCTCCTGTCGTAATTTACTCTTCAGATAACTTTGAAGATATTATTTCTAATTCAATCAATAGTTTGATAACAAATGAAATTGAAAAAGAAACGATCAAGGAAGTAATTACAAAAATTAGAATAGGTCAATCACAATTTAGAAATGATT
The DNA here is from genome assembly GCA_013138735.1 of Crocinitomix sp. Classification (GTDB taxonomy): domain Bacteria; phylum Bacteroidota; class Bacteroidia; order Flavobacteriales_D; family Crocinitomicaceae; genus Crocinitomix. The sequence goes on along the minus strand of WTCE01000010.1, from coordinate 75,326 downwards.
TATTGGCCTCGAATTTTAACAATTGTGTTTTCACTGAAATTAACGACAGTCAACTATTAATTGCAAGCCACATAAAACCGTGGAAAGAATCTGATAATATAGAAAGAAGAGATTTTCATAATGGCTTATTATTAACTCCTACATTTGATAAGCTATTTGATCGATTTTTAATTACGTTCAGCGAAAACGGAAATTTAGTATGGACTACAAATAGATTATCAATAAATGTAATTAACCAACTGAGATCTAGTATCACTGCGGATGAAGAAAGCATAGTAGACGTTAATAAAAATAACAGACAATATTTTAATTTCCACAGAGAGAGATTTAATCAACTGGAAAAAGAAAACGCATAATTTATCTTGAAAAAATGGACAACCCACAGAGAATAAAAATTGAAGACAAAGAGTATTTAATCAAAGATTCCATACAAGATTTCAGGGCAGAAGATAGTTTCATCCACAGAAAAAACAAACTCGCACAATTCGGAGGTAATGGGGAATCAAAAAAACATGTTGGAACTTATAATGGAGAAAAAGGAGAAAGTATGTCTCACTTTTTCAATTATACACATTGGGGTTTAGAACATTATGATTCAAATAAAAAAAGAAAAACATTCCAATCTGCAAAAGAAAGTGGGGCATTGATTAGTGAAAACAAATGCTTTTTTAGTAAATCAAACTTTCTTAAATATTTAAGTGATGCAAAAACAGAATATTTTTCTCAAGAACAACATTATCACAATAATATAAGTGAATACTATAATGAAAGATTAGCGGAAGTTAATAGTCTCCTGACAAATCAAATTTTCTTTAGTATTTATGACGCCTCAGACAACCTTTCGCAAAGTCAAAACAGAGGCTATGTCCGTTCGGATGATTCAATATGGAAATTGTGGAGAGAGTTAATCTTACCCGGTATCAGCTATTTGTCGATTCTAAAATTAGTTCCAGTAACAAATCTAGATGCTCAACCGCTATTTTACTTTCGTATACTTTTAGACTACCAATTTAGATCTTTTGTTCATCCAAAATCATTAGACACAGAGCAAGAATTGGGTAACGAAGAAATTGAAACTACAAAAAAACGAACTCACAGAAAAGGTTCTGAAAAATATAGACGAGAAGTTATCAATTATATGCCCCAATGTCCATTTACAAAAATTACGGATGAACGCTTGTTAATCGCAAGTCATATTAAACCATATAGTATTTGTATAAAAAACAATGAAAATGACCAAGCTTTGGATTATTTAAATGGATTGGCGTTGTCACCAACTTATGACAAATTGTTTGACCAAGGATACATTACTTTTACCGACAAAGGAGAGCTGATTTGTGGGACTCAACTAAGTTCATACACGTGGGAAAAACTTAGTATTAATCCAAATGCTAAAAACAAAATGAGAATATTTCCTGAAGATCGAGAAGCGTATTTAGACTATCACAGAAATAATGTATTTCAAGATGATGTTAATGATTTGATATAAAATTAGTTAAACATTCTAATTTCTGTATACCCCTACAACTCTTTTGTAAACTCTAATATTAAGCTTAAACAATTTGGAAAATCGTTTGATGCAATTAATTAGGACATACACCGAAGAGCATCAAGGACGCCTTATTGAACCAAAACGCATTGACCACACCACCTTCATTAGACAATGTCTAACAACTGCCGGAGTTGAATATTTTCAAGAAAATGATGTGCTGAGGGTAAATGCCTATATTTAAAAAATAGTCTAGGGAATCATTTACTACAATCACTCCATCAATGAATAAAAAAATCACCTTAAACAACCTTAGACTTACCTCCATTCTTTTCAACTTACTAACCCTAATCTACTTTTTGTTCTTTTTTACTTGGGCTCATATGAGATGGGTTGAGGCTGTCTTCTTTATTCTTTTATCGTTAATTGGCATAATCCTCAGCTTGGTTTCATTTTATGGCAAAGGTTCTAGGATAGTTTTACTCGCCATTTCTTATATGTCCCCTATATGGGCATTTTTAGCTTATATGGTATTTGCCAAAAATTGGTAATATTTTAATCATACTAACGTTATTTACTATGCGCTTAATCAATACAACCCTTTCAGGTTGAAAATCATCAGTAAAACAAAAACGCAATGCGAAAGTACCTAAGCCTAGTCTTTCTAACGGTCCTATTTCTATTCACCGCTTGTGATAAAACAACCTGTGAACCAATAGAAGCTTCATGCGATTTTAATACGGATTTAGGAACGGCAGAATCTGTTTTGCCAGAAAGTCAGCTGAACGAGTATTATGACATTTGGAAGGCAATTTTAATGGAAAAGAGCGGAATGTCTGAGACGTATTTTAATGCGCATATAACTGATTATCGTTTATCATCTCATGCATGGAATGCGGGCACGAGTTTTAGGATAGATTATATCATGACTATTGATTGGATTGAGATTAAATGTCACGACCAATTTTTGGTAAATATGGATGGTTCTTATGATGCATATTCGCATTTAAATATTGAACGAAATGTGTTTTTTAACGCCGAACAAATTGAATTTAATATTGCAAATGATGTTCACTCAACGGTGAATTATTTCAATACAATTGAAACACTAAAATATGACAATTGTACGGAAGTTTATACGGCTGTAAACGGCACCGAAAACACGAACATTTTATTCGATTATGTGTCCTATTATGTGCCTGGAAAACTACCCCGTTCTGATGGCGATCCTTACATCATTTTAACTGGCCGTGTTTGTAATTCAGAAAATGATTGTTGGAGCGGTTATATCAATCTTGTTACTGGTGAAAAAGAAGTTTATAAAACTGCTTGTGTAATTGTTGGCTAAGGTGTTCTTGTCCCCATTATTATATTTACACCGTCTATTTTTGATCGAAAATTAGGTGATAATTTTCAGCTATGTTTTTTCATCTATATCCATGAATTGCGGCTTTCGTCCCAATGAGATTTTTGTGGCTAATTTTGAATAGACGGCTGAGAAGTTCCAATACGAGAGTTTGAAAACTAAGTCAGCTGAACAGAAAGCCGAACTTCAGAAAGTAAGGGAAAATCATTTCCATTTAGTTCTAAATCTTATTCAAAATCATTAAAAATTTGGATCGGAATAAGCCGTAAATTGGCTTCAGTTACCTACCATCCAGATGGAGCAACTGTGAAAACTAGTTATGGCGTGTTTTATTTGATGTTTGTCGTATGAATGATGAATGACTAGAACTATCCCAACCCCAAACAGAAAGTTAGGATAAAAGGCTGAATTTATTTTGCAATACCTGATAACATTTAAGCTAAAAAGCTAGAAGCAATTAAAAACACTGCAAGAACTACTATAACGAATCTTATTCTCATAATTGTGTTGTCAAGACTTAAAATGTGTTGTCTCTACTTAAAAGAACGTGAATTATCAGGCGTTGGTACCTATCTTGAAAATTGAGTTCCTAACAAGTTTTAAACAAAATCAGTGCCAGCCTATAGAATCAAGGGAGTAAAAAATAGAAATGTTAATAAGTAATTGGGTTAATCTATAAATTTAATAGACTAATTTGAACGTTCAGGGATAACGTGCGTTTCCCAAATTTCAATGTACTCATTACTGTTTCGAGGATTGAGCCAACGTAAAACGGCATCTACCAAGCTTGGTTCACAAACCTGCGCCAATTCCATCTTGGGATAATAGCTTTTAAATCTAGCAATGCGGTATTCTAAATCTTGCTCACCACAAAAAATGATGTAGTCGTATTCCATATCTGGAAATACATTTAAACGTTGATTCGCATTATCACGTGCCACGCCACTTATCGTCCAGTTGCCTGTGTAAAATTTGGGGAGTAGAGACGGCGGTGATTCGCCTGTGCATTCATGCAAAATTCTTAATCCATGTGTATCTTTTCCATAGAAATAATACATGGATTCAACCCGCGACTTTTTGGAATAGGTAAAAGAGGCGAACATTAATAAGGGGATATTCAACACCCAAAAAGCTTTCCAAGAAAATGACCATGCTTTTTTCCAAAACTCGCGCTCGCGCAGCAAATCATAACCCATTACTCCAATTATTAAAAAGAAGGGTAAAACGGGTAATATAAACCGCTCTTGTTTATTGGGGTAAAGCGTATGAAACAAAATAAATAGCATGACCGGAACAAAGAGTCCTATATATTTTTTCCATCCTCGAAAAAATCCTGCCCCAATTAATAATCCTAATGGAAATAACAAGGCGCCCATTAAAACGAGAAAGTACATGAAGTAATTGCTGTTTTCTAAATAACCCAAACCTTCGTTAGAATTGTATACAAAGTAGCCTAAGAATTCTGCAAATGGATAATCCCAAATTAAGTAATCAACTAGGCCTTGTGTCAATCCAAAAACCAATACAACTCCCAAACAAAACAAAACAAAACCTTTAAACTCTTTTTGGAAAAAATAAACGGCCGCCATACCAATTGCAAAAACACCCACTTGATATCGAAACGAAACCGCCATACCCAGCAATAAACCGGCGTATAAAAAACGCATTCGATTTTCAGATTTAAGCGATACCCATACACCCCACATCATAAATGGAATACACGTTATCTCTACTAAGTTTCGAACGGATAAGAAAGGCAATACCCATAGCAATGCTAAAACCCAACCAACAATTACTGCATTCTTTCGAGTGCTTAATTTTTCAGTTATTTTAAACCCATATTTAACTATGAGTAAGGAGAATAAAGCATGTATTAGGCGGTTGAAAAGCATGAGTACTTTCGGATCTGCAATTCCAATTCCTTTTAAGGCCGCGAAAATAGCGTAATTAATGCCAACATAAGTAAAACTATGTCCTTCTGGCATTCCTGTGCTGCCAGGCGACCAAGGCAACCAATGGTTATAATCAAATCCATCAACCCAAGAAGCAGATGCTTCAACAATCAAAAAATGATCGTCGTGCATTCCATAGCCTTGCGAGAAAACTGCTGCTATTAATCGAATTAATACGGCAACGATTAAAATTGTTTTGTACGAAGTGAAATCAATTTTTTGCAGCATCCAAAAATTATCGGGAGATATTTGTCAAAACACGGTAATTGTCAAGCTTTCCGTTTTCAGTATAAGTCTCTGATCGAACCGATCCTATTCCTTCTGTGTACCAATCAACATTCTTATAGGTTTTGTCGATAAACATCATTTTCATATTTGTCGTTTGCGAGAATTTATAACACTCAAAAGTACCAGCAGACGTTGTCATGCTTTCTTTTGCTTCTACCTTACGCTCTGTAATCTTGACATTCATTTTCATTATCTGCATACCGCTAGATGAAATGATAATTTCAATATCCGCATCTGGCAAGTCTTGACCAACTGTCAAATCAGAAGGAATTTCTAATTCAGTCTGTGTCATGGTTACTTCCATATCCTTGTACGCTTCCATGGTTTCAGAATCCATCATTGATTCCATTGAAATTTTGAATACGCCATCTTCACATATATATTCAACGTCGGTTGAAGAAGCTTCTTCTCCTTTTTTGTCGAAAGATTTCATATTGACCTTAATCAAGGTTGATGCCGTTGATTCAATTACGTCAGTAACTGTCATCTGATCGGATGATTGCAATTTATCCTTACCATTATAACTTTCATAAGTCAATGTGGTTCCCACATCCACTGGGAAATATGCTTTACAAAGATCATCACCGGCAGACTTAAGCACCCCAGAGAAACTACTGAGCAAAATTAACGCTGTTCCTAGAATAAAAACTATCTTTTTCATTGTTCTAAATTTTTAATGTTGTTTACTTATTTTTTCATGACTAAATGAGACAAAACTGTCAATAGGTAACCAATTTGCGGTCATATCTTAACGTAAAGATAGTGAACTTGTTTAAAACCGCCCAAACTAAACCCAAAGCAGTGTGAATTTTTTCGCCTAATAATTGTACTTTTGTTAAGAATTTAAAGAAAAAAATATGTCTATAGTAGCAGTTGAAACTGAAATTAAAGCGGTTTTAGACCAATTAGGAGTGAAAGAAATGAACAGTGGTGCGGCAACAGGCTCGCATTGGTTCAATACAAGAGGGGAACAAATTGACTCATATTCACCAGTTGATGGAAAATTAATAGCATCTGTTAAAAGTGCTACGGAAGCAGAATACGAAGCCGCAATTTTAAAAGGGCAAGAAGCTTTTAAAGATTGGCGAAAAGTTCCTGCTCCTAAAAGAGGCGAGATTGTTCGTCAATTGGGCATGAAATTGAGAGAATATAAAGAACCTTTGGGTAAATTGGTTTCTTATGAAATGGGAAAATCATACCAAGAAGGATTAGGTGAAGTACAAGAAATGATTGACATCTGTGATTTCGCAGTTGGATTATCACGCCAGTTAAATGGATCAACTTTACACTCAGAAAGACCAATTCATAGAATGTACGACCAATATCATCCATTAGGAACTGTTGGAATTATTTCTGCGTTTAACTTTCCAGTGGCTGTTTGGTGTTGGAATACTGCTTTAGCTTGGATTTGTGGAGACGTTTGTATTTGGAAACCATCTGAAAAAACACCTTTAACTGCTATCGCTTGTCAAAATATTGCAGCAGAAGTATTTGCTGACAATGATGTGCCAGAAGGCGTTTGTTCTTTGGTAATTGGTGGAGCAGATTTAGGTATTGCTCTGTCAAATGACAAACGTGTTCCTTTAGTATCTGCTACAGGATCAACGAGAATGGGGAAAGCCGTTAGTGAAGCTGTTGGTAAAAGATTAGGAAAATCATTATTAGAATTAGGCGGAAATAACGCTATTATTATTACACCATCTGCAGATCTAAAATTAGTTCTTCCAGGTGTTGTATTTGGTGCTGTTGGTACTACTGGACAAAGATGTACTTCAACACGTCGTTTAATTATTCATGATTCAATTTATGATAATGTAAAAGACATACTAACAAATGCATACAAGCAAATCGTTATTGGAAATCCATTGGATGAATCAAACCATATGGGACCATTAATTGATAAAGATGCCGTAAACACATATTTAGACGCTATTGAAAAGGTAAAAGCTGAAGGCGGAAACGTATTAGTTGAAGGAAAAGCGCTTACTGGTGAAGGTTACGAATCTGGTTGTTATGTTTCACCAACAATTGCAGAGGTTGAAAATAGCTACGCAATTGTACAGCATGAAACATTTGCACCGCTTTTATATTTAACAAAATATAGCGGTTCAGTTGACAATGCAATTGACGTTCAAAATGATGTAGTACAAGGTCTTTCATCTTCTATCTTCACAAACAATATTCGTGAATCTGAGGAGTTTTTATCTGCTTGGGGTTCTGATTGTGGAATTGCCAACGTAAATATTGGAACTTCTGGTGCCGAAATTGGTGGTGCTTTTGGTGGTGAAAAAGAAACAGGTGGCGGACGTGAGTCTGGATCTGATGCTTGGAAAGTTTATATGAGAAGACAAACGAATACAATTAATTACTCGGCTGATTTACCATTGGCACAGGGGATTAAGTTTGAGTTTTAGAGCGTGGTGCGCTCAAGATATTAGATCACTTCGTTCTTAGATTAAAGATAAAAGACTCGATTTGACTGGTGTTGACGAAACGTAATTAAAGATTATAGCCCTGTTCGCCTTTGGTGGACAGGGCTTTTTTTTGTCAATTAAAATGGGTACTTTCAAATTTACTTATGAAAACATTGATTTTACTCCTCTCATTTATAGTTTTTTGTGCAAGTTGTGCTGATGCTCCGCTTGAATTTGAGCCCGAAAAATCGCAGATCGAAACGGATTCCATAATAGTTTTAGAGAATGTATTAATTGAATTGAATGAGTCAATACAATTTAATTGGGATAATTCTACGAGTCAAATAATTGAAGACGACTTATGGGACAGATTGAAAGGTTCTTATGAGAACAATAAACGAGCTTTAATTCATCTTGTTAATAATAAAGAGCCAACGCAAGCTCGCGTTTGTAACGTTCATGGAGAAATTTCAAAAGGTCAGATGGCTTTCATAGTTCTTGATCAAATGGAGGATATTCCTTATGCCCAAGTTTTCAAATTTCAGTATTGTGTTGTAGACCCTTCTTGTCCCTATATAGGCGGACTAATTGAATCTATTGATAGTAATGATAAGGCCTATAGACAACTGATGGTATTCTTCAAAAACACTTTTAAATCAGATAATTAATCGAATAAAATTTTTAATTTCGTTCAACAAAGTCGCCACAATTATGAAATATATTTCCTTAACATTCACGTTAGTCATTCTTTTGTTTAGTTGCGATAATTCAACTCCTGAAGGTGATCTCAACATTCTTGTTCCTGAAGAAGAAATAGAAATTGACAGCTTAATTGAACCAATAGTTGAGTCGGTTATTGAAGAAGTAGCGCCTTTTACCTTAAATATTGATTCATTCACAGAATTTCCGCCAGAGATTGATGGTTGTGCCTGTTATTTTTCCAAAACTTTTGATGCTTTTAATAATGGGGACTATATCTATATGGATGATTTTGCACAAGAAAATGCCTTTATGAAATTGGCTGGAGAAATGACTTCTTTCAATGTGGATGAAGACGTCTGGGAAGATGATGGCGGTGGAATGGTGAAGGTATCGAATGATACTTATTCAATTATTTTGACTTTTCAGCAAGTTTCCAGCTTAGATGAAACTTTTCAAAAAGAAGGCGATTTGATCATTATAAATGCAGACGGTGAGGAAATTTCAACTCCGTTTTTTGGTGAATGTGGATGTTAGAGCGCGTTGCGCTCTTAGCGCTTAGATGCTAGATCACTTCGTTGTTAGATTAAAGAGAAAAGACTGCAATTTGATTTGTTTGGCGTTGCTTGCTTTTAGTGTTCTTTTTGACATGTTTTTCTCAGTGTGGAATTGGATTGGAAGATTTATTGATTTTCTCCTTCTTTAATCAGCCGGTCAATATGGAAACACGGGATCTACATATCTAAACAAGTCATCAATTTCTTCATTTGTTAGGGTAGATCTATGCGACCATGTAACACCGTCTTCATGCCAATTCTGTAGTTTTAAGGTATATGAATCCTTAGCTTGAACCAAGGAATCTTCATTGCGAATAAAGTCATAAATCCAACCAACATAGGCATTCTCTTCTCCGCGCTGAACTGCACCTTTTAATGCGGGGCCTGTCATATCTTTGTGTGGAAAATGACAACTAGCGCAATTTTGATTGAAGAGTGATTCGCCTTTTTCAAAAGCGGGCTCTCCATAATTTGGATTAAGAGAAGGCGTGCCGCAAATCCATTGATCTTCTTCATCAGGCACACCACAAACTGGTTTTTGAAAAGCAAACAAAACTAAAATTGTAATGATTAAACCAAATACGATAAGGGTTAAAAACACAACTGCTCTGCTTAGTTTCCCAATGAGTTTATGTGTTTCTTTCTCGTTCAATTTTTATTAGATATTAGATCGCTGTGCTGTTAGATTAAAGATAAAAGACTACGTTTTGACCCGTTTTTTTTGCGTTGGGTAAGGTTTATTTTTGAAACGGAATAATCGCAAGTCATTTTTTTCAATTGTACACTTCCATAAACTCTGGGCAAGGCATTGATAATTGATAATATTGCCCATTGGCTTATCACTTCCCTATTCCAAAATTATAATTTAGGGTGAGTTGAAAATAACTGTGTCTTTGGAAAAGATCCGCTGATGCCGTTTGGTAATCCGAAAACCCGTATTGGTAATTTATGTTGGCAGCAAGGTTATTGAATTCATAAGAAATTCCAGCTTTCAACCCCATATCAAAAGGTCGTAAATTTGCTTTTGAAGTTGACTCTGTGGACGTAGTTCCTTCTGCTGGTGGCAATGTTGCCAATAGCAAATCTGCATCAAACCCATCCGGAACTAACGTTCCAATATCTACGGTTCTTAAAAAGGGTGTATCAATTGATTTTATTTCCTTTTTTCGAGCTGAAAGCATGTAGGCAAAGTAAGGCCCTGCGTAAACGCTAAATCCTTTATACTTGTACCCAGCCATCACTGGTAATTCAATATATAATTGTGTTACTCTGCCTGAGGTTGCTGTATAAGATTCCAAATTGATACCATCAATCCCAATTAAATCTTCAAAACCAAATAGGTTCACTAAAATAGTATCATTTGAACTATAGGCTTGTCGTTTTTGTGTTGCAAAAATACCTGATCTCAAATAAAAATTATCAGTAAAATTAAATTCAAAATTAACCCCACCGTGAAATCCTGGGGCAAAAGAAGTTCCCAAATCATTGGATTCCATACCAATCATATTAAAACCCAACTCTGGTCCTAATTTTATTTTTTGAGCGTTTGCCATGCTTGCAATAAGCAAAAAACTGATCGTTAAAACATTTATTAATTTCATGCTACGCTATTTAAAAGTTTGAAGTATCCACCAATCGCATGGCGCCATACCATTTCAATATTTTTTCACCAACTCCAGGAATATCAATATGGAAAATATACATGCCGCTGGCAATTGGAATTTCTGCGTGATTTTTAAGTCTCCAATCCACAAATGTGAGGGGGTTATTTTTACTGATTTTTTTCACCAATCCGCCGTTCATATTGAAAATGGTTATTTCACAGGCCTCTGGAAGGTTGGTGATTTTAACTCGGTTGTCTATTCCATTAGCTTCATACTCGGAATAAGCATAATAAGGGTTGGGAACAATCTTAATTTGATCTAAGGCAGAAATAGCTGTTTCGTTTTGCTCGTATTGCGTGTGAATCCCGTTGGTCGTAAAGCGATATGCCGGTAATCCGTTATTAATCCCTGTATAAACCTCCGTTTGGTATGGATGATTTACACGCAAACTCATGCGTGCATCTGTACTTAATAATTCTTGATCAAATGCTAAAATTGGTTCAACAATCCACAAGCAATTTTTCCATGTATTAATATAATTGGATGCCGTTTCATCTTGGAGTTTGGTGTGCAGCCAATTGCCATTATCATAACCGGGCATTCCACTATCATCAATATCTATTCCGAAAACGTAAATAAAATGACCGCCTCCTAAGCGTGGTTCTCCCGTTACTGGACTGCCCAACTCATCTGACGGGTTCCATACCATATCTTGCCCATTGGAACCTCCCAACCAAGAGTTTTCGCCAAATGCCATATTTAAGCGTTCACCTGTTTCAACATCAATTGCATAACCTGGAAACCAACTCATACCAGTTGTTTCTAATTCGTTTTGGTTTTTATCAATCGATTTTGATTCACGCAAAGTCATGAGCGAAGCACCGCCTATATTTTGGTTGTCAATATGACCTGTTTCAATAACTGGGCATTGTGTCCATTTAGTTTGATCGGACGTGAATACGATATCAACTCCATGCAAGTCTGCAAAGCTTGATTTTGTTTGACTAATGGTAGGACTATACCAAGAACTTGCTAATCCAGTTATTGGATCGTATGTAGCATCCGGATAGCCAATAGGCATACCTTGAAATTCTGTTCCAGCTAGTTTGAATGGACCGACAATTCCATTTATCAATCCTTCGTAATCCTGCTCATAATCTAAATTTTTATCGCGATAATAACAAGGATTGGCCACAATTGCTCCTAAACAGTCGTCTGTTTCTGGTTCAAATGATCCTGATCGAATCCAGTTGGTGGCATTAAATTGATCCGAGTCTTCATTTCCAGATAACCATCTTTTAGATGAATCAGCAAAAGTTAATGTGGCACCAATCGGATCTGTTTCATATCCTAAATACCCAAAGGTTTCATTTGTATATTTAGTTTGAATAATAGATACAGAGATTCCCCAATCTGGAATAAGCAAATCACTTGCAAAATCCACATTATTTTTAGAATGAATGGTGTCGTTGCTTCCTAAGTTTACAATATACCAAGCTGCAGTATCCAAATCTTCCTCATCTGGTGCGGTGAAATAAATTTCAAAATCATTTGCCGGTAAATTTAAAGGATCAATAACTTTAATTTGAATTGGACTTGCTCCAGAAACATAGGTTAATTCATCCACACTTCCGTTGGCCAAAATTTCTGTTTCTGATGTGGCTGAGATCTCTGTCCAATTACCACCATTACCCCAACCATCTATTCTTGTCACCGGTAATTCATAGCCATAATCAACACTAAATATCGTTCCTCCATTTTCTGGATTAGGAGAGTGTGGAATTCCTTCGTATGAAATAATTTCACCAATTGCTCCTTTTCGACTTGATAAATATGGTTTTTTCTGACCATCCAAATTAGTTGGTGAATCTGGATCATACTTTTTATATTCATTTGACGCATAGGCAACAGCCATATAATAGTAGCGCTTAAAGTTGACGAGATTACGATCTCCAATCGCAAATAAATCATCCTTAACACTAAAGGAGTGTTGAATGCCATTATTTTCACCAAGCACCATCACCTGCGGTACAGAACCACCCACTTCATCATCAAAAGTGTAATTCACCAAACGACTAATTGAATCGCGGATATCGCATTGAAATACTAAACGAGCCTTATCTACATTATTCAATTCAGTTGGCGAAATAGTAGCGTCGGCCAATTGATACACCTGATACCCTTGGAAACGATAAGCGTTATCAAATTCACCATCACCATCAGGGTTGACAATAAACGGATCAAGTTCTATATAGTCTTCGCTATTATTATTAGAGTTAACGCCATTGTAAATGGAAATAATCAATTCGTTTTCCATTTCTTGAATGGATAAATCCGGTGCATGCGGACCATCTAAAACTTCAAAGCAATTATCAAATAAAGCTTGGGCTTTGTCATCTGCTTTTTGCAGTGCTACTACCGATTCAAATGGATCGCCAGTTGAAGCACGTGCCCAAACAATACCGGTTGTAATATTATTAACAGCGCCGGGTCTTAGAATAAACGGCCCTGATGATTGTGCAAATCTTCTATCATAAGGAACATTTCCTGCAGTTTGCTCTGTCCAAACTTCTTGCGGATCACTGCCAGTTCCCCAACCCAATGGATCGGTATCTCCAGGAAACATATAGTCAGAAAGGACTCCTGGCAAGGCATCTGGATTACTTTGATGCCCACTTCCGCCATAAACAAATGGTGTTCCATCTTTCCAAAAACCGCTTAAATAGTTGTAATAATCTTGTCCTGAAATAGGATCAGTTTGTGCAGCAATTCCGCCGCCGCCTAGGTTATTATAATATAAAAACCGACTCATTCCCAATCGCTCGTTGTCTACAATTCCATCTCCATAACCAATTCCCAAGCCAGAGTATGGAATTCCGTTTCCGGCATTCACATCACCTAAACTAACGCTGTCTTCAATATAGATTGGGTTGTCTTGTCCATCATTATCTAAATAAGGTCCTTCAAAAAAGTCAACCCCAGCAGCCGGCGGATTAGCGCCATAACCAAGGTAACCGCCGTCTGTTGCATCAAAGGCATTTCCATTATAAGTGTATCCTAATCCACGACTTACATCACACCCTACGTAATCATCATTTGGTCCACCAAGTGCCCCATCAATAAATACTCCGAAATAGGTATTATAAAGTGTTTGTGTAGAGCGGTTGACCAATTCATAATTATAAAAGGTCATATTGTTGATTTCATCATTGGTAGCAAAGGCAAATGCTTGACATCTAATTTCCATTCCTAAAGGATCACCTCCCGTTTCGGTATGAATATTCCCCTTATCATTCATCACCCACCAGATGGTTTGATCACCGAATAATGTGACCGTTCTGTCTAACCTACAATCTATTTCTTTTTCAATATCATATCGAGGATAATCTCCATTTGTAGGCTCATAAATACCGTTTTCATCCCGATCATAAAATGGTGCCAAATAAAAGTTTTGTCCTAATGAAGGATCCCCGTGAGCGGGCCAATCCAAAATTGATAATGGAATTTCATAATCATTAAATTCATCCGCTTGGACTGTCGTTCCTTCTTCGGCATCTGTTAATCCCGCCTTAAACCAGGCATCAAATTCTCTTACCTCATCTTGCGTGATTACATAATGTCGGTCGTACTCTTGGCAGGTTGCTGGAATTATTTCAGCATCACCTGTTTCTGTTAAAGGACCTGTCCAATAATCTTGTCCTTGCCGATAACGAACGGCTGCGATTTTTAATTGTCCGTTAATATCAATTCCGCCTAACCAAAGTGCTGATGTAAATAGCGCCATAATTCCTGACCCTTTTGGCACCTCATATTGCGAAAAATTTTGTCCTGAAATTTGCCATAAATTTCCACCAGAGTGAATCAACGCTTTTACATTATTAAACTCCAAAAAGGTAGAAGCTGACGCTGGACCGCACCCCGCGGCTCTCACATCTGCTACTTCATCTTCCAAAGGAGCACCAACATGACCATAATTAAGAGGCTGTGCCAATGCACTGGAACTAAAAATTATGAGAGTAAAGACTTTTATCAATCGCATAGTTTGCAATTTATAAAATTTTGGACAGATCGGAGCCTAAAATCAATCCAAAATTCCTGTTAATTCTACGACTCTAAATCGCTTAATTTGTTGATAATGAATGAAAGTTAGGTTTAGTATTACTCTCTAATCAACTGTACATTTCCTTGTCCATCAAAAGCGGTTGCATTAGTAGAAACAGCTTCATATACATAAAAATAAACGCCTGCAACGCAATCGTCTCCGTTTCTATCTGTACCATCCCAACCTTGATTTATGTCGTTGAGTTCGGCCACTGTAATTCCCCAGCGGTTAACAATTGTGCAATGAAATGATTCTATTCCGAATGTTAGAAATTCAAAGGTAAAGAGGTCGTTTAAACCATTAGAACCTGGTGTAAAAATATTGGGCGCAATCAATTCAGGTTGAACATGCACAATTATGTCTTTACAAGTCGTATCGGCACAACCATTCTTGTTTTGTGCGATTAAACAAACCTCATAAACGGCCTCACCAACATAAGAGGTGTCCATAATTTGAAAAAAGTCATGTGAAATAATCCAAGGGTCAATGGGATGATTCAAATTCCATAAAAAGGTAGTGTCAGCACTAGGATTATTAGGGTTTGCAAAATACTCAGATTGATTAATGAAATTGGCAATCACCAATTCTGTTCCTTCACAGTCTTCATTCAGTTGATCAGAATCGACCGTAAAAGCAGCAATTGGGCTTACCGAATCAAGCTCAATAGTTTCAATTAAAGTACAGCCATTTTCATCTGTCACCGTAACCTGATACGTTCCAGGATTCAACCCTCCCCAAGTGGATGTTATTTCGTCATCTAAGGTTTCTAAATTCAACCAATAATAATCATAGTCAGGAGTTCCTCCAGTAGCGGCAACATATATTACTCCATTGCCTGATTGATATCCGTACAATCGGCAAAAAGCGGGATCATATCCAAATTCTGAAAACACCAATTGATCTGGTTCAATTATTGTAAAATCCATCACATTTGAACAACCATTATCATCATTAATGGTAACAGTATAACCGCCTGCTGGCATATTATAGGCCGAGTCTACTCCAACACCACCGCCACCAAAATAATTGGGTGCCCAAAAGTAGGAGATATTGTCTAAATCGCCTTGCGCATTATGCACGTCTGTAATTACAGCAAAACCTGTTGAGTCGCCATAACACAATGGATTATTTACGCTTAAATCTGCCCACAATGAATCTGGATCTGTCAACACAATTACCAATGAATCTGAACAGTCTCCGTCATCAGAAGCATGAACAATATAAGTTCCAGCACCAATCGTATTAAAGGTAGCACCTTCAATTGGGTTTTCGGGAATCCATATATAGGTTACATCACCTAAACCACCAGCAACTTCAACCGTTATGGAGCCATCTGTAAAACCATAGCAAGTTGGATTATTAGAGGTTACAAGATTCAATCTTAATCCATCACCACTACCAATGGTCACCGTACCTGTAAATTCACAGCCATTATCATCTGTTACAGTAACATCAAATGTGCCCGCACAAAGACCTGTAAAAATTCCTGTACCATTCGTGGTTCCATCAACGTCGTAAGTATACGGGGCTTCGCCAGATGTAGGTGTAATTGTTACTTCACCGTTGCATGATCCTGGGCAAGCTTCATCCGTTACAGTTATATCAACGGTAATGTCCAGCTCTTCGGTTGTCACTTCAACCGAATCCACTTGCGTTACTGTTTCTCCTTCATCATTTATCCAAGTAACTGTTGCAACGTGCCAACCTTCACACAAATCTGTTGCGGTAATGTCGGTTGATCCGCTTGGCTCCCAAAGGATACTTTCCGGTACAATATCTACAACGCCACAACCGACAAAAGAAATCGTTGCGGTTCCTGAACATGATGCGCAAAATGACGGCGTACCCGTAATGCTCATTATTGCATCTCCGCCTTCTCCTTCTAATTCAATTTCCGTTAAAAAGCTTGCACCTGTAACATATAAGTGATTATCTACCACTAATAAATCTCTGACAGCTCCTGGAGTGGCAATAGTTCCAATTTCTTCCATCTCAGCCGTTAAAATCAAAACCTCAGTCTCGCTCCCTACATAAAGGTTTCCGCAATCATCCATATCTATTCCAAATTGCGAATTAACCGGGGTTAATAAAAGTAAAGAATCAAGTAATTCGCCTGTCATTTTATCGTATTGCATTACTTTATTGCCGTCATAGGAATACACAAAATCTAGTCCAGCAGTAATTCCATTAACACCGTTAACATTAGCGGCATACGTTGCATTACTAATTTCCTGAAAATCATGAGCCGTATAAGTATCCCATAACATTATGGTAGGGTCAACTGGATCTAATTTATGCAATCTATTACCATATATACTCGGGCTACCTCCAATAAAGCCTGATGGACAATAATAAAATGAACCATCATATTTATCAACTTCAAACAAAGCACAATCTTCCATGATTGAACCTGGATCGGGCAAACAGATGTAAGGGGTATAGGTGCTTAAATCATTTGGCATAATTGAAACATGCATATCCGCTCCAGATAAACCTCCTTCACCTACAGTTATTTTATCGTGAAAATCACTATACTTTACTCGCCAAACTTCTGGTAAGCCAACTTCTGACATTACATTGGTTGCAGTAATAACTCCGAATAAATCAAATTGAGAAATATCGCCCAATGTATAGTTAGTGAGATATGTTTCTCCCGTAGCCGGATTCATGGTAATGTCGCCAATCATTACTGGACCAAATGTCCATTGTAAGGCGCCTGTATTATCGTAATAAGACATCTCTTGCCCGGCCCCAACTAAGGTAAGTACAGTTGCGTTACCACTATCATCTCCTGTAACTTCCATCCCCGTTGTAGCGCCCGGAATAGGTGTGACGATCCAAGGATCAATAATTAATTCTTGTGCGTGATCATACTCAGCCAAATTGAATGAAACTTGATTGTTATTGACTTGAAATTTAGTTTCAACCGCTAACCCCAGAACTGTTGAAACGGGAGCCTGATCTGTAAAAGGGGCAAGTTCACTATTAATCAGCAAACCTCCTTGTGCGTCAAGTTGAACTTCGGCTCCAACATAAGACATTAGGATGTCCTGATGACTTCCGCCAGGATGTACTAAAAAATTATATTTTAATCCACCTTCTGCGGGTAATTGTAGTTCCAAATCAATATTCGGATAAATGTTTTTGTATAGCACCCGATCAAACGAATGCGCCAAGATAGTTTCTGTTAAATTCGCTGGGTTTCTAAAATTTCTTGTATGCTGTTTTTGATTAAGGAATTGAATTTCTGCAGCTGGATTAACATTCTGAAATTCGATTTTGAAATAATCCCAACTTATCGGCTCAACTTCTTCACCATGTTCTTCTTTCTCATGACGCTCATAAGCTTCTTCTTTAGATAATTCCTCGGCCTGTCCAATTACAAAAGCATCATTTGAAAAGAAAATTCTATGTGTGCCATATTCAGCAAAAAATTGGATTTCCTCATCCATAACAGAGTTATAACGTTCCAAGTTTTCTGTAAAACCAAGGTTTGTTGAAGGCGCAATTGTCCAACTCTTACTTTGAGATTGGGCATTGCTTAGATTCGCAATAAAAAACAGAGAGAATAGGATTAAATATTTCATAGGCGACTTTTGGGATAAACGTTTACTAATTACTAAACGTAAAAAAGTACGGAATAGTTGAGTATCAGGTTTTTATTCTGCCCGAACTAACTGAACATTGCCTTGCCCATTGAATACTGTACTATTAGTTGATACAGCCGAATAGGTATAAAAATAGACGCCATTGGTACAATTGTCACCATTTAAATCGGTTCCATCCCAACCATCAGTAATACTATTCAATTCGGCCACGGTAATTCCCCAACGGTTGACAATTGTGCAATGAAAGGTTTCGATACCCAAAGTACTGAACTCAAATGTAAATTCGTCATTCATTCCGTTTCCACCGGGTGTAAAGATATTGGGCGCTACAAATTCTGGCTGCACATGGACGATTAGGTTTTTACAAGTCGTATCTGAACAGCCATTTTTATTTCTTGCCACCAAACAAACTTCATAAATGGCCTCTCCAACATAAGATGTATCGATCATCTCAAAATAGTCATGCGAAATAATCCAGTCATCATTCGGGTGATTCAGGTTCCAGAAAAAAGTTGTGTCTGCAATTGGATTATTGGGGTTTGCAAAATATTGCGATTCATTAATGAAGTTTGCTATAACCAATTCTGTTCCTTCGCAATCTTCATTTAGTTGATCAGAATCAACTGTAAAAGCTGCAATTGGATTAACAGAATCCAATTGGATGGTTTCTATCAGTTTGCAACCATTTGCATCTGTTATAATAATTCGATATAAGCCTGGATTAAGTCCACCCCAAGTTGAATTCTCTGAAGTTTCTAAGGTCTCCAAATTAATCCAATCATATTCGTAACCAGGAGTGCCACCTGTAGCTGCTGCGTAAACCACTCCGTTGCCAGATTGATGTTCGAATAAACGACAAAAAGTAGGATCATAACCAAACTCCGAAAAGACCATCTCTGCTGGTTCAGTAATTGTAAACGTAATGACACTTGAACAGCCCAAATCATCATTAACGGTAAGGGTATAATCCGCCGCAGCTAAATTATAGGAAGAATCTGCGCCAACGCCCGTCACGTTAGCTGGATCTGGTGACCAAATAAATGTAATATTATCCAAATTTCCTTGTGCGTTATAGACAGAGTCTACATGGGCTATTCCAGTTGGATCACCAAAACAAAGCGGATTGATCAACGTCAAGTCTAGATAAATTGAATCTGGTTGAATCAATTCAAAAACAAGTGTATCAACACATCCGTGCGCATCCATAGCATATACTTCATACGTTCCAGCTGTCATACTGTTAAATGTCGCTCCTATCGCTGGATTTTCTGGCACCCAAGTATAGGTTATAGGCTCAACGCCAATTGCCGTTCCTACCGTTGCAGATCCATCTGCAAATCCATAACAAGTCGGATTATTGGCGACCACCGTGTCTAGCCCCAAACTTTCGCCAACTGAAATTGTTACTGAATTTTCGTAAGAACAACCATTTGAGTCGACAACAGTTACGACATAGGTTCCAACGCACAAGTCTTCAAAATAACCTGTTCCATAATCAGTTCCATCTAAAGTAAAAACAAATGGGGCTACGCCAGCCTCAGGTGTTAAAGTAATCGTTCCATTGCAAGCGCCTGCGCATGCCTCATCCGTAATGAACTCTGTCACAATTAAAGAATCAACTTCAGTAATGACAACGGAATCAATAAATACACATCCATCAATATCTGTTACTAACAAATCATAAACCCCAGGACAAAGACCCGTGTAAATTCCAGTAGCATTTACATCACCCTCTAAATCAAAAACGAAGGGCGGAAAGCCACCCGTAACGGTAATTTCAACGGTCCCATCACAATCATCACTGCAGGATTGCAAGGTTAGCTCTTGAATCAATTCACCTGGCGCACCTATCACTACCTCAACTGAATCAACTCGTACAATAGAATCACACAAACCGTTAGACCACGTAATGGTGGCGGTATACCAGCCGGCGCAAAGATCTGTAGCGGTTGGTGTTGTTTGTCCACCGGGGCTCCATAGTATCGAGGCAAATGTAAGCTCGGGACAAATGCTTGAAGTTTCAATGGATGCAGTACCTATACATTCGCCACATGGTTGAGGAGTTGCAGACATAGAATAATCGACCAAATCTGGAAAATCATAGGACTCTACAAAGTCGGCGCCGCAGGTACTCATGCGTTCTTTAACAATCCGCAGATCAAAACAAGTGTCGGGCAATGCAATGGCCTCAATATATTCTAATTCTCTTGAGTATTTAATTAGACTATCTTCCGTCCCCACATAAACGTTTCCGCAAACATCCGTATCAATTCCACCGCAAAATGCAAGATCACCATAAATTGTAGGATCGGTTGGTGTTACAGTAACAACCCCTAAAAAGCTTCCTGTAGTTTTGTCCCAGCGATTTAAGATATCTCCATCATAAGTGTACACATCATAACTAACCGCAATACCATTATGCCCATTGGGCGAATACCAATCTGGTCCTTCTCCGGTAATCACTTCTCGGCCTAAATAACCTATACAAGATATCTCCTCATAAGTGTGTGCCGTAGCAGCCTCCCAAATAATACTTGTGGGGTCAGCTTGCTCAATTTTATACAACACATTATTGTACAAACCAACAGCATCTGCCGAACAAAGCAAGTAAAAATATTCTCCACACGGATCAACTTCTAGTAAAGTAGCGTCCGTTAAATTGGGCGGAAAAGGAGTTAATGGAGCATAGCGATTATTACTTGTTAAATCACCATCAACAACACAGAGATGCGAAGCTCGCGGCAATCCTCCGGCCCCTATAACTAGTTGGTCTGTTACTGGATTATAACTCATCCGCCACAATTCTCCAGGGTCATCATCTGCAGGGTCATACTCAATGCTTTCGCTTATTACACCGTCCATATCTAAACGCCAAATATCCTCAATTCCTAAAAAAAGCGCCATGTTCATAACATAGGTATGGCCTGTATAAGTATTGACATCTAAATCGCCGTAAAATTCATTCAATTCACCTGGCAAGGTCCACACCCATTGCAACAATCCAGTATTGTCATAATGTGCTACTTGATTACCGTATTGACCTAATATTGAAACATTTCCCTCAAAATCCATCCCCATATCATAGGCCTGTTGTTTATCTGTAAAAGGCAAAGCTGGAACCAACCATGGATCAATAATTATGGTTTCGGTCGTATCATAGTCCGCCATTACGAAATGAATTCCGCCATCATCTGAATGCCGATAGCTGCTCGAAATTGTAGTTTCAGTCCCTTTTTGCCATGCCACAGGAGCCAAATCTTTAAAGGCGTCAATTTTTGAGTCAATTTCTAATTGTCCACTTGCGTCGATAGCAACAGTAGCATCCTCGAATACCATTGTTATGTCATCAGCATTGCTGGCTGGGTGAAGTACAAATGCATACTTTAATCCGCCTTCTGTTGGCAATGTAATTTCTAAATCAATTCCATTATAAAGATTCTGATAAACTACTTTTTGAAAAGTATTTGACTTTAAAGTTTGATCAAGGTTATTTGGGTTTTGAAAATTAAGGGTGTGTGCATTTTTTTCTAACGCAAGAAGGTTTACGTTTAGGTTAGAATTTTGCCATTGAATGTTAAAATAATTAGACGGGATAGGTAAAACGGGCTGTCTCTTTTCTTGTTTTTCATGTCTTTCCCAAGCTTCTTCGGCGGTGAGTTTTTCTTTTTGACCAATTATAATTCCATTCACAGTAAAGAAAAAGGAATAAGGGCCATCAAAACCATAATACAGAACATCATCACCCATTATGGGAGCATAACGCCCATTATTTTCAGCGATACCCAAATCGTTAAAAGGCGCCTGCGACCATTCACTGGAGATAACTTGACTAAAAGTGGACCCCATGAAAAGACAAAAAAGACTGAATAAAATATACTTCATGTTTGAACTGCAATTTACCTAAAATTGAACGTATTAGGCGATTCTTATGAAAATAACGCCTACACTAAATCCAAATGCATGAGTTAGACGTAGATTTATAAAAAGAAGTCTACTGTCTTTTCAAATTTAACCGATTGAATTCATAACTGTAGAAAAAACCGCAGTTATGAAGCATGAAACAAGGAATAAACGATCCTATGAAAATTAAATTAATTGCTTTAATCCCACTTTTTTATCTATTTTCATGCGCTGGAACAAATGATTCACCCAATGTCACAGCTACTGATACATTAGAATTGAAAACAGAAATAAATTGGCGAAATTTTAATGCTGCAGCATTTGAAAAAGCCGCTGAAAATGAGAAATTACTCTTATTAGAGGTCGGAGCGAATTGGTGTCATTGGTGTCATGTAATGGATGACAGCACTTATTCGGATGCAACCGTTCAAAGTTATTTGGACGATAATTTCATTTTGTGTCGCGCCGATCAAGATGCCCGACCTGATTTATACGCAGCTTATAAACCTTGGGGTTGGCCAGCAATTATTGTGATGAATGAAAACGGGGATGAGTTATTGCGGTTAAGAGGTTTTCAAGAAAAAAACGAGTTTTTAGCGGATCTAAAAAATATCCGTAACGACCCCATTCCTTTGCCCGATAGAAATTCAGGAAATTCAAGCAATTTGGAGCTGAATGAAACCGTACTTTATAATAAGTTCATAGCTAATATTGATTTAAAAAAAGGAGGTTATAACTGGAAAACAAAATCATTAGAATCGCAAGGTATTTTACATGGATTACACTTTTATAAAAGCAATGATACGTTGAAAGGCTGGACTGACTTAACGGTAAAAAACTCATATCAATTGGTTGATCCCGTTTGGGGTGGGGTTTATCAATATTCCGCTAAAAAAAGTTGGAACAATGGGCACTTTGAAAAGATATTAAGAGTTCAAGCGGACTATATTAACGCCTATTGTTACTATGCGGCAAAAACCAACACAACTGAAGCAATTGAACAAGCAAAGCTCATCCTGTCTTATTGTGATCGTTTTTTAGGAAATGAAACACCACTTTATTGGAACAGTCAAAACGCCGATTTAATATCAGGTGTGCATTCAGGTGAATATTACGATTTACCAGAAGCTGAGCGCTTAGCAGAAGGCACTCCTGCTGTCGATAAAAAGATTTACTTGAAAGAAAATGCCGCAATGTGTATCGCCTTGAGCAATTTATGGGCCGCAACTGGCGATCACAGCTATTTGTCGAAAGGACAAAATATGCTCAAATTTATACTTAGTGAATATAGCACGCCAGCTGGACTCTATTCAAGAGAAATTGGTGAAACCGACATTTATTCGTTTGAAGACAATCGAAAATTATTAGACGCTTTGCTGCGTTATTATCAAATTACCCAGGATTCCACATTGCTCGAAAACGCCACAACTTTAGCCTATCAACTCATCAAGCGTTTTGACTCACCCAATGGCATTCAATCTGCCGCAGGAGAATTAGCAATTGTGCCAACCATAGTTCCGCGCAATAATATTCGAGCCGTAACGACCTTCAACCTTTTGGGGCATATCACGGAATTAGACACCTTTAAAAATTACGCTTTAACCACCTATAACCGTTTGAATAAAGAACAATTGGCAAAATCTCAGACCACGCTTCCACTATCTTTTAAAGCTGGAGTTGAATTAAAAGAAGCACCATTTCACGCCGTGTTTATAACAGATGGGCAACAGCAACTATTAAAGACTGAGTATCTATCCGCACTATTACTAAACCCCAATTCATATTTTATTTTTGATGTATTAACACTCGGTGAAATGACCACTGAAGATGAAGATTTTTATGGTGGATTTGATGCAGGTACTTTATTCATGTGTACAGCTTCGTTTTGTTCTTCACCAATCTATACTAAAGCCGATTTAGTTGAGTTCTTGGCAACACAAGAAATGAACTTATAGATAGTGTCTGGACGGACATACAGCAAAATTAAAATCAATCCTTTTGAGCCTATTTTTCTTTTTTTCTTTTCATCTGATACTTAGCATCTCCTAAATAAAACAACAAAATTATTTCTCAAAATATATTTAATTTCTAATAATTTGTCTATTTCCGACCAGACACTATAACATAACGCTGGTATGTTTTGCTTAACTTTGCCGCTTCATGCACAAGAGACTCCTTCCCGCTTATCTTCTTACTTTTGTTAATGTGCTTGGCTTTAGCATTTTAATGCCTGTTCTACCCTTTATTGTGGAAAGTTATGGCGCAGATAAATGGGTTTATGGACTGATGCTAACACTTTATGCCGGCTTCCAATTTTTGGGTGCACCATTTTTGGGATCGCTTTCAGACTCCCTTGGACGGAAACCGATCTTGGTCATTAGTCAAGCTGGAACTTTACTCAGTTGGTTTATATTTTTAATAGCTTTGAACTTACCCGACACGAGCATTTTTGGTCTTTCATTAGCCTTAATCATTATCGGTGCTTCGCGTGCACTGGATGGTATAACCGGCGGAAATATATCGGTATCAAATGCTTATGTTTCTGACATTACAACACGCAAAGAAAAATCATACATCTTTGGTTATTTGGGCGGAATAGCTGGCCTTGGCTTAATTATTGGCCCTGGTATAGGTGGTGTTACGGCTTCTACAAGTATTGGTTTTACCGGAACTTTAATAGCAGCTGCTGCTATTTCTATTTTTACATTAATAGCCATTATGGTTTGGCTAAAAGAATCTCACCCAATAGAAAACCGAACACCACGCAAAAAAGAGTCTATTTTAAACAGCTTTTTAATTCTGCGACGGATTAAAGAAATTGATCCGAAACCTATTATTAAACTACTCTTTTTAACCAAGTTCTTTTTTGGAATCATGATGGCTTTGTACATGTCAACCATTGCGCTGTTCATTATTGATCTATTTGATTTTAATGCAACACAACTTGGTGTTTTCATGCTCATTGTTGGTATATTTTTAGCCTTTAACCAAGCATTTTTATCGCGTATAGTGATTCGTAAAATCGGTGAATTTCGCACGCTCTTAATTGGATTAGCTTTATCTGCAATTGGACTAATTTGCATTACATTGACCGCAAATTTTTGGCTCTACGTTGCTTTTTACTATATAATGAATCTTGGATTATCACTCAGTTTTCCCACTTTTAACGCGCTGATCTCCATTCATGCTGATCCCAAAAAACAAGGAGCGGTCATGGGTGTTAGCGAATCTATTAATTCTTTTGCGCTAGCCGCCTTTTTGATCTTAGGGTCAACACTTTACGACCATTTAGATTATGCAGTTTATCATATTATTGCAGGTTTGCCAGCGATCGCTTTTCTAATCGCATTTTTCGGTTTCAAAAGACTCAATAGATCGACTAAAGACGTTTCTTAATCGATTAAAACTGCTAAAACTCATATTAATTAATTGAAAATCAGTTACAGCTACCTCGGCTAGATTTTTATCTTTGTGTAAAACCTAACAAAACGATATATTTAAAACTACTTATGAGAATTCTTCTAAGCTTAAGTCTACTTCTCCTATTCAGCGTGAATTTGACAGCACAAAACGGTCTTGACAATTTTTGGGATCTATTTAAAAAAAATGATTACACCGCAGCAATTTCAGAATTGGAAAAAAAGACGGTAGCAGATCCTACTAATCAAGAAGCATGGCTCATGCTAACGATTCTTTACGACAATGAGCAAAAATCTTATAAGGCTTTACAATCATTTAAAAGTTTCTATAAACTAACCGATAAAAAATCGGAGTATTTAGTGGCTTTTTGGCGCACATCAGCCATTTTTTCTTCTAAATTAGAACAGAGAAAAGAGCGAGATGCTTTTTTTACGGAAATTTTGGCAGATCCGACAGTCGACGGAGCGATTAAATCTAATATTCATGGCGCTCGTGGAAACTGGGCTTATGATGTAGGTGATTTCGACACTTATTTGAGCGAGATAGAACAATCAGGAAGTTTAAATAAATGGCAAGTCGTTGGAGAATTTGAAAACATCTCTGCCAGTGGATTTGATAAGAATTATAGCCCTATCAACCAACCAACACAAAGTGCGCGTTTCAAAAACAAGCAAGAAGCAGAAATATATTGGTTTAAAAGTGACGTTTTCCGAGTAGGTGAATGGATTAGACCAGCTTACCATTTTGATACGGACAACGCTATCATATTTGCGCAAACATTTGTGAACAGCCAGGTTGACCAAGAAGTTGAATTAAGAATTGGTACTTCTGGTTCATTAAAAGCGTGGGTCAATGATCGTTTGGTGCTATCCGAATCAGAAGAGTATGACAACTATGCTGATACTTACCGTACAAAAATAAAATTGAAAAAAGGAAATAACCGTCTCTTACTCCAAGTTGGAAGTAGCGAAATTTCTGGTCAAAACTTTTTGGTTCGAATTACGGATGGTAAAGGAAACCCAGTAAATAATATTACACATTCAGCAGGCTATAGCGACTACCCTAAAATAGGTGGTGAAGACATAAATAGAGTAGAGTTGCCACAGGAAGTTTATTTCGAAGAGCAAGTCAAAAAAAATCCAGACAACCTCTTATACCATATTCTATTAGCACGTATTTATTTAGATAACGGAAAAACCAATCAAGCACAACGTGTTCTGAAACAAGCTGAAAAATTAGCCCCAGACAATACTTTAATTTTAGTAGAATTATTAGAGCTTTATATTGACCAAGGCAATGAAACTGAATTGGGAGCTGCAACTGAAAAGTTAAAAGCAATTGAACCAAATAACAAATTATCACTTCTATTAGAGTTTAACGAGGCTATATCAAACGAGAATTATGATGAAGCTGAGGATCTTCTTGCAGGGCTTAAAACCGCGCTTGGTGATAATGGTAGTTATTTAGAGAAAAGAATTGCACTTGAAGCTGCACGTGGCAATAACCAAAAAATAATCGATCTTGTTGAGGAAGGTTATGAACGATTCCCTAACGACGAAACTTTTGTAAATTACAAATATCTTATTGAGGAAGACAATAATCCAAAAGCTGCTCAAAAAGTCTTAAAAAAATACCTTAAAAAACACTACTCAAACTCTATGCAGAAAAAGTATGCATGGTCTTGGAATAAAAGAGAGATGCTGGAACAGTTTTTTGTTGAATACAAAAAATTGTTAGAGGTAAAGCCTTATGCTATTGGTACTATGATTGATCTTTCAGATTATTATTACCAAATAAACAGGTACCAAATTGCCTTAGATTACTTAGATGATGCTATTGTTCTTGCTCCATTTGTTGGAAATTTATATTCTAAAAAAGGAGAGATTTTAATGGACATGGAAGAGGAAAGTGAAGCCTTAGAAAATTTCAAAAAAGCCATCACTTATGATCCAACAGATTTTGATGCGCGCCAACGAATAAGAGACATTGAAGGAATTGATAATCCGTTTGATTATTTCGTTGAAAAGGATTATTACGAAATCTATAAAAATGCACCAACTGCTGATGATTATCCTGAGGATAACTCATTAATTGTAACAAGAGAGAAGCAAGTTGTAATTCACGAAAAAGGAGCAGTTGAAGAAAGACACTATTCTGTTATTAAAGTATTTGATAAAGCTGGAGTCGATTTTTGGAAAGAGTATTCAATTCCACGTATGGGATCGCAATATTTAATTATTGAAAAGGCTGAGGTTTTAAAAGCTGACGGAACTCGAAACGTTGCAGAAACATCTGGTGGTTATTGTGTATTTACAAACCTTGAACCTGGTGATGGCATTTTCCTTTCGTATAAATTTCAAAACTATTACCAAGGAAACTTAGCCGAACATTATTGGGGAAAACAATATTTCGATTATTTCATTCCTTCAAAAAATATCGAATTTTCAATTTTATATGATGAAAAGGAAGTTCCTGTGAAATTTAGCGTAGCGAATGGAGATATTAAAAGGGAGGAAAAAAATGTTGATGGTAAAACGGTAGTCATCTATTCTTCCACAGATAATGAGAGTATCAAATCTGAAGGATATATGCCGCCTTTGGTAGATATAGGAAGAACCTTACATTATTCAAGTATGCCTGATTGGAGTTTTGTTTCTGAATGGTATTCGGATTTGGCTGCTACAAAAGCAAAGGTTGATTTTGAAGTAAAAGAATCTGTTAAAACGCTTTTCCCTGAAGGAACTGATGGTTTGACAGAAAGACAAATGATTAGTGACATTTACGGATACATTGTAAATGAAATTCGTTACTCATCTATTTCATTCAGACAATCGGGCTTAGTACCGCAAAAGGCCTCAAATGTAATTACAACTAAAATTGGAGATTGTAAAGATGTTTCAACTCTATTTGTTGCCATGTGTGAAGAAGTAGGTATTGATGCAGGTTTGGTGCTTGTAAATACACGAAACAAAGGGCAGCATGCAATGGAATTACCATCTATTGAGTTTAATCATTGTATTGCAAAAGTGAACCTAGACGGTGAAGAGAAATTTGTTGAATTAACAACAGATTTATATCCATTTTCAACGATATCTTCCTCTTTAGAGGGATCGTTTATTTTAGAAATTGATCCAACTAACAAAGAAGTTCAGCCACGCTTGTTGCCACGCTCTAAATCATTGCCAAATGCAATTTACAGAACAAGTGAAGTGCAATTAATGGAAAACAAAATGATTGTAAAGAAAAATAACGTAAAGACTGGAGCGACGGGCGGTGGAATGCGATCTTCTTATAGAGATGATGGAGAGGAAGCGCGTAAAAAATCAATGCAAGAAGCGATTACAGGAGATTTTGCAAATATTAAATTAGACAATGTTGAATTTGATAAAACCTTGGAAAACAACTCTGATTCTGTGGCATATAAATATGACTATACAGTAAGTAATCCATACACGAAAATTGGAACATTACAAATTGTAAAAGTTCCAATTACGGATAATGTTGAGCCGATTGATTTTTTATCTGTTGATGATCGTAAGTATGGTGTTGAATTATGGAAATATTTCAGCTATTCTGTTGCCACTGAAACCATTTCAATTACAATGCCTGAAGGAAAACGCCTGGCAGAAAAACCAGAGAATGTTTCTTTATCAAATAAATTAGTTGATTATGAATTATCATTTACAGTTGAAGCGGGTGTATTGAAAGTGTACAGAAAAATTCACTTTAAGCAATCTAAAATTGAATTAGCCGATTATCAATTGTTCAAAGAATCAATGGAAAAAATTATTACTGCTGACAATTTGCAGATTGGTATTAAATAAGATCAAATAAAAAGTTTACTAGAGCCGCCTTGTTAATATGAGGCGGCTTTTTTGTTTCTGATAGTCATTAGTCGTGACTAGCTATTAATTACTATTCTCTACCTTTGTACCTCATGAAAGTTGCATTCAGTCCCGTATACACCTATCAACATTTACCAGATGGGCACCGATTTCCAATGGAAAAATACGACTTATTGCCCGCCCAATTGCTCCATGAAGGAACATTAAATGAATCCAATTTTTTTCATCCAGAAGCGCTTACGGAGGCACAAATTTTGCGCACCCATACCACCGAATATTGGGAGAAGTTGAAGACAGGAACTTTATCTAAAAAGGAAATTCGCGTCCTTGGCTTTCCCTTTCATGAAACATTAGTGCAACGAGGTCGCCACATTTCAAACGGCACCCTAGAATGCGCAAAACATGCTTTAAACGAAGGTGCCTCGCTTAACGTGGCTGGAGGAACCCATCATGCCTTTGCAGAACGTGGAGAAGGATTTTGCATGTTCAATGACTTTGCAATAGCCTCCACAGAACTTTTACACGCTGGCATAGTCAATCAAATTATGGTGGTAGATTTAGACGTCCATCAAGGCAATGGAACCGCCAAAATTTTTGAAAATGAACCGCGCGTTTTTACATTTAGCATGCACGGTGAACATAATTACCCACTGAAAAAAGAAAAATCCGACTTTGATTTGGGCGTGCCAGACGGAATTGAAACTGAAGCCTATTTAAATTTACTCTATGACACTTTACCCGGCTTAATTGAGCAAGTAAAACCTGACTTAGTTCTTTATTTAAGCGGTGTAGACATTTTAAAAAGTGACAAATTAGGCCGTTTGGGGGTCAGCATTCAAGGTGCAAAGTCGCGAGATGAATATGTATTCAAAACCTGTCAAGCAAAAGGCATTCCAGTTGCTGTTAGTATGGGTGGTGGTTATTCTACAAAAATTACAGATATAATTGAAGCACACGCAAATACCTTTAGAGTGGTAAAAAACATTTATTTTTAAGCCTATGATAAAATCGATTTTAAGACTTGGTCTTGTTTTAACCGTGCTGTTTGTTTCGCAAGCCGCGCAACCTATCTTCGCACAAGTACAACCTCTAGAGGTTCCAACAAGTGTACCTCCAAGGGACTTAAAAAAGCGTTTGAAAAAGATTCCAGGCGTTAAAAAAGTAAAACAAATAAACATTAGCAATCACTTTAAAACATGCTATGAAATTTGGTTTAAACAACAAATTGATCCAAAAAACAAAAAAGCAGGAACCTTTTTGCAAAAAGTTTACCTCAGCGAATATAGCCCTGGTGCACCTGTTGTAGCAGAATTAGAAGGATATACCGCCTACTCTGCCAAAGCAAATGAATTGAGCACTTTATTAAAAGCTAATCAAATTCGGATTGAACACCGTTATTTTGATAAATCAATGCCAAAAAAGGGCATTCCATGGGAAACCTTAACCGTAGAAAATGCAGCGTACGATCACCACGTCATTATCAATGCCATTCGAGATGCGATTTACCCGAGCAATAAATTTATTACTACCGGAATTAGCAAGGGAGGACAAACGACCATGCTGCACCGTTCCTTTTACCCAGATGATGTAGACGCCAGTGTTTGTTATGTTGCGCCGCTTAATTTTATGCGCGAAGATCCTAGAATTTACAGCTTTTTAAATACAGTTGCAACACCTGAAGAACGCCAAGCCGTGCAAGATTTTCAACTCCTTTGTTTTGAGCGGAAAGATGCATTGGTTGAATTGCTCAAATCCGTAGCAGAGAAAAATGGTTACGCTTGGGACATCTCAATTGAGAAAGCCTTTGAATATTATGTATTAGAATACTCTTTTGCTTTTTGGCAATGGGGTGCTTATGAAGCTAATAAATTACCCGATTCAAAAGCAACAGATTCAGTCATTTTGAGTCATTTGCTCAATGTATCCGGTGTTTCATTTTTTGAACAACACGGTGTAGAAGATTTGCGTTCGTACTTTTGGGCTGCACTCACCGAAATGGGCATTTACGGTTACGAATATGAACCGTTTAAGGATTGTTTATCACAACAATCTGATTATTTGTTTGATTTCACAGCACCAGACGGTCACACTACGGAATTTGATGCTGAGCCAATGAATAAACTGAACAACTTTATTCAATTCGAAGCTGAAACAATGCTCTTTATTTATGGTGAATATGATACGTGGAGTGCAACTGCCGTAGAACTTGGTGAAGAAGCGCAAGCCCGTGGATTAAAAAAATATGTCAATCCAAAAGGACATCATGATACAAGAATTGCGAATTTTGATTCAGAAACTAAAGCCGAGATTATCGCAACTATTAAAGGTTGGATTGAAAAGTGATTTATTCTTAAGTCCATAAATATTGAATAATTTTTCACCCTTTTTCCATTAGAAAATTGCTCCATCCCAATTTCGGTATGCATCCTTTCACGATTAATTTTCGTATATTGAAAGTGCAGCAGCAACCCAATATTAATTTAAACCTTATTTAAATGACCCTATCAAAACAATTATTTGGGTTTCTTTTGCTTGCTAGCTTTATCGGCTATGGTCAACTAGAAACAACCCCTACTTCGTTAAATAACGAATCAATCGAATTTATTCAAAACAATGGCCAATGGCATGAAAATGTTCAGTATCGCGCCCCACTTGGTGCAGGTTCAGTTTTTCTTGAGAACAATGCCATTACTTATGTGCAGTTAAATCTAGAACAATTGAGTCATGAGCACGACAATTCAGCGGCAGAAGAATTAGTAGATGGCCACGTTTGGCGCTCAACCTTATTGGGCGCAAATCCTAATCCGCAAATAATTGGTGTGGACGAAAGAAGCACTTATCACAATTATTTTATTGGACAAGATCCTGCAAAATGGGCGGCACATGTCCCTATTTTTAATGTAGTTCAATATGCTGGAATTTACAGTGGAATCGACATGGAAGTATACAGTTCCAATGCGCATTTTAAATATGATTTTTTAGTAGAACCATTCGCCAATCCTGCACAAATTCAGCTAGAATATGCTGGCTTAGATGGAATGGAAATCCGAAACGGAAATTTAATTTTAATTACTTCTATTGGAGTATTTATGGAAAATTCACCCTATGCCTATCAACTGATCAACGGTGAAAAAATAGTAGTTAAATGCCAATTTCAAATCGACGGAAATACGGTTAGTTTTTATTTCCCTGAAGGATATGATGAAAGCAAAGACTTGGTGATTGATCCAGAATTAATTGGCGCTACCCTTTCAGGTTCAACCGTATTTAATTACGGACATGGCGCTACTTATGATAATGAAGGGAATATTTACACCTCAGCAGCTAGCACTGAAACTGGATATTTAACAACTGTAGGCGCCTTCCAAACGAGCTATGCTGGCGGAGATTTTGACGTGGCGATTAGTAAATACAGCCCAGCGGCATCTGCTTTAATATACGCCACATATATTGGCGGAGCAAACAGTGATCACCCCAATAGCTTTGCCACTAATGCAAGTCAAGAGCTTTTCATTTATGGTTCAACAAATTCATTGGATTTTCCTGTAAGCGCAGATGCTTATCAAACCGCAAGTACAGATGATGGTAGTGAATACGATATTTTTGTATTGCACTTATCAGCTGATGGTGGATCGTTAATTGGCTCAACTTACATGAGTGGATCAGGTGAGGATGGACAAAACCCAATGACTGGCGAATATGGCACTGAACGAAGAGGAGAAATTCTAGTGGATGAATTTGACAATTGTTATATCGCAACAACGACCGCTTCACCTGATTTCCCAACCACAATCGGTTCTTATCAAGAAACCTTTGGAGGTGGGCTATTGGATGCGACAGTATTCTCTCTATCATCAGATATGTCTGATTTAAATTGGGCCACATTTATTGGTTCTACAACGGATGAAGTTGCATTAAGTTTACATTTTGATGAGGCTGAAAACCTTTTAGTAAACGGAGCCACGAGTGGCGAATTTATGACCATGTCTGGATATCAATCAACCTACCAAGGGGGTACAACGGATGGTTTTATAGTACAATTATTGGGTGACGGAACAGCAATTGGAAATGGAAGTTATTGGGGC
Source organism: Crocinitomix sp. (assembly GCA_013138735.1). GTDB lineage: Bacteria > Bacteroidota > Bacteroidia > Flavobacteriales_D > Crocinitomicaceae > Crocinitomix. The sequence continues at coordinate 41,997 of WTCE01000010.1, read as the reverse complement.
ACTGCGGAAAAAGATGCGGTTTATCTAATCGAACAAGACATTGACGGAAACATTTATTTGTATGGTAAAAGTGATGGTGGTTCAATCGTGACTCCTGGTGTTTATTCAAACCCAGACAGTCATCAATTTATTGCGCAATTAAGCAATGATTTGGCCACACTTAATTTTGCAACTATAGTTGGGAATGGTGGAGACGGTTTAACACCTTCCGGTTTTATGGTGGACAGTTGTGGCTATATTTATTTTGCGGGCTTCAATATTTTTGAAAGCGAAGGTTTTTATTATTCACCAGATGCAATTACGGATGAAGGCGGTATTTATCTTGGTGTTTTAGAACCATTGGCGGTTGACATGCAATATGCAACGGGCTACTCAGGAAATCACTTAGACGGAAGTGTTTGTCATTTTGATGCGGTTAACAAAGTCGTGTATCATTCTGTTTGCGCATGTGATACATTTTTAACGACTGATGGCGCGCATGATACAACTATTGATGGTTTCGGGATATGCGATATTGGAGTTTTTAAACTTGACTTTAGCGGTTCATTTGTCACCTCATCCATTGAAGTACTTCCAGGAATAGAAGGTGAGGCTCCTTTTGCGGTTGATTTTGATTGCAATGCGGCAGTTGATGATTCCATTTATTGGGATTTTGGTGACGGAGAAGGTTCTAACGAAGAAGATCCAGCGCATATTTTTGATGAAGTTGGCGTATATGACGTTTGGTTTTATGTTTACGGTATTTGCAATATCGACTCTGTGCTAATTACGATAACAGTAACAGAGGATATTGACGATACTGGTATAAATGAGCTTGAATCATCTATCTCTATTTATCCTAATCCAGCCAACGATCAATTTACAATTAATGGCTTGAAAGCAGGTACAAAAATCAACCTTTTAAATGCCCAAGGTAAGGTAGTTTATTCAGCTATTTCAACCTCAAAAAATGTCAATATTAAAACAAAAGACCTCGTCAATGGACTTTATTTTATTCAGTTTGAAGGTGAGGTTTCTGAAAAAATGCAAAGAATCCTTGTTTCACATTGATTTCGACGATTCGTTTAATTATCACTATCTTGAACGCAAATACAACTTTTTGGCGGTCAAACCCGTTTATATAAAAGTGACTTATATCGGAACATACAATAACACTAATAACATATGAAATTAGCATTGAGTTTATTCAGCTTTGTATTACTTGCAGGGTTTTCTGCCTCAAGTCAAATAGATTATCAAGCAACTGCTTTATCAAATAAAAGCATCTGCTTTATAAAAAATGACGGACAATGGCATGATAATGTCAATTATCGTTGTCCACTAGGTACAGGTTCAGTTTATCTAGAAGATAATGTTTTTACCTATTCTCAATTGGATGCTGGTGATATTGATGTTGCTCATAGTCACTCAGGTGACGCGCACCTTCATGGAGAAAAGCATATGGTGAACGGGCATGCATGGCGCACAACTTTTGTGGATGCAAATGCAAAACCCATATTGATCGGAACGGATAAAAGAACAGAATATCACAATTATTTTATTGGCAATGATAAATCAAATTGGGCATCAAATGTACCACTTTTCAATGCCATTACTTATGACGATTTGTATACTGGAATAGACATGAAAGTTTACAGTGTCAATAAAGTCTTTAAGTATGACTTTATAGTTGCACAAGGATCTAATCCCGCAATTATCAAAATGAATTATACTGGTTTAGATAAAATAGAACTTAGAAATGGAAACTTAGTTTCAGTTACGTCAATTGGAGAATATATTGAAAAAGCGCCTTATGCTTATCAAATGGTAAATGGTGAACAAGTTGAAGTAGCTTGTGACTTTGTATTAGAAGGAACAACAGTTAGCTTTGAATTTCCTGAAGGATATAATGAAAGTTTAGAATTGGTGATTGACCCAGAACTAATTGGGGCAACACTTTCAGGCTCGACTACTTATAACTTTGGTCACTGTGCAACTTATGATTCTGACGAAAACATATACACAGGTGCGCGAGCATACGGAGTTGGATATCCAACAGAAGATGGGTCTTTTCAAACAGACTTTGGTGGATCACAAGATATTGCAATTAGTAAATTAAACCCAACGGGATCTATATTACTATATGCGACGTATTTAGGTGGTTTAGGTCAAGATTTACCACACAGTATGGTTTGTAGTGACGATAATGAGTTGTATGTATTTGGTTCAACTCGCTCCATTGATTATCCGGTTGCGGATGATGCTTTTGATGACATAGGCCCAGCAGGTGGAACAACAACAGATATTATTGTAACTCACTTAACAGAAGATGGAACTGATATCGTAGGATCAACCTTTGTTGGCGGAGCTTCAAATGACGGAATAAACACATTAACATCCAATTACGGAGATGGCTTTAGAGGAGAAATAGTAGTTGATGATGAAGGAAACTGCTATATTGCATCTTGTTCCGCTTCTGCTGATTTCCCAACAACTGCAGGTGCTTACCAAGAAACTTATGGCGGTGGAACACAAGACGGCGTCATCTTTTCAATGTCTTCAGACTTAACTGTAATGAATTGGTCAACTTTTTTAGGTGGTGCCAATGGAGAAGGTGGACTAGGTTTACGATTAGACTATGAAGACAACGTTTATGTAAGTGGTGTAGCTTCTGACGAATTTATGGCAATGTCTGGTTATCAAACAACCTACCAAGGAGGTGAACGAGATGCATTTGCGATTCGCTTAATTGATGATGGTGCAACACTATCTGCAAGTACTTATTGGGGAACAACCGCAAAAGATGCGGCTTTCTTTATTGATTTAGATAATGATGGTAATGTTTTCTTATATGGTCAAAGCAATGGTGGAACATCTGAAGTAACGGATGATGTTTATGTAAACCCAGGAAGTCACCAGTTTATTTGTAAATTATCTCCTGATTTGGAAGACCTTGAATTTGGAACTGTTGTGGGTGCTGGTGGTGCGAATTTCATTCCAATTGCTTTTATGGTTGATGCCTGTGGATATGTTTATTTTTCTGGTCATACTGCTACCGGAGCATTACCCTTAACGGATGATGCATTATATGTAACAGGTGGGTTTTATTTGGGTGTTTTACAACCAGAGGCGGTTGATCTTGAATTTGCTACACTATATAGTGGTAACCACGTTGATGGTGGAACAAGTCGATTTGACCCTGAGAATGGTGTAGTATATCAAGCTGTTTGTTCATGCGAACCTTTCACAACTACTCCAGATGCCTATTCAACCACAACGGATCTTTTCTGTGATATTGGCGTCTTTAAAATTGATTTCGGAATTGCGCATGTAAATGCAAACGCAAATGCATCACCATCCGCAGTAGGATGTATCCCTTTCACAGTAGATTTTGAAAATGGAAGTACAGGCCTAACTTATGAGTGGGATTTTGATGATGGCGGCGCAATGTCAACAGATTTTGAACCTTCGCATACGTTCACAACACCTGGTGTTTACAATGTAAGATTAGTTGCATTTGATCCAGATGGTTGTTTGACCTCAGATACAACATTTATTGAAATTGTTGTAGGAGATGGAGAATCCCCAATTGCTACATTTGATTATGAACTGAACTGTGCAACAGGAGCTATTACAATAACTTATACAGGTTCTCCTGATGTTCCAGTTGTTTGGGACATGGGTGATGGAACAATTATTACAGATGAATATGTGTTTACGCATACTTATGGCGGAGACGGTTCATTTACGATTACATTAACTGCTGGTGATGCTTTCTGCTCTGATTATACAATCGTAACGGAAGACATTATTATCGGATCGCCTTCTGTAGAGATTATCTTTAATAATCCAACGTGTTATTTATTCTCAGACGGATCTGTTACAGTTGATGTAATTGCACCAACAGGTGAAGAGCTAATTGAAATAACTGATATAGATGGAACATTATTAAATGTTGGCGGTTCTAATACTGCCAATACACTTTCATCAGGCTGGTATTATTTCACAGTTGATTTAGGTGATGGTTGTGAGTTAAGTGATTCAATTCAGTTAATTGACCCACCTGCTATCAATGCACAAATAAACCTGACACATGTTTTGTGTTATGGTGATGAAACAGGTGGAGCGATTGTAGATACAGTATTCAATGCGCAGGGAGATTATGGTCAAATGGTTTACATTTGGGCACCAGACCCTTATGATGTAAGCGGACTTGGCGGGAATGAAATCACTGATTTAGGTGCTGGAAATTATACCTTAACTATTAATGATGACAATGGTTGTTCACGTGTTTTTGATTTTGAAATTACAGAACCAGATGAATTAATATTTAGCGAGTTTGGAATGGAATCTGCCTATTGTCGCCAATTTGGATATCAATCTGGTAACGGTGTTATTTTTGCCTCAGCTATTGGTGGCGTTCCAGATTACAACTATATATGGACGAATTTAGAGACTGGTGATACACATATTCCAACAACATGGGGTGGATTAAATCCTGGTACTTATGAAATGACGGTAACAGATCAAAACGGTTGTATCTTAACACAACAAATTGAACTTGATTCACTCAACCCTGTTGCAGAATTCACGATTGAAACGGGACAAACGGCTACCGATTGTGATGCAATTGTACCAGCAGATTTGACTTTCACAAACCAATCATTATACTTTGCAAATCCAAACAATCCTGTTGCGGATACAACATTCTTATGGAGTTTCAATCATCCAAATTCTGATTGGGTTATCTCGCATAATTATTATGAAGAATTCAATATTACTTACACAGAAAGTGGAACGATTGAAATATGCCTGATTGCTCAAAACAAAAATGGCTGTGCAGACACTACTTGTAAAGACATCATTCTTTGTAATGACTTAGAATTTGAAACAGTGAATATCTTTACGCCTGATGGTGATGGTATAAATGATGACTTTACATTCGTTTATCGATCTGAAGCTGTTGTAGAATTTAGTTGTGTTGTAATTAATAGATGGGGTGTAACCATTGCTGAATTTAACGACATTACGCAAGGATGGGACGGAACTGACAAACAAGGACAAGCAGTTGCAGACGGCGTTTACTTCTTTAGTTATGCTGGAAAAGGGCAAACTGGTGAAACATTCTTTGGACAAGGAACTGTTCAGGTTGTTAAAAAGGGCAATTAGAGTATTTAGTATTTAGTATTTAGTATTTAGTATTTAGTATTTAGTATTTAAGATAAATATTAACCGCCAGTCCGCCTTAGGTAGATTGGCGGTTTTTTTATTGCCTTAATTTCTTTCCAAAACCAATTGAACAAATCGCAAAGATAAGAGCGGCAATTATCGTAATGATGAATACATGCTCATGCTTCCTCTGCCCTAATTGATGATAGAGAACAAGACATAATCATGAGAAGTATACTTAAAATAAAACTAGCTTTTGTAGAAGCCGATTTCGCACGCCCCATTTGTACTATTCCTATAATAATGAGGCCGACTAATACATCAATTCCGCTAAAGTGAATGTCTTGCATGCTTCAAAATTACAATAAAAGACAATTGAAATTGTTATATTAGATCAATATGAACATTCGCCAAGTTTTCTTAATCACTTCAATTTTATTGATTTTTTCTTGCAAAAAGACAGAACAACTTAGCGTTGGTGAATTTACGTGTTTTGTAAATGGTGAAACGTGGCGCGGAACTGATCCTGAAATAGATCGCTCTCAAGAAGGTTTAATTGAATTCACTGCCGAGGATACTTCTTACCGTTTTCTAATTCACTTGAATGATAACGGCGAAGCAATATATGACCTTACAGCTAATGGTTATATCGTCACTGTAATTGATTTGGCGGATGAAGGATTAGAAGAGTTCTCCACCCACTCTGGCGGCGGAGAAAATACTGGAACATTAAGCATCAATTCAATTCAAACGGCTGACGATCCACAAACCATGGATGGCACCTTTTCATTTAAAGCGCACAAGATAAGTGGAGAAAGCCTCACCGTTACTGCAGGTATTTTTAATAATGTTCCCTTTCTTGAATAAGTAGTGCTTGGTCGGAAATACAGCAAAATTAATGCTTCTTTACGAGGGTTTTTTAAGAATAAAAAAGTGATGATTATCCTGATTAGGCCAATGCTTCAAATAACAGATTTGCTTTGGCGAATGCTAGTCTTTTGACACCTCTTATTCTTTAGAATCTTTATGCACTAGATTTTCAAAATTTGCTTTGTGTTCAGTTGAGATCTTTTTTAAATAAGACATAAAATCATGCTGCTTGTCCGTGTAATTAATATCAATTTTATAAGGTCCATTTTTTAAACGTTCCGCGGCCTCTAGATAATCCTTTTCCAATTCTTCCAACCTATATTTTGCAGCAATAGCCGCGTCCTTTCCCTTTCTATAATCCCTGAAATAATCGAGCCCTTTCCAAATCAAAAAGGCGAATTCAATCTCTGGAAACTCTTTAAAAGTCGCTGTCTCACCCCGTACAAAATCAGTTGATGCAAATACTGGGTCATTAGCCGGATCAGTATATTTTTTATTGGGAAAAGCCGTAAAATGATAGGCCAAAATTTCACGAACCGATCTTCTCCATTCCGTATTCTCTGCCCACGGAAGGTTTGCAATCGCATCATGTTCTTTTTGTGTATTTTGAGCGGCATGAATATATTCATGCGCCAACATAATAGCCAAGACACCCGTTTTTTTCGATATAACTTTATACGACTTACCCATGTCTTCAGCATTACTTATATTCCAAAACTTACCCATTAATTCTTGCATAGGAAAGTTTAAGATAACTTGAGAGACCTTTCTTAATTCACCTCGTTTAGGTTTACTAGTAGTCACCTCCATAGTTGCCATCCACTTATTTTCTCCCAAATTCAGAATATCATGAACGTCCTCTTTTTCTTTAGGATAGCCTCCCAACTGTACCTTTGCATCATCATTTGGAAAAAAACTATCGAAAAAAACACGATCATTTTCTTCATTTTCCATATCTATAGATAAATCCTTCGCATCAAAAATTGATTTCAAATTATAATAAGCATCATAATGGTCAACAATAACTTGTGCTGCTTTTTTCTTTGCAGCAACATCCAAACCTACTCTGATCTTATGAATATCGTTGCCGGGAGCGTCATAGTTTTCACCGAAACCGTCTGGGATATCATCAGCAGTTTTCACTCTTCTAGTCGGATTCTTTTTGTTATAATCGTCACGAATATTTTCATCATGCGTGGCCATATTGGAAGTTAGATCATTATCATATTGCTCCAATTCTACCATGATTTTCTTCGTCAAAATAATTTCCGTAAATTTTTCATCCTCTGGATCAAAATTTGTATCGCCCATTTTAACCCAACCTACTTCTAGTGTTATTTCATCTCCTGCCAAATTGACTAGTGTACCTTCCAATAAAACCCAATCTTCATTATGATCGAGATAAAAAAGCTCTTGATTTGGCAAAAAATGACCCTTTACTTCTTTTCCATCCGCGTTTTTAAATGCTTGAACATTTTTTGTGCCATAAATTCCTTTATCCTTATTATTAATTTCAGTAATTGTTTTACCACCGCGAGGGACTTCAGTTATGTCCGAATGTTGCGCTAAATGCTGATACATAAGTTAAATTAAAGTCTCAAATAATAAATCTTCCTTGGCAAATTCCAGTCGTAAATTTTTCATCAATATACTCTGGGTAATGACTTTCTCTCCTGCAGCAACCGCATCAATAAAACAAGATTGAACCACATTACTAATTTGTGAGGCCGTCAATTCATAACGGTCCACTAACTGTTCCAAATCGATTGCAGCATCTAAAGGCAAATCTTTAGGTACGGTTTTTTGCCATAATAAACCGCGTTCAATTTTAGCCGGTTTAGGAAAATGTACTAAAGATTGAAAACGACGCATAAAGGCATTGTCCATATTCTGTTTTAAGTTAGATGCCAAAATCACCATTCCATTATAATTTTCTATTCTTTGCAAAAGGTACGCCACCTCTTGGTTAGCAAAGCGGTCATTTGAACTTTCAGTCTCTACCCTTTTGCTAAAAAGTGCATCCGCTTCATCAAAAAACAGAATCCAATTTTTATGTTCGGCGCGTTTGAATACACCTGCCAAATTTTTCTCAGTTTCACCAATATATTTTGACACTAAAAGCGATAAATCGATTCTAAAAACAGGCCTTTTTGCGGTTTTCCCCAATAAACTTGCCGTTAAAGTTTTGCCAGTACCTGGCGGGCCGTAAAATAAAGTTCTGTACCCTTTTTTAGCGCGTTTCCCAAGTTCAGGATGCGCCTGCAATTGATCATAATAATCCAACCAGTTTTTCATATCGTCCAATTGGTCGCGGGTTGTGGTTGGAATGATTAAGTCATCCCAATTCATGTCGGTAGTTAATTGTTGGGCGGGGAATTGGGGGGAGAGTTTGGGGGGAATAACCTCACCGTATAAAAGCACTTGCACGAGTTCGTCATTTGGCAATAATTTTCCACTAAACAGTGGCAAATTATCACTAACAATTTCCAATTCAACCAAACTATTTTTTGATAGCTTTCCTTCAGGCAATAATAATTTTGCTATTGCTTTGCGTTTTTCAGGATCGCGTGCGGCTAACAAAAACACTGCCGTTTCACCCGTTGGTATTACACCACGGTGCGGTGCTTTGTTCACGCCACCAAATTCTGTACAAATCACGTCGAAATTTGGATTTTTAGCTAGGAAGATATCTAGTATTTGCGGTGAGAAGTAGGGTGCTAAGGCAAGGAGTAGGATAACTTGTTCTTGGAAGTTGAGGTTGTTCTTTTTGATTAGTTCGTTCAGCTTTTTGTCGGTGATTTTTAGATCGGTGGCGTATAATTCGTCGATTGAATAATTGGTGGTGTCGTTGATGTGGGCTACGTGTAATTGCGTGGCTTTGTCTATTAGGGTTTTTAGTGTTTTCATAGGTTATTAATTAATTTTATTAAGGAATTTCTTCCGTTAGGGTCTGTAAGGATCCGTCTCTTCGTTTAGAAATAAAATCCCATTTATCATCCTCTGGATATGGGTCCCCTCTTTCCCAACTGTTATCTATAAATGGCGTATGACCACTATTATGCAGATTAACGTAACCGACAGAATCTTTGGTTGCACGCACAAAACTAAAATCAAATTGACTGGCAAAAACCTGCGCAATAGTTTGTTTGGTTCCTTTGAGAGCGCCTTGTTCATGGCCTACGCCTCCATGGGCGTCAGGATTAGTGTCGTTCGAATGACATGTGTTTAAAAATAAACCAGCTTGCGACAAATCAGCCTTTGGTTGCTCTAGATCCTGTACATTGGAAACTTTGGTTCCATTAATATTTGTTTTCCCATTTCCCGTGGCAGTCAATTGACCAAAACTCTCACCGTGACCAACGGTCATAGATTGATTTTTTCCATGAGAATTAATGATTACTAAACTTGGGCTACCGCTCATTCTTGCCCATTGTCCTTTAAAAGCTTCTATCGACGCTAATTCAGAAATTGCCACATGATTCAAACCATGCTCCGCGATTTGATCCTTGGCAACCTTAGTGGTTTGAGAAGTGAAATCATCAATAAAAAATATATACACTTGAATATCCTCAAGTTCTGATTCAGAAAAGACATGGCCCTCGATTGACATCCATGGCGCACCGCCATAAGCATGAGGCTGAAAACTTAGTTCATTATAAGCATGGCTATTCTGTTCAGTTAACAACTGATTATCGACGGTTGCATTCAAATTGTTTTGCCATGTGTAATTATATTTCTTTTTTAATGCATCACTCTTTTCCTTTTGAGGAATTATCAATACATCACTTGTATAAAGCCAGTTACGAGACCGGTCTCGTTTTCCCCAAACGCCGTTTTTACCACTATTTGCTTTAATAATTTCTTCCTTCGAAACATTGTAAATTATTTCTAAATCGCCAAGAGTTTCTCCCGACTTTACTTTGTGTTTAACTGGGCCATTATAGGGATTTGTCCCTGTGTCTTTTGCGCCATATTGTACTGTAGAACCTTTATTTGTTGTTCCAGAATTAGGTTTTTTCGTTTGTGGCTTTCCAAAATACATGTTACTTTATTAAATTAATATAATGAACATTTTAATATCTATCCTGATTAATCATTATTTGAGAAGTTCTTAGTTTGATGATGTTTCAAATTATCAAATCTTTCGCTATTTTCATTTAATCCACCTGAAATTGTAAGTGGTATAACAACTCTAGTTATAAATGGTTGAAAACCTCTGTTATGTTGCAGTACAAACCACGATTCAAACACATCATAAGTGTATTCAGTCGGATCCGTTTCATCTAATCCAAAATGATCATACATAATCAAGTTTATTTGCGCCGAATACCGTCCTTTAAACGGATATTCAATATTCGTTAATTCTATATCATACATTTGCATATCATTTATTGCAAATGTCAGCCCCCCAAAAAATATGTCGCCGTATGAATTGAATCTTGGATTACCGCCATCACCGTCATACAATTCCATCAACAAATCCTCTGCAGACCCATTGTTTTCTTTTAATGCCTTATGAAATGTTCTTTCTATTTCTTTTATAAAACGTTGCGTTGAAGGATGGCTACGCACTTTTTCAGTTAATATGTCATTTTCATAAAAGCCTCCAGTACTTTCTTGAAAACGCTGAATCATGGCATCATTATTTGTTTGAAGTTCTCCCACTCCAACCCAGCGAGACTGACTTGTCATAATATCAAACAATTCATCATTGGTTTTATTCATCTCATTATCACAATTTGGACAAGCTTCTAGTAATGCTTCGGGGTCATTAAACGGCGAATCTTCTCCAAATCTTATATCATTGCCATCCTCTCCAGGTCGCCTATCTGATTGCGCAATAATCCGGTTATTTGCTTCCAGATTTTCATTTGGTGTTTGCTCTTGCACCTTGCTAGAAATATCAGGATGTTTATTCTTATTTTCTTCAATCCATTTCTTTATCAGCTCTATATCATATCTCGATTTTGTTTCAATTGGAATTTTGAATACTTCATCTTTATAAATCCAGTTATCTTTTCGATCATGATTCGTCCATGCGTCAGCATTTGCATCAATAATTTGCTTTTTTGAAACACCATATTTCTTCGCTAATTCACCCAAGATTTCACCATCTTTTACTTTATGATCAATATAGCCGTATGGGTTTGAATCCGCATTTGACTCACCATATTGAAAAGTATGATTCGTGTAGTCAATTGTGTTATTATTATTTTTAAATTCTCCCTGATACATGTGCGTTAAAATTTATTCAATAGTCTTTCATTATTCGCTCTCATCCGCAGTTTTCCGTTCAAAATTGAAACGCCCCAAAGAAAATTCATCCTTATTTCTATGCTCAGAATACAGTGTGGTGGCGACCAGTATATAACTTAACTTTTTATATACTTTATCATCTTTCCAAATCCACTCATTTTGTTTATCTTGATATAATCGATTGTCAGTTTCGCTCGTACCCTTTGTCTTTGTGCTTCTTCCTGGGTCCAAATACGTGAAATAATTTCCCTTTTCGTCACTGCCTTTGCCATTTATTACGAGCCAATGATCAGTTGTTTTATCCGCGTTACCTCGCGCATTGTAATATGCAAAAGTATGATTTACTCCTACCTGCGCTGGAATGCCTTGTTCAAGACAAGCGTGAATATATTGTATCGTAAACAAACGTTCTTCATGATCCATTTCTAGTGTGGAAATATCATTCGCATGTTTTTTTCCCTGTTTCCTTTTTGTTCCTTTCTCGTGCTCTTTTTCCCACATCATATGAAAACTATGACTCCCCTTCGTTTTATTACTTTTAATGCTTCCAATATCCTTGAATTTCTCAGGATATTCTTTTGCCTGACCATCAATTATCTTTTTAGCATACAAGTCGCAATTATATGTTTTACCTTGACTTTTCCAATACCCTGATACGCCTACATCAACTTTATCATAGTTCAATTCCATTGGATTCAAAGAACGATACCATTCCCTAAATTCGTCTTGCATATTCTCCCATGTACGTTCGTCAGTTATTTCTGTATCAACTGGATTAGCTTTAATTTCATAGGCCGTTAATCCATTATCCTTTTGAACATTAATATCTGGTGCGTTGTCTTTCCAATTAAAAGAAGGGATTTCTTTTTGAGGAGTTTCGACATTATGATGCGCATCTACATCATTAAAGCCGTTCGTGTTTCTTTGGTCTAGTAACTGTTTTAAAAATGGAGCACGCCTTTGTGCACGAACCATTCCGCTATCTTCATCTTCAACTTTACAAAGAATATCATCTACTGGTTTATATGGGCCAGTATTACAGTGGTAATATGCAAAAACAGCACTTGTTAAATCTGGAAAATCATTAATGCCATCAGCGCCATATTCTTCTAAAGAATTCTCAGATTTTAAAGCCTTCATTCCTTTCAACATAAAATGTACGGCAATATTTGCTGCAATATCTTTGCGATTTAATAAAGCAGGGTTGGATAATAAATCAATTCCCATTCGCTTTCCATGATCCTCATATTTCGCCTTAAAAGTAATTTGATTATAACCTCGTCCACGATAATTCCAGCCATCATTGTTTTTATTATTATGCTGTTTTCCTCCATAAACAAAATTTGCGAGTTCTTTTGGTTTACCGGCATATTGTTCTGCCAGTTTATTATAGTTTTTCGCACCTTCGTGACGGTCAACACGACTTCCTGTTTTTGAAAACACACCCCATGTCTCAGCCAAACGACCTTTTGAATAATTCATTTTTTCCGTTTTTGGAATAAAATTTGACTCTTTAGATACTACGGCCAAAATTGCAGCAATATCTTTATGATCAGTAATCCCATGCTTTTCAATTTCGGCTACAAAAGCCCACAAATTAGCCAACTGCTCTTTAGTCAAATTTTTGACATACTTTTTACCTTTGATAAAATCAACTGTTGCAGGTAAACTTTTATCAGAATAATCCGAAAAAAGAGGGTTGGCTACAGGGTTTGTTCTTTTTTTCTTTTTTGAATTAGCCTTAACATTTCCACTTTTAAATCTCCAATAATTGAATGTTTTGCCAAATAACTGATAATAACTATCACTACTAGAAAAATCTAATTTTTGAGCAATAGGGCCAGTTGAACCGCGAGAGTGATATAGTTCTACCGATTCAATTTTTCCAGTTTCGTCTCGTTTTACTGATGTTATGAAAGCAATGTGTCCAACGGGTATTCCATTATACATCTTGCGCTTACTCATTGTAACTAAATCTCCCCTACGAATTTCAAATGGATCGATCTGCCAAACATTTGATTGGTTGATAATATTAGCTACACCATTCAGCTTCGTATTCCGGTTCCCGTTTATAGTCGGTACACTATTCAAATAACCACCGCCAGCCATATGAACACATTGACTGACCATTCCTGAGCAATCAATTGGTTCTCCTGGTTCACCAGAGTGGTATCCTGCAAAATCGTACATTGCTCCCTTCTGATTTGGATTAGCTTTTATATAAAGAAGGGCCTCTGCAATTGCTTTTTCTTTAAGCGTAGAATCATTTACATTTGACCTATTTAGGCCCCTTTTTGATGCGGCCTTGAACACTTTATCGCGCTGTGTACTACCAAACTCTAGAGGGTTGGAAGCGGATAGATTAAGAACATCTTTAAAGAACAATAACACTTCTGAATCGATCGTTTCTAATTCACTGGTCGGAATGTTTTCAACCAACGCATTTACTAATTCAATTCTTTTATCTGTTCCTAGAGTTTCAAAAGCATTCTGAATTAAGTCGAATTCAATATCCAAATAGGTTAGTAAACTACAACCGGTCACGGCTGATGTAGCACGTTCAGAATTGAAATCACGGATATAATTATCTATGATAATTTTGTGTTTTTTACTTTTAGCCGATTTTACAGACCTAATATTTTGCCTTTCGAGTCTCTTCTTTTGTGCAGTTTGCCATTGCTTAAATTTTTCTTGAACAATGGCTTTCTTTGAGATTAGATAGGCCTTGGTTTTAATAACTTCTTTATAATAACCCGGCGTTTCATTTAAATAGATTTCCTTATAATCCCTAAATCTATTTGATAAGGCTTCTAAGCCACCCGCATCAATAATGGTAATAATTGCATGAATTGAGGAAATATCTGCTTTATACAATTTAACTAATTTCTCGTCAAAATTCTTTAATTCCGAATTTCCGAATAAAAAATCGACTATAAGATCAACAGTGCGTTCCTTAATTTTAACTTTTCCGTTTGTTCGAATTTCTACGTTAATTGATTCTTTTGACTTTACTGCATCACTTTGTTTCACAAGTTGACTCCAATAATCTTTGTCATTTGTGGGCAAACCGTCATAATCCAGTTGATAGGTATTCTTCTCCGTACCTTCAACCAAAAGTAATTTCAATTTATCCCGAACAGTTTTAATCTCATCTACTCTTCGTTTTATCTCATCCTCTTTTATTGTGGCAACTGACTGATCGTTGCCAAGTGCTTGACCATTTAATTTAGCCAAATCTAGATTAGTAGTTATTTTGAAAGTTTCGATTTGACTATTAAAATCGAGGTTCTTGTGGAATTCATTAGACTTCTTTATGAATGTAGAATATAACTCGGCAATTGGTTGAAACAATTGAAATACATTTGTTACTTTAAATCTTGTGTTCAATTTTTGGGCATTCGCATTTATATGCGCAGACATCTGATCTAAAAAAACTATAGCCCGTTTTTTATAAATTACCTCATGTTGTAACGTAAGTCCTTTAGATTGAATATTTTTCACAATTAGATTTAGCCCCGTAAGCATGTCGTCAAATATCTTCTCAAATTCATTTTTTCTCTCGGGAGCAAATTCACTCAAAACTTCTAATGCTTTGCATTTTTGATTTTGAATTATTTCTTCATTTCTGGGAATTTTGATCAAAAGATCAGACAGTCGTTGCTCAGATGCCACTGAATTTTTCAAAAATTCTTTAATTGAGCCTACCAACGTACCAACCTCATTTAATAAATGGCTCAAAATGCTCGTAAGACCCGATTTTATAATATCCCTTTGACCTGTTAAATACGTTTTATAATCTGGGAAATGTTTATTTAAAAGGTTAAAATATCGCGCCTGGCCCCAATAGTTTTCATTTAAACCATCCCCGTACATAACGTCAACAAATTGCAATGCCTTTTCATTTAAATCAGCTAATTCCTTCGTATTATTTTTCCGCGTATGCAATTGTCTTTTAAAGGATAAATAAAGCGAAAACTCATCATAAAGTTTTTGCTCCAATAAAAACTGTTCTTTCTTTTTCATTTGGTTTCGTAACCCCAAATGATACCAATCTTTATCTTTATTAAATTGTTCTTTCGAATATTGAATTGCCTCTTCATTGTTTGGTTCTTTCTCCTCTTTGAATTCATGCAACGACCTTGAAAAATCATTCTCCTTATTATCCTGTTCGTGCGCTAATTTACTATTCAAAAAAAGTCCATAATCCTCAGACCATCCATTTGCAGCAATCATTGACTCCATCTCTTGCGTTGACCAAGAACGAGCTGATTTAATCATTTTATTTAAAAATCTCTTTCGCTTCGCATCAAATTGAACAATTAATTTTCTTTTTAAAAAGCTTAACGGACCCTTAGGTTCTTCACGATTTGGAAGAACATAGAACATTTGCATGCTAAATTCACCAAATAGTTTTCTGTTGTTTTCTTCCTCTGACAATTCGCTATTAGCATATTCCGTTGCATTTTTCTTAAACAAGAAATCGAAATCATCATTGTCTTCAAAAAAATCATTTTGATCTTGCTCGGTCAATGTTTTATAAACGTTGGTAGTTTCAACTAACTTGCTATATGGATTATCATCACTTGCACCATCACCAAAGTAATTGTGTAAAGTAGCAAAAGAAGTAGCATTTGAGGTTTCTGACAAGTCAGCCGCATCCACTTTTTTATCTGTTATATAATCATCTAGTCCGTTCAATTGAATTTTATTTATTCGCCAAAAGCTGGTTTTTGATTTGGCTTACCAATTTCTTGTAATTTCTTGCCGTTCAATTTCATCATATCATTGTACCTTTCGTATTCTTCGCTGGT
The DNA here is from genome assembly GCA_013138735.1 of Crocinitomix sp. GTDB lineage: Bacteria > Bacteroidota > Bacteroidia > Flavobacteriales_D > Crocinitomicaceae > Crocinitomix. Next base: position 25,912 of record WTCE01000010.1, on the reverse strand, counting down.
TAACTCAAAGGTCATAGGATCATTCAATGGCGTTCGGATAATATCTGAATACATATAATAATCTCCACCCATGTTGTGATTATCTCTCCACTCGCGAAAATCTCCGTTATTTAAAAGTTGATAGCTTGGATATAAATTTCCGCCCCATAAATTCTTTGTTGCATCTCTGTTTGCTTCGCTCCAATAGCCCAATGTCTGCGAACCATTGAAATCAAACAAATCTCCCGTGTAAACTCCAACTTCATCCACTACAAACTTCCAGTTATCATTACTGGATTTTTTTACTGTTCCAAAAGGAATTACATAAAACGTAAAGTTTCCGGCACCTGCGTAAAAATCATCTAAGGGGTCATTCCATTCATCCTGTTCAAATCCTTTTCGCTGGATCTGGTATTTATGGAAGGTCGGTATTCTTTTATCCTCATAATGAATTGGACTATCATCCGTAACGCCAAAAGCTGCCTCTTGGCCAACTTCATCAGGAATAGAGATGACTTTATCAAAAATCATTTGCGCAATTCTACGTCTAAACAAGAACTGTGCATTTTTTGTAGACCAAAGCTCTTTCGCAAAAATTCCATCATAAACGGCCCTACCTCTTTCAAAGCTTAAAATATAATCCATTGTTGCCATTCCCATAACCGGGTCAACATTCTTCGCATTATTATTTGCTGGACGATCCATCCAAGTTTGCATATATAAAGCACCTCTTGGCATATTGATTTCCCTCATAAATTGGGGTAACAAATCAATTACAGATGTCTTTAAATATTCATTAGTTGATTCCGGATAATAAGCAGACTCCCAATAGGCCCCATTTCGTTCAAAGGAGAGTTGAAAATATAATTCATTTACATCTTCATGGCGACTTGACAAAACGAAATTTCTTGGAACCCGTTGCTCAATAATTCCGTTTGGACCGACGACAACATCAAAGGTGCCAAAACCATCATCTGGGTCTAAAGCATCATCCCAGTCACTGATTTGAATTTGCACTGTTGAACCCAAGGTAATATTCTGTGTTCTAAGATAAACCGACGGTTGTGTGTTTGGTTGTCTAGCAGTGATTCTATTCCCTTCTCCATCAGACCAATATGCTTCCAGCACTCTTGGCTGAGTGTATAAGTTGCTTTGTTCGCCACTTAAGTCAAAATCTGCTTCTTGTTCCGGTTTTTCGTATTGATACATAACAAAAATCTACTCCCCCCATTCCACATTCAACACCTGTTCCATCCATGAGTATTTAATCATGGCTGTGCCCCATTTAATGGTTGGCAATAGAACGTCGAGTGCGTGAGGTTCAATGGTTAATACATATTGCAAATTTTCTTCTTGACTGAGTTCACCGCTTCTTGTGAGGAAGTCGTTTCTTAGGCCATCCCATGTGCAATTTCTCATGGGACGCCAGTTTTCTTGCACGGCTTTTAACATGCTAGGAATTTCAATTTGATTGATATCGTTGAGCAGAGTTTCATTTTCTAAAAGAATTTTTTTAGACTGCTCATATGTTTTGAAGACAGCTTTAAAATCGTCGGCTGTTTCAATTTCAAAGCCTGTTAATAGTTTACCAATTGTAAGGTCTTCAAAAGTTGGGTTCCAATTGCCTTGTGCGAAATAATGGACAATATAAATGGCCCAAATTTGACTGTTGGTTGAACGCCACTCATTGGCCTCATCTAATAAATCAAGATTACTAAATAAAGTTGGTAAAAATGGATTCAATAGTACGATTCCGGCATTGCTACACAGCAAACTTTCATCAGGCTGCAATTTTGGTGTACGAGTAGCATTCGTATTTGAATCACTTACATTCAGTTCTGTTCGAATGCCTGATTCAAATTCGCCCAAGACATATTCCAACTTTTGAATTAGACTATTTAATCGTTGACTAAATTCTGCCGTTTGTTTAACTTGATTATTAATCGGATGAAACTCTTCCAATTCGAGTAATAATGCGCGCAAGGTTTTAACAGATGTTACGGCATTGGCAAAATCTTCCGTCCAATCTTCTAACGTGTGCTTTTGCGAGCTGTTTTCAAAGAATTGTTGGAGCAAAGGATCAAACGATTCTCGCAGTGAATAATCCCGCCTCAAATCCTCTATGAAATAGGTTAAATTTTCTTCGGTTCTTAATTTGATTAAATGCTGTAGCGCATTGTTTGGTTTTGGTCTAAAAGAATTCATCAATACGTGGGAGGTTTTGATATGTTTTTGTGGTGTTTTCGCAGATTTATTGCTTATAATTGACAAATATTGATAAATACTAGCTCTTTTTTCAATATTTAAGGATGCCGCTATTTGATCAAAAGAATTGGAATCATTTTTGTTCACTTTTAAGGATAAAAGGAACAATTTTACACGGTATTTGGATATTTTCCCCAAATAATTAGTTGTTTCCGCTATAAAACTACCAATTTCATCAGAAACGTGGCTCCTCAAAAGTTGCTTTAAAAAGTTCACCTCAATTTTATCCAAGAAAATTGAAGCGAACTTTTCATTTTTTACCAAAAAATGGCTCAAATGTGTAAATAATGAATCATTATTTACACATTTGAGCCATTTTTCTTGAAAATCCACTAGATTTTGGAAAAACGGATTTGGCTTAATTGCACCTGTTTCAAGAAAAGCTATCATGATTGGTAAAAAGGCCTCTTCGATTGTTAATTCGGGATGAACCTTAACAGGATCCATTGTTTCAAAAATTAATGCCTCATCTTGCTTTACTTTTAACGTTTCATCCTTAATCTTTTTTGCAATTTCTGTTCCTAATGTTTCCTTCCATGCCGCATTATTTGGTGAATCGAATGTAATATTGACCTGGTCAAGTTGAATGGTTTCATCACTCTTCCAATCTCCGTCCCTTTCCAATTGCGGTAAAATAACATCTTGCAAATAAGCACTAATCTCTACCAATAAATCGTTTGGATTTAGAACGTTCGTTGCGTGAACATTTACTTCCATTTTTTCTATGGTCAAATCGCTATTGCTCATCTCTCATTTCCTTAATTTGGTCTCTGTTCACCTTTAAATTATAGTTGGACTCACTATCCTCTAAATGCAAGGTTAATTGAATGTCAAGCGTTTTTCCTCTTCCAAAATTGAGTTTTAATTGAGGAGTTTTTGCTCTTGATATATACTCTCCATCTATTCGCCAAATATAGGATTGTGCCTTTGCCTTGAGCGGAACTGCGACGGCCACATAATTCGGTCTTTCATAGTCAATCTTAGTTAACACAAAGGTTGGATTAAGATTGATAACGTTCAATTTGAATTCAATGGTTTGTCCATCCTCAGCAGTATATGACGCATTATAATCTCCACTAATTAGTCCTTTTGGTAATTTATCGAAACCATTGAATCGAATATAATCAGAATCAATTGGCAGCATATATTCGTCTCCATCTTCAGTCAATAACATGAGTTCTCCTGGACCTAGACTAAACTTAAATTCAAAATATTGTTTTGGTTTTTTATAATCAAAAACCAATTCATAAATATCATCCTTTGGTTCAATTCTCCGTTCCGACAGATTGCTAAAAACAGCCATCATTAATGGTTCTGGGTCATGAATTACTAGTACGGAAAATTCGAGGTCATCTGCCTTCTCAGCCAACTGATAAATGGCACGAATTGGTTGTCCTTTGGATAATTTACCGAGCTCACCAATATCAATTGGCATCCGTAATTCTTTAACCTCCTCAACTTCTAATAATATGCGGCCATCTTCACTGATCAATTTTAAAATACCACCCAGTTCGTTTACTTGAATTGCGCCTTCATCTTTTCGAGGATCTAATAAAAATGGCATCTCTTTTAGTACCTCGCCGTTCACAATTATATTTATTTCTGGGATTCTATCGTCTACCTTGCTTTCTAAAGTAAATTGAACAACGACAGTTCCAGCGGCATTTGTGTTTTCAATAAAATACGGTCCTTCACCTATGTCTCGATACATTTTAGACAGCTCCATATTTTCAATATAATCATCCTGCGTAACAACAAATCCGTCTATAATTCTCTTCTCACCTTCTATGACTGTATAAACTGTTACTGCGCTGTTTTTTGGATTAAAACGGGCTTGATACTTTGCCTTAGGATCATCAACTCGGAATATAAAAGGTTCACGATTGATAACCGTTTCATGATTAAGGAATTCGATTGTTGGCATTTTAACCTCAGGAGCCTGAAAGTAAATTACTTTATTTACAGTCAATCCTTCCTGCTGATATTCGAATCGATAAGCATGTCCGTCTTGATAAACTTCACCACCATCTCGATCAATTAATAGATAACTAATGTGCTTATGAAAGGCTATGGTTCCAAAAGGATTTCCATCAAATTCATTAAAATTATTTCTTCCTTCTTGTAAAAGCCGCGATACACCATCCAAATCATAAACTTTTAAACTGCCGTTTGGAACATCAAACAACAGGTCAATTTTTCGCATTTCACTTGGTACAATAACCCTGCCGTCATAGCTTTCAAACAACTCAGTTTTTAGATTAAAGACCTTTATTGATAATTCAATAAAAAGATCAATTTCTGCGAAAGTCACTTGTCCATCTATTTCATACCTGATCTGATATTGTCCTTTTCCATATTGTGCATAGATGTCTGACAATAACACATTCTCTAATCCATTTCTACCTCCACTCAATAAGGTAGGCGACAAACCTTTTGAAGTTGAAGAGATAAATGCCGAACCGTGCGCGGAAACCCCATCATTTAAAAGCCAATTTGTTGGTGAAAATTGTAAAAAATAACCTTTCCAAGTGCGATTTGAAATTCGGAATACGCCATCATTCTCGGTATCAAAGTTGAGCATTTGCCCATCCTCTTCTAATTGCCACCCAATAAAAATATGTGGTTTTACAATGGGTTTCGTAACACGAATGATTTGAGCAACTTCTCTTAAATCATCCATTTGATACACTAATTTATAGGCACCTTGCCCACCATGTTCTGTTGTTAATCCGTCATCATCAGCAATAAAAAGAGACACATTAAAATAGAGCTCATTGATGGATTTATGTTCCATTTTACCCACCCAGTCACCTTCGGTTTGATCCCATTTATATAAGGTCAAAACTCCACCAGTTTCTGATACGCGGATATTATAAACATCCTTCTTATACTGTTCAAATTCAATAATTCGACCAATAGGATTCATGATTATATCGTGATTATCATACACTTTTAATGATAAACTACATGGGGTATTTAAGCGATAAATCAAGGCATTTTGCATTGCTAAAATAGATTCTCCCTTTTTATCTCTCAGCACATGCCCATAATTCGTTTTTGAAGTTGCCTGTGCTGCTTGCGCCGCCCGTTTAACCGCTTTTTTCTGCACAATTTTTTGAACTGATTTTTGTTGCACTATCCTTTGAACAGCCTTCTGTTGCACAATTTTTTGAACTGATTTTTGTGGGACAAGCTTTTCAACTGATTTATTCGCAATATGTTGAATTGGACTGGTCAATTTATCAGGGTCTAACACCTGACCTAATGCACCCGGTCCAGGTATATCAATTTTTAAACCAGTATGATTTATTTGCGAATCGCTGGTAATGTTTTGGAAAAAATAAGGCTTTAATTTATGCGCACCTTTTTTCCATTCACTATATTCCTTTTCAAATTTTTGACCACACTCACTGCTCATCCAATCAATAGCCACGGTGATATGAGCAGGCGTTTCCATTCTTATTAAATGTTCAGCAAATTTTCGGAAGGCTTCTTCTTTAAAACGACCTGCATATTTAGGCAATACCAATGTAATTTTAAACGAATAAGGGTCTTTGTCTGCATCATATACAAAGCTTCCATCCTCATTTTTTCTATTGTTAATATCTAAGAAAAAAGCAGTTGCAGTGCGAGGACGTAATAGAATATGTTCTACAACATGAAGTCCTTCTATATCTATTCGAGTGCCATCAGTATCAACACCGCTCCCAAAAATGAAGGAGTTGTTCACGTTTTCAATTCCTAATAAACGACACAAGCGCAGTTTGTAGGATTCAATATTGTTATTATTCCAAATGCCAACCGGTTGATAAGTATCTAGTTTAGTTATATCAAATGATTTATAACGCTGGCTTGATACTTTTTCATGATCCAATCCAAACGCAATTTGATCTTCAATGAGTTTATCTTGCGTTTCTCCGCGGGCATTTAAGTAATTTGTAATTTCCGTTGGATCATTGAGCAAGGCTTTATGCCGATCAAACATTTGTCTTGAATAGGCCGTAAAGGATTCGCCAAATCGCGATAATAGTTGATTTAAAAAACGATTTCTTCTACTTTTAAATTCAGTTGGTGATTCAGCAGCATCAATTGCCAATGCATAACTATTATCCATGTCCAGCTTAAACTGATCCCATGTTATGCCCCCATTTTGTGCAAAATCAGTAAACAGGGGTTGCACATCTGGCACATCATATAAAGGTTGATAGGCATAGGTATTTTCAATTGTCCGATTAAAAGAAAACAGCTCTGGCAAATGCGCCACTTGTTTTAAATAATTGGTCATTAACTGCTCAAATGGCAATAAATAAGCCTTTAATTGTTTGGCCTGTGCGCGTCTTTCATCTGTTGCGTCTGCAGGTAAACCGTAAGGGCCAATTCCATAAATTTCAGGAAAATCATTCTGAATGGAATGGTATTTTTCAATCTCCATATCCTCACCCATTGGCAAAGAGAGTTCGAATATTTCACCTTCAGGGATTTGATCTGTCTTAAAATCTGCCAGCTTTTTAAGGAACCAATTTTCCAAATCAATGAAATCAATTGCTTCCATTTGATCATTTACACAAACTTGCAATGCAGACTTTTCAAGACTTAAACGTGGCTTATAAATTTCACTGTTGGTTAAACTCAAACAGTTAATCACATTACGCCCCATTAATCGATTATCGATATAACTTGAAATATTAAATCCCTCAACCGAAAGTACGCCTTCCACATCCATTATAATGCGAATTAAGTCGGACGTGTAAACTACACTTCGTCTTTTCAAATTCTCCAAATCTCCATCCTCAACAAATCCATTTTTCAGCAATGGTCCGTTAAATAGTTCTTCAAATTTATATCCTTTATCTGTCATTTGATCAAGCGTTTTAAACTTGATTAATGGATTCAAAAACTGATCTATTCTAAAATAAATTTCAGCCAATAGTTTGCTAACGTTGTAGTCGGGCAAAACGCTCAACTTACCAAACAAGGCAATTTCTTGAACGCGAGACGCGGTAAACTTTGAATAATCTTCACATAAATTTCGAAATTGACCCAAATGAGACCAAACATTATTGGTTCCGCCATACAGGTGTGTAAAAACGGTCGTCAATTTTGTTTGATAATCACTATAAATGGATGCCGTTTTATCGCGTATCTTTTGAAATATGGCGGCTTCTATTGCGATTTGCTCTTCATATAATTCGGCAAACTTATTTTCCAATGCATTTTCTACTGCTCCATGATCATTTACAGAAAATAAGGTTCCCTCTGTAAAAACAATTCGCGTGAGTAAATGAACCGTTTTATCATTTCCGTTTTTATCAAACGTAAATGCCGAACGAATGTCGAATATGTTTTCTTGATTACCAATGCCAACAAATTGAACAATTTTAACCGCATCAATAGCATTAGCCTGAATAGGCAAAGCATTCGAATAGATTCGTTTAACCCCGTTTGAAAGTTCATTCCAATCTAAAAAATCAACATCAAATTGGTAAGATTTACCATTGAGCGTTATGCTATTTTTCTGTCTAGTTTTCACCTTAATAAAGGCAGGAATAATATGATCGTTTAAGGCTAACTCGGCGTAAAAATTATAGAAATAATCATCATAATTTAATTTATCTACCGCGATAAAATAATCCTCAAAAACGGTCGGACTAATCTCACGTCCATGATAGGTTAAGGTGGTTGAACTTGCATTTAAATCAAGATCCTTTAAAGACCATCTAATATCATCCCAATACGGTAAAAGCACACTCAATTCATAAGAACCCTTAGTGGTGATTACTTCCTGTGTAAAGTAATTTTGATTGAGGTTCCATACATCTCTGCGAATGTCACTGCCATCCACCTCTTTGCGTTGCCCATCTTCAAACTCTAATTGTAAACTATACAATCCGTTTAATTGGATGCGATCAACATGGTCAAATTTTTCAGCCTTGCGCCCATTCAAACCAATTGCATTATAATACGACTGATCATTGGCGGCAGTTGAGTTATTGCTACTAGCAGCTGCGCTAGTGGTAGCAGTAGAAGTTGAACCACCTGATGCTTGTAAAGGAGATTCGGCGGCTTTTGCAACATCATCTAATACGGCATCTCTTGATGTTTCATTTACCGCCGCGGCTGCTTCATTCAAAGCTTCAAATAACTCCAAATCGGTAAAAGACAAAAACGCCTCTTTACCTTCAGGAGAAACCGCATAAAATGGAATTTCGGTTTGTTCGGCAATTACAGGAAAGGCATTCCGCAATAAAAGCGTGTTTGGTTTACTTGGATGTTCCATGTCAATTAAGACCTTTCTTAAATCCTTAATTGTTACCGGATTATTGGGCAGAATTACATTGGCCAAAGGCAAATCAAAAGCAGTCATTTGACCGCCTTTATAACCTGCCAAAATATCATCAACGCCGAATGAGGTGCGGTAACTTAAATCCGCAATACAAAATGCCAAAACCTCCAGTTGTGTAATACCAGGATCAGACGCATTATGGTCTGACCAAATTTGCCCTGCTAAATTCGTGATGTGCTCACGAGCAGTGCGCATTAGGGTATCAAAATCAATTGTTTGATGATATTTTGGTTCTTGTACTTCTTCGCTCATTGGGTAATGTTTTATACGCCCCTTGTTCTCGATACATTTTTACCTTTTATTTTATAAAAGGTAAAACCACTCGAACTGACGGGGGCTACCGTCTTGGTTTTCTTTGCTCGTTATCCGTTACCATTTGTCGTGGACTCCAGGGCTGCTTCTGCAAGGCTTTCTTGCACTATTTGGCCTAAGGGTTGAGGCGTTTGATGCCCGTTTGGCTGTTCTTGTAATTGTGCACTTCCTTGTTCTTGGATTGATGCAATTAATTCGTGTACTTGAATGTAGGGCTGCTCGGCCAATGCGTTCAAGATTTGATTGATTTGTTCTGTTGTTAGTTCTAGTTTCATTTGTTTAGTTATAATAAATTAAGTGGAAGTGACCAATTTGAATTCGAGTCGAGTTCCACTATTCCCGCGCGAATAAACATTACGTCAACATACCATTTTTCATGTTTAAAAGCATTGGTTGGGGCCTCGGATTTAACATCCGCAGCAACCCGCCAGGTGCCACCATACTGAAAGACAGAAACGTATTGATTTTTATCCAAGTAATTTTTTGTGTAACCATCATAAGCACAAAATCCTGTTATTAGAGCGGCACCATAGTTCGTAGTTGAAACACCTGTATTTAAGGCATTTCCTTTATTATTAGTACTACCCACCGACATATCTTTCATGTAAGGCGTGAAACGCTTCAAGAAAAAAGGAAATTCATTATTTATTTTAACATTACCGCTAAAGTTCACATTACCGTTGACATGCAGATTAGCATTCCTTGAGCTACTACCTATTGTAACATTGCCACCGCCCTCATTGATACTTGTATGGTTTCCTGCCGAATGCGGATTTAATTTTAAAGGAACTCCGCCATGGGATTGAATCCAAGTATATTTAGTTGGACTATCATTAACACCAAAACGAAGTGTTGCGGCATCATCTACTTTATTTCCTCCAAGCTTTAAAAGACCCTGAGAACCCTCCTGATCATAAGCACCGTTAATATCAAATTTTGCCTTAGGGCTTTCTAAACCTATACCAACTTTACCGTCCCCATTTATAACCATTGAAATCTTTGAAGGATTGCTTGATGGCCCGCGATTTATAAATCTAAACTGTTGATTGTTTAATGTACCTTGCGCGTTAAAATCTATCCCTCCAGAATTACCACTTGCCATTTGGTATAGACCGATTGATGCGCCCTCATTATTTACTGAGGATGTAGCATGAAGAAAAAGTGAAGTATTACCAGATAAATTATTGCCTATGATATCTCCATTAACATGCAATTTTGATTTTGGGTCATTCGTTCCAATTCCAACATTACCTCCATTTCCGCTTTCTATATGTCCCGTGGTTCCAACCTTTTTCCACAATCCGTTTGTTACAGTTGTTGCTGGCACCCATTTAGCTTTTCCGCTACCGTCAGTTGACAAAATATCACCTGGACTTACACCAGTTTGCCCACTTAATGTTAATCCAGTATGATCTGTATCGGTGGTAAGACTTTGAACATGTAGTCGATTTGTTGGATTAGTTGTTCCTACACCAATATTTCCAGCATGATCAATGATCATATTATTTTCCCAGCCTCCAGTAGTTTTGACTTTAGAAAAAAGAATGGCTCCTGATTTATCATTATTGGGGTCTTTTCGAGCGCCAATAACTACCCTTCCGGGCGCATTATCGTGGCCTTCACCAAACAACTGGATAGTTGCGCCGTTACTAATGTTTAATGTATCATGAGCTGCCGGTTTATTCGATTTGTCTCCATAAATGTGACCTGTAAGTGAAATATTTCCATCTACCGTTAGTTTTTCAGTTGTACTTGTCGTGCCAATACCAACATTACCACCACTCTTATTGATAATCGTATGATTTCCAACTCCATTAATATGCAATGGTTTAGAACCATGTGCTTGAATCCAAGAATGGCTGCCATTGACCACGCCAAATCTCAGGTTCGCGTCTGCATTGCTATTTGGACCCTCTACCTTCAAAATTCCTTCTTTTCCCTCATCTTCAGAATCACCACGTACTTCAAGTTTAGACACAGGTTTCTGTTGCCAACCCATATTTATTCCAACGTTACCATTTGGAATAATACTCATCTTTTCTCCATTATTTGTTCCGTCCTTAACATTCTCATAAAAACGGAATCCTCTGCCCGAATTATCTGTGATTGTAAAAGGCACCTCATTCATTGGGTCACCATCATCAATGAAGTTTAATACATCATTTTTATTCGTCACTATTGCTATTCCATTTGTACCTACCGCATTCACCTCTAAGGCATTTCCATGCCCAGCTCTTGGTTGAGTTGTACTTGAATCTGATATGAAGGTTTTACCTGCTACATGCAATTTACGTTTAGGGTCAGGAGTTCCAATCCCAATATTGGGAACACCATTATCATCTTTCTTTCCATGAATGTCATCTTCTGTTTGAACGAGAATTGAATCAATCAATTCAATAAACTGCAATTCCGTTGGCCTATCTCCTGTTTCGAAATAGGTTTTTAATGGTATTCTATCTTGCTTCGTACTCATAATTTTCTTGTTTTACTGCTGGGATAATAAAATCTGCTTCTACAATCATGAATCCAATTCCGATCATGACATTTCCTTCGCATTTGTAATCTCCGGCGCGATATACGCCAATTCTATGTTGTTCGTTTGTAACCATAATGCTGCGCGAGGTTTTTGCTACGGCAACATCTACATCTTCCTGTACATATTCATTTGGTAAGTCTTTATAAAAACTGATTGAAATGATTTTGTCGACATAGTAAACGCCTTTTGCTATTAATTGAACTAGATTTTTAGTTAATACTTGGCCTTTATTTATTCTATTCTGTAAAATGGTTGTCATTTGATTTACGAACTTTTCGTAAATCTCTTTATCGTTTAAAGCCTCAACACCTTTTAAAAAGCGCGCTTTTATTTCAAATAAACAATTTGATGCATCCACATCAGCCACCCGAAAAGCAAACTTTATGGTTGTCTCTCCTGTTCCTGTTTTATGCAAATAAGAATTGTGTACATGAACACCATCTCTGTCGAAACCATTAATTTCTTTTTGGAAATGCGCTCTTACACGCGGATCTTGGTATTGGTGATACATATTAAAGTCATTCACAAAATCAACGTATTCTATATCTTCAATGAATTTTAGAACAACCGATTTGTGCAATTCACCGCCAAACACTAATTCAGCGCTTGCCTTATCTTCAGAATCAAAAGCCCATGGTGAAAGAAACGCTTGAAGTTGCTCGTGCAATTTCATGCCATAAAATCCTTCATCATACCCTTCGTGAAAACCAACATTAAAGGACAATTGAATGGGTTCATATATTGGATTTTCAATTCTTAAATAAATAAAAGGTGAAATACGGTTGCGTAAATAGTCATAAATTTCGCGCCGTTTTTTCATGCTTAATTTAGGTTGAAAAGGCGACGTATTTCCTTGATTAATTAAATTAGGAATTACTGCAATCATCACATGCCCTGCCACCATTTCAGTTTTATAATTGGTGTGGTTTAAGCATTTTACTTTATATAAATCGGGAAAAGCGTCCAAGACCAATCGCTCATAATCGTAAATCATAACCCCACGATCTTTATGCCGAAGACGTTCTGTAATTCGCGTATAAAAGTCGGTTTCGTTCTCTACTGAACGACCGCCAAATGAGGCATAAGGTTGATTAATTTTACTAATTCCTCGTCCACCATTTTCCAATTTTTTTATAGTACTCGGTTCAATAACATGATCATTTATCTCCGGATTCACTTCAATGATTTCCGCGCCTTGCGCATGAATGCTTTGTATTTTTTCAATACCGGCAGATTTGGTTGAAATGGAAGCCTTTACCCAAAAATAATTGGTGGGCATAATATGATGAACATTATCAAAATCTGTTGGGAAATCGAAACGAATTATACCACTGTTTTGCAAACCAAAAGTGGTGTCTTTACTAATTCTTAAGCGATTCATGACTTTCCATTCATCACCAGAAAGATAATGCCATTGAATGCCCGTATCAATTTGACTTTGATTCGCGTCAGCAGAACCTTCGATCATATTAATAAAAAGGCTCACACTTTGCGGCACCTCAACTTGCGATAAACCAATAAACAGTTCTCCTTCGTTATTAAACTGCGGCAATAAATTAGGATCTGGATTATTGTCAATCAAATTTACTTCAGTTTCGCCAAAAGGCGCAATATGAAAAAAAGCATCTTCTTGATTTGTTGAAATATTAACCGGTTCTGTTTCGTAATCCAAACGCAATTCTCCAATTGTTGGTGAGTAAGGCGTATTCACTGTCTCCTTATCAACTTTCTGCGTGTTGCGCAATACTTCTCGAGGATGGTTACGATTTCCAAAAGCTTGAAAGTTATCCCAATCTGGTGTGTTTAACGTAAATCTGATAAAACCATAATGCACAGCATAATTCCATGCATCCATTGTCACATCAGCCACTTTTCTATACGTGCCGAGATCAGAAAATTCAATCATGCGTGTGGCTTTTGCATTAGCTGAATCAAATAATTGAATTTCGCTCGCTTGATTTTCCGTTACTTCTGTCCAAACTTTGTCCTGTAAAATGGCGGCATTCATTTTAAATACCGAATTATTTATTTGCCCAGTATTGGAATTATAAGCAGCACCCGTGCCGTTTGAATTGGCTTCATAATGTTCGTAATGCTCACTTAAGTCGGCATTGGGAATATCTTTCCAGTTCAAATAAATTTTTGTCGTCTTTAATTTATGACTAAAAATTTCTGGATGTCCAATATAAAAATTGTTCCCGATAGAAGGAATTGGACCAAAGGGTTTAAACGGTTTTGAAGCATCTAAAGGTGCTAAATCATTCTGCACAATTAATGAACGAAAATTTGTCACATTCACGGACAACTCAATCTCTTTAACTTGAACCGCTTTTAATTTGGCATAAGCAAATTCATCCTTATGCACCAACTGCAATTGCACAACCGGATAATTGGTCTTAAAATTAGCTTCATGGATTAGTGCGTCAAAATCTAGCACAGCTTCGTCCGTATCTTTTATAAGAATGGTTAAGGTTAAGATTTGTAAAGAAAGATCATAAAATAAATTAAATGAAGATGGTGCATGCCAGCCCTCTTCTCCCGTTAACAAAACCTCAAAATCAGTCTTTGAAAAGTCAATATTTCCCGTGTTTACTAATTGAAATATCGCCGTTATTGTTCTTTCTCCCTCCGGTAATCGCAACAAAGGTGACGCAAATCCAAAACCAACTTTGGCATTGTCCATGGTTTGCTTGTCCGCTGGTAAAAATTCCGGATTATAATTTCCTTGTGTATCTTTAAGATACTCAAACTGATGTTCTCCAAAGGTTTTAAAACCAGCACCCTCTTCTGTGTCTTCAATTTGATCTGATGTGTCTTTAGAAAAGATGCGGAACCCATCATCCTCTGAATGACGAAAGAGTTGAAAGCACTTTTCAATCTTTGCTTGATTGACAACAATTTGATCAACCAATTCAAATAGAATCGTAGTTTTATTTTTTCCTTCCCCTGCAACAAATCGCTCAGATTTTTCAATTAAGCGTGACTTTAATCCATTTGCCGACTTGAAAAATAAATGGGCGTGTTTTGGTGAAACTTCGCGTTTAGTAAATTCTAAAACCTGCTTATAATAATAATCTAAATGCCTTTTAGAAAGCCCATTTAAATGTTCATTAAGTGCCTCAAGCAAACGGACAAAAGCTATAAATAAAGCTTTGTGCGGTTGACTTTGATCAACAGTTTCTGAGAAAAAACTACTCCAATCCCCATTTGGTTGATTATAGCTGTCGTAATATTGCACAGATTTCATTAAATCTTGTGCGTGGCGAATAAAATCAGCCTCATGACGCTCCTCAATTTGAACAAAATCAAAGGCCATTTCATCCGCAAGACGCTCGAATCGACTTGTTCCGGCATGCTTTAACGGATTCAATATTTCTGGAATTTGCGTGTTCATGATATAAGGCTTAGCTTAAGTTTGTATTTTCTGGTGTATAAAAAGGAACAACTAAATTTCTAGTTGTATGTGTTTCAATAATTGAATATTCGATAGAAACATCCACATGTCCAATTCCAGCTTGTGGCTGATTTAATTCTAAAGAACGGACAATGATCCGTGGCTCACCCTCTGCCAATGCCGACTTTAAAGAGGAAATCATATAAGTTTCCAAATTGGCGTTTAAAGGTTCAAAAACCAATTCATGAATATTTGAACCAAAGTCGGGTCGCATAATTCGTTCACTTATTTTTGTGTGTAAAATGAGATAGATACTCTCATCAATATCCAATTCACCCGCAATCATTTCAACAGCATCTGAATGTTTGTGAAAAGTTGGTGGAAATTTCCACCCTCTGCCTAATATTTCATCTTGATCGCTCATCTTATCCTATTAAAACTGTTGGATCTCCCCCAAGTAAACTTCCACCCATCCCTGTTGAATCACCAAATCCATTTAAAGGAATACTATTGTGCATCACAGTAGTTGCACCTGGCAAAGCCACATCTGGAATTGGCGTAATTGCATCTGTCATTTGCACAACAGGAAAATTGCCTACAATCAATGAAGTAGATCCTGCACATGCAATTGGAGCAGAACCTCCTTGCATGAGCGGGTTTGTATATAAATCTGTTACACGTGTTATAAATTTTCCCATGTTTATCAATTGTTTAATTCACGTTTATTATTGGTGCTTTCAATTTCCCAGTTGCCTTACCTTTTAATTCATATTCGCCACCCTCCATAACCAGTTTCGAGTTTGCGGCGATTCCAATCTCGGTTCCCTCAATAACTAAATCTGTTTTCGCAGAAATCTTAATATCCTTCGCTTTAATTTCTATTAAATCCTCAGATATTTTAATCATATTGCTATCGTTATAAGCCAATGTGATGTCTCCCTTATTGGTCAATACAATTTTTTGATCGTCCGGTGAGGAGATTGTCAAAATTTCATCTTCTTCATGAATGCTAATTTTCCAATCACCCACTTTAATACCCATTTCTTTTTGCTCATTATCATCTAAACTAAAACCAGGTTGATTGGTCTTATTATAGAGTGACCCTAAAACAATTGGAAACCGTGGATCATTATTTATAAAACCTACCACAACTTCATCTCCCACCATTGGGCGAAAGACAAATCCTCGTGATTCATTCGCAAAAGGTGATGCAATGCGTGCAACAATTTTTTTGGCCGCCTCAGGTTCGTTGTTATTAAATTCAGCTGCGCTTGGAATAACAACTTCCACCAATTCTGTATCATCACGTCCCACTCTATATCCATCAACTTTTCCAAAGAGTAATCCATTTACACCTGGGAATAATTGTGTATTGTCATTCGCCTGTAGATTAAACTCATCTGCATGAGAACAGGAGGACATTCCGCATTGTAAATAAGAATGCCAAACACCATTTTTAACTGTATGCTTAATTCCTGAAACAAAGGACTGTTCTGACCAAATCGAATCAAAACCTTCAATGGAAACCGTGTCTCCAATTTCATAATCAACCGTACCAGTGATTCGGGCGGTGCCTAAAACTTTTGACAAAGCTTGCCTTTTAGCTTTATTCGCAATCCAAGCTTTCATTTCGCTTACTTCCAAGTCTCCTGCGTGGTTAAGAACTGAATCGGATTGTACATTCGCTTCAGCTTCTTCCGAAGCACTGTTCGACTCGAATTCGCCTACCGCTTTTGCATCATCAAATTCACCTTTTGTCACTCCAAAAGCTTGCGATATCTTAGTTGCATCATGTTCAGCCTCATAAGAAATTAACGTTTCACCAAGTACTACTGAATCCTTAATGGTTTCTCCAATCACAGGATCAATCATCTTAATTTGATCTTTTTCAACCCGGCAAACCAATCCTAATTGTTCTGCTCTAATGATTAAAAAATCCCAATCGCTACAATTGTATTGCACTAAATTTTCATGCTCAAATTCATTTTTTAGGGTGATTGGTCCGTCCAACTTTAGATCATAGAAATCGACTAATTTTTCAAGTGCGTCCATGTCTGCAACTTGATCCACCCCATACTCCTTTTCTGATGCTGTTCCAGACAAGCCTTCATGTAAAAAGCGGGTTCTTTTCCCCAAAGTCATTGTGTTGACTTTATGTTTACACTCCACCGTAATAACGTACGAACTTCTTCCGTTGGCCTCTAAATTTTGTTTGGTAATGAAACCGCTAAATACTTCAGTTGATTGTGTGTCATACCCCAACTTTATTTGAATTTCGGCTCCCGGTAAAAATGCGGCACTCTTTTTTTTAGGAGCTTCGGTGAGTTTATCTGATGATTGAAGGACAACTTGGTCCTCTTTCTTTTCAGTAACACTGTAATAGTTAATTTCCAAACGCGCACGTGGAACACGGTTTAAACGATCCGTAACAGACAAGCCAATCAATTGAAATGCTTCATTATCCAAAAGTTCCCCTTCTAGATAAATTTCATATTTCAATTCAACGATATTTGTTCCGTCAGCCATTTATTTAATAATGAGTTTTTTTAATTCTTCTGCTAATCGTAACGATTTAGGCAGTACTTCTTTAGCTTGTTGTAAGATAATTGGCACATAAGAGCCATATTTAAGAACAGCGTTAATTGCATGACGTTGTTTTCCAAAATCAACAACTTTACGCGCCTCACCGTTTGGTTTAACGCGCTTCTTTTTTGTGTAATCAAACTTAATTCGTCCACCTGTAAATGTGCACGAACCTTTAGCTCGAATAGGAAAACCGGTATGGTCGAAATGTGTGTAATCAATGGCAATGGTATCTAATACGCCATAAAACTCCATTTTACCCCAAATCAACTGTAAACCTTTCGGTTTTGTTTCTCCAGATGCATGTAAAATAAAAGCAACATCTAAAAAATGATTGACTTGATCCAGTACCGTTTGATCTTTTAAAATGGGTGTGCTTCCTATTGAACCAGTTGCATCAAACAAGAGATCAAGTTTCATTGATTCTGGCTTCACTTTATTCAACGTAAAAGTATTTCCAGTAGATTGGATGCCTTGATTAGACTGAAGGCAAGCATTGTGAACAACTGAGTAGGAAGTAGGGTTCACTAACACAGTGTAGGTGTCCTCAATATCAACCCCTTTATCATCAAGTCGATTAATTTGCATGTGATTTGGTAAACCAACTACACTTCCTATTTTAGGAAAATCTTTCATTTAAACTATCTTTCTTTTTGCTCTTTTAAAATTCTCAACACTTCTTTTACAGCATCCTCTGTCACTTGATTTTGATCAACCGTTCCGTCGCCACAGTCACCACAACCATCACTACCACTATTCTGCCCACCTGATATATTCAGCGTGACGTTTAATTCTTTAATTTCTATCGCCATTAGATTAGAATAAAGTTTTGGTAAGACAAATCGATAGACTCAACGAGGATTTGACTTTGAGATGATTCTAAAGACCCTGCAGTCCAACCTCTTGGAATAGCATGAAATATTAACCAGTTTCTAACTGGCATTCCTCGCTTATCCAATAGTGAAACAAGAATATTACAGGGTTGAGCTTTCATGGTATTGTGCGTTTCTTCGCACCATTCATACAGACCACTGTCTGTTGTGAAACCTCTCTTTAAACTCAATTTCCCAAATGTACCTTGATCGGTTAGTTTGTGTTTAAATGCTGCTATTCCTCCTTCTGCCCGATCAGTTCCAGCGGCACTAAAAGACAATCCGGAAACGGATTGAAAATTGCCATTGAAGTTGTACTTTGGAAAAAGAAAGAACACTCCGAAACGGTAATTGTGATATGGAAAAGGCTGCAACATCTATTTATAGTATTTGGAAATCGTATCCTTCGTGTTGCAATGTGATTTTTTCAATTGCCGCAGCACTTGTTCCAGAGTTCATGCTAATTCCATCAATGTCTGAAGGCCAAGCTTTGTAAATTGTCCAAGTCACAACAGGTTGTTGCTGCTCGTCCAAAAGTGTTACGATAACAGTTCTTCTGGCAGTTTCATCTGTGCGGATAGCTTGCAACCAATCTTGCATTTCGGTATCACTTGTAAAGTAACCTCTGCTTAAACTAATTGATTCACCATACTTGGTTTTACCTGGACTTTTCATTGGTGCAGTGCCATCAATCATAGCGCCGTGCTCATAAGAAATAACCTCTGTTTTATGTGACATTCCTGACACTTCTTGAAATCCAATTTTGGCACCTCCCCAGTCAACTGTGAAACGGTGTGTTGCGATTACGTAATTGCTCATTTTATTAAGTTTTAAAAATTGTTATTAGTATTTGTTTTTATGATTTTGTGTAATGACTAAATTCAAGAATTATGAATTCGGCAGGTCTCGCCACGGCTAAACCAATTTGCACGTTTATTATTCCGTTTAATATTTCCTGTTCGGAAGTGGTATCTTCCCCAACACGAACATAAAATGCTTCATCATAACTTGCACCGAGTAAAGCACCAGCCTTCCATTGTTCTACTAAAAAGCTTGTAATCATTGCCTTGATTTTTACCCATGTCCGCGCATTATTCGGCTCAAAAACAAAATCATTCATGGCAATTTTAATGGATTCTTCAGCGTAGTTGAAAAACCTCCGAACAGCAATATATCGCCATTCGTTGCTCTGGCCATCTAAGGTACGTGCTCCCCAAACCAAGGCTCCTTTACCTGCAAAAGTTCGAATTACGTTGATTGATTTACCCGTTTGGGCATCAACATTTAATCCATCCTGTTCGGCATTTGAAACCTCAACTAATGGCTTTTCAACGGATTGAACCGCAATATTTGCAGGCGATTTCCATACGCCACGTTCACGATCGTTTTTGCAATAAATTCCAGTAACGGCGCCTTGTGCTGGCATTTGTTTGAGGAAATTTTCAACCGCATTTTTTGCTTGCTTATAGGTTGGATCTTCAGCAAATAGTTGCGCCTCAATCATTTGCTTACGCGCATAAGCCGTTTCAAATAAACCAGCAATTGCGGAAAAAATGACATTTAAATCGACATACTGGGCGCTATTAAGATCTCCAATAACACTAGAATTTGTGGTTGGCGTTGTAAGTGGAGCCAAATTTGCCTTTTGAGCAGCTAAATCTGCATAAGTTAAATAGGGTGTATATGCTAGATCGATCCAATTGTCAGAAGGCTTTTGAGCATTTATAGTTGCATTTAACCTATTTGAACCCGTTCCGATTCCAATCGTTTCAACCATCCAGCACAATTTTTCAAATTCACCTGTAAAGCTTGCATTTGTTCTTAGTGAATTTCTGTACTGATCTACTACAGTATCATTCAATACGGTACCGCTATCAAGCCCTTTAATTAGTTTATACAAATAGGAAAATACTTCTGTAAATTTTGTTTTATTACTAACATCAGTTGCCTTTAGCGCATAATCCGCCTTTAAACTGTCAATGTTATGCAGTTTCCCATAGCTCACATCCAACGCTAACAAATCTGCTTTAACGGTATTTAAAGCCAGTTCTTGAATTGAACCAGTTGCCGCGCTTAGCATCAGTTGGTCAGTAGAAATATGTTGTTGCTGGGTTGTTTTTAACCAAGGATAATACAAGGAGCCATACTTCAAATCAGCATGTATTGGATTAACCCAATTTCGCATATCGTTTTGCGAACTTGTGGGTTGATAATAATCCAAAATTGCAAACTTGTCTTTCAGTTCAGCACATTTTTGAATTAATGCTGAGGCAAGAGGGCTGTAACCCGCAGCACCATTAATCCCCAATTGGGCGCCAGTTGAGATATCTTTATATTGATAATGCGCGTCTGGCATTAAAGCCAAGGTTACCCCATCCAAATCGTCTAGATTCACAATTGCTGCATCTAAGAAACCAGTGATATTGGTATTATCTGTAGATGCATATATGCCTGCACTAACAATATAACAAGGGCCACCGCCATTTCTAAAATAAAGGTCTAGCGTGTCGTACAGAAAAAAGCGTTGATCCGCTATTACCTCAAATGTGCTGTTGTCTACATCAAAACTTGAGATATGTTTTCCCCCAAAATTGTTGATATAATCAAACATACTTGTAATACGTTTTGGTGCATTTACAGCAGCTTGTTTTGCTGTAATTCCGATAAAAGCCGGAACTGCAGTTGAAACTCCTGCGACAGAGGAAGGCAATGAATTGCGCTCTCGAATATAGACTCCTGGTGTTTGGACTATCATAGTTCGTTTTTTTAATAATTCTTATTGATTAATGAAATGCGAAAATTCAAGAATGATGAACTCAGCTGGGCGCACGGCAGCCAATCCAATTCTGACAATCATTTTTCCGTTTAGAATATCATCTTGCGTCATGGTTGTACCTAAACCGACTTCAACAAAATAGGCTTCATCTGGTGCGGCTCCTAATAAGCCGCCATCTTTCCAAAGCCCATTGAGATATGAAGTGATCATTGAATTTACCTTGACCCATGTTTTGGCGTCATTATTTTCAAATACAAATTGAGACGTTGCTTTTTTAACTGATTCCTCAACGGTTATAAACAAGCGCCGCACATTAATATAACGCCATTCATTGCTGTTACCGTCTAATGTTCTAGCACCCCAAACAACTGTTCCTTTGCCTGAAAATTCGCGTAATGCATTAACAGATTTACCCGAATCAGCGTCAACATTTAAATGATTTTGGTCGGCATCTGAAATTTGTTTCTCCGGTTTTATAACACCTTGTAGTGCCATATTTGCTGGAGCTTTCCAAACGCCTTTTTCGCGATCAACTCTTGCATAAACTCCCGCTAATAGGGCAGAAGGTGGAATAGTAATGCCCGCTACTTTATCAATTTCAGTCATTAAAGTTCTATAGTCGGCTGTTTGTAAACCTGGAAAACCTGTTTCATCAACCGCTACTTTAACTGTAGTTTCTAATGGAGGATAATAGACTGCGCCGTAAGAAGCACTTCCTGAAAGCGTTCCTCTGAACTCGCTTAAACCAACAGAACTATTTGTATCAAAATCTTTTAAATCAAGGTCGTTTGGTGAATCTACCAAGGTAAATTTATCCTTCAATTGACCGCAGATATCCATTGCTTTACTTGCCACGACTCCATATTGTACATGGTCTAAATAAACGGCCTCTGGAAAACTGATTAAAGTAGGCTCGTCCAATTTGTCTATTAAATCAAGTCCCGATTGAAAATCAGTACTCGACGGATTTGTAGATGTATCACCTAATGAAATAATATAGCAAGCACCTCCACCATTCATAAAGTATAAACGAATGGACTCATATAAGAAAAAGTCCATGTCTGGTTTAGTTACTGTAAAATCAGAACCCGTTTGTGTATATGAAAAAGTATACGAATGTCCTTTACCAAAAGTGTCTTCATAATCTTTTAATGAACTGATGCGAACTGCTTTGGCATCTGCAGCTGCTGCTGGATAATTATCCTGGGTATAACCCAAAAAAACAGGTATTGCCGTTGATACTTGAACAATTGAAGGAGGCAGAAGAGATTTCTCTACTAATTTTACTCCTGGGGTATTTGGATGATCATAAAGTGCCATAATTTTATTTGTTTTTAGTATAATTTTTAATTCGTTTTAACTTTTATTGTATGCTTGTCGTTTTTTGGGTGAATACCATCAAATATGGTTTCACCATCTGCATTTAAATCTGGATTTGAAATTCGAGCATCTTGAATTACCGCTACCGAATCTGGAATAAATGCAGGTTGTAATTCCAACATTTTAATTTGATACATGGCGTATGGTTTCTGTTCTCCTCCTAAATTTGACCACATATTATTCGAATCCTCTAGACTGATATTGTGGTAATTAATCTCCAAATTAAATTCGCGTAGCACAGGATCGAAAACCGTTGCTGGAATGACAATTCTTTGGTACTGCTTTGCTTGAAAATATTGTAAGACATGCGTTAAACGTGTCAATGTATTCTCATAGGAAGGAGAGTCACCATCAGAATGAAATGCAAACAATACATAGAGATTAATTCGCATTGCAGAAATACCGCCCATTGGATTTTTATTTGCTGTATTACTAACCAATGGATTTGGAAATGGGTTTAAATGATTTTTATATACTTTATCCTCCTCAACATTAATCAATGTCACATCAATAGAACTAGCAGAACCGATCGTCTTATTGGCGCTTTTCAAACTCACCTGACTTGGTGTGCCTGGATAAATGACTTTGAAATGGTCATCCAATCCTTCGACAATTTGTTTTAAAGCTTTAGCAATCATTAATACTTAGTTTTATTCTAGAATAGTTTTGGCAAGAAGTCATAGATAACTGATTCGTAATCAGCCATATTTCAAATGATAAATCTTGTTTTGTTTCGTATGAATATTTCATACAAAAACGGGTTGATGGCTCAATGATAGGATTTTGTTGGAATCAAAATGGGTGAAATTTTAGCAACAGACTGATTTGATTTAGCAACAGACAGAAATGAGCTTTATTTACGTATTTATACGTGAAACTTCGAAAAAATAGGTGAAAACTGCAACATATCGCCAATTTCAATCAGTTTTTGAGCTATTCTAGATTCCATTTATTTAATGAATGAGTACTTTTTCCATCCTATTTTGAAAAATTCAATGCTAAAATGCCGATTTGGTATAAAAATTGCCCTTTGAATCATATTCAATAAAGAATATCAACTAAATTTTAACAGATGCGTTGGCAATTTTTAACACTTTTCAATTTTTTCACCTTTTTTGGATTTGGTCAATCCAGTACACTTGAAGTATTTAAAGATACGACAGGCTTATTAGGATATAAATCTGGTGAAGAAATTAAAGTTGCTCCTATTTTCCAGGATGCGCACGAATTTCGAAATGGCTATGCAAAAGTCCGTTTAGATGATCAATACGGAATTATTGACACAACCGGTACATGGTATATTGAAGCCAATAACGAACGTATTTCTCCAGTAGTAAATGGTCATTATATAACTTATAAAGATTCGATTTTTTCGATTTTTGAATTGGATGGCACTTCCATTTTTAGTGGGCGTTTACTTGATTTCAATTTAACGGCATATACCACATTTTTGCAAGGAATTGACACCTATGCTGACGCGGGTTTAGTGATGCGTATTATCGAAAGTCACGTGGTTGATGCATGCAGAATTGGGCATTCAGACATTCCATTACTCGCTTCAAAAAGTATTTTAGAAAATTACGAAACCACTCTGTGGTTCTTAAATCAACTAAAGCATTGATTATTTCTTCCGCTTCTTTGATTTTTTGCGTCGTTTCACGGCAACGCCAATTGCCAAACCAACTAACCCAGCACCAATAATTGAACCCCAGTCTGTTTCATCACGTGTTTCATTAATGTAAATAACTTCTGGTTCAGGTGTAATTATTGGTTTTTGCTTTATACCAATCGCATAATCGTGTTGCAGGCGTGAAGAAGGATCCAATAATATATCCTTAGCAGACGATATTAACTGAAAGAGTTTATTGGCAGGTGCGGAATTAAAATGTTTATCTGGATGAAATTCAAGCGCCTTTCTTTTATAGCCCTTCTTAATTTCTGGTATTGTTGCTTTGGTGTTTACCTCTAAAAGTTCGTAGGCATTGAAAATATATTGTGACATTAATCTGAATTAGTTAAATACTAATAGTATTAGCATAAAAAGTGTGCCAAGAATTTATTTCTATGCAATTCACCAATATCCAGGACCAACTATTCCCAGTAAATTTCTTATTTTGACTATTCTACAATAATAACCTATCCTTATGCACTATCAATATTCGGTAAATCAACAGGCACAAAGTATCAATTTAGACGCCACCCGACTAAGCTATGCTGACAAATCTATAGATCTGGCCAATTACCGCTTTTGCATCAGTTATTTCGCCGCCTCTCAACTTGATCAACAACTGAATACATTTACACTTATTAAGGAAAAACTTTTTGGAGGTACGCATACGCCAAATCTAAATCGCTCAACAGCAGTAAATAATTTTGCTACCCTCATTCCACAATCAACAGGCAAGGTTCCCGTCTATTTAGATTTAGTAGACGCAACAAAAAACCGCCTCTTAATTCCATTAGATTTATCGGATAAGGTTTGCATTGATTTTGTTTCTGAAGTAATGGAAAGTCACCCAAATGGCTATTTGGGATTTGGAAACGGAAATGAAACTGGAAAGGTGTTAGGGACCAACCAGTCTAGCCACGTATTAGTTTACGTTCTAATTGCCCTAGCTTTTTTTGTAGGAATGATTCTAATTGGTGTTCTAACGAATTAAAGTTAAGTCCAACCCAGCCTTCAACTCATATTTGGCGTAATAATAAATATGAACAGCGTGCTAAAATCAATCTATTTCCTTTTATTTTTTACTGTAATAGCATTTACGACGCAATCTTGCAAAAAAGAGGTCGCTATTGACCCAACGATTGAGAAATACTTTGGAGAATGGGCATTTACCAAAACTCAGCACCGAACATCTTGGGAATATATCGCAGATAGCACGGTAAGTTCTTCATACGTATCTACTTTTGATATGGAAACAAATTGGGAAAAAACGGGAAAAGTTTCCATGGGGACGCAAATTAAGGAACTCTTTATTCAATGGGAAACTAATTCAACAATTGGCTATTATGCAACTGTGAAAAATGACGTGGGCCATTTGTCTTGCAATACTGGTTGCGAAAACATTCCTTATGCAGAAATGGGCGCTGGAGAATCATCTGCGCATGAAATTACTGATACCACATTTAATCTTGATTTAGGGTTTACCGAAGGTATGTCTTCGAGTTCTCATTGGTATATTACAGGTGTAAAAATGTAATTCGGCTGAGTAAATATAGCCGTTTTTAATGGCGCCGTTAGTGTGCTGGCCAAGCCCCGAATGTTATCCGTTCCGCACGCTGGCACGCTAGGGTTTTGTACACGCAACTGGGCGAGAAAAGTGATGGCAAAAAGGGCTGGAAATGATATTCCTAAGTTAGATCTTAATTAGATAGTCTCGTATAAGAGTATATAATTATTAACAGGACAGAACAGAGGATTAAGACTAACATGATATTAGAGTCTAGTAACTCGAAAGTAAAGAAAGTC